>NZ_JBICLB010000009.1:0-3524 GCF_043104845.1 Delftia sp. WSY_7 | reverse complement strand
CGCACGCAATTCGACGACCTGCTCCGATGGATCTTCGTCTCCAAACACCAGGTCCAGGGGCGACTCGCCGTCGCCGACTGGTGCCTTGAACAGCAGGAGCAGATCGGTCTCGGCCATGGCTATGTCAGCTCCGTTTCGCCGAGCTGGACCAGGGAGCCGGCATAGAGCAGCGGGCTTGCGTCGCCCTCGGGGGTCTGCCCGCCCAGGATGCGCCAGGGGCCGGCATGCTCGGCATCCGAGACCTCGCCGCCGGCGAGCAGCGCGCCATCGGCCGCATGCCAGTCCGCCCAGCGGGGGATACCCGTGGCCATCACCATCGCGCCCGCCGCGTCGCGCACATGGAGCACCAGCTTGCCATTGACGACAGTTGCGCTACCCGGCTTAGCCAGGGTGATCTCGGCCTGCAGGGGGCCGCGAGCACCCAGGAAATCCGCCGGTAGCTCGGTGTAGATCCGCACATGGGCGTTGCCTGTGCCCAGGTCCGAACGTGCGGCCGTGGCCTGCAGTTGGGCCAGCGCGGTGGCGGGCCCGATCTCCCACACACCGGCCGTCATGACAAGACTCCGGGCACCAGGCGCTGGGCGGCCACGGCGCGGAAGTTGCCGGCGGCGTCTTCGGCCAGGGCCACAAACTGCTGCTGCAGGTCCAGGCCCTCGAAGACAAAGGCCCCCGTTTCCGCGTTGCTCCAGGCCTCGCGCACGACCATCTTGTCGCGTTGACGCAGCAGCACGATGCGGGCGCGGGCAGGCAGGTTGGTAGGGCTGCCCTTGATCTTCGTGGTGCCCCAGATACGACCCTGACCACCCACCTCGATATCCCGCGCCAGGCGGCCCAACGTCAGCGGCAGCACATGCCCAGCTGACACCGCACTGCTGCGCACGGGGCGCAGGCCCTTACCGGCGGCCGCGCGCACAGGTCCACGCGGCGGCAAGGCAGACGCCGTGGGCGGCGTGAAGCTGGCGGTGGACAAGGCCACACCTCGCACAACTCGGAACTCATCCAAGCGGCCCTCAAAGTAGTCGGTGGTGTTGGGCGCCCAACCCAGAAACAAGGGGTTGCCATTGCCCACAGAGTGGGCGCCATAGCCTGCCCTGGTCGCGCGAAGCACACCGTTCTGGAAGAGATGAAGGTTGTCGCCGGCCCGGCAGGCACGCACATGGGTCCATGTGTTGCGGGCCAGCGCCACGCCCGTGCCCGTCGCCAAGTCCACGGTCGCGTTTCGGAAAAGAAACACCGGGTCGTTGGTCCCCGCGATATGCAGCGACCATGCCGCGTCGCTGCCGTTGCGCCACTGACCGCCGATGGCCTGCCAGGAGTCGTTGCGGGTGCGATAGATCCAGGCATCGACGGTGAAATCGGCCGTGCCAAACAACCAGTTGCCTTGGGCCGTGCTCAAGTAGGTATTGCCATCAAACGCCAGCGCGCCTGCGCCAAACTTGGCCTGCGCACTGCTGGTGACGATGGAGGTGTTGCCGCCCCGGGTGAACGCTTTGGGCTCTGGGCTGCTGTCGAATGCCAGCATCGTGTCGACGGCCGTGTCCCCGCACATCAGCAACTCTGTGCGTTCGTAGATCTCCTGGTCGGTCATGCCGACCTCCACGGGCCGGTGATGTCCACGAAGGCCACACCCACGCCCGTGGTGCCGCCGGGCGGGCCAACGCGCACGCAGACGAGGCTGCGGCCCGCGAACGCACCCTCGCCCTCCACAACCATGCCGGCCTGGAACTCCGAGCCGATGACCTGAGGGGTGTGAAACACACCGGGGATCTGGCCCCGCAGGCCGGACGCCCCCACCAGCAGCTCGACCGCCGACAGGCGCAGCGAGTTGTCAGCCGGATTGGGATAGGGGATGGTGTTGGCTGCGTAGGCCGTCGCGCCCGAGTAGGCTGCGGCCGTGTTGTAGGCCGAGATTTTTTTGCATTGCACAGCACCGCCAATGCCTGCGTAGCCACGCACGACGAACAGGTCGGCCGCGTTGGTGCTGCCCAAGGCATAGCCCAGGCACTCGGCCACGGCGCCGGTTGTGGTGGGCACACCGACACTGCTGGAACCGGCGAGCATGCACGCCCATGCATCGCCCGATTTGTACGATGCCAGGTCCCCAAAGCCGAAGAGGACGCCGTGCTGCTGGTTGCTGCCATGCGGCGAGATACAGATCGCAAAGGCCCGCTCATCTGCGAAGAGCATCCAGCGGCGCGCTGCAGTGCTGGCCGCATCACTCTTGGGCCAGTAGTAGTTGGCGGCCTGGGCGGCCATGGGAAACGGCCCCGTGCCCGTGGACACATCGGTCATGGACTCGTAGCCCAGCACCTTGGCCGTGGTCGTGCCGGTGTCATCCAGGCGCAGCACGCTGCCAGAGGCTTCCGGCGCTGTAGGCTTGAGCACCAGCACGTTGGCCTGGGCGCCGGGGAACAGTTCCTGCCAGCCGGCAGGCGCCGCACGGCTGGTGATGGTGCCCGTGGCCGCACCATCAGGAACTCCAGCTGCCGCAAAGGTCACGCTGTTGGTGGTCACCGACAAGATGGTCTTGTCGCCGTTGAGGGCCGACGGTGTGGCGCCGGCAATGCGGCTCACGAAACCCACGCGGTACGGGTGCGACGCCGCAAAAGTGGCCTTAGCGATGCCAGCCGTGACAACCAGGGAGACAACGGCACTGGCCCCGAAGCCGTCGACCAGGCAGGCCTTGAGCACGGTGGCCAGCGCGCCGGCAGAGCCGGACAGCACTGGGGCACCGGTCTGGGTGGAGTCAAACGTGTAGATCATGGGTTACCTCGGGATCAGATGGTCTGGGGGTTGGTGGGCGGGCGGTCGACGTCGCCGCGCGTGAGCAGCTCGAAGGCGTAGTCGGTGCCGGCCGCCTCGCTGGGCTGCACGGTGCGGATGGCTGCGAAGGGCTGCATGGCACCCACCGTGTTGATGCGCAGCACGTTGCCTGCGGCCCAGCCCTGGCCCCAGCCGATGGCGCGCACCGTGAAGTAAGGCGCGGCGCTGATGGGGTTGATGGGCGCGAAGTCGGTATTGATCGAGCCCGAGCCGATGTTGCCCACGTCCTGGCCGATGCACTCGAAGTTCGTGGTGTCCTTGAAGCGCAGCATCCAGCGCTGCGGGATGGCCCCGGCATTGGTCACCCGGATGGGCGCCACGGTGTCGTTGTAGCTGGCCAGAGCCTCGGCGCCGTCGACCGTGTCCTGCCAGCGGCCGGTCCAGGTGTTCTGGTCAAACAGGTGGCTCACGCGGGCGCGAAGCGTGCCCGACATGAGGGCGTTGCTGACGATGGAGCCCACTGGGAATTCATGGCTCAGCGACTTCGTGAGGGTGATGGCCCCGCTGATCTGCACGTCCGACGCCCGTGCCATTTCCTCGATGCGGTGGAACACGCGCACGGGCTGCACCCAGCCGGTGGTGTCCTGCACGCTGACCAGGCCGGCGTCGAGGTCCACGGTCCAGCCCTGGTGGATCAGCTTGCTGTCGGCGCCCACCAGGTACACGCGCGAGAGCCGGGTGCGACCGCAGTTGAGGGTCTG
>NZ_JBICLB010000008.1:0-454 GCF_043104845.1 Delftia sp. WSY_7 | reverse complement strand
GCGGTCCACGGTCTCGGTGCGGTCGCGGTGGATGACGCTGGTCTCGTCCCGGTCGATGGTCTTGCGCCGGTCGTTGCCCACCCATTTGTCCTCGTCGTTCTCGACCTCGGTGAGCTGGTCCTTTTGCGCATGCAGCCACAGCTGTTCGGCGCCCGCCTTGTCCTCGAAGCGGATGGCGTTGGCGTCGCCCGGGCCGTTCTTCATGCCCGCGCCTGCGGCACCGCCCTTGCTCGACCGGGTCTTGATGCCCGATTGCGTGGCGTTGGCCGGCAGCGCCCAGGGCGGCATGTTGGCCGCGTTGTAGACGCAGCCCGTGACGATGGGATAGTCCGGGTCGCCGTTGAGGAAGTCCACCACCACCTCGTGCCCTATGCGCGGGATGGAGATGGCGCCAAAGCCTGGTCCTGCCCAGTTGGTGGCCACGCGGATCCAGCAGCTGGAGTTCTGGTCCTTG
>NZ_JBICLB010000007.1:0-301 GCF_043104845.1 Delftia sp. WSY_7 | reverse complement strand
CGGCCCCAGGCGTCGTATTGGTAGCCGGTGGTGGCGCCTGCGGTGTCGGTGGCGCTGAGCAGGCGGCCTGTGGCTTCGTCATGCTCCTGCTGGGTGCTGCGCCCGTCGGGCAGTTGCACGCCGATGAGCCGGCCCTGGCCATCACGCCTGAGGTGGACGCTGCGCCCCAGCGGGTCGGTGCGCGAAGCCAGCCGGCCGAAGCTGTCGTAGGCCTGCAGCCAGCGGCTGCCATCGGCCTTGTGGTGGGCGATGAGGCGCGACAGGCCCGCTTCACCTTCGAAGTAGTAGGTCTCGATGCGAT
>NZ_JBICLB010000006.1:0-1283 GCF_043104845.1 Delftia sp. WSY_7 | reverse complement strand
TAACAACTCAGCTCACAGACATGGGTAACACCTCAAGCTCACATAGTCCTTCTGGGGTCCTCGCACATCCTCTTCGTTGAAGCAGCCCAGTCGCACCGGCCCCAGATACACATCCCACTGGCCAGCGGCCACCTCCTGCATCCCGATCCACTGCCCCGCCAGCAGGTAGCCTATGTAGATCCGCAGCGCTCGCCAGTAAATCAAGCCGTTGTGGCTGACCCGAACCCTTTCCCAATGCTTCGGGTACTGCAGCTCGGGTAGCTTTGAGGGGTATGGCCTGGTCGAGTCGCTGTAATGCTGGGCCGGCATGCTTTGCTGCAAGGCCTCATGCGGGCGCTGCTGGTTGTAGTGCTCCACAAAGGCATCGAGCTGCATCTGCAATGCCGCTTTGTCCGCCGCAGGCTCTTTGCCCAGGGCATGCTTGAGCGTGCGGTGCATCCGCTCGTGGCGACCGTTTTGCTGTGGCTTGCCCCTCTCGATGCGCTCCGGCCTGATGCCCAGCCTTATCCACCATATCGCCAGGCGTGACAGGCCCGCCACGCCAGTAGTCGCGAACGGCGGACCGTTGTCACTGCGTATGCGCTCGGGCAGTCCGTATTGCCGAAACACCTGTTCGAAGCTGCGTTTGGCATCCTCGTAGTTGGGGCTGTCGTAGACATGCACGGCCAGCAAATAGCGGCTGGCGTGGTCCATGATGGTCAATGGATAGCACCAGTGACCATCGGCTGTCTTGAACTGGCCTTTGTAGTCTGCACTCCACACCCCATTGGGCTGCTTGCTCGTTCGCAAGGGCTGGGCCGTAGGCACCGAGCGTCTGCGTACACGCCTGCTGCAAACAAGCCCCTCAGCCTTCAGCACGTTGTAGATGGTGGTTTTGCTGGGTGTCTCCTGTGGGCCCCAGCGCTGCAGGAGCAAAGCGTGCAGCTTCTTGGGCCCCATCTGTGACCTTTGCTGCGTGCGCAGCTCAATGATGGCCCGGCGCTGTGCATAGCTGATCGCCTGATTGTTCCCGTGGGGCCTGCGACTGCGTTCTTGCAATCCATCCATGCCCAGTTGGCGGTATCGCTCAACCCACTTGTAGGCCGTCTTGCGGCTGATGCCGTAGCGCCTGCACAGCTCGCTCAGCGGCACGCCACTGCGCAGGTGGTCGGCTATGAAGAGCAGTTTCTCGTCCATGGGTGCGCACTCCTTCCAGGGCATGGTGATCGCTCCTTGGCTGCTGTTGGCTCCAGCTGCCAAGCTTGGATCTGTTACCCATGTCCTTGTACTGATGTGTCACCTAT
>NZ_JBICLB010000005.1:0-806907 GCF_043104845.1 Delftia sp. WSY_7 | reverse complement strand
TGCAGGAAACGGGGAAACAGGCTGAACCGCCAAAACGGACGGCTCAACGGAACATCCGAAAATGGACAACCCAAAAAAGAGAGCGCTGACGCGCTCTCTTTTTATTCCTGCCAGGCTTCTTCATCGCACCCGGATGCAACATCCGGCGCAGTTTCCTGCGGACAATTCCGCTAGCATTGACGTTAACGTCAACGTCGCATTCCCATGGCCGCCGGCTGTGGATGCCGGCGGACTCTCCAGCCATGTCGACCACCTACACCATCAGCGATCTTGCCAAGGAGTTCGATCTCACGACCCGGGCCATCCGCTTCTATGAGGACATGGGCCTGCTTGAGCCCGAGCGTGCCGGGCCTGGCGGACGCAATCGCGTCTACAGCGCGCGTGATCGCACACGTCTTCGCCTGACCTTGCGGGCCAAGCGGCTGGGACTGTCTCTGAACGAAGCCAAGGAGATCATCGATCTCTACGACAGCCCCCGTGACACGGGCGTGCAACTGCGCAAATTCCTGGAGGTGCTGGCTGTGCACCGCCGCCAGCTCGAAGACCGCCTGGCCGATCTGCAGGCCAACCTAGCCGAGGTGCGAGAGCAGGAATCCGAGGCCCGCACTTTGTTGAAACACCTGGATGGGAAAAATGCTTCATAATTGACGTTTACGTAAACGTAATTTGTGAGGCTTGCCTTGACCGTGCCCCGCCTGGAACCTGCCAACAGCGACTTTGCCCGCCGTGTGCAAGACAGTTTTGCACGCCAGGGCGCGATGCACACCCTGGGCGCCGAGCTGTCCTTGCTGGAGCCCGGTGCCGTCGATGTCTGCCTGGACTGGGCGCCCGGACTGACGCAGCAGCATGGCTTTTTGCATGCCGGCATGGTTTCCACGGCGCTGGATTCCGCCTGCGGCTACGCAGGGCTGACCCTGATGCCGGCCGATGCTGCCGTGCTCACCATTGAATTCAAGATCAACTTGCTGGCCCCTGCCAAGGGCCAGCGCTTTCGCATGGAAGGCCGTGTGCTCAAGCCGGGCCGCACCATCACCGTGACCGAAGGGCGCGCCTACGCCATCGACGAAGGCCGCGAGAAACTGATTGCCACCATGGGCTGCACGCTGATGTGCGTGCAGGGCCGCGATCTGGCCGATTGAGCCGGGCGGCGTTCTTTCCCCCAATTTCCACAGGAGACATGAGATGAGCCTTTCCAACCTGCCGGGCCTGAACTTCCAACTGGGCGAGGACATCGATGCGCTGCGCGATGCCGTGCGCGAGTTCGCACAGGCCGAGATTGCACCGCGCGCCGGCGAGATCGACCGCGACGACCAGTTCCCCATGGACCTGTGGCGCAAGTTCGGCGACCTGGGCGTGCTGGGCATCACCGTGTCCGAGCAGTACGGCGGTGCCGACATGGGCTACCTGGCCCACATGGTGGCGATGGAGGAAATCTCGCGTGCCAGCGCATCGGTGGGCCTGTCCTACGGCGCGCACAGCAATCTCTGCGTGAACCAGATCAACCGCAACGGCAATGAAGCGCAAAAGGCCAAGTACCTGCCCAAGCTGATCAGCGGCGAGCATGTGGGCGCGCTGGCCATGAGCGAGCCCGGCGCCGGCTCGGACGTGATCAGCATGAAGCTCAGGGCCGAGGACAAGGGCGGCTACTACCTGCTCAACGGCACCAAGATGTGGATCACCAACGGTCCCGATGCCGACACCCTGGTGGTCTACGCTAAGACCGAGCCCGAGCTGAACGCCCGCGGCGTGACTGCCTTCCTGATCGAGAAGGGCATGAAGGGCTTTTCCATTGCCCAGAAGCTGGACAAGCTGGGCATGCGTGGCAGCCACACGGGCGAGCTGGTGTTCGAGAACGTCGAGGTGCCGGCCGAGAACGTGCTGGGCGGCGTGAACAACGGCGCCAAGGTGCTGATGAGCGGCCTGGACTATGAGCGCGCCGTGCTGACGGGCGGGCCGCTGGGCATCATGCAGTCGGTGATGGACAACGTGGTGCCCTACATCCATGACCGCAAGCAGTTCGGCCAGAGCATCGGCGAGTTCCAGCTCATCCAGGGCAAGGTGGCGGACATGTACACCGTGCTGCAAGCGGGCCGCTCCTTTGCCTATACGGTCGCCAAAAACCTCGATCTGCTGGGAACCGAGCATGTTCGCCAAGTTCGCAAGGATTGCGCCAGCGTCATCCTGTGGTGCGCCGAGAAGGCGACATGGATGGCCGGCGAAGGCGTTCAAATCTATGGGGGTAATGGGTATATCAACGAATACCCACTGGGTCGCCTCTGGCGGGATGCGAAACTCTATGAGATCGGCGCCGGCACCAGCGAGATCCGTCGCATGCTGATCGGCCGCGAGCTGTTCGCAGAGACCTGCTGATCTTTCGCCTGCCTGCTGCGCCGTTCTTGAGTTTGACCCCAACAAAAGGATTGTTTATGAGCACAACCTCCATCGAAGAGCTGTTTGTCCACAACCGCGAATGGGCCCAGCAGGTGGAGCGTGACCGGCCCGGTTTCTTCACTGGGCTGATGGCGCAGCAAAAACCCCGCTACATGTGGATCGGCTGTTCCGACAGCCGCGTGCCCGCGAACCAGATCACGGGCCTGGAGCCCGGCGAGGTGTTCGTGCACCGCAACGTGGCCAACGTGGTCGTGCCCAGCGACCTGAACTGCCTGTCCACCATCCAGTACGCGGTGGACCAGCTCAAGGTCGAGCACCTGATGGTCGTCGGCCACTATGGCTGCGGCGGCGTGCTGGCGGCACTGGAGGATGTGCGCGTGGGCCTGGCCGACAACTGGATCCGCCACGTGAAGGACGTGCGCGACAAGCACCAGGCGCTGCTGGCCAGCCTGTCGCCGCAATGGCGCCATGACGCGCTGTGCGAGCTCAATGCCATCGAGCAGGTGATCAATGTGGCGCAGAGCACGGTGATGCAGGATGCCTGGGCGCGCGGCCAGAAGGTCACGCTGCACGGCTGGTGCTATGGCCTCAAGGACGGCCTGATCACCAATCTGCAGATGACCGTGCCCGGTGTCGGCGGCATCGCCAACATCCATGCCGAGGCTGTCGAGCTGGTCGCCAGCCGCCAGCGCGACTGAGCGGCCATGGCAGGCGGGACCCCGGGAGACTTCATGCCGATGCCTGCCCAGGACACCCTGCTTGCCCATGACATCGCGCGGGCGATGATGGATGGCTTCAACCGCCATTACCGCCTGTTCCGCGCCGAATCGGCCCGCGCCAAACACCGCTTCGAAACTGCCGACTGGCTGGGCCAGCAGCGCGCGCAGCGCGAGCGCATCGAGTTCTACGACCTGCGCGTGCGCGAATGCGTGCGCCGGCTTGAAAAGGAATTTGCGGCCGGCGCCCAGCCCATGCCGGTCTGGCAGCAGATCAAGCGCCACTACATCGGGCTCATGGTCAACCACCTGCAGCCGGAGCTGGCCGAGACCTTCTTCAACTCGGTCACCACCAAGATCCTGCACCGTACGCACTTCCACAACGACTTCATCTTCGTGCGGCCGGCCGTCAGTACGGAATACATAGAGAACCAGGAGCCGGCCGCACGCCCGGCCTACCTGGCCTTCTACCCCACGCGCGAGACACTGTCGCAGACGCTGCGCGAAGTCGTGGAGCAGTTCGCGCTGCAGCGCCCCTTCGAGGACCTGGAGCGCGACATCGCCCGCCTGGCCGAGCGCCTGGAGCCGCAGCTGCAGGCCATGCGCCTGTACGCCAACTTCCAGATCCAGGTGCTGTCCGGCCTGTTTTTCCGCAACAAGGGCGCCTACATCGTCGGCAAGATCATCAACGGCTTTGCCGAGCTGTCCTGGGCCGTGCCCATCCTGCATGGGGACAACGGCCGGCTGGTGCTGCATGCGGCCCTGTTCGGCGAGAAGGACCTGCACGGCCTCTTCAGCTTTGCGCGTGCCTACTTCATGGTCGACACCGACGTGCCCAGCGCCTACGTGCAGTTCCTGCGCAGCCTCATGCCGCGCAAGCCGCGCGCCGAGCTGTACAACGCCCTGGGCCTGGCCAAGCAGGGCAAGACGCTGTTCTACCGCGACTTCCTGCACCACCTGCGCCATTCGCGCGACCAGTTCCGCATCGCGCCCGGCATCAAGGGCATGGTCATGCTGGTGTTCGACCTGCCCAGCTTTCCCTATGTGTTCAAGCTCATCAAGGACCGGTTCGCCGCGCCCAAGGAGATCACCCGCGAGCAGGTCAAGGCCAAGTACCGCCTGGTCAAGCAGCACGACCGCGTGGGGCGCATGGCCGACACGCTGGAGTACAGCCTGGTGGCCTTCCCGCGCGAGCGCTTCTCGGAGGCGCTGATCGCCGAGATCCTGGAGCACGCGCCCAGCCAGGTCGAGATCAGCGACCGCGACGGCGATGGCCGGCAGGAGGTCATCATCTCCCACCTCTACATAGAGCGGCGCATGGTGCCGCTGAACCTGCTGCTGCAGGAGTGCTTCGATGACGGGCTGGACCTGCCGGGACCGCGGCAGCGGCTGGAGAGCGCCGTGATCGAATACGGAAATGCCATCAAGGACCTGGTGGCCGCCAACATCTTCCCGGGCGACATGCTGTGGAAGAACTTCGGCATCACGCGCGGCGGCAAGGTGGTGTTCTACGACTACGACGAGATCGAATACCTGACCGACTGCCATTTCCGCCAGGTGCCTGCGCCGCGCAACGAGGAAGACGAGCTCAGCGGCGAGGTCTGGTATCCCGTGGGCCCGCGCGATGTGTTCCCGGAAACCTTCGCGCCCTTTTTGCTGGGCAATCCGGCCGTGCGCGAAGTTTTCATGCGCCACCATGCCGACCTGCTCGATCCCGCCTTCTGGCAGGGGCACCAGCAGCGCATCCGCGAAGGCCACGTGCACGACGTCTATCCCTACGAGCGCAGCCGCTGGCTGGCCTGACCCGTTTGTTTTCCCCTCACCATCACCACATCCAGGAGATAAGCATGCAAGACCCCATCGTCATCGTCGGCGCAGCCCGCACCCCCATGGGCGCATTCCAGGGCGACTTCGCCGATCTCGCGGCCCACGATCTGGGCGGCGCCGCCATCAAGGCCGCCGTGCAGCGTGCCGGCGTGGCGCCGGAGAAGGTGGACGAAGTGCTGTTCGGCAACTGCCTGATGGCGGGCCAGGGACAGGCGCCTGCGCGCCAGGCAGGCTTCAAGGGTGGCCTGCCGCGCAGCACGGGCGCCGTGACCCTGTCCAAGATGTGCGGCGCCGGCATGGAGGCCACCATTCTGGCCCATGACCAGCTGGTGGCGGGCAGCCGCGATGTGGTGGTCTCCGGCGGCATGGAGAGCATGACCAATGCGCCCTACCTGCTCAAGAAGGGCCGTGGCGGCTACCGCATGGGCCACGACAAGGTCTATGACCACATGATGCTCGACGGCCTGGAGGACGCCTACGAGCCGGGCCGCTCCATGGGCACCTTTGGCGAGGACTGCGCCGCCAAATACCACTTCACGCGCGAGCAGCAGGACGCCTACGCCATCGAAAGCGTCAAGCGCGCCCAGGCCGCCACGGAAAGCGGCGCCTTCGCGGCCGAGATCACGCCCGTCACCGTCTCCACGCGCAAGGGCGATGTCACGGTCAGCATCGACGAAGGCCCGGCCAAGGCCAAGCTGGACAAGATCGCCAGCCTCAAGCCCGCCTTCAAGAAGGACGGCACGATCACGGCGGCATCGAGCTCCAGCATCAACGACGGCGCCGCCGCCCTGGTGCTGATGCGCGAGTCCACGGCCAAGGAGCTGGGCTGCAAGCCGCTGGCGCGCATCGTCGCCCATGCCACGCATGCCCAGGAGCCCGAATGGTTCACCACGGCCCCCGTGGGCGCCACGCAGAAGGCCCTCAAGAAGGCCGGCTGGACGGCGGCGGATGTGGACCTGTGGGAAGTCAACGAAGCCTTTGCCGTCGTGCCCATGGCCCTGATGGCCGAGCTGGGCGTGCCGCGCGACAAGGTCAACGTCAACGGCGGCGCCTGCGCGCTGGGCCACCCCATCGGCGCCAGCGGTGCGCGCATCCTGGTCACGCTGCTGCACGCCCTGCAGGCGCGTGGCGGCAAGCGCGGCCTGGCCACGCTGTGCATAGGCGGCGGCGAAGGAACAGCCATGGCGATAGAAATGGTCACCCCCTGAGGCGCTGCGCGCCCTCCCCCTGAAAGGGGGACAACACCCTCGGTGCGGGGCGGCGCGGCCGGCGTAGGCCATTCCTCGGTGTCTCTGATTTGCATTGCGCCAGTTTTATGGGCAGCGCCACAGACGTCCAGAGAGCTAGACTTGGATCGGCCGATCCGCTATTACTTTGACCTCTCGACCATGATCACCAGCGAAGAACAGTTGCGCAGCCTGTATGCCATGCCGGCCGAAAGGGCCTTGCTCAAGCAGCAGGTGGACCTGGACCGGCATTGCCTGCGCTTCATCGCGCTGTCGCCGCTGTGCATCGTGGCCACGGGGGGCGCGGCGGGCTCGCTGATGGATGCCTCGCCGCGCGGCGGAAAGCCGGGCTTCATCAAGGCGCCCGACAACCAGACGCTGCTGATCCCCGACTCGGGCGGCAACAACCGCCTGGACAGCTTCAGCAACCTGATCGCCGATCCGCGCATCGGCCTGCTGTTCATGGTGCCGGGCTTCGACGAGACGCTGCGCGTCAACGGCGTGGCCAGGCTGCGCGACGAGGCCCACTACACGGCGCTGTTCGCCAACGAAGGCTTCCGGCCCAAGATCGTTCTGGAGATCCAGGTGCAGGAGGCCTATCTGCACTGCGCCAAGGCCCTCATGCGCGCCCGGCTCTGGAAGCCCGAGTCCCAGGTGCCGCGCAACGTCATGCCGTCGGTGAACCAGATGGTCCACCAGCAGATCGGCCTGCCTGCGCCCACCGAGACGCAGGAGGCCATGGTCGAGCGCTACGAAAAACAGATCGCGGGCGAGCAGGGCCGCTGACCGTATTCCATTTGAAAGGTCGAAAGACATGGCAGTCACTCTGGTGTTGGGAGCCTCGCGCGGGCTCGGTTTTGCCTTGGTAGAGGCCTATACGGCCCAGGGCCGCAGCGTGGTCGCCACGGTGCGCAGCGAGGCCGATCGCGAGCGCGTCGAAGCCACGGGCGCCAAGGTGCTGCTGGTGGATGTGGCCGATCCGGCCAGCGTCAGCGGCCTGGCCTGGCAGCTCGATGGCGAGAAGATCGAGCTGGCGCTGTACGTGGCCGGAGTGTGGGATGCCCACAGCTCGGCCACGCCGCCCACGCGCGAGCAGTTCGACCGCGTCATGCACACCAATGTGCTGGGCGCCATGCAGGTGCTGCCCCAGGTGGCGCCGATGGTCGAGGCGGCGGGCGGCGTGTTCGGCCTGTTCTCCAGCGAGATGTCGCTGCTGGCCGGCGCCGAATCCGACGCCTGGCTCTACCGCGTCAGCAAGGCCGCGCTCAACATGGTCGTGGCCAGCGCCCAGCCGCAATGGCCCGGCGCCACCGTGGTCGCGCTGGACCCGGGCTGGGTGCAGACCGACATGGGCGGCGAGTCCGCCACCTTCACCGTGGAGCAAAGCGTGCAGGGTCTGGTCCGCACCCTGGCCGGCGTCACGCCGGCTGATCGGGGCCGCATGCTGCGCCACGACGGGCAGCGCATCGCCTGGTAGCTGCGGCCGGGACAACGAACAACGAAACAAGAATCAGGAGACAAGACATGCTGCTCAACGCAGACCAGGAAATGATCCGTGACGCGGTGCGCGACTTCGTGCGCACCGAAATCACGCCCCATGCCGCCCGCTGGGACAAGGAACACCACTTTCCCAAGAACGTGCACCAGGGCCTGGCGGCGCTGGGCGCCTACGGCATCTGCGTGCCCGAGGAGTACGGCGGCGCCGGCCTTGACTACCTGAGCCTGGCCCTGGTGCTGGAGGAAATCGCAGCCGGCGACGGCGGCACCAGCACGGTGATCAGCGTCACCAACTGCCCCGTCAACGCCATCCTCATGCGCTACGGCAGCGAGGCGCAAAAGCAGCAATGGCTGGCGCCGCTGGCGCGCGGCGAGATGCTGGGCGCCTTCTGCCTGACCGAGCCGCATGTGGGCTCGGACGCCTCGGCGCTGCGCACCACGGCCACGCGCGACGGCAGCGACTACGTGATCAACGGCGTCAAGCAATTCATCACCAGCGGCAAGAACGGCGACGTGGCCATCGTCATCGCCGTCACCGACAAGGCGGCCGGCAAGCGCGGCATGAGCGCCTTCATCGTTCCGACCTCCGCACCCGGCTACCAGGTGCTGCGGCTGGAGGACAAGCTGGGCCAGCACAGTTCGGACACGGCCCAGATCCAGTTCGAGGGCTGCCGCATCCCCGCCGCGAACCTCATCGGCGCCGAGGGCGAGGGCTACAAGATTGCGCTGTCGGCGCTGGAGGGCGGGCGCATCGGCATTGCCGCGCAAAGCGTGGGCATGGCGCGTGCGGCCTTCGATTGCGCGCTCCAGTACTCCAAGGAGCGCGAGAGCTTCGGCCAGCCCATCTTCAACCACCAGGCCGTGGGCTTTCGCCTGGCCGACTGCGCCACGCAGATCGAGGCCGCTCGCCAGCTGATCTGGCATGCGGCCAGCCTGCGCGATGCCGGCCTGCCCTGCCTCAAGGAAGCGGCCATGGCCAAGCTGTTCGCCAGCGAAATGGCCGAGCGCGTGTGCAGCGCCGCCATCCAGACCCTGGGCGGCTATGGCGTGGTCAGCGACTTCCCCGTGGAACGCATCTACCGCGATGTGCGCGTCTGCCAGATCTACGAAGGCACGAGCGACGTGCAGAAAATTCTCATCCAGCGCGCCCTGGCCTGAGGCCAATCCCCCACGCTGCGGGTCGGGCCGGATGGCCCTGACACCCGCAGGGCTTAGCATGGAGCATCGCCGGCACGGCGCCCGAGAGAGGCGGGCGGCCGTTTCCGGCAGGTTTGTGACCACCTTCGCAGGAGATCCCGACATGCCCATCGCTTCCGTCAACGGCCAGAACCTGTACTACGAGGACACGGGCGGGCGCGGCCCGGTCCTGGTGTTTTCGCACGGGCTGCTCATGGACCACACCATGTTCGCTCCCCAGGTCCAGGCACTGCAGGGGCGCTTTCGCTGCATCAGCTGGGACGAGCGCGGCCATGGCCAGACGGCAGACCCCGAGCAGTGCGCACCCTTCGACTACTACGACTCGGCCGACGACCTGGCCGCCCTGCTGGCGCACCTGGGCGTGGAGCGCGCGGTGCTGGTGGGCATGTCGCAGGGCGGCTATCTGTCGCTGCGCTGTGCGCTCATCCACCCCGAGGTCGTGCGTGCGCTGGTGCTGATCGACACCCAGGCCATGCTGGAAGACCCCGAGCAGATGCCCCACCACGAGGCGTTGCTGAGGGCCTGGATGGAGCATGGCCTCAGCGACGACATGGCGGCCACGGTGGAGCGCACCATCCTGGGCCAGGGCTGGAGCGGCGCGGCCGCCTGGCGCGCCAAATGGAAGAAGGCCACGCCCATCAACCTGGGGCAGAGCTTTCTGGCGCTGGCCCAGCGCGATGACATCAGCCCACGACTGCCCGACATCCACGTACCGGCACTGGTCATCCATGGCACGGACGACATCGCCATCACGCTCGACCGTGCACGCGCCATGGCCAAGGCCTTGCCCAGGGCGCAGTGGGTGGAGGTGCCGGGGGCCGGCCATGCGGCCAACCTCACGCATCCGCAGCCCGTGAACCTGGCCATCGAGCGCTTCCTGGAGCAGCTCGACTAGGCTCAGACCGGCGGATCGCCGTCGTTCTCGCTGTCGCGGCGGCGAAGGACGACGGTGATGCTGCCGTCGGTCTCCAGCGTGGCGCGCTCCACCTCTCTGAGGTGCAGGCAGCCGCCCGCACGCAGCGCGGCCTCGATATCGTCGCGCGTGATGCGTTCCTCGCGCATCAGATCCTTGTTCAGGTGGCCGTCCGTGATCAGGGCCTGGGCCTTGCCGTCGATGAGCCGCTCCAGCGCGGGAAAACGGAAAGTCAGCCAGGACAGCAGCAGATGGCACAGGATCAGCGTGGAGGCCGAGATCATGCCGCCGATCAGCGAGTTGTCCCCGGCATTCATGGAGTTCTGAACGGCATTCGACAGGATGAGCAGCAGCACCAGGTCAAAGGGCGCGTACTGCCCCGTCTGGCGCCGCCCCGTTAGCCGAAGGAACACCAGCAAGAACAGGTAGACGGCCACGCCGCGCACCACGAACTCCCACCACGGGACCGACATTGAAAACATGGGCTCTCCTTACAGGCCCGAGGGCCCGCGGTCAGTATCATGGCCCGCCTGTCCTCCATCAAGAACCCGGTCGCAGCAAGGCGGCCGTGACTGACATGCATTCCTGCTCCCCCGCCGTCCTCTCCCAGGTTCCGCAAGTTTCGCAAGTTCCGCAGGGCCAGCCGCTATGAGCGCTGCCGCCACCTCCCCGGCCTGTCCCTGTGGCCAGCACGATGCCAAGGGCCGGTCCCTGGCCTTCGATGCCTGCTGCGGCCGCTACCTGAACCATTTCGACGACTGCCCTGCGCCCGATGCCCAGGCCTTGATGCGCTCGCGCTACAGCGCCTTCGTGCGTGAGGACGCCGCCTACCTGTTGGCCACCTGGCACGCCAGCCAGCGGCCCGCCACGCTGGACTTCGAGCCCTCGGCGCGCTGGCTGGGGCTGGCGGTCAAGGACTTCCGAAGCACCGGCGAGGACCGCGCCGAGGTGGAATTCGTCGCGCGCTACCGCGTGGCGGGCCGCGCCGTGCGCCTGCATGAGCGCAGCCGCTTCGTGCGCGAAGGCGGGCGCTGGTTCTACGTGGATGGCGACCAGTTCTGAACACGACGGCGGCCCTGCGGAGCCGCTGTGGAAGCTGCAGCAGCGCCAACGGCTGCTGCTGTCCATCGCATCGCGGGGCTCGTCCGAGGCGGCGGCCCTCATCATCCCCGGCATCGTGGTCTGGCTGCAGCGGCACGAAACGGGTGCCTTCCAGGCGCCGCTGCTGCTGTGGTGGCTGGGCATGGCGCTCATGGCCTGCGTCTTCGTCGGTTTGCGGCGCCAGTTGCGTCGGGACCTGGGCGCTGCCGTGCCCTCGGCCGAGTTGCCAACGCGGCTGCAGCGCTGGGAGCGCGTGATGGGCCGCATGGCCTTGCTCAACGCCGGTTCCTGGGCGCTGGCCATACCGCTGACCCATGGCAGCGGCCATGAATTCCGGCTTTTCATCTACCTGGTGCTGTGCGGCGTCGTGGCCTCGGCCGCCACCTTCCTGGCGCCGGCGGCTGCCGTGTTCAAGCGCTTCTTCGGCGTGCTGTACGGCGCCATGTTGCTGGCCGTGGTCTGGTACTTCCCGAACAGGGGCCTGTACCTGCTGCCGCTGCTCATGCTGTATGGCGCTACCATCGCGCGCCATGCCTGGGGGGCGCGCCAGCTCATGCAGCAGCAATGGGCGCAGGAGCGTGACCGCCAGCTGCTGGCCGAGCGCTACCTGGCGGCCAAGGAGCAGGCCGAACAGGCGCTGGAGGCCAAGAGCCGCTTCCTGTCGGCCGCCAGCCATGACCTGCGCCAGCCCCTGCATGCCCTGGGCCTGCTGGTGGAGACCGCCCGCCAGCGCAATGCCGACGGCGCGCTGGCAGGCGTGCTTGACGATGCCCAGGCCTGTGCCCAGTCGCTGGGCACCATGTGCAACGACCTGCTGGACCTGTCGCGGCTGGAGAACGGCACCTGGGAGCTGCGCGCCCAGGTGATGGACCTGCGCATTCTGCTGGGCGATGCCACGCGCCTGTTCGCGGCCGAGGCGCGGCAGCGCGGGCTGGTGCTGCGCTGGCGCGTGGCGCGCGGCCTGGACAGCCTGGTGCGTGCCGACGAGGCCCTGCTGCGCCAGATGGTGTTCAACCTGCTGCACAACGCCCTGCGCTACACCCAGCGCGGCGGCGTGCTGCTGGCCGCCCGCGTGCACGGCGGGGGCTGGCGCATCGAGGTCTGGGACACGGGCCTGGGCATTGCGGCCGAAGACCGGCCCCATGTCTTCGCACCGCACTTTCGCGCGCGCTCAGGCCAGGCGGCCCGGCGCGCGGCCCAGCCTGCGGCCGAGCACCTGCCCGGCGTGAGCAGCCAGGGCCTGGGCCTGGCCGTGGTGGCCGCAGCGGCGCGCCGCATGGGCGTGGAGCATGGTCTGCTGTCCACGCCGGGACGGGGTTCGTGCTTTTGGCTGCAGCTGTCGCCCAGCCTGAGCGTGCAAGCGGACCTGCCTCTGGGGCACGCGCAGGCGCAGGCAGGGGCAGAGGCAGGGGCAGGGGCAGGGGCCGAGGCTGCCGCGAATCCGCCAGGCCGCCCCCTGCTGCAGGGCCGGTGCTGGGTGGTCGATGACGATGTGCAGGTGGCACAGGCCCTGGCCGGCCTGCTGCGCGGCTGGGGGCTGACCGTGGACGTGGCGGCTGCGGGCCGCGAGGCGCAGGCCTGGCTGGCGGCGGGGCAGCATCCCGATTTCGTGCTGTGCGACCACCAGCTGGCCCAGGGCGAGAACGGCTTTGCGCTGCTGCAGAACGTGCTGGCGCAATCGCCGCAGGCGGCGGGCGCCCTGCTCAGCGGCGACCCTTCCGCTGCGCTGGAGCAGCAGGCGCAGGAACTGGGCTATCTGCTGCTGCGCAAGCCCGTGGATCCGCTGGCGCTGCGGGCCCTGCTTCAGCGCAGGCTGGCCGTGGCCGGCGCCTGAACCGTATCGGTCGGCGGTACGGAGGGCGGCAGCTCCAGCGCAATGCCCTGCATGCGCGTGATGGCGTCAATGCGGCTGTGCACGCCCAGGCGCTGCAGGGCGCCTGCCACATGCTCTTTGACCGTGTGCGGCGACAGGTGCAGCAACCGGGCAATGCTGGGATTGGGCAGGCCGCGCAGCACCAAGTCCAGCACCTGGGCCTGGCGCGGGGTGAGGCCCAGCTCGGCCGCCGTCATGCGGATGGCATGGGCGCCGCCCGGCGGCTGCGGCGCCAGCGGGGCGGCGGGGAACCAGGTCTCGCCGCGCAGCAGGGCCGCCACGGCCTGCTGCAGCACCTGCGGCGGCTGCGACTTGAGCACAAAGCCATGGGCCCCGGCCGCGCGTGCCTTCAGGGCAATCGCGCCATGCGTGTCGCCGCTGGTCATGAGCACGCGGCAGGCGGGCGCCAGCGTGCGGATTTCGCGCACCACGTCCGTGCCTGCGCTGGCACCCAGCCAGAAATCCACGATGGCCAGATGCGGCGATCCCCTGCCGGCCATGCACTGCAGGCCTTCGCCCGCATCGGCCACGGCATGGACTTCGGACAGGCCGAATTGTTTCAGGAACTCGGACACGCCCATGGCCGTCAGCGGGTGGTCGTCGATCACCAGGGCATAGCGCCCCGATTGGAGACAGGAGGAATCGGTCAGGAGGGAATGGCTGTGCATGGTCCGCGCGAAGGCATGTCGAAAGGGCTGGAGCGCCAGGGCGCGCCCGGATACACCTTGCGCACATCGTAACGATTACCCCCCGGCCGGGGGGTGACCGGATGTCGGCCAACTCCCCAAAATCGCCGCCGATGCCCTGAGATTCCGCATGGAACGGGCATGTATTCAACGAGAAGGGGAGATAGTCATGAAGATGGTACAGCTCACGCGCCGCAGCGCGGCATTGATGCTTCTGGGAACCCTGGCCGCCTGTGGCGGCGGCGGTGGTGGCGGATCGGGAGAACCGGGCGGCGGAGATCCCGGCAATGGCGGAAATCCTGGCAACCCCGGTACGCCTGGCAACCCCGGCGGCACGCCCACGCCGGTGACCGGCCAGTACCGCATGGAGACCGGTGCGGAGAACTTCGACGCGGCCCTGTCCGCCATGAACGCGCTGGGGGCGCAGGGCTATGCCTTCACCTACAGCCTGGCCTCGGGCGGTACCGCCTTCCCCGTTCCCATCGGTGACTTCTACGTCACCGACACGGCCCACACCGGCACGCGCCTGGACTACCGCATGGTGCCCGATGTGGCGGGCGTCTCGGCCCTGGTGGCCCAGCTCAACGCACAGGGTGCGCAAGGCTACCTGTACAAGTCGGGCATGGCGTTCCCCAGCAGCACGCAGGACCTGCGCAACCTCTATGTGCGCAGCAGCAGCGCCGCAGCCACCTACAGCTACGAGACGCGCCCCGCCGTGGGTGCGCTGGACACGTCGGGCTTCACGCAGCAACTGGCCGAGATGAGCGGCCGGGGTTTCCGCTACATGGGCCCGCTGATCTCGGGCAACGAGATGTTCAACCTCTACGTCAAGGACTCCAAGGCGCCGGCCTTCGAGTACGCGGTGTTCGCATTGGCCGCGCCCTTCGGCATGGCCAACGGCACGGCGCTGAAGCAGCGCCTGGACGAGATGGGGGCCAAGGGCCACCTGCTGCGCGGCGCCCTGGTGCTGCGGGGCAATACCGAAGGCGTGCAGCTGTACGAAAAGAGCGGCGACCAGCAGGGCGCCATCGAGTACCGCGTCGAACCGGTGTCCCAAAGCGCCAGCCTCGCGCAGCGCCTGGAGCAGTTCAACCGCAATGCGGCCGAAGGCTTCTTCGCCTTCGGCGACGTGGTCACCGACGATGGCCGGTTCCATTCCATCTCGGTGCGCAACGTCCGCCGCATGGTGCATCCGCTGGCCGGTGCCTCCTTCCCCTGAGCAGGGCACAGGCATGCGCGGCCGGCGCATAATCCGGCCATTTTCCGCAGCAAGGGCGCCCCAGGGCGCCCTTGCTCAGTTTGTTTCGAGAATCCATCCATGACTGCTTTCGAGGCCGTGCTCTTCGACTGTGACGGCGTGCTCGTCGACAGTGAATCCATCACCAACCGCGTGCTGTGCACCATGCTCAATGAATCGGGCTGGCCCATCAGCACCGAGGAATGCCTGCGCGAATTCATCGGCAAGACCGTGCGCAGCCAGGCCGCGCTGATCGAGGCGCGCACCGGCAAGCCGCTGACCGACGCATGGATGGCCGCCTTCTACGAGCGCCGCAACGCCGCGCTGCGCGCCGAGCTGGTGGCCATTGACGGCGCGCTGTCCGCCGTCAGCCAATCCCATGCGCTGTGCGCTGGCCGCATCGCCTGCGCCTCGGGCGCGGACCGCGCCAAGGTGGAGATGCAGCTGGCCCAGGTCGGCATGGCCCCGTATTTCGAGGGCCGCGTCTTCAGCGGCCATGAGCTGCCGCGCAGCAAGCCCTTTCCCGATGTGTACCTGGCAGCCGCCGCCGCACTGGGCGTGGAGCCGGCGCGCTGCCTGGTCATCGAGGACACGGTGACCGGCGTCACCGCCGGCGTGGCCGCAGGCGCCACGGTCTGGGGCTACTTCCCGGCCGACCAGGGCCACGCATCGGCCGAGCAACTGCTCGAGGCCGGCGCCAGCTGCGTATTCGGCGACATGGGCGAGCTGCCGGCCATGCTGCGCGCCATCGGGCAGGCCAGCGCCAGCGCTTGAGCCTGAGCCGGCCCTAGCGCAGCTGCGGCGAAGGCGTCTCGTCCACGGCCTGCGCACGCGCGGCCTGCTGCTCGGCCTGCAGCGCCCGCTGGAAGGCGGGCCGCTGCTGCAGGCGCTGCCAGTAGGCCTGGGTGGCAGGCCCCCACTGCGGCTCCATCTCCAGGTGCGCCGACAGCATCAGCGCATAGCCCACGGCCACGTCGGCAGCGGTGAAGCGGTCTGCCGCGAGCCAGTGGCGCTGTTCCACGGCCTGCTCCACCGCGCGCAGCCGCGCAAGGAACCAGCGCTGGTAGTCCTGGGCCACCTGGGGCTGGCGCCGTTCGGCTGGCTCGAAGTGGGTGTAGCGCAGCACCAGGGTCTGCGGGAAGGTCAGCGTGGCATCGCTCATGTGCAGCCAGTTGAGGTAGGCGGCGAAGTCTGCCTCCTGCGGCTGCACGGACAGGCCCGCCCCGGGGTGCAGGGCGGCCAGGTATTCGCAGATGGCGGCTGACTCGGTCAGCCTGGCCTCGCCGTGGCGCAGCAGCGGCACCGTGCCCAGCGGGTTGAGTTCCAGGTAGCTGCGCTGCAGCACGCGCGGCGGAAACGGCAGCATGTGCAGCGTGTAGGGAAGCTGCAGTTCTTCGAGCATCCACAGCGCGCGGAAGGAGCGCGCGCTGACGCAATGGTGGAGATGGTGCATGCGCAAAGCCTAGGCCAGATGCGCGGACGGCGGCAGTCGCGCAGGATGCAAATCGCGCCAGGATGCGCACGGCCCTCACTCGGGCCGGGCTCGCGCGCTCTTGCGGAATTCGGAAGGCGACAGCCCCGTCCACAGCCGGAAGGCGCGGATGAAGCTCTTGTCGTTGAGAAACCCGCAGGACTGGGCGATGCGCTTGATGGGCCGGCTGGTGCGCAGCAGCAGGGCCACGGCACGCTCGCGCCGCACCTCGTCCTTGAGCGCCTGCAGCGAGGCGCCTTCTTCCTTGAGCTGGCGATGCAGGCTGCGCTGGGACAGGTGCAGCTGGCGCGCCAGCGTGTCGGCCGTCTGCAGGCATTCGGCGTCGGCCGCCAGCAGCTGGCGCACGCGCTGCACCAGCTGGCGCTCGCGCCGGTAGGGGCGCACCTGCAGCGGCAGGGCGCGCTGCAGCATGCGCTGCAGCGCGGGCTCGTCGCGCGTCAGCGGCATATCCAGAAAACGCGCGTCGAACTGGAGGCAGGCCCGGGCCGCGCCAAACTCCACCTCGCCCGGTGGGAACAGAAGCGCATACACGCCGGCATGCGGCGGGGGATCGAAGGGAAAGCAGGCGCGCCGCAGCGGCAGCGGCTCGTCGATGAACCAGCTGGCCAGGCCGTGGATATTGCGCAGCACCGACAGCAGGCAGAACTCGCGCATGGCGCCCAGCGTGGACAGCTCCTCGATGGCCAGCGTGGCCAAACCGTCTTCCTGCGTCAGCGTGAGGCGGATGTCGTCGGCCAGCAGGCCATGGTGGCGGCACCAGCGCGCCAGCGCCAGGCCCAGCTGCTCGCTGCCCATGCTGGCGCGTGCCAGCATGCCGTAGCTGCCCCAGGGCAGGCGCCGGGAGAACCAGCCCAGGGACTCGTCGTCGAGTTCGCGCATGGCGGCATCGGACAGTGCCTCCATCTGCAGCGCCGTGATGCACTCGTTGCGCTCTTTGACGGAGTCTGGCGCAATTTGTGCCTTCTCCAGGGCGGATAGGGCGCTGATGCCCCGGCGTTCGTAGGCCAGCATAATGGCCTGCACAAAGGCCATGGGCGTGACTGCAGGGTGTGCGGAGGCCATGGTGGCGGCCGCCTGGGGCAGGGGGGTCTTGACCAGCGAGGGGGTGAACATGCTGGCAATTATTGCAACCTTCGTGGCCTGTTCTGCTCGGGGTTGGCCCTTATGCTGCCACGCAATAGCTGCCGTGACGGGGCAGGCCACTGCATTTGCCCGTCCCAGGCGCCGCCGACGACACAGGAGACAACGCATGCCCGCCCAGAACGCCCCGCTCGCTTCCAGCCATGCCCAAGGCCGCACCGATGTGCCGCTGATCGAGCAGACCATCGGCGATTTCTTTGCCGACATGGCGGCCCGCCAGCCCGATCGCGAGGCCCTGGTCAGCCGCCACCAGGGCCTGCGCTACAGCTATGCCGGCCTGCACACCGAGGCGCGCCGCCTGGCCAGCGCGCTGCTGGGCCTGGGGCTGGACAAGGGCGACCGCGTCGGCATCTGGTCGCACAACAACGCCGAATGGGTGCTGATGCAGCTGGCCACGGCCCAGGTCGGCCTGGTGCTGGTCAACATCAACCCGGCCTACCGCACCTCCGAGGTGGAGTACGCGCTCAACAAGGTCGGCTGCAAGGCCCTGGTGACCATGGCGCAGTTCAAGACCAGCGACTACCTGGGCATGCTGCGCGAACTGGCCCCCGAGCTGGCCACGGCCGAGCCCGGCCGCCTGCATTGCGCGCGCCTGCCCCAGCTGCGCAGCGTGGTCTGGATCGACGTGGCAGGCCAGGGCGAAGAGCAGCCCGGCATGCTGCGCTTTTCCAGCCTGCTGGCGCGCGGTGATGCGCAGGATGCGCGCATCGACGCCGTGGCCGCCACGCTCAAGAACACCGACCCCATCAACATCCAGTTCACCAGCGGCACCACGGGCTTTCCCAAGGGCGCCACGCTGACCCACCGCAACATCCTGAACAACGGCTTTTTCATCGGCGAGTGCATGCGGCTGACGCCCGAGGACCGGCTGTGCATTCCCGTGCCGCTGTACCACTGCTTCGGCATGGTGCTGGGCAACCTGGCCTGCTTCACGCATGGCTCGGCCATCGTCTACCCGAATGACGGATTCGATCCGCTGCTGGTGCTGGAGACCGTGCAGGCCGAGCGCTGCACGGGCCTGCACGGCGTGCCCACGATGTTCATCGCCGAGCTGGACCACCCGCGCTTCAAGGAGTTCGACCTGAGCACGCTGCGCACCGGCATCATGGCCGGCTCGCCCTGCCCCATCGAGGTGATGAAGCGCGTGGTCAGCGACATGCATCTGTCCGAGATCACCATCGCCTACGGCATGACCGAGACCAGCCCCGTCAGCTGCCAGAGCGATGCCGACACGCCGCTTCAGCGCCGCGTGTCCACCGTGGGCAAGGTGCAGCCGCACCTGGAGGTGAAGATCGTCGATCCGGCCACGGGCGAGGTCGTGGCGCCCGGCGTCTCGGGCGAGCTGTGCACGCGCGGCTACTCGGTCATGCACGGCTACTGGGGGGACGAGGCCCGCACGCGCGAGGCCATCGACGACGAGGCCTGGATGCACACCGGCGACCTGGCCACCATGGACGAGCAGGGCTACGTGAACATCGTCGGCCGCATCAAGGACATGGTGATCCGCGGCGGCGAGAACATCTACCCGCGCGAGATCGAGGAATTCCTCTACCGCCATCCGCAGGTGCAGGACGTGCAGGTCGTCGGCGTGCCCGACGTGCGCTATGGCGAGGAGCTGTGCGCCTGGATCATCGTCAAGCCCGGCCAGACGCTGACCGAAGACGGCGTGCGCGACTTCTGCAAGGGCCAGATCGCCCACTACAAGGTGCCGCGCTACATCCGCTTCGTCGAGGCCTTCCCGATGACGGTGACCGGCAAGATCCAGAAATTCAAGATCCGCGACGAGATGATCGCCATGCTGGATCTGCGCCCGGCCAGGACCGCCTGAGGGCTGCTTTCATGCGCTGCCGCCAGCTGTCCACCGCGTGCCGCCTAGGGCGTGCCGCCCTCGGGCGCGGCCATGGCCGAGGCTGCAGCGCGGCGCGCCACGACCAGGCGCTTGCGCAGCGAGATCTCCTGCATGTCCAGCTCGCTGACCAGGCGGCGCAGAGACTCGTCGTTGATGCGGTGGGCCTGGCGCTCGGCGTAGAGCGCGTCGCGCTCCTGGTGGATGCAGCGCAGGCGCAGCTCGATCTCCAGCAGGTAGCGCAGCTTGCGCTGGCGCACGACTTCGGGCGCCTCGCGCTGGATCTCGATGCTGGAGGCCGTGCCGCTGCCGTCGTCCAGCAGCTGGACGCGGTTGCGGTACTCCTGCGTCAGGTGGCCCATGACCTCCTGGTGCATGGCCACCCATTCGGGCGTGTGGCCCTGGATCTCTTCCTCGCTCAGCGTCAGCCCGCCAATGGCGGACTGGCAGGCGGCCACGCGCGCCAGGCGTTCCTCGCGCACCGTGGGCGATTCGCCGGGCTGGGGCATGCGGCGCAGGATCAGCGGCAGGGCGATGCTGCCCAGCACCAGGGTGAACAAGATGGTGCCCGTGGCCAGGAAGATCAGCATCTCGCGGCCGGGGAAGGGCTGGCCGTTGTTCAGCAGCATGGGCACGGACAGCGCGCCGGCCAGCGTCACGGCGCCGCGTATGCCGGCCATGGTGGTGGCCAGGTTCAGCAGGTGCGAGGGGCGCTCGGCCATCTTTCCCTGGAAGTGGGCGCGAGCCAGGCTGCGCTGCACGCCCAGGGTCAGCCAGATCCAGCGCATCAGCAGCAGCGCGCTGGAGATGATCACCACATAGCCCACCAGCACCCACCATTCGCTGCCCGCAGCGTGCAGCGTCACGCCGATGATGGAGGGCAGCTGCAGGCCCAGCAGCAGGAAGATGGCGCCGTTGAACGAGGCTTCCACCATGCTCCAGGTGCCCTCGGTCTGCAGCCGCTCGCTGATGTAGCTGCTGCGCTCCAGGTCGGCGAAGTTGGTGGCAATGCCCGCGGCCACGGCCGACAGGATGCCCGACACGCCGATCTTCTCGCCCACGATGTAGGCGGCGAAGGGCAGCAGGATCAGCAGCAGCACCATCTGCGTGGCCGCCACGTCGCCCAGGCGGCGCGTGATGGTGCTGCGCGCATAGGAAAAGCCCCAGCCGATCAGCGTGCCCACGCCCAGGCCGCCCAGGGCCATCCACATGAAATCCTTGGCCACCTCGGTCCACGAGAACAGGCCGGTCAGCGTGGCCGCGATGGCGAATTTCAGCGCCACCAGGCCCGAGGCGTCGTTGAGCAGGGACTCGCCCTCGAGGATGTGCATGGTCTTCTCGGGCATGCCCAGGTTGCGCGTGATGGCCGAGACGGCCACGGCATCGGTGGGCGAGACCACGGCGGCCAGCGCAAAGGCCACGGTCAGCGGCATGCCGGGCACCAGCCAGTGGATCAGCCAGCCCAGCCCCACCACCGTGAACAGCACCAGGCCCAGCGCCAGGCGCAGGATGGGGCGGTACAGCGCAAAGAACTCGCGCTTGGGGATGCGCCAGCCGTCGGCGAACAGCAGCGGCGGGATGAACAGCAGCAGGAACAGCTCGGGATCGAAGGCGATGTGCAGGCCCTTTTGCGGCCAGGCCATCAGCGCTCCCAGGGTGATCTGGATCAGCGGCAGCGGGATGGCGCGCACGTAGCGCGCGGCAATGCCCGTCAACGCTCCCAGCAGCAGGACGAGCAAGACGATTTCAACGGTGTGCATACGGCATTTTCCCCAGGCCGGGCCGCCGTTCTTTGCAGGACATTCGGAAAAACCAAGCGCCCGCATCGGGCAAACACAAGAAGAGGCCACACATGAGCATTCTGGGCACCCAACTCAATCCGCGTTCGGCGGACTTCCTGGCCAATGCCGCGGCCATGCGCGCCGTGGTCGAGGACCTGCAGGCCCAGGTGGCCAAGGTCGCCGAGGGCGGCGGCGAGGCCGCGCGCGCCAAGCACGTGGCGCGCGGCAAGCTGCTGCCGCGCGACCGCGTGGCCATGCTGCTGGACCCGGGCACGCCCTTCCTGGAGATCGCCCCGCTGGCTGCGCTCAACATGTACCGCAACGATGCACCCGGCGCGGGCCTGATCGCCGGCATCGGGCGCGTCAGCGGCGTGGACTGCATGATCGTCTGCAACGACGCCACGGTGAAGGGCGGCACCTACTACCCGATGACGGTGAAGAAGCACCTGCGCGCCCAGGAGATCGCCGCGCAGAACCGCCTACCCTGCATCTACCTGGTGGACTCGGGCGGCGCCAACCTGCCCAACCAGGACGATGTGTTCCCCGACCGCGAGCACTTCGGCCGCATCTTCTTCAACCAGGCCAACATGAGCGCCGAGGGCATTGCCCAGATCGCCGTGGTCATGGGCTCGTGCACGGCCGGCGGCGCCTATGTGCCGGCCATGAGCGACGAGTCCATCATCGTCAAGAACCAGGGCACCATCTTCCTGGGCGGCCCGCCGCTGGTGAAGGCCGCCACGGGCGAGGTGGTCAGCGCCGAGGACCTGGGCGGCGGCGACGTGCACACGCGCCTGTCGGGCGTGGCCGACCACCTGGCCCACAACGACACCCACGCGCTGGCGCTGGCGCGCCAGTCCGTGGCCAACCTCAACCATGCCAAGCAGCCGGCGGCCGGCGACCTGCCGCCCGAGGCGCCGCTGTTCGACGGCGGCGAGCTGTACGGCGTGATCCCCGTGGACACGCGCAAGCCCTTCGATGTGCGCGAGATCATCGCCCGCGTGGTGGACGGCAGCCGCTTCGACGAGTTCAAGGCCCGCTTCGGCGCCACCCTGGTCTGCGGCTTTGCGCGCATCGAGGGCATGCAGGTGGGCATCATCGCCAACAACGGCATCCTGTTCAGCGAATCGGCGGTCAAGGGCGCGCACTTCATCGAGCTGTGCTGCCAGCGCAAGATCCCGCTGGTCTTCCTGCAGAACATCACGGGCTTCATGGTGGGCCGCAAGTACGAGAACGAAGGCATTGCCCGCCACGGCGCCAAGCTGGTCACGGCCGTGGCCACGGCGGCCGTGCCGAAGTTCACCATCATCATCGGCGGCTCCTTCGGCGCGGGCAACTACGGCATGTGCGGCCGCGCCTATTCGCCGCGCTTCCTGTGGATGTGGCCCAACGCGCGCATCTCGGTCATGGGCGGCGAGCAGGCGGCCAGCGTGCTGGCCACCGTCAAGCGCGACGGCATCGAGGCCAAGGGCGGCCAGTGGACGGCCGAGGAGGAAGAGGCCTTCAAGGCCCCCATCCGCCAGCAGTACGAGGATCAGGGCCACCCCTATTACGCGACGGCGCGCCTGTGGGACGATGGCGTCATCGACCCTGCCGACACGCGCCGCGTGCTGGCGCTGGGCCTGGCGGCCACGCGCAACGCGCCCATAGAGGACACGCGCTTCGGCGTGTTCCGCATGTGACGGCGGCCCCTCTTTCCTTGCAGCGAGGTACTTCATGAAAACCACCGCACTGACCCTCGAATTCCAGGGCCCCCTGGCCACCATCACGCTGACCCAGCCCGAAGTGCGCAACGCCTTCAGCGACGAGGTCATCGCCGACATCACCCAGGCCTTCCACTCCGTGGGCAAGCGCAGCGACGTGCGCGCCGTGGTGCTGGCCGCCGAGGGCCCGGCCTTCTGCGCAGGCGCCAACCTCAACTGGATGCGTCGCATGGCCGACTACTCGCGCGACGAGAACCGCGAGGACGCCGGCCTGCTGGCCGAAATGCTGCGCGTGATCTACGAATGCCCGCAGCCCACCATCGCGCGCGTGCAGGGCGATGTCTATGCGGGCGGCATGGGCCTGGTCGCTGCCTGCGACATGGCCGTGGCCGCCGAGGGCGCGGGCTTTTGCCTGTCCGAGGTGAAGATCGGCCTGATCCCCGCCACCATCAGCCCCTACGTGATCCGCGCCATGGGCGCGCGCGCGGCCCACCGCTACTTCCTGACCGGTGAGCGCTTCGACGCGGCCGAGGCGCTGCGCATCGGCTTCGTGCACCGCGTGGTGGCGGCAGACGAGCTGGACAACGCCGTGGACGGCCTGCTCAAGCACCTGGTCAGCGCCGGTCCCGCCGCCGCCCGCGCCTGCAAGCGCCTGGTGATCGACATGGCCGAGCGCGAGATCAACGAGCAACTGATCGCCGCCACCGTCGAAGGCATCGCCGACATCCGCGCCAGCGCCGAGGGCAAGGAGGGCGTGCAGGCCTTCCTGCAAAAGCGCAAGCCGGCCTGGCTGGCCTGACACGCGCGGGCTGCCCATTCATCGCGCGACCACCGAGCAACGCCGAGCCAACGCCGAGCCAACACCATGAGCACCCTGACCGACTCCCTCGTCCAGTGGCTGCAGTCCGTGGGCCTGTACCCGGGCCCGGCCGTGCACCACACGGTCACCGAGGCGGCTGGCGAAGTGGCCGAGCGCGTGGGCCAGGCCACCAGCGGCATGGACATGGCCGGCCTGCTGGCGCTGGCCGCCGCACTGGGCTGGGCCAGCGGCTTTAGGCTCTACGCCGTGGTCTTCGTGACCGGGCTGCTGGGGGCGCTGGGCTGGGTGGCGCTGCCGGGCGGGCTGCATGTGCTGGAGCATCCGGCCCTGCTGTTCGCCAGCGGCGCGCTGCTGTTCGTGGAGTTCTTCGCCGACAAGATCCCCGGCGTGGACTCGGTCTGGGACCTGCTGCAAAGCGTGATCCGCATCCCGGCGGGCGCGGCGCTGGCGGCCGGCGTCTTCGGCGCCGACAGCGCGACCATGGCCACCATGGCGGCCCTGATGGGCGGCTCGCTGGCCCTGTCCAGCCAGGTGGCCAAGAGCACGGCGCGCGCGGCCATCAACACCTCGCCCGAGCCGTTTTCCAACGTGGGCGCGAGCCTGGTGGAGGACGGTGCCTCGGTGGGCGCGATCTGGCTGGCGCTCACGCACCCGCTGGCCTTCGCCGCCGTGCTGCTGGTCGTGGTCATCGCGCTGTGGCTGCTGACCTGGGCGCTGTGGCGCTTTCTCAAGGCCGTGGTGCAGCGCCTGCGCGCGCTGTTCGGCGGGTCTCCCGCGATGAATCAAAAACCATAGCCGCCGGTCGCCGAATGACCGGGGCTGCAGAGAAAACACTGGAGATAACGCATGTTCAAGAAGATCCTGATCGCCAACCGCGGTGAAATCGCCTGCCGCGTCGCGGCTTCCGCCCGCCGCATGGGCGTGCGCACCGTGGCCGTGTACTCGGACGCCGATGCCCGCGCCAAGCATGTGCAGGCCTGCGACGAGGCCGTGCACATCGGCGGCAGCGCCCCCAAGGACAGCTATCTGCGCTGGGAACGCATCCTGGAGGCCGCCAAGGCCACGGGCGCCCAGGCCATCCACCCCGGCTACGGTTTTCTCAGCGAGAACGAGGAATTCGCCCAGGCCTGCGCCGATGCCGGCCTGGTCTTCATCGGCCCGCCGCCCTCGGCCATCCGCGCCATGGGCCTGAAGGCGGCCTCCAAGCAGCTCATGGAAAAGGCCGGCGTGCCCCTGGTGCCCGGCTACCACGGAGCCGACCAGGACCCGCAGCTGCTGCAGCGCGAGGCCGACCGCATCGGCTACCCGGTGCTGATCAAGGCCAGCGCCGGCGGCGGCGGCAAGGGCATGCGCCTGGTCGAGCGCAGCGAGGACTTTGCCGCCGCCCTGGCCAGTTGCCAGCGCGAGGCCATCAACAGCTTCGGCGATGACGCCGTGCTGGTCGAGAAATACGTGCTGCGCCCGCGCCACATCGAGATCCAGGTCTTTGGCGACACCCAGGGCAACTGCGTCTACCTGTTCGAGCGCGACTGCTCGGTGCAGCGCCGCCACCAGAAAGTGCTGGAGGAGTCCCCCGCGCCCGGCATGACGCCCGCGCTGCGCCAGAAGATGGGCGAGGCCGCCGTGGCCGCCGCCCAGGCCGTGAACTACGTGGGCGCGGGCACGGTGGAATTCATCGTCGAGCAGCCCGGCGGCTACGACCAGCCCGAGGCCATGAAGTTCTACTTCATGGAGATGAACACCCGCCTGCAGGTCGAGCATCCGGTGACCGAGGCCATCACGGGCGAGGACCTGGTGGACTGGCAGCTGCGCGTGGCCAGCGGCCTGCCCCTGCCCAAGCGCCAGGACGAGCTGCGCATCACCGGCCATGCCATCGAGGCGCGCATCTGCGCCGAAAACCCCGACAACGGCTTCCTGCCCGCCACCGGCACCCTGCATGTCTACCGCAAGCCCGACTGCGCCAGCTTCCATGTCGGCGACGTGCGCGTGGACGACGGCGTGCGCGAGGGCGATGCCATCAGCCCCTTCTACGACTCCATGATCGCCAAGCTCATCGTGCATGGCGACACGCGCGAACAGGCGCTGGCGCGGCTCGATGCCGCCCTGGCCGAGACACGCATCGTGGGCCTGGCCACCAATGTGCAGTTCCTGCGCCAGGTCATCGCCAGCGATGCCTTTGCAACCGCCAAGCTGGACACGGCGCTGATCGAGCGCGAGAAGCAGCATCTGTTCCACCAGCAGCGCCTGCCGCAGGCCCAGGCCGTGGCCGCCGCCGTGGCCCTGGTACTGCAGGCCGAGCGCGCGCAGGAAACCGCCGACCCCTTCAGCCGCCGCGACGGCTGGCGCTCGCACGGCGTGGCCGAGCGGCGCTGGGACTTCCGCCAGGGCGAGGCCGCCGTGCCCGCGCGCCTGCGCTACCTGCATGACGGCGCGCTGCAACTGGCCGTGGGCGAGGGCGAGTCCCTCGCCGAGGGCCTGCTGTCCTGGCAACAGGCCGGGGACGGCGCCTTCGACGTGCAATTCGCGGGCCAGCGCCTGCGCGCCCAGGTCCATGTGCTGGGCGAGCAATGCCATGTGTTCGCTCCCCAGGGCGCGGCCGTGCTGGGCCTGGCCGATCCGCTGGCCCATGCGGGCGATGTGCATTCGGAAGGCGGCCGCCTGACGGCGCCCATGCCGGGCAAGGTGGTCTCCTTTGCCGTCAAGGCCGGCGACAAGGTCAGCAAGGGCCAGCCGCTGGCCGTGATGGAGGCCATGAAGATGGAGCACACCATCGCCGCGCCCGGCGACGGCGTGGTGGCCGAGCTGCTGTACGCGCCCGGCGACCAGGTGACCGAAGGCTCCGAGCTGCTGCGCCTGGAAAGCTGAGCCCGCAGGCAAGACAGTTTTGCGTAAAAGTCGCGCGTGGGCGTCGCCAGGCCGTTAGGCTTGGCCCCCTATGCGAGTGACTTTCTGCTGCGAAGACACCAGGCCCGACGCCTGGCTGCAAGGACTGCGCGCGGCCCTGCCGGGCGCCGAGGTGGACATCTGGTCGCCGGGCGCGCCGCAGGCCGACTACGCCCTGGTCTGGGCGCCACCCCAGCGCTTCATCGACGAGCAGCCGGGCCTCAAGGCCGTGTTCAACATCGGCGCGGGTGTCGATGCGCTGCTGCCGCTGCGCCTGCCGGCCGACCTTCCCGTCTACCGCCTGGAGGACGCCGGCATGGCCGTGCAGATGGCCGAATACGTCAGCCAGGCCGTGATCCGCTTCTTCCGTGGCCTGGACGGCTACGAGGCCGACATGGCCGCCGGCCTGTGGCAGCACCGGCCCAATCCTCGGCGCGTGGACTTCCCCGTGGGCGTCATGGGGCTGGGCCGCATGGGCGAGCGCGTGGCGCGCGCGCTGACGGTGTTCGATTTCCCCGTCAACGGCTGGAGCCGTACGCCGCATGCCATCGATGGCGTGCGTGGCTTCTGCGGCCCGCAGGACTTCGACGCCTTTCTGCGCGCCACCCGCATCCTCGTCAACCTGCTGCCGCTGACACCCGAGACCGACAGCATCATCGACGCGCGCAGCCTGGCCCTGCTGCAGCCGGGCGCCTATGTCATCAACGTGGGACGCGGCGGCCATGTGGCGGACGAGGACCTCGTCGCCGCCATCGACGGGGGCCATGTGTCCGGCGCGTTGCTCGATGTGTTCCGCACCGAGCCGCTGCCCGACGGCCATGTCTTCTGGCGACATCCGCGCATCACGCTCACGCCCCACACCTCGGCCCGCACCCTGGCGCGCGACAGCGTGGAGCAGATCGTGGGCAAGGTCGCGGCGCTGAGCCGGGGCGAGGCCGTGAGCGGCCGCGTGGACCTGCAGCGCGGCTACTGACGGGCGCGCTCAGTCCAGCGTCACGCCGGTGCTGCGCACCAGCGCGCCCAGGCGCTGGGAGTCGCTCCTGATCAAGGCACCGAATTCGGCGGCCGTGCCGCCCACGGCCGGCGTGCCTATGGCCTCCCAGCGCGTGCGAAAGGCCGGGTCCTTGAAGATGGCGTTGACCGTGGCATTGAGTTTGTCGATGGCGGAGGGCGGCGTGCCCGCGCGCACGGCAATGCCATGCCAGCCCGTGATCTGGTAGCCGGGCACGCCGGCCTGGGCCATGGTGGGCACGTCGGGCAGCACCTTGGTGCGCTCGGCCGAGGTGACGGCCAGCGGGATCAGGCGCCCGCCCTGGATGTGCTGCAGCGAGCTGCCCACGATGTCGAACATCACGCCCACCTGGCCGCCGATCAGGTCGTTGAGTGCCGGTCCCGCACCCCGGTAGGGGACATGGCCCAGCTTGACTTGCTCCATGGAGTTGAACAGCTCGCCCGCCAGGTGCTGGGGCGTGCCGTTGCCGGCCGAGGCAAAGCTCAGTGTCTTGCCCGTTTTGGCCAGGGCCAGCAGCTCGGCCACGGTCTTGACGCCCAGCGAGGGGTGGACCTCCAGCACCAGCGGGAAGGCCGACAGCTGCACCACGGGCTCCAGGTCCTTGAGCGGGTTGAAGGGCATGCTCTTGTACAGCGAGGAATTCACGGCCATGGGGCCGCTGGCGGCAAGCAGCAGGGTGTGGCCGTCGGCGGGCGCCTGGCGGGCCACCTCGGCGCTGCCCAGGTTGCCGCCCGCGCCGCTCTTGTTCTCCACGATGACGGTCACGCCCAGGCGCTGCTGCAGCTCGGGCTGCAGCATGCGTGCCATCAGGTCGGTGGGGCCGCCGGGCGGGTAGGGCACGACGAAGCGGATGGTCTTGCTGGGGAACGCCGGCGACGGGGTCTGGGCCGAGGCCTGGCCCGCCAGGCCCAGGGCCATGAAGGCCAGGGGAATCGCCGTGAATGCGGTGGCTGCCTTGATTTTGGCGATGGCGTCACGCCGCGTGCCGTGGGTGGGCTGTTGCATGGTTGTGTCTCCTGCCTGTGGTTGGAATGGAAGGCCCGTCTTGTGCGGGCTCATGGGCCTGTAAGGCGCCTGGTGCTCAGCCCGGTGTGAAGCGCCGGCGTATGTCGTCGGCCGTGGCCAGGGGGCGGCCCAGCGCCTGGGCGGACACCACGGCCTGGCGGACCAGGGCGGCGTTGTCGGGCGCGGTGTGGCCGTCCTTGGCCAGCAGGTTGTTCTCGAAGCCCACGCGCGCATGGCCGCCAAACGCGGCGGCTGCCGCGATGCAGGTGTTTTCCGTGGCGCCGAAGGCGCACACGGCCCAGGGCTCGCCGCCGTCATGCGCCGCAAGAAACGGCAGCAGGTCCTGGGGCCGCGAGGTCTGGCCCGCGCTGTAGCGGCCCAGCACGAAAAGCAGGAACCACGGCGCCTCGGGCACCACGCCCTGGGCGCGCAGCGCCTGCCAGCGGCGCAGGTCGGCCACGTCGTAGAGGATGACCTGCACCATGACCTGGTCGCGCACCAGGCCCGTGAAAAAGTGCGCCAGTCCCGCATCGCCGATCTCGGGCCGGTCGATCTCGCGCAGGCCGATGGAGACGGCCTCGGGCCGCAGCGCCTGCACCATGGCGATCTGCTCGGGCGCGCGGTAGACGCCGGCCGCCTCGCTGGTGATCTGCACCACCATGTCCGTGCCCACGGCCTCGCGCACCACGCGCCAGGCTTCGCGGTAGCCGTCCACATCCAGGCTGTGGCGCCCCTGGGCGTCGCGGATGTGCATGTGGATCATGGCCGCGCCGGCATCCAGGCAGGCGCGTGCCGTGGCGGCCAGCCTCTGTGGCGTGATCGGCAGTGCAGGGTGGTCGGCCGGCTGCTTGTAGGCGCCGTTGGGGGCCACGGTGACGATCAGCGGGTCGCTCCACTGCGACGTGGTTGACGTGGGCGATGTGGGCGACGTGGTTGACGTGGGGACCGGCGTGCTCATGGCGTGTCCTGTGCCTGCTCCGGCACCGGCAGCTCGCTGGCCAGCAGGGCCAGGCCCTGGCGCAGCAGCGCGTCGTAGCGGGCACGCTCGGCCAGGCGGCGGTCCTCGGGCCAGTCGAAGAAGCCCTTTCCGGTCTTCATGCCCAGATCGCCACGCGCCACGCGATCGCGCAGGGCCTGGGCCGGCACATCGGTGTTGGACAGCGTGGGGTACATGGTGGCGGCCGCCGCGCAGTGCACCTCGATGCCCGCATGGTCGCGCTGCAGCACGGGACCGGCTGCCAGGAAGCGGAAGCCGAAGCCGAAGCGCACGGCGGCATCCACATCCTCGGGCGAGGCAATGCCCTCGTCGATGAGGGCGAAGGCCTCGCGCGACAGCGCATGCTGCATGCGGTTGGCCAGAAAGCCGGGCTTGTCCTTCTTCACCAGCACCGGCACGCTGCCGCAGCCGCGCATGAAGGCGTGCAGCCACTGGCCCAGGGCCGGGTCGCTGCGCTCTCCCAGCACCACTTCCACCAGTGGCACCAAATGGGCGGGCATGAAGAAGTGCAGGCCCAGCATGCGCTGCGCCGTGGGCAGGCCGCTGGCGATGGCGCTGATGGGAAAGCCCGAGCTGTTGCTGGCCAGCACGGCGTCGGCCGGCGCATGCGCCTGCAGCTCGGCGAACAGCGCCTGCTTGGCGTCCAGCCGCTCGGTGATGCATTCCACCACCAGGGCGACGCCGTCCCAGGCCACATCCTCCAGCGCCGCGCAGACCGAGACCTGGGACGCGCACCGGGCAAAGCCGGCCGTGGCCAGCTCGATGGCAATGTGCTGCAGCAGCAGCTCGCGCCGTGCCGCGCCGGGGTCGACCACGGTCACCAGGGCGCCGCCCCGGGCCAAGACCACGGCCACATCGGCACCCATGGTGCCTCCCCCGACGACCACCGTGCGCGCGTGGCGCGGCGAACTGCTGTGCATGCTGTCTCCTGCTGATTTCATGGATTTGAGGCGCAGTCTAGGCAGCCGTCATTGAACGGTAAAGACGCATTTTTCGATAAACTGATCGGCCATGAAGATCAATTGGTCGGCCCGCGAGGTCGATGTCTTTCTGGCGCTGGCCGATTCGCTGAGCTTTCGGCGCACGGCGCTGCAGATGCACCTGTCGCAGTCGGCCGTCTCGGGCACGCTGGCGCGGCTGGAAGAGATGCTGGGCGCGCGCCTGTTCGAGCGCACCACGCGCGCCGTGGAACTGACCCAGGCCGGCGAGGTCTTCGCCGAGCAGGCGCGCATCCTGCGCCACCAGATGGACGAGACCGTGCGCCGCGTGCAGGAGGTGGCCCAGGTGCAGGTGGGGCGGCTGGCGCTGGCGGCCCTGCCTTCGCTGGCTGCGGGCTTGCTGCCCCGCGTGCTGGCGCGCTTCGCGGCCGAGCATCCGGGCGTGCACCTGGAGCTGTTCGACAGCCTGGCCGGGCCGGCCTTCGACATGGTGCGCGCAGGCCGCGTGGACTTTGCGCTCACGGCGGCCAACCCCGCCTATGCCGACCTGGACTACCTGCCCCTGGCCTCCGACCGCTTCGTGCTGCTGCTGGGCCGCGGTCATGCGCTGGCGCGCGGGCGCGGCGATCTGGGCTGGGCCGACGTGGCCCATCTGCCCCACATCTCCATGCCGGCCGGCACCAGCGTGCGGCAGTACGCCGACGAGGCCCTGCTGACCCACGGCATACGCTTTGCGCCCCAGTACGCCGTGGAACACCTGGCCACCATCGCGGCCATGGTGGCTGCCGATCTGGGCGTGAGCGCGCTGCCGCTGCTGGCCGCGCAGGTGGTGCAGCGGCCGGAGGTGGTGGCGCGCCCGCTGGCACGGCCGGTGCTGCGCCGCCCCATCGGCCTGGTGCGCCTGAGCGGCCGCCGCCTGTCGCCGGCTGCCGCGCGCATGGTGGAGATGCTGCGCGAGGAAATGGCGGCCCTGCCGGGCTGAACGGGGCGCTGGCAGCCGTTGTGCATGGCCCGGCAGGATATGGGGTGGTGCCCGGGCCTGCAAGCCTGGACAATAGGGGCCGTACCCGTCATCCCGGTGAGAACACCCCATGAGCATTCCTTCCCGCGTCAAACTCGTCGATGTAGGCCCCCGCGACGGCCTGCAGAATGAAAAACAGCCCGTGCCCGCCGCCGTCAAGATCGAGCTGGTGCACCGCCTGCAGGAAGCCGGCCTCAAGGAAATCGAGGTCACCAGCTACGTCAGCCCCAAATGGGTGCCGCAGATGGCCGACAACGCCGAAGTCATGGCCGGCATCGTCCGCCGCCCCGGCGTGCGCTACAGCGTGCTCACGCCCAACATGAAGGGCCTGGAGGCCGCGCTGTCGGCGCCGCGCGAACTGTGGCCCGACGAGATCGTGGTCTTCGGCGCGGCCAGCGAGGCCTTCAGCCAGAAGAACATCAACTGCTCCATTGCCGAAAGCATCGAGCGCTTCGCCCCCGTGGCCGAGGCCGCACGCGCCCAGGGCATCTACGTGCGCGGCGCCATGAGCTGCACCGTGGGCTGCCCCTACGAAGGCGAGATCGCCCCCGAGCGCGTGGCCTACCTGGCCGGCCTCATGAAGGGCATCGGCGTGCAGCATGTGGGCGTGGCCGACACCATCGGCGTGGGCACGCCCGTCAAGGTGCGCAAGGCCATCGAGGCCACGCTGCAGCACTTCGCCATCGACGATGTCTCGGGCCACTTCCACGACACCTACGGCCAGGCCGTGTCCAACACGCTGGCCGCGCTGTCGCTGGGCGTGTGGCAGTTCGACACCTCGGTGGCGGGCCTGGGCGGCTGCCCCTACGCCAAGGGCGCCACAGGCAATGTGGCCACCGAGGACGTGGTCTACATGCTGCAGGGCATGGGCATAGAGACCGGCATCGACCTGGACAAGCTGATTGACGCCGGCCAGTTCATCAGCGACCACCTGGGCCGCCCCACGCAGTCGCGCGTGGCCAAGGCACTGCTCACCAAGCGCGCCAGCGCGTCTGCATGCGAGGCGGTGTGAGCATGTGCGGATCTGAACTCCACCATCTTCCCGAAGGCGTGCAGCGCGTGGCGGCCTTCCTGCAGCAGGCCGGCCATGGCGAGGGGCCGCGCATGCTGGACGGCGCGGCGCGCACGGCCCAGGAAGCGGCCGACCAGCTGGGCATCCTCGTGGGCCAGGTGGCCAAGAGCATCATCTTCCGCCGCCGCAGCGACGGCGTGGCCGTGCTGGTCGTGGCCTCGGGCGACCGCCGCGTGGACGAGAAGAAGGTCGCTGCCCTGGTCGGCCCCGTGGGCCGTGCCGACGCCGATTTCGTCAAGGCGCAGACGGGTTTTTCCATCGGCGGCGTCAGCCCCGTGGCCCATGCCAACACGCCCGTGACCCTGGTGGACCGTGAACTGCAGCGCTTCGACACCGTCTGGGCGGCCGCCGGCCATCCGCATGCGGTGTTCGCGGCCACGCCGGCCGCGCTGCAGGCCCTGGCCGGTGCGCCCTGGGCCGACGTGGTGCAGGAGGTGGCGGCATGATGGGCCCCAAGGAAATGCTGGCCCACAAGGCCGGCGCAGCCTTCGCTGCGCGCGCTGACGACGAGCCCGTGCCATCGCCCTGCATCTCGGTCTGCCGCATGACGCCGGACCGCAGCCATTGCGAAGGGTGCTTTCGCACCATCGACGAGATCCGTGCCTGGTCCAAGTCCGATGCGTCGCAGCGCCTGGTCATCTGGAACGCGCTGCTCGAGCGTGCGGGCATCACGGTCGCCGTCCCCTAGACCCCCCTGGACTGCACTGCAGGAGCCTGCCGCCATGAAGCAGATCACCTTCCATCTCGACTTCGTCTCGCCCTATGCCTGGCTGGCCTTCGAGCAACTGCCTCAGGCCCTGCAGGGCATCAGCCACCACATGCAGTACCGCCCCGTGCTGCTGGGCGCGCTGCTGCAGCGCCATGCCAACCCGGGGCCGGCCGGCATTGCGGGCAAGCGCGAGTGGACCTACCGCCATGTGAGCTGGCTGGGCCATGCCACGGGCGTGGGGCTGGACATGCCGGCCCGCCATCCGTTCAACCCGCTGCCGCTGCTGCGCCTGGCGCTGGAATGCAGCGACGACGGCACGGTCAACCGCTTTGTCGCGGGCACGGTGCTGCGCCATGTCTGGCTGGGCGGCGCCGACGCGCTGGACCCGGCGCGGCTCGACGCACTGCGCGCCACGCTGGCGCCACAGCTGCGCACGGATGCGGCGGACAACGCCAAGCGCCTGCTGCGCGAGAACACCGAGGCTGCCGCGGCGCAAGGCCTGTTCGGCGTGCCGGCCTGGGAAGTCGACGGCCGCCTCTTCTGGGGCCTGGACAGCCTGCCCATGCTGCGTGCCTACCTGGAAGGCGATGGCTGGTTCGACAGCGGCTGGGACGCGGCTGCAAGCGTGGAGCAAGGCCTGAAGGTTTGAATGGCGGGGCTGGAACAACGGCCCCGCCCCATGCCCAACGCCTTCAACTTTGCCGCCTCTCCCTTCGACTGCCTCACGCCCGACGAGCAGGCGCTGGTGCGCGATGGCGTGGACATCGCCTACTTCCCCGAGGGCGCCGTGGTGCTGGACGCCGGCTCGGCGCCCACCCACCTCTTCGTCATCATCAAGGGCCATGTGGTGCAGACCGAGGGCGACGAGGTGCTGGCCAGCTACGGCCCCGACGACAGCTTCGACGGCCGCGCCCTGGTGGCCGGCCGCACGGGCAGCCGCTTCACCGTGGCCGAGGAACTCATCGCCTACCAGCTTGCGCGCGAAACCGTGGGCGAGCTGATCGCGCGCAACACGGCCTTTGGCGCCCTGCTGTTCTCCGACCTGGGCCACAAGCTGGGCACATTGGCCCAGCGCGCCGACCGGCACGAATTGCAGTCGCTGACGCTGGCGCGCGTGGACCAGGCCTATCTGCGTGCCGCCCATGTGGTGGATGCGGCCACCGACATCGTCTCCGTGGTGCGCCTGTTCCATGCCGAGCGCACGACCAGCGTGCTGGTCTCGGGACTGCCGCAGGGCGGCCTGGGCATCTTCACGGGCACCACGCTGCAGCGCGCCATCCTTGACGGACGCCCGCTGGACCGGCTGGCCGTGGGCGAATTCGCCAGCCAGCCCGTGTTCACCGTGCGCGCCGACGACCAGCTGGGCGATGCCCTGGTCGTGCTGCTGCGCGCCCGCGTGCACCGGCTGGCCGTGCTCGATGCACAGGGCCAGGTGCTGGGCATCCTGGAGGCGCTGGACCTGTTCAGCTTCCTGGCCAACCACTCCCACCTGATCACCGTGCAGATCGAGCAGGCTGCCGACCTGCAGGCGCTGGAGCAGGCGGCCGTCCAGATCACGCGCCTGGTGGCCGCCCTGCACCGGGGCGGCACGCGGGTGGCCCTGATGGCGCGGCTGGTGCAGCAGCTCAATGCGCGCCTGTTCGAGCGTGCCTGGCAGATGCTGGCGCCGCCGGACCTGGTGGCCCACAGCTGCCTCTTCGTCATGGGCAGCGAGGGGCGCGGCGAGCAGTTGCTCAAGACCGACCAGGACAACGGCCTGCTGCTGCGCGACGGCTATGCGCCGCCCCAGGACCTCGATGCCATCTGCGCGCGCTTTTCCGCGCAGCTGCAGCGCTTTGGCTACCCCGAATGCCCGGGCGGCATCATGCTCAGCAATCCGCAGTGGCGCGGCACGGTGGCCAGCTTCGGCAGGCAGGTGCGCGAATGGCTGATCCTGCCCGGCCCCGAGGGCCTCATGCACCTGGCGATCTTCCTGGACGCCCATGCCGTGGCGGGCGATGCCTCTCTGCTGGCCACGGTGCGGCGCGACCTGATGGCGCTGGCCCTGGACAGCGATGCCCAGGTGGCGCGCTTCGCCTCGGCCGTCGACGCCTTCGCGCACGAGCCGGGCAGCTGGTGGGAGCGGCTGCTGGGGCGCGGCGGCGAGGGCGCGCCCGTGCACCTCAAGAAGGCCGGCATCTTCCCCATCGTGCATGGCGTGCGCAGCCTGGCGCTGTCCCAGCGCATCGCCGCCACCGGCACGGCCGAGCGCATCGCGGCCCTGGTGGACAAGGGCGTGCTCGACGGCGCCCAGGGGCAGGAGCTGCTCCAGGGCCTGCATTTCCTCATGGGCCTGCGCCTGCAGGCGGGACTGGCCGAGATCGACCTGGGCCGCCCCGTTACCGGCCATGTGGACCCGGCTCGCCTGAGCAGCCTGGAGCGCGACCTGCTCAAGGACACGCTGGCCGTGGTGCGGCGCTTTCGCGAACTGCTGCGCCAGCGCCTGCGGCTGGACGCCGTATGAGCGCGGCGCCCTTGCAGCGCTGGGTGGCGGGCCTGCGGCGCAACTGGCAGCGGCGCAGGCTGGCGGACCCCGCCTATGCCTTTCTCTTCGATGCGCCGCCGCCCGGCGAATGGGTGGCGCTGGACTGCGAGACCACGGGCCTGGATGTGCGCTGCGACCAGATCATCTCCATCGGCGCCGTGCGCATCGTGGGCGAGCGCATCCTGTCCAGCGAACGCCTGGAACTGCTGGTGCGCCCCTCGCGCAGCGTGCCCGGCGACAGCGTGCGCATCCACCGCCTGCGCGAGCGGGACCTGGCCCGGGGCCTGGCCATCGAGGACGCGCTGGCGCAGCTGCTGCGCTTCATCGGCAGCCGCCCGCTGGTCGGCTACTACCTGGAATTCGACGTGGCCATGATCGAGCGCGTGCTGCGCCCCTGGCTGGGCACGGGCCTGCCCAACGAGCGCATCGAGGTCTCGGCCCTGTACTACGACCACCGCTTCCGGCAACTGCTGCCCTGGCAGCAGCAGGCGCCCGAGATCGACCTGCGCTTTGCCACGCTGATGGCCGACCTGGGCCTGCCCCGGCGAGAGGCCCACGACGCGCTCAACGACGCCGTGATGGCAGCGCTGGCCTTCATCAAGCTGCGCAGGCTGGCCGGCGGGACGCCGGCCGCGCTGCATCAGCGCAAGGCGGACGGCGAATAGCCGAAGCGCGCACGGAAGCGCTCCGAAAAGCGCGCACGCGACTGGTAGCCACAGGCCTGGGCGATGTGTTGCAGGCTCCAGCCGGTGGTCTGCACCAGCAGCATGGCGTGGTGCATGCGCGTGTCCACCAGCAGTTCCTCGAAGCGGACGCCCTCGCCGGCCAGGCGCCGGCGCAGCGTGGCCTCGCTCATGGCCAGCGCGCTGCCGGCACTGTGCGCTGTCCAGTGCTGCTGGGGCGCCTGGGCAATGAGGGTGCGCAGGCGCGAGGCCGTGCCGGGCGGGCCCGCGCGGCGCAGGAGGTGGCCGCGCTCCGCGAGCGCGGCGAGCAGGTCCATCAGCCGGTAGCGCAGCCGTTCGTCGCTGAGAGTCGGTGACGGCACGCTGGCCAGCACCTGCCGCAGAGCGTCTTGCAGGTCGTCGTCCAGCGGCAGTTGCCGAAAGGCCTGCTCGTCCAGCGGCAGCGCTGCGGGCTGGGCGCGTGTGCGGTGGAACGCCTCCAGCAGCTCGGGCGACAGTGCCAGCAGCACGGAGCGAAAGGGCTGTCCGCCGCTGCCCGGTGTCTTCATCAGATCGGCGCTGGTATGCGCCTGCACCAGCAGCAGGCAAGAGGGCGTGTCCACCGTGGTCTGGTGGCTGCCGTCGTGCAGGTCCAGCCTGCCTGCCGCCACCAGCAGCAGGCAGGCTTCATGGAACAGGAAGCGCGGCGTATGCCGGGCCTGGCGCAGGCTGGGCTGCGCCAGGCTGCACAGGCCGGCCCGCACCACGGGGGCAGCAGAAGGCAGCAGCCAGTGGCTGCCGGGCACCGGGTCGCCGTTCAGGTTCAAGCGGCGCAGACCGCAGGGTTCAGGCTGTACAGGCCGGTGATGCTGGCCTTGCCCAGCACCTGGCCGGCTTGCAGCGCCGCGCGCACATTGGCGCCGGTAAGCTCGCCGGAGACGGCCAGCGTGGGCGTGGCCAGCGCATAGACGGTGAAGACGTAGTGGTGGACGATGCTGTCGTTCCACGGAGGGCAGGGGCCGTCGTAGCCGTAGTAGTCGCCCTTCATCTGCTCGTCGCCCGCGAACCAGCCCGTGTAGTCGTTGATGCCGTGGCGCAGGCCGCCGGGGGCGGCCGGGCCGCTCTTGCCGCGCGGCGTGACGCCGTCGGACTGGGCACCTGCCGCGATCTCGGTGGTGGCGGCCGGAATGTCCAGCAGCAGCCAGTGGAAGAAGTCCACGCGCGGCAGGCTGGCCGGCACTTCGCGGCCTTCCTGGTTCACATCGTCGCCGCGGCTGGGCACGTCGGGATCGTGGCAGACCACGACGAAGGACTGCGTGCCCGCCGGTGCGCCGCTCCAGGCAAGGTGCGGATTGCGGTTGGACGACAGCGCCACGTGGGATGCCGCATCGGGCACGGCGAACGCGAATTCGCCGGGGATGGCCTGGCCGTCCTGGAAGCTTTGGCTGGTGAGTTGCATGTCGGATGGATCCTGTGCGTTGAAGAGAGAAGTCATGCTGCACGAAGCGCTCGGCAGACCCCCGAGTCTAGGGGCGGGGAAAACGCAGGACATCGCCCATCCGCTCAAAAGGCTTCTCCAGCCGATCAAACTGAGTGTCTCTGGTGTGGCGAGGGATGAAAAAAAGCCGGGCGCATGGCCCGGCTTGTGCGTGGTTGCCGCTTCGGCAGCTCAGTGGCCGGAGGCGCCCGAAGCTCCCAGACCCGTTTCCGAACGCACCTGCTGCGCGGGGAACACGGCGCGTTCCCTGGCGGCCTGGGCACTCTTGTCGAGCACCGAGAACAGCCACACGCCCACGAAGCCGATGGTCATGGAGAACAGCGCGGGCGATGCATAGGGGAACCAGGCCGAGCCTGCAGGGTTGCCCAGCGTGGCTTCCCAGACCGGGGGCGAGACGATGGTCAGGCCCACCGAGGACGCCAGGCCCATGAAGCCGCCGATCACGGCGCCCTTGGTCGTGCAGTCCTTCCACAGCACCGACAGCAGCAGCGGGGGGAAGTTGGCCGAGGCCGCGACCGCGAAGGCCAGCGACACCATGAAGGCGATGTTCTGCTTCTCGAACACGATGCCCAGCAGCACGGCGATGGCGCCCAGCGTCAGCGTGGTGATGCGCGAGACGCGCAGCTCGGCGGCGCTGTCGGCCTTGCCCTTCTTGATCACGGTGGCGTACAGGTCATGCGACACGGCCGAGGCGCCCGACAGCGTCAGGCCCGCGACCACGGCCAGGATGGTGGCGAAGGCCACGGCCGAGATGAAGCCGTAGAACACGTCGCCGCCCACGCTCTTGGCCACCAGCACGGCCGCCATGTTGGCCGTGCCCGCGCCGCCGTGGATCACGCCCTTGACCGTGTCGGCCATCTCGGGGTTGGTCAGCACCAGGGTGATGGCGCCGAAGCCGATGATGAAGATCAGCACGTAGAAGTAGCCGATCCAGGTCGTGGCCCAGAACACGCTCTTGCGCGCTTCCTTGGCGTCGGGCACGGTGAAGAAGCGCATCAGGATGTGGGGCAGGCCCAGCGTGCCGAACATCAGCGCCATGCCGAAGCTGATGGCCGAGATCGGGTCCTTGATGAAGCCGCCCGGGCCCATGATGGCCAGGCCCGCCTTGGCGGCGGCCGAGGGGTCGGCGCCGTTGTTGGCAGCGATCTCGGAGCGCACGCGCACGCCTTCGGCGAACAGCGCCTCGGGGCTGAAGCCGTACTTGGCCAGCACCATGAAGCCCATGAAGGTCACGCCGGCCAGCAGCATGCAGGCCTTGATGATCTGCACCCAGGTCGTGGCCGTCATGCCGCCGAACAGCACGTAGATCATCATCAGGCCGCCCACCAGCACCACGGCGATCCAGTAGTCCAGGCCGAACAGCAGCTTGATCAGCTGGCCCGCGCCCACCATCTGCGCGATCAGGTAGAAGGCCACCACCACCAGCGTGCCGCTGGCCGCGAAGGCGCGGAACGGCGTCTGGGAGAAGCGGTAGCCGGCCACGTCGGCGAAGGTGAACTTGCCCAGGTTGCGCAGGCGCTCGGCCAGCAGGAAGGTCAGGATGGGCCAGCCCACCAGGAAGCCGATGGAGTAGATCAGGCCGTCATAGCCGCTGGCCATGACCGAGGCCGAGATGCCCAGGAAGGAGGCGGCCGACATGTAGTCGCCCGCAATCGCCAGGCCGTTCTGGAAGCCCGTGATACCGCCGCCGGCCGTGTAGAAATCGGCCGCCGACTTGGTGCGGCCCGCGGCCCATTTGGTGATCCACAGCGTGGCCACGACGAAGGCCGTGAAGAGAATGATGGCGGTCCAGTTGGTGGCCTGCTTGGCGGCCACGCCGACATCGCCGCCGGCGGCCAGCACGGGCCCCGTCAGGGCCAGCGCCACGGCGGGCGCCAGCAGCATGCGTTGTGCGGAATTCTTCATTTCGTGGCGTCCTTGAGGATGTCCTGGGTGAGCTTGTCGTACTCGCCATTGGCACGGCGCACGTAGAGGCCGGTGACGATCACCGAGAACACGATCACGCCCATGGCGATAGGAATGCCCAGCGAGGTCACGCCCGCGCCAATGGGCTGGGCCAGAAAGGATTTGTCGAAGGCAATCAGCGCGATATAGCCGTAATAAACGACCAGCATCAGCAGCGTCAGAAAAAGGCCCAGGCGATTGCGTCTGGACCGCAGCTCCTGGTATTTGGGATGGCGCTGTATCTTGTCTACCACCGGATCGGTCATGGTTTGTCTCCTGAAGTTGGAATCGCGGCGGCAGCCCCATGGATCTGCAGCCTTGCGGCGCATTCTGGAAAGCGCTTCTGACCGAGTGCTTACGCAGTGCAGCATGGTTTGCCAGGGTTTTTACGGTGCTTTTCACATGGAAAAAGACGGCATCAGGGTTGCTGCTGAGTTAGTAAGAAATCGTTCAGTTCGCCGTCAATTTCTGTAAGAGGTGAGTCAGATTCGCGTCAGCAGGCAGGCGGATAGTGAATCGGCGGGCCTATGGCAAGCCCGCTAAATATTCAATAAATCAAGGAGACAGACATGGCTATCAACGCATCGCAAGGCGCGGGGGTCAAGGCGACCCCGCGGCCCATGACTCCGGAAGAACGCAAGGTGATCTTTGCCTCGTCGCTAGGCACGGTATTCGAGTGGTACGACTTCTATCTCTACGGATCGCTGGCGGCCATCATCGCCAAGCAATTCTTCAGCGGGCTCGATGCGGGATCGGCCTTCATCTTCGCGCTGCTGGCCTTCGCGGCCGGCTTCATCGTGCGGCCCTTCGGCGCACTGGTGTTCGGGCGGCTGGGCGACATGATCGGGCGCAAGTACACCTTCCTCGTGACCATCCTGATCATGGGCCTGTCGACCTTCATCGTCGGCATCCTGCCCACCTACGCCAGCATCGGCGTGGCGGCGCCGGTGATCCTCATCGGCCTGCGCATGCTGCAGGGCCTGGCCCTGGGCGGCGAGTACGGCGGTGCGGCCACCTATGTGGCCGAGCACGCGCCGCACGGCAAGCGCGGCGCCTACACCTCGTGGATACAGACCACGGCAACGCTGGGCCTGTTCCTGTCGCTGCTGGTGATCCTGGGCGTGCGCACCTCCATCGGCGAGCAGGCCTTCGCGGACTGGGGCTGGCGCATCCCCTTCCTGCTGTCCATCGTGCTGCTGGGTATCTCGGTGTGGATCCGCATGACGCTGTCCGAGTCGCCGGCCTTCCAGAAGATGAAGGCCGAGGGCAAGGTCTCCAAGTCCCCGCTGACCGAGTCCTTCGGCCAATGGCGCAACCTCAAGATCGTGATCCTGGCGCTGATCGGCCTGACCGCCGGCCAGGCCGTGGTCTGGTACACGGGGCAGTTCTATGCGCTGTTCTTCCTGACACAGCAGCTCAAGGTCGATGCGGTGACGGCCAACCTCATGATCGCGGCGGCGCTGATCATCGGCACGCCGTTCTTCGTGATCTTCGGCTCGCTGTCCGACAAGATAGGCCGCAAGCCCATCATCATGCTGGGCTGCGTGCTGGCCGTGGTGACCTACTTCCCCGTGTTCAAGGCGCTGACCGAAGCGGCCAACCCCGACCTGGCTGCGGCACAGGCCAAGAACAAGGTGGTCATCGTCGCCGATCCCAAGGAATGCTCGTTCCAGTTCAATCCCACGGGCACCTCCAAGTTCACCAGCTCCTGCGACGTGGCCAAGCAGCTGCTGGCCGCAGGCTCGGTCAGCTATGACTCCGAGGACGCAGCGCCCGGCAAGACGGCCTTCATCCGCATCGGCAGCACCGAGATCCCCTCGTTCTCCATCAAGGGCCTGAGCCCCGAGGAAGCCAAGGCCAAGGACGCCGAGTTCAAGAAGACCGTGGCCAAGGTGCTGGCCGAGGACGGCTACCCCACCAAGGCCGACCCCGCGAAGATGAACAAGGTCATGATGGTCGCCATCCTGACCTACCTGGTCATCCTCGTGACCATGGTCTACGGGCCCATCGCCGCCATGCTGGTGGAACTGTTCCCCACGCGCATCCGCTATACCTCCATGAGCCTGCCGTATCACATCGGCAATGGATGGTTCGGCGGCCTGCTGCCCACCATGTCCTTCGCCATCGTGGCCCAGACCGGCAATATGTACAGCGGCCTCTGGTACCCCATCGTCATTGCAGGCGCCACGGCCGTCATCGGCACGCTGTTCCTGCGCGAGACCAAGGATGTGGATATCTACGCTAATGATTGATTGAAGGCACCCCCTGAGGCGCTTACGCGCCTTCCCCCTCTCTCGCTTCGCGGGAGGGGGACGACACCCTCGGTGCGGGGCGGCCCTTCCTCGGTGTCCCTGAGTTAGGGTGTGCCTGATTTGCGCGCAGTGTTCGATGCATGCACTGTGGTCACAGAGCACAAAATTTTGCTCTGCATTGATGAAAGCCCATGGCGGTTTGCCGTGGGCTTTTTCTTTGGGTGCTTCTAATGGTTTTCCATGTCATGCCTGTGGCAGCAAAGCATCAGATGGCGCATTTTCAGAGGCGGGCATACATTTTTTGACATGCCCGCACCTAGAATCCGCAGCAGCCGCAAATGGCACTGATCTAGAGCCGGAGTCGGCCCTGAGATTTCAAGAATACCCACTCAACAATCCCAAGGAGATGCCGAGATGATCAAGATGAACCGCGTAGCCCTGGCCGTGCTGGCCGTGCTGGGTTCCACCACCGTGATGGCGCAAAGCAGCGTGACGATTTATGGCCGTATCAACACGACCGTCGAACGCGAAAAGATCGGTGACCAGACCGTCAACAAGATGGAGAACAACTCCTCGCGTTGGGGCATGCGCGGTGTCGAAGATCTGGGCGGCGGCCTGAAGGCCGGCTTCGTGCTGGAAAGCGGTTTCGCTTCCGACACCGGCATGGGTTCCTCCTCCACGGGCGCGCTGACCTTCGGCCGCCAGAGCGAAGTGAACCTGTCGGGCAGCTTCGGCAAGATCCGCATGGGCAACTTCTTCCCCGGTTCGTACTTCGCCACGGCCGACTACGTGAGCATGCACAACCATGACACGGGTACCTCGTCCGACGCGCTGTACTTCGATCCCGTCTGGTTCGCCAGCGGCCTGGGCACCGCCAACAAGATCTCCTACACCACCCCCAACATCGGTGGCCTGACGGTCGAAGGCTCGGTCTCCATGCACGAGAAGGCCACGCCCGCCCGCAAGAACGGCTATGACCTGGCCGTCAACTACGACGTGGGCCCTCTGGCCCTGGGCGCCGGCTACAGCCAGGTGGACGAAGACAAGCAGGCCGCCTTCCGCGCTGCCTACACCTTCGGCCAGTTCGTGGTCGGTGGCTACTACCAGCGCAACGACGAGCAGATCCGCGGCACGCGCAACAACTTCCGTCTGTCGGGCATGTACACCCTGGGCGCTTCCGAGTTCCACGTGAACCTGGGCCACGCCAACAAGTGGAGCAACATTGCCGACTCCGGTGCCAACCAGTGGACCTTGGGCTACAACTACAACCTGAGCAAGCGCACCAAGGTCTACGGCTACTACACCAAGGTGGACAACAAGGCCGGCGCCAACTACATGACCGGTGTGAAGGGCGCGGACTTCTCCTCCTTCGCGCTGGGCGTGCGTCACGCATTCTGATCGCCGCGCGGCGTAAGCCGCGAGCAAAGCAGGTCTGTTCCAATCAGCACCTGCCTGCCATATCAGGCCTCGTACCGAAAGGTGCGGGGCCTTTTTGTCTGGGCTCGTCTTTTCAAAGCCTGATCAAGGAAAAAACCATGAGGATCATCGCGGCCGGTTGCCTGGCCTTTGTCGTCGTGTCGCTGCTGGCCATCACCCAGGTGAAGGGTGTGCCGGGTGAGCAGGCCATGCCTGCCTCCGTGCAGATGGCCAAGTAAGCCCTCGGCAAGAGGCACGAGCCCCGGACTGGTTCCGGGGTTTTTTTATGGTCGCGCGGATGTGTCGAGGGGGTATCTTTTTGTTTAACCTGTATGAAAATACAGGTATTGAGAAGCGTCTGATGCCTGACGCATGGACTGCCTAGAATGTTTGGCTCCCACTGACCACAGAACACCCATGACGCACGGTCTGATTCGAATTCGCGGCGCACGCCAGCACAATCTCCAGAACCTGGATCTCGACATCCGTACCGGCGAGCTGACCGTGGTCACGGGGCCCAGCGGCTCGGGCAAGTCCAGCCTGGTGTTCGACACCCTGTATGCCGAAGGCCAGCGCCGCTATGTCGAGACCTTCTCGGCCTATGCGCGCCAGTTCCTGGACCGCATGGACAAGCCGGCCGTGGACCGTGTGGAGGGGGTGCCGCCGGCCATCGCCATCGACCAGACCAATCCCGTCCGCAACTCGCGCTCCACCGTGGGCACGATGACCGAGCTCAACGATCACCTGAAGCTGCTGTTCGCGCGCGCAGCCCAGCTGTTCGACCGCGACACCGCCGTGCCCGTGCGCCACGACACGCCCGACAGCGTGCTGGAGGAGCTGGCCGAGCGTTGCCGGCAGGCCGGCGATCCGCGCATCGCCATCACCTTCCCCGTCGAGCTGCCCGCCAACACCACGGCCGCCGAGGTGGAGCAATGGCTGTCGGCCAGCGGCTTCACCAAGGTCCAGGCCGAGCGCGAGGCCGAGAAGGCCGGCGCCGTGGAGCCTGCCGCAGACGCCAAGGGCAAGAAGGCCAAGGCGGCGCCGCCGCTCAAGGTCAAGATGCTGGACGTGGTGGCCGACCGCTTCCGCCTGGGCAATGTGGAGCGGGCCCGCGCCTACGAGGCCATCGAGGTGGCACTCAAGCGCGGCAGCGGCCACATGACGGTCTATGTGCTGCCTGAATCCGCCGTGGAAGCCGCAGGTGCCCAGCCCACCGAACCCCAGCTGTGGAAGTTCTCGCTGGGCCTGCACTGCCCCGAAAGCGGCCTGAGCTACCAGGAGCCGATTCCCTCGCTGTTCTCCTTCAACTCCGCCGTGGGCGCCTGCGAGGCCTGCCGGGGCTTTGGCCGCGTGATCGGCGTGGACTGGGGGCTGGTCATCCCCAACGACAAGCTCACCCTGCGCACGGGCGCCATCAAGCCCGTGCAGACACCGGCCTGGAAGGAGATCCAGGACGACATGATGCGCCACGCCGAGGCCGAAGGCATTCCGCGCGACACGGCCTGGGCCAAGCTCACCGACGCGCAAAAGAGCTGGGTGCTGGACGGCTCGCCCAACTGGAATGGCAAGTGGACCCAGACCTGGTACGGCATCAAGCGCTTCTTCGAATACCTGGAGAGCAAGGCCTACAAGATGCACATCCGGGTGCTGCTGTCCAAGTACCGCAGCTATACCGAATGCCCCACCTGCGGCGGCGCGCGGCTGAAGACCGAAAGCCTGCTGTGGCGCCTGGGCGGCAAGCAGGCCGCCGATGCCGTGCTGCCGCCCGGCGACGAAGGCCGCTACCGCCGCTTCATGCCGAAGGGCGTGGCCTGGAGCCGCGAGCAGCTGGAAGCGCTGCCGGGCCTGTGCCTGCACGACCTGATGCAGCTGCCCCTGGTGCGGCTGCGTGATTTCTTCCAACAGCTGGCGCCGGCAGTCGACGCCCCATTGCATGACGGCGAGGCCCAGGCCCTCAAGATGCTGCACGCCGAAATCATGGCGCGCGTGCAGTACCTGTGCGACGTGGGCATCGGCTACCTCACGCTGGACCGCCAGAGCCGCACGCTGTCGGGCGGCGAGGTGCAGCGCATCAACCTGACCACGGCCCTGGGCACCTCGCTGGTCAACACCCTGTTCGTGCTCGACGAGCCCAGCATCGGCCTGCACCCGCGCGACATGGAACGCATCACCGAGGCCATGCAGCGCCTGCGCGATGCAGGCAACACCCTGGTCGTGGTCGAGCACGACCCGGCCGTGATGTTCGCGGCCGACCGCATGATCGACATGGGCCCCGGCCCCGGCGCGCGCGGCGGCCAGATCGTCTTCGACGGCACGCCCGAGGACCTGCGCCATGCCGACACGCTGACCGGCGCCTACCTGGGCGGCCGCAAGCAGGTGGGCTTCGGCCTCAAGCGCATGGTGACCGAGTCCACGACACGCCTCATCCTCGAAGGCGCGCGCGAGCACAACCTGCGCAGCATCGACGTGGACTTTCCGCTGCAGCGCCTGGTCACCATCACCGGCGTCAGCGGCTCGGGCAAGTCCACGCTGATCCAGGACGTGCTGGTGCCCGCGCTGATGCGCCACTTCGGCAAGCCCACGGATGCGGCCGGCGCCTTCGAGCGCCTGCTGGGCGCCGACCACCTGAGCGACGTGATGTTCGTGGACCAGTCGCCCATCGGCAAGACGGCGCGCTCCAACCCGGCCAGCTACGTGGGCGCCTGGGACTCCATTCGCGAGCTGTTCGCCATTGCGCCGCTGTCGCGCCAGCGCGGCTACACGGCCGCCAAGTTCAGCTTCAACAGCGGCGACGGCCGCTGCCCCACCTGCGGCGGCTCGGGCTTCGAGCATGTGGAGATGCAGTTCCTCTCCGATGTCTACCTGCGCTGCCCCGACTGCAACGGCACGCGCTACCGCCCCGAGATCCTGGAAGTCACGATCGAGCGCCACGCGGCCGGCGAGCTGCAGCCGCGCAAGCTCAACGTGGCCGATGTGCTGGAGCTCACCGTGGCCGAGGCGGCCCTGCTGTTCGCCCAGGACCGCGAGGTCATCCGCGCCCTGCAGCCCATCGTCGATGTGGGCCTTGAATACGTGAAGCTGGGCCAGCCCGTGCCCACGCTGTCGGGCGGCGAGGCCCAGCGCCTCAAGCTCGCGGGCTTCCTGGCGGAGGCCGCCAAGGCCCAGGCCAAGTCGAAGCAGGCGCTGGCCAAGAAGGGCACATTGTTCCTGTTCGACGAGCCCACCACGGGCCTGCACTTCGACGACATTGCCAAGCTCATGCGCGCGCTGCGCAAGCTGCTGGAGGCCGGGCACTCGCTGATCGTCATCGAGCACAACCTGGACGTGATCCGTGCCAGCGACTGGCTGATCGACCTCGGTCCCGAAGGCGGCGACGGCGGCGGCGCCATCGTGGCCCAGGGCACGCCCGAGGAGGTGCGCCAGGTGCCTGGCTCGCACACGGCCCAGGCGCTGCGCGAGTACGACCTGGCCATGGGCGTGGGCGGCGAGGCAGTGCGCGAGGTCGCTCCCATGCTCTACAAGAGCCAGCGCAAGGCGCATGCCATGTCGGGCGCCGCGGCCAGGAATGCCATCGAGATCGTCAACGCCAAGGAGCACAACCTCAAGCAGCTGTCGGTGGAGATCCCGCGCGGCAAGTTCAACGTGGTGACGGGCGTCTCGGGCTCGGGCAAGTCCACGCTGGCCTTCGACATCCTGTTCAACGAAGGCCAGCGCCGCTACCTGGAGTCGCTCAACGCCTATGCGCGCTCCATCGTCCAGCCTGCGGGCCGGCCCGAGGTGGACGCGGTCTACGGCATACCGCCCACCGTGGCCATCGAGCAGCGCCTGTCGCGCGGCGGGCGCAAGTCCACCGTGGGCACGACCACCGAGGTCTGGCACTTCCTGCGCCTGCTCTACGTCAAGCTGGGCACGCAGCACTGCATCCACGACGGCGCCGCCGTGCAGCCGCAGACGGCGGAAAGCATCGCGGCCCAGCTGCTCACGCAGTTCCGGGGCCAGACCATCGGCTTGCTGGCGCCGCTGGTGGTCAACCGCAAGGGCGTCTACACCGAGCTGGCCGACTGGGCTCGGCCACGCGGCTACACCCATCTGCGCGTGGACGGCGAATTCCTGCCCACCACGGGATTCCCGCGCATCGACCGCTTCAAGGAACACACCATCGAGCTGCCCGTGGCCAGCGTCACCGTCACGGCGGCCAGCGAGCGCGAGCTGCGCGGCCACCTGGCGCAGGCGCTGGAAACAGGCAAGGGCGTGCTGCATGTGCTGTCCGGCCTGGACAACCTGGCCGATGCCATGGCCGGCGGCCGGAGCACGGTCGGCATCGGCAGCCTGCAGGTGTTCTCCACCCAGCGCGCCTGCCCGGTCTGCGCCACCAGCTATGCCGAGCTGGACCCGCGCCTGTTCTCCTACAACAGCAAGCACGGCTGGTGCCCCGACTGCGTGGGCACGGGCGTCAAGCTCACCAAGGACCAGCGCAAGGTCTATGACGACACCCTGCTGGTCGAGGACAACCGGGGCCGCGAGGTCAAGTTCGAAGGCCAGGAAATCGAGGACCTGGCCGAAGTGACCTGCCCCACCTGCCAGGGCACACGCCTGAACGCCACGGCGCGCGCCGTGCGCTTCCATGGCGTGGGCATTGCCGAGATCGCCCAGCTGTCGGTCAACGACGTGCGCCAATGGGTGCAGGCGCTGGCGATGTCGGGCCGCGAGGCCGATATTGCGCGCGACCTCATCCCCGAGATCCAGAGCCGCCTCGAATTCCTCGAGGAAGTGGGCCTGGGCTACCTGACGCTGGACCGTGGCGCGCCCACGCTGTCGGGCGGCGAGGCCCAGCGCATCCGCCTGGCCGCGCAACTGGGCAGCAACCTGCAGGGCGTCTGCTATGTGCTGGACGAGCCCACCATCGGCCTGCATGCACGCGACAACCAGATCCTGCTCAACGCCCTGCACAAGCTGGGCGACAAGGGCAACACCCTGGTCGTGGTCGAGCATGACGAGGACACCATCCGCCGGGCCGACCACATCATCGACATCGGCCCCAGCGCCGGCATACGTGGCGGCCGCCTCGTGGCCCAGGGCACGGCGGCCGACATCATGGCGGCCGAGGACTCCATCACGGGCCGCTATCTGCTGCACGCCATGCGCCACCCGTTCCAGCCGCGCCGCTGGGTGGGCGAGGGCCAGCCGCCGCAGGCGGCCGCCGAGCTTGCCGCCGTGGCCGAACCGGTGCCGGAACCCGCGCCTGTCAAGGTATCCAAATCCAAAAAGAAGGCCGCGCCTGTCGTTGTCGAAGCCGAACCCGCCTCCGACGCATTGGGCTGGCTGACCGTGCGCGGCGCCCACTTGCACAACCTGCAGAACGTGGATGCGCGCGTGCCGCTCAAGCGCCTGGTGGCCGTCACGGGCGTCAGCGGCTCGGGCAAGTCCACGCTGGCGCGCGACGTGATGCTGGCCAATGTGGCCGTCTGGGTGGGCCAGCGCGCCACCAAGGCCGGGCGTGATGCCATGGACGCGGGCAAGGCGCCTGCGCTGTCGGGCTGCAAGGGCCTGCAGGGCTTCGAAGGCATTGACCGCGTGCTGGAAGTGGACCAGACCCCCATCGGCAAGACCCCGCGCAGCTGCCCGGCCACCTACATCGGCTTCTGGGACACCATCCGCAAGCTCTACGCCGAAACGCTGGAGGCCAAGGCGCGCGGCTACGCGGCCGGCCGCTTCTCGTTCAACACCGGCGAAGGCCGCTGCCCGGCCTGCGAGGGCCAGGGCATGCGCACCATCGAGATGAGCTTCCTGCCCGACGTGAAGGTGCCCTGCGAGGTCTGCCACGGCGCGCGCTTCAACCCCGAGACCCTGGCCGTCTCCTGGCGCGGCAAGAGCATTGGCGATGTGCTGCAGATGGAGGTGGACGAGGCCGTCGAGTTCTTCGCCAGCATGCCCAGCATCGCCCACCCGCTGCAACTGCTCAAGGACGTGGGCCTGGGCTATCTCACGCTGGGCCAGCCCTCGCCCACGCTGTCGGGCGGCGAGGCCCAGCGCATCAAGCTCGTCACCGAGCTGACCAAGGTGCGCGACGACGTGACCCGGCGCGGCAACAAGGCGCCGCACACGCTCTATGTGCTGGACGAACCCACGGTGGGCCTGCACATGGCCGATGTGGACAAGCTCATCCGCGTGCTGCACCGCCTGGTCGATGCGGGCCACAGCGTGGTCGTCATCGAGCATGACCTGGACGTGATCGCCGAGGCCGACTGGATCATCGACCTCGGCCCCGAAGGTGGAAAGGACGGCGGCCGCATCATCGCGGCCGGCACGCCCGAGGATCTGGTGGCTGCGGGCACGCACACGGGCAAGGCGCTCAAGCCCGTGCTGGCCCGTTGAGCCTCAGGCGCAGGCCACGCCTGCGCTGCGTGCGGAGCCTGCGGGCAGGCGGCTGCTCCAGAAGACCAGCACCAGGCCCACGGCCGTCAGCGCGGCGGCGGCCCAGCCCAGGTTGACCAGGCCCAGGCCACCGGCCAGGGCCAGGCCGCCGACCCAGGCACCCAGGGCGTTGCCCAGGTTGAAGGCCGCAATGTTCAAGCTGGAGACCAGGTTGGCGCCCTGGGGGCCGGCCTGGTCCAGCACGCGCATCTGCATGGGGGCCACCGTGGCGAAGGCCACGACGCCCAGCACGATCACATAGGCCATGGCCACGGCCTGGTTCCCGAAGGCCCAGCGGCCTGCCGCCAGTACCACCATCAGCGCCGCAATGCTCCACACCAGGGCGCGCATCACGCCCCGGTCGGCCAGCTTGCCGCCCAGCAGATTGCCTGCGGCCAGGCCCGCGCCGAACAGCAGCAGGGTCAGCGCCACCAGGCTGTCGCCCATGCGGGTCACCTGGGTCAGCAGCGGCTCCACATAGGTGTAGAGCGCGAACACGCCCGCAAAGCCGAAGGCCGTGATGCCCAGGCCCAGCCAGACCTGGCCGTTGGCCAGCACGGCCAGCTCCTGTGCCAGCGGCGTGACCTCGGGGCGGCCCTGGTCGCGCGGCACGAAGGCGGCCAGGATGGCAAAGGCCAGCACGCCGATCGCGGCCACGGCCAGGAAGGCGCTGCGCCAGCCGAACATCTGGCCGATCCAGGCGCCGGCAGGCACGCCCAGCAGGGTGGCCAGGGTCAGGCCCGAGAACATCAGCGCAATCGCCGACGCCTTCTTGTCCACCGGCACCAGGCCCGTGGCCACCACGGCGCCCACGCCGAAGAAGGTGCCGTGGGTCAGCGAGGTCAGCACGCGCGCCGACATCAGCCATTCATAGCTGGGCGCGAACGCGGCGGCCAGGTTGCCGGCGATGAAGATCAGCATCAGCGCCAGCAGTAGGCGCTTGCGCGGCCATTGGCGCGTCAGCAGCGTGAGCACGGGCGCGCCTACGGCCACGCCGATGGCGTAGCCCGAAATCAGTGAGCCCGCCGTGGGAATGCTGATGTGCAGATCCTGGCTGACCTGGGTCAGCAGGCCCATGATGATGAATTCCGTGGTGCCGATGCCAAAGGCACCGGCCGCCAGGGCGAGTAGGGAAAGAGGCATGGACGGATTCCTTGTGATCCTTGGTGTGATGTCCAGTAATGTCGCACTGCAACATACCTTTGTGTAGATGGAATAATGGAAACGGATCTGTTCCTGTGTGGAATAGATGATCCTTTTCTCGGAGACACCATGCCCGCACTTGTTCCTCTCGCCGCCGCCGACACGGGCAGCGCCGATGCCAACCGCTTTGCCGAGCTGGAAATGCTGATCCTGGTCGCCGAGCGCGGCAGCCTCTCGGCCGCGGCACGCCACCTGGGTATCTCGCCCTCGGCTGTCAGCAAGAGCATGTCGCGGCTGGAGGCACGGCTGGGCGTGCAGCTGCTGCAGCGCAGCACGCGGCGCCTGCATCTCACGCCCGAAGGCTGCCAGCTGTTCGAGCGCGGCAAGCGCGTGCTGGCCGACCTGGAGGAACTGGAGGCCTGCGTGGCCGTGCGCAGCGAGCCGCGCGGCCTGGTGCGCATCAACACCAGCTCATCGACCGGAAAAATGCTGCTCGTGCCCCTGGTGCCGCAATTGCTTCAGCGCCATCCCGGGCTGAGCCTGGAACTGAGCTTCACGGACCAGATCGTGGACCTGGTCGAGGCCGGCACCGACATCGCCGTGCGCTGGGGCCAGCTTCCGCCCTCGGACATGGTCGCGCGGCTGCTGGGCCACACGCGCCAGGTCATCCTGGCATCACCGGAGTACCTGGCCCGCAAGGGCCGGCCCACCCATCCCGATGAGCTGGGCCACCATGTTCGCCTGGGCTGGAGCTACCAGCGCGCCATACCGCACTGGCCATTTCTGGTGGACGGCCAGCGCGTGGCCGTCGATATCGGGGAGGTGGTGCGCGTCAACGACGGCGATGTGATGCGCGAGCTGGCGCTGCACGGCACGGGCCTGGCCCGCCTGTCGCTGTACCACGCCTGGGCCGACGTGCTCGCCGGCCGGCTGGTGCCCGTGCTGGAGGAATTCAACACGGGCGACCTGGAACCCATCCACGCCGTCTACCTGGGCAAGCCCGACCGCCTGCCCCCGCGCACGCGTGCCGTGCTCGACTTCCTGCAGGCGCATGTGGACCTGCGGCATGCGGAGCAGCTGCCGGCGCTGCCCTGAGGGGTGGCCGGCAGCGAGGGCGTCACTCCTGCTCGGCTGGCAGAGGTGCGGCGTTGAGGGTCAGGCTTTCGATGTATTCCTGCAGCGCCGCGTAAGCGGGTTCTGCAGCGGCGGAGTTTGCGTAGACGATGCCGGTGCCCACATTCTGTGGCGTAGTTAGACGCTTGACGTACAGGCGCTGATCGGGGCGGTTGCCATTGGTGCTGGAAACGCCTTCGCCGTCGTTGACGCTGTAGACGAATCGGTAGCCGCGCAGGATTTGCCCCGATCGGTTCACCCAAACACATAGCGTCTCGCCAGCGAGGGCGCCGCTGATCTGATGCTCGCATATGAACTGGCCATCCTCACTGGCCATGATGCCGCTGCCGGTGGATGTAGCGCTGGCTTGGCGCGTCAACTCCACGGCAAGGGTCTGGAGTCCCTCGGAACCCAGGGATGTCATGGTCCAGATGCCCCGCAGGCTGGATGCCACCGAGGGATAACCGAAGTTGAAACGCGAAATCGCCACTTCCTGCTCGCCGGGCAGCGTGATGAAACCCGACACGCCGCTGGTGAAGCGCATGCTGACCTGGCCCATGTTCCGGTCTTCGGAGCCCGACATCGGGCCGCTGCCCAGAAAGCGGCCGCCCTTGTAGCGGATCAGCGGAGCGGCAAAGCGGTTATTGGTCAGCGTGCCCGAGGTCATGTAGAAGGTGGGCTGGCCGCTGGGCTCGTAGGCATACATCTGCATGACCAGCGTGCCGTTCTGTGCATCGATGGCCAGCCCGCGGCCCGGTTTGCCATTGAGTTCCGACGTCACCACCCAGGTGCCGTTGCTGGGCATGAACGCGTGCGCCAGGCCGCAGCCCAGCAAGGTGGCCGCAGCCAGTATTTTTTTGAACATGAGTCCCTCTCTATTGGTGAACGGCGAAGTCTGCGAAGGATTTCACCGGGAATGGATTTTCAACGAAAGCCGCCAGTTGCGGAAGATCTCTTGGAAGATCCCGAGGGCTTTGGCGGATTGGTGAGGTGACTGCTTGATGAAGCCAGATGGCGCAATATCTCAAACAGTGCATGTCCTGGAGGATTCAGCACTGCGCAGCCACATGCTGGACGCTCTTCTCGATATTTTATGCAGCGGATTCTCGATGAATTTGAAGTAGAGCAAGGAACAGATCACGACCGACACCAGATAGACAAGCAGCGAGAGCTTTCCGCCACCTATCCACAGCAGGCCGGGGATCTTGGGAAAGAGCAGGCTGTATAGAATGACCAGCAAGGGAATGTGCAGCAGGTACAGCGCATAGGAGGCATCACCCAGCTTGCAGAAGAAGCGGCTCAACAGGCTGCCGGACGAGGGCAGCAGCGCGGCCAGTGCCACCAGGCCCAGGGACGTGCTGCCAAACAGCATCACCCGTTCGGGATAGTAGAGAAATGCCGCCATACCCACGCCCATGAGGCCGCCATATTTCTGCATCCATATGCTGGCGCACAGTGCCATGGTGGTGAATAGGGACCATGCTGTAATGGACTGCCCGGGTTTTCTATGAATCCACTCGCCCAGCAAAAAGCCAGCAATGAATTCAATGATCAGCGGAGATGTCAGAAAAACATTCAAGAGAAAATTGTTTTCCCTAGGCGTTGCCGATCGATAAACACCCAGATTGAATTGCGCGGCAACAATGACCACAAATGCCAGCAGCAAAGCAAGGAACACGGGAACGGCCTGCTTTCGCGTGAAGCAGAGCATGGTGCCAATCAGCAGGTAGAAATACAGCTCGTAGGTCAGCGTCCATGAGACACTGAGCAGATAAAAATCCTGGGGCAGCAGCAGAAATGACTTCCAGTGGCTGATTTCTGGTCCATTGAAAATGCCAAGCCAGATGCTGAGAAAAAGCATCAGCAGGAGGGCTGGCCAGTAACCGCTGTAGATTCTCAGAAAGCGCCGGAAGACAAAGCCGGATGCCGTGCCGGCTCCGGGCTGCATGGAGCGCGTGGTCTCGGCCATGATGAAGCCGCTGATGACGAAGAAAATATCGACACCGGCGAAGCCGTAGACGGAAATCTCGGTGATCCAGGTCGGGATGTTTGCGTAGTGGGCCGGGTGCACAGTGGGCGGGAGCGTATGGTGCAGAACCACGAGAAATGCGGCAATGAATCGCAGTATTTGTATATTTTTATAGATCATGCAGCCAAGGTGATACCTGATAGTGCATGCCTGCCTGACATGCGGTTGCGATATGGAGGGTGAATCTGCCGGAATCTTTTGCCATGCGGCCTGGCCGTTGATGGCTACCTTTGCGGACTGGCGCCATCCTAAACCAAGACGGCTCTATGGCGGCAAGGTGGGCGTGGATGCGGTCTATCGTTCAATGCGAAAAAGCTGCCCGATCGGCAGCTTTGATCTCGGACCCTTGCAGCTGCACCGCAAGACAAATGGGCTATCTGACCAAGGGCTTCATACTGGCAAAGCTCTCTTGCCGGCCCCCATCCCTCCCAATCGCCCAGGCACACCAGGCCGATACCGCTCCCGCAAACACCACATACAGGCACACCAGCCACGAGCTGCCGCCGGCCGTCTTGACCAGCGCCGTCGCAATGATGGGCGTGATGCCGGACGCGAAAATGCCCGAGAACTGGTAGACAAAGGAAATGCCGGTGTAGCGCACCTTGGCGTCGAACAGGTCGCAGAAGAGGGCGGCTTCGGGGCCGTAGACCGCCGCGTAGAGAATGCCGAAGGGCACGACGATGGCGATCCATATCAGCAGCACATTGCCGCCGCTGTGGGCCATGAGCCAGAAGGCCGGGAAGGCAGAGACCGCGGTGATCAGCGATCCCCACAGATACACGCGGCTGCGGCCCATGCGGTCGGACAGGCGGCCGAACAGCGGAATCGTGAAGCACATCACCACGGCGGCGACCATCACGCCGATCAATGCGTCGGTGCGGCTGATCTGCAGGGTGGAGGTCAGGTAGCTGATCGAGAACACGCCGAAGACATTGAAGAAAACGCCGTCGATATAGCGTGCGCCCATGCCCTTGAGCACATTGCCCGGATAGCGGCGCATCATGTCCATGAAGGGAATCGCGGTCTCGGCATTGCGTGCCTTGACGGCCGCGAATTCGGGCGTCTCCTTCACATGCAGGCGGATGTACATGCCCACGGCCACCATCAGGCCCGAGATCAGGAACGCGACGCGCCAGCCCCAGGCCATGAATTGCTCTTCGGTACACAGCCAGGACAGCAGGGCCACCACGCCCGAGGCCATGAACAGGCCGATGGCCAGGCCCACCTGGGGCAGGGAGGCGTAGAAGCCCCGCTTTTCCTTGGGCGCGTATTCATAGGCCATGAGTACGGCGCCGCCCCATTCGCCGCCCAGTCCTATGCCCTGGGCCACGCGCAACAGCAGCAGCAGGATGGGCGCGGCCACGCCGATCTGCGCATGCGTGGGCAGCAGGCCGATCAGGAAGGTGGACACGCCCATGATCATCAGCGTGACCACCAGGATGCTCTTGCGTCCCACGCGGTCGCCGAAGTGCCCGAAGATCACCCCGCCCAGCGGCCGCGTGACAAAGCCCACGGCAAAGGTGGTGTAGGCCAGCAGCGTGGAGATCAGCGGATCGTCGCTGGGAAAGTACAGCTTGCTGAACACGATGCCGGCGACCACGCCGTACAGGAAGAAGTCATACCACTCGATGGTTGCGCCGATGAGCGCGGAGGTCACCACCTTGCGGATGACCCTGGGATCGGTTGCCGTCGTCATGCTGTCTCCTGGTTGTCTGTCGCATTGCCGGGATGCAGGAACGGGCAGTCATGCGACCTTGAGCTGCCCTGTCTCTCCGTGCCTGTCTTCGCGAACCATGTCGGCGGCCTTCTCGGCCATCATCACCACGGGCGCATTGGTGTTGCCCGAGACCAGGGTGGGCATGACCGAGCAATCGACCACGCGCAGCCCGGCCATGCCATGCACGCGCAGGCGCGCATCGACCACGGCCAGGGCATCGCTGCCCATGCGGCAGGTGCCGCTGGGGTGGAAGATGGTGGCGCCGTGGTTGCGGCAGAACTCCAGCAGCTCCGCATCGCTGTGCGCATCGGGGCCGGGCTTGACCTCGCGCTTCACGAAGGGGCGCATGGCCGGCGTGTCGGCAATGGCGCGTGCCGCGCGCACGGCCGCCACGTTGGTGCGGCGGTCCAGGTCGGTGGCCAGGTAGTTGGGCTGGATGGAAGGCGGCTCGAAGGCATCGCGCGAGCGGATGCGCAAGCGCCCGCGCGACTCGGGCCGCAGCTGGCAGACCGACATGGTGAAGCCCGAGTACGGATGGACCTGGCCCCCTGCCATGTCGGCCGACAGCGTGGAGACGTGGAACTGGATGTCGGGCGTGTCCGCCACGGGCCGGCCCTGCTCGTCCCTGAGCGCACGCATGAAGCAGCCGCCCTGGTTGATGCCCACGGCCAGCGCGCCCGAGCGGAACAGCAGCCACTCCAGCCCCAGCTTGGTCCTGCCCACCCAGGAATTGAGCTGGTCATTGGTGGTGATGGGCTGGCTGCATTCGTAGCCCAGGCGTATCTGAAGATGGTCCTGCAGGTTCTCGCCCACGCCCGGCAGATCGTGCACCACGGGAATCCCCAGGGACTGCGACAGCGCGGCCGGACCTATGCCCGACAGTTGCAGCAGCTGCGGCGACTGGATGGCGCCTGCCGACAGAATCACCTCGGCCCGCGCCTGGGCCTGGCGCTCCTGCCCGCCTTGCCGGTAGCGGATGCCGGTGGCGCGCCGGCCGCGCAGCACCAGCTGCGTGGCCATGGCGTCGGTCTCTATGCGCAGATTGGGGCGGCGCCGGGCCTCGCCCAGATAGGCCTTGGCCGTGCTGCAGCGCAGGCCCTTGTGGGTGGTGAGCTGGTAGTAGCCTGCGCCCTCCTGGTCGCGGCCGTTGAAGTCCTCGGTGCGGGGCACGCCGACCTGGCCTGCACCGGCAATGAAGGCCTCGATCAGCGGATGCTGTGCGCCGATGTCCGAGACCTTGAGCGGCCCGTCCGCGCCATGGCCCGGGAAGGCGCCGCGCGCATTGCCTTCGGACTTCACAAAGTAGGGCAGCACCTCCTCATACGACCAGCCTGCATTGCCCAGCGCCGCCCAGTGGTCGTAGTCCTCGCGCTGGCCGCGCACGTAGATCAGGCCGTTGATCGAACTGCTGCCGCCCAGCGTGCGGCCGCGCGGCCAGTAGATGCGCCGGCCGTTCATGTTGGGGTCCGGGTCGGTCTCGAACTTCCAGTTGTAGACGGGGCTCCACATGGTCTTGCCGTAGCCGATGGGCAGGTGGATCCAGGGCGAGCGGTCCGGCGGGCCGGCCTCCAGCAGCAGCACCCGCGTGGCCGGGTCCTCGGACAGGCGCGCGGCCAGCACGCAGCCGGCAGAGCCTGCTCCCACGATCACGTAGTCATAGCTGTCGATGGGGTCCGGCATGCAGTGGCTCCTTTTGAGTTTCTTTTGAAGGAACTATTTGTTCCTTTGAGTGAAACTTATTCTTTGCCGCCGTGGACCGCAACCCCGCGCAAACCCTTGCCGCCTCCTGGCGATCAGGCATGATCGAAAGCGTTTCCGGCCTTCCACACGACACGACACCGCCCCATGCCGCCATCCCTTGCCAGCGCTGCCCCGGACCCCACCCCTGCACGGCAGGACGAAGCGAACTCGGTCTCCGATCGCTCCCTGGCCGTGCTCGATTTCGTGACCCAGGCCGAGGCCCCGCCAGGCCTCATGGACATCGCAGCCGCGCTCAACCTGCCCAAGGCCACGGCCTCGCGCCTGTGCTCCCACCTGGAGGCGCGGCAATGGCTGCTGCGCCACGAGGGTGACCGCAGCTTCTCCCCGGGCCCCAAGCTGCTGAGCCTGGCCGTGCGCGCCCTGCAAGCCGACCCGCGCCAGGCCCTGCGCCATGAGCTGCTGTCCCAGCTGGTGGCGCGGCTGGGCGAGACCTGCAACCTCACCGTGCTGGACGGCACGCGCGTGCGCTACCTGGACCGTGTCGAGACCCACTGGCCGCTGCGCATCCAGCTGGAGGCCGGATCGATGGTGCCCATCCACGCCACGGCCAGCGGCAAGCTGTTCCTGGCCCATATGCCTGCGGCCCGACGCGCCGCCATTCTGGACAGCGTGGAACTCACCGCCTGCACGGCCAACACGTTGGCCACGCCCGAGGCGCTGGCCGATGAATGCGCGCGCATCGTGCGCGAAGGCCACTCCTGCGACCGCGAGGAATTCATGCGCGGCATGATCGCCGTGGCCGTGCCCGTGCGCGATGCCAAGGGCCAGTGCCGCGCCACGCTGGCCGTGCATGCGCCCGAGGCGCGCATGCCGCTGGCGCAGGCGCTGGAGGGCCTGCCGCACCTGAAGGAAACGGCCCAGCGCATGGCCGGCCTGCTCTTCTGAGGCGCTGGGCACCCCAGAAAAAAGGCCCCCACGCTACCCTTGCTGCGCAAGGTCCGCTGCCCCCCAAGGGGGCCGCTTTTTGCCTTGGGGCGGCCCGGCGGCAAAATAAGGCCCCCACGCTACCCTTGCTGCGCAAGGTCCGTTGCCCCCCAGGGGGCCGCTTCTTGCCTTGGGGCGGCCCGGCGGCAAAAAAAAAGGGCCTCACTCGGAGGCCCTTGTCGTCACTGGAAGCCCAGCGTATGCGGCAACCAGGTGGACAGCGCGGGGATGAAGGTCAGCAGGCACAGCACCACGAAGTGGGCCAGCAGGAACAGCGGCATCTCGCGCGTGAGATCGGTGATGGACACGCGCGTGGCCACCGAGGTCACGAACAGCAGCCCGCCCACGGGCGGCGTGATCATGCCCAGCGTCAGGTTCACGATCACCACCATGGCGAAGTGCGTTGGATCGATGCCCAGGCTGAACGCAATGGGCGCCAGGATGGGCACCAGGATCATCACGCCGGGCAGCGGCTCCATGAAGATGCCGAACACCAGCAGCAGGATGTTCACCGCCACCAGGAACAGGGTGGGCGACAGCTCCCAGCTCACGATCAGCTCGGACAGGTACTGCGGAATGCCCTCCACCGTCAACACCCAGGCAAAGGCCGCCGAAGTCGCCATCACCAGCAGCACCGAGGCCGTCAGCATGGCCGAGCGCGCCGCAATGCCCGGCAGCGCCGACCACTGCAGCGTGCGGTACACCCACTTGCCGCAGACCAGTGCGTAGAACACGGCCACCACCGACGCCTCGGTGGGCGTGAAGATGCCGAAGCGGATGCCCACCACGATGAGCACGATCAGCATCAGCGCGGGAATCGCCTTGAAGCTGTTGATCCACATCGTGCGGCCGTCGGGGCGCGGCTCGGTGGAGCGGTAGTCGCGCTTCCTGCACACCCACCAGTTCACGGCGGCCATGGCCAGCGCGATCAGGATGCCGGGAATGAAGCCGGCCATGAACAGCCCGCCCACCGACACGTTCTCATCCTGCAGCGCGTAGATGATCATGCTCACCGACGGCGGAATGATGGGCCCCACGATGGCCGTGCTGGCCGTCAGCGCCGCCGCGTAGGAGCGTGCATAGCCGGCCTTGTCCATCATCTTGACCATCATCGAGCCGGGACCGGCCGCATCGGCCAGGGCCGAGCCCGAAATGCCCGAGAACAGCGTCAGCGACAGCACATTGGCATAGCCCAGGCCGCCGCGCAGATGGCCCACGAACTGCGCGGCAAAGCGCAGCAGCACATGAGTGAGCGCGCCGCCCGACATCAGCTCGGCCGCCAGGATGAAGAAGGGCACGGCCATCAGCGGAAAGCTGTCTATGCCCGTGAACATCTCCTTGAACACGATGAGCTGCGGATAGCGGCCCCCCACGAAGACGGCCAGTGCGGCGGAGATCGCCAGCGCGAAGGCCACCGGAAAGCCCAGCGTGAGCAGGACGATGATGGCGATGAAAAGCGTGATACCCATGATGTGTCTGCCTGGTGGATCAGATCGATGCGGCCGCGTCGGCATCCATCTCGTCCGACTCCGCGAACGAGCCGTCTGCGATATACCCGCGCGCAATGAACAGCAGATGCACCAGCATCAGCACGAAGCCCACGGGCATGGCCGCGTAGACGAAGGAGATGGGAATGTCCGTGGCCGCCGTGGTCTGGAAGCGCGTGGCCCAGACGTACTGCGACGAGGCCACCGCCATCACCGCGCAGAACAGGCCCACGCCCAGCACCACGAGGCGGCGAAGCCATTGCGCCTTGCGCGTGCCCACCGAGCGGTGCAGGTTGTCGATGGCCACATGGCCACCGAAGCGCAGGACCAGGCCCGCGCCCAGGAAGGTGACCCAGATCATCATGTGCCGGGCCACTTCCTCGGCCCAGACAATGGAGTCGCCCGTGGTGTAGCGCAGCACCACATTGGCAAACACGATGCAGGCCATGGCCAGCAGCAGCACGATCAGCAGCCAGCGGTTGCAGGCCACAAGGGCGCGTTCGATTCGGTTGAGCATAGGAGTGGGCGAGGGCAGGAGGGGAGTGGCGCAAGGGCCGGGCTGCCGCCGGAGGTCAGATCATCGGCGCGGGCGCCGTGCGGGGCCACAGGTGTTGCCCGCAGCGGGTCGCCCTGCATTGCGGGCCGCAGCCCGCAATGCGTCAGGGGGTTACTTGGCGTTGGCGATGGTGTCCAGCGTCTTCTGGCCGAACTTCTTCGCGTATTCCTTGTAGGCGGGCTCCAGCGCGGTGCGGAAGGCGGCCTGGTCCACCTTCTCCACCACCTGCATGCCGTGGCTCTTGGCCTCTTCCACGCCCTTCTTCTCCACCGTGTCCACGAACACGCGCGAAGCGATGGCACCTGACTTGGCGCCCTGCGTGAAGGCCGCCTTCTGGCTGTCGTTCAGCGTGCCCCAGAACGAGGGCGACACCAGCAGGGCCATGGGCGCGTACACGTGGGCCGTCAGCGTCAGGTGCTTTTGCACCTGCCACAGCTTGGCCGAGGCCAGCACCGAGATCGGGTTCTCCTGGCCGTCGATCGTGCCCTGCTGCAGCGCACCGATCACTTCGGGCCAGGACATGGGCGTGGGCGATGCGCCCAGCGTGCGGAAGGCCGTGATGTGCACGGGGTTCTCGGTCACGCGGATCTTCAGGCCCTTGAGATCGGCCACGCCGTTGACGGCGTGCTTGTTGTTGGACAGGTGGCGAAAGCCCTGCTCGCCCCAGGCCAGCGCGACCAGGCCGCGCTTGCTGAACTTGGCCAGCAGCTCCTGGCCGAAGGCGCCGTCCAGCACGGCGCGCGCATGCTGCGTGTCGCGGAACAGGAAGGGAATGTCCACCACGCCCACATCGGGCACGAAGTTGCTGATGGCGCCCGTGGAGACGATGGCCGCCTCCACCGTGCCCAGCTGCAGGCCCTCGATCAGCTCGCGCTCGCCGCCCAGGGCGGACGCGGGGAACTGCTTGAACTTGTAGGCGCCGTTCGTGCCCTTTTCCACCGCATCGGCCCAGGCCTGGGCGGCCGCGCCGTAGTGCGAATTCACGGCCAGGGCGTAGCCCACCTTGACCTCTTTGGTCTGGGCCAGTACGGCGCCAGCCGAGGCAGCCGCCATGGCGGCCACGCAGGTCGAAAGAAGGGTGCGGCGGATCATTTGCATAGCGGCAGTCTCACTTGTTGTGTGTTGAAAAATGGCCCCCACGCTCCCCTTGCAGGCAAGGTCAGTGGCTACCCCGCAGGGAGCCTTTTTTCATCCTGGGGCGGCCCGGCGATGAAAAAAAGAGCCCATGGATTGTAGTGACCACTCCCCTTGTGGCGACCACGTACAAAGCGCTCGTCATGTGCGTTGAGGTACATCTGATTTGGCGATGTCGTGGGCAGCGACCGGCATATCAACCAATGGACAGACGCACCGGCTTTCCCACGCGGCTCAACATTTCAACCAGGGCGTCAATGGTGAACTTTGCAGTCTTTCTATTCACCACATCCGAGATGCGCGGGCGGGACACCATCAGGATCTCTGCCGCGTCTGACTGCTTCAGGTGATGCTGTGCAATCCATTGCGCCAGCTCCGCCATCAGCTGCTCCTTGAGAAGATGGGTGTCGTTGATCTGCTGGCGCGATGCAGCTTGCAGCTTCAATGCCTCGTCTTCAGGAAAGCCCAGCTCCAGAAAGAGGTTTGCCTTCGCCTTGGTCACATGGCGGATTTCTGTATCGATCTTCATTTGTTGGCCTTTCTCATGTGGACCACGGCACGGTAGCGCGCCGATGCGATGTCCTTGTCGTGCCGGCTTGTAACCTGTGATTTCTTCTGGAAGCAGTGCAATACATAGACCGCTTCCTCGAACTTGGCCACATACATCACCCGGAACGCTCCGCTGGCGTCCCTCACGCGGATCTCCCGTGTCCCGGCGCCCACGTCGTCGAAGGGTTTCCAGTCCTCCGGTTCCTGGCCTGCCTGAACCTTGCTCAACTGAAAGCCCGCATCTCGCCTGGGGCCTGCGGGAAAGTCCCGCAGATCGTCGTATGAGGATCCGACCCAGCGGATGTCTTTGTCCTGCTCCATGGAAGATCCTTGTATAAAATTTTATACAGGCATGCCGAAGGCGTAAAGCGGCTGTATGGCCTTTCGAGTGCGTGCATCAAAGCAAAAACGCCCGAGGCGCAGGCATCGGGCGTTTTGCGTCATGGCAGGGGTGCCGTCTTCGTGCGCACGGCTCAGCGTGCCCCGATCCGCTCGAACTCGTTCTCCACCGCCGCATGCGCCTTCAGGATGCTTTGCGAAGGCGCAGGGCCCATGCGGCTGACGACCACCGTGGCCAGCCAGGCCAGGATGAAGCCGGGGATGATCTCGTACAGGCCCAGCCAGCCGAACTGCTTCCACACCAGCACCGTCACGGCGCCGGTGATGATGCCGGCCAGCGCGCCGCCGCGCGTCATGCGGCTCCAGAACAGCGACAGGATGATCACCGGGCCGAAGGCGGCGCCGAAGCCGGCCCAGGCGTAGCTGACCATGCCCAGCACCTTGGAGTCGGGGTTGCTGGCGATGGCGATGGCGATCAAGGCCACCAGCAGCACCATGGCACGGCCGATCCAGACCAGTTCGATCTGGCTGGCGTTCTTGCGCAGGAAGGTGCGGTAGATGTCTTCGGTCAGCGCGCTGGAGCACACCAGCAACTGGCACGACAGCGTGCTCATCACGGCCGCCAGGATGGCCGCCAGCAGTGCGCCCGAGATCCAGGGGTTGAACAGCTGCTTGGTGATCTCCATGAACACCGTCTCGGCATTGGCGTTCACGGCGGCCGCGCCAGCGGGGTTGGCCGCGAAGTAGGGGATGCCGATGAAGCCCACGGCCACGGCGCCGGCCAGGCACAGGATCATCCAGGTCATGCTGATGCGGCGGGCCGAGGGAATGGTCTGCACCGACGATGCCGCCATGAAGCGCACCAGGATGTGCGGCTGGCCGAAGTAGCCCAGGCCCCAGGCCAGCAGCGAGACCACGCCCACGAAGCTGGCGCCACGGAACAGGTCGAACTTCTCTGCCGCCACGATGGCGTGCAGGTCCTGGCCCGGCTGCAGATGGCCCTGCACGGCCAGCCAGGCGATCACGGGCGCCAGGATCAGGGCCGTGATCATCAACGATGCCTGGATGGTGTCCGTCCAGCTCACGGCCAGGAAGCCGCCGATGAACACATAGGCGATGGTGCACAGCGCGCCCACCCACAGGGCCGTGCTGTAGGGCATGCCGAACATGTTCTCGAACAGGCGCGCGCCCGCCACCACGCCCGAGGCGCAGTACAGCGTGAAGAACACCAGGATCACCACGGCCGTCACGATGCGCAGCACGCTGGAGTGGTCCTCGAAACGGTTGGCCAGGTAGTCGGGCAGCGTCAGCGCATTGCCGGCACGCTCGGTGTACAGGCGCAGCCGCGCCGCCACCAGGCGCCAGTTCAGGTAGGCGCCCAGGATCAGGCCGATGGCGATCCAGGCTTCCGACAGGCCGGACAGGTAGATGGCTCCGGGCAGGCCCATCAGCAGCCAGCCGCTCATGTCCGAGGCACCGGCCGACAGCGCCGTCACGAAGCTGCCCAGGCTGCGGCCGCCCAGGATGTAGTCGGAAAGATTCTTGGTGCTGAAGTAGCCGATGGCGCCGATGCCGAGCATGGCGACCAGGTAGATGGCGAACATGATCGCCGTCGGGTCGTTCCAGTTGAATTGCATTGAAGTGTCCTGCGTTGGTCGTGTTTTTTCGGGTGGTGCGGGGCGCTTGCCAGGGGCCGGTTGTGCCGGCCCCGGCGGTTCAAGCCATGGTCATCAGTTGAGCGTTTCCGCCTGCGGCAGCGGTATTGGTGCTGATGGATTGCTCGTGGAACAGCGCGGCCAGGTCATAGCCGCGGCCCGCATGCAGCTCGTCGCTGTTGCGGCTTTCCACGCGCACCAGGGCACCGTCGCGCGCGGCGACCTGGGCGCAGACCTGCAGCAGGGCGTCGCCATCGCCCTCGAACAGCAAGGCCGCCATGGGCGCTGCCGAATCGCCCAGGGAGTCGGCGCTGGCGCTGTGCAGCCATGGCACACCGGCATCGCCCGCAACGGCGCGCAGCGCCTGCCAGGTGGCGGCGCAGCCGCTGTCGGCGCCTGTTCCGTTGTCGGGCAGCACCGCATGGCAGGCGTTGCCGCTGGCCAGGGCTGCTGCCACCTGGGCCACCAGGCCCAGCGGCGTACGCGGCAGTGCCCAGACGGGGCCGCGCGGCAGCAGGCGGTAGCGGTTGGATTCGCCCGTGGGGCCGGGCAGCGGCATGGCCGCGTCCAGGCGCGATGCGGAGGCTGCCGCGTCGCAAGCGGCCAGGGCCTGCACCTGCTCGTCGGCGGACATGGCATCCGGCGGCGCCTTGGACAGCGTCTCGCGCAGCAGGCCCAGCAGCTGCAGCGGCGCCTGGACGGGCGACTCCGCCCGTGCGAAGACCGACAGCGCCGCGCTGGCAGGCCCCTGCACCAAGCGGTGCAGATACAGCGGGCCGCCGGCCTTGGGGCCCGTGCCCGACAGGCCCATGCCGCCAAAGGGCTGCACGCCCACCATGGCGCCGATCACATTGCGGTTCACATAGATGTTGCCCGCATGCACGCGCTGGGTGAGGTGGGCAATGGTCTCGTCGATGCGGCTGTGCACGCCGAAGGTCAGGCCGTAGCCAGTGGCGTTGATGCCATCGACCAGCGCGTCCAGCTGCTCACGCCTGAAGTGGATCACGTGCAGCACGGGGCCGAAGACCTCGCGCTGCAGGCGCTCCGTGCTGTCGATCTCGATGAGGGCGGGTGCCACATAGTGGCCGTTGAGCACGCCGTCCTTGCGCTCCACGCGGGTGACCTTCTGGCCCGCTGCGGCCATCTGCTCTATGTGCTCCTCGATCTGGCGGCGTGCCGCGTCGTCGATCACGGGGCCCACATCGGTGCTCAGGCGGTCGGGGTTGCCCAGCGTCCACTCCTGCAGCGCATCGCGCAGCATGGTCAGCGTGCGGTCGGCCACCTCTTCCTGCAGGCACAGCAGACGCAGGGCAGAGCAGCGCTGGCCGGCCGAATCGAAGGCCGAGGCCAGCACATCGGCCACCACCTGCTCGGCCAGGGCCGAGGAGTCCACCACCATGGCGTTCTGGCCGCCGGTCTCGGCAACCAGCGCAATGGGGCGGCCTGCGGGCGACAGGCGGCGCGACAGCTGGCGCGCAATCAGGCGTGACACCTCGGTGGAGCCCGTGAACATCACGCCGGCCACCAGCGGATGCGCCACCAGGGCGGCGCCCACGGTCTCGCCCGCACCGGGCACCAGCTGCAGCGCATCGCGCGGCACGCCGGCCTCGTGCAGCAGGGCCACCATGGCGGCGGCCGTCAGCGGGGTCTGCTCGGCGGGCTTGGCCAGCACGGTATTGCCGGCAGCCAGGGCTGCGGCCACCTGTCCGCAGAAGATGGCCAGCGGAAAATTCCAGGGGCTGATGGCCAGCACCACGCCCAGCGGGCGCTGCGTGGCGTTGTCGAAATGCGCAGCCACCTGGGCGCCGTAGTAGCGCAGGAAGTCCACCGCCTCGCGGATCTCGGCCACCGCGTTGGGCAGGGTCTTGCCGGCCTCTCGCATGATCAGGCCCATCAGCGGCTGGCTGCGCTGCTCCAGCAGGTCGGCGGCGCGGGCCAGCGCATCGGCGCGGGCGGCGGCAGGCGTGCCGGCCCAGATCGGCGCGGCCTGGGCGGCGCGGGTGGCGCAGGCCTCGGCCTCGGCAGCGGTGGCCTCGCGCACCCAGCCCACGATGTCGGACAGCTCGGCCGGATTGCGCATGGCCTGCCAGCCCTCGGTACGCGCCGGGTCGGCAGGCAGGTCGGCCTCTGCGGGCGCGGCCAGATAGGTCTGGCGCGTGCTGTGCAGCAGTGCGGCGGCCAATGAGGCCAGCTGCTGCTCGTGCGCCAGATTCAGGCCCTGGGAATTGGCGCGGGCCTGCGCGTCTTTCTCGCCCTGCCGTGCAAACAGGTCGGCCGGCAGTGCAATGCGCGGGTGCGGCGCACCCAGCCGGCCTTCGACGCGGGCGATCTTCATCACCTCGTCCACCGGGTCGGCCACCAGCTCGGAGACCGGCACGGAGGCGTCACCGATGCGGTTCACGAACGAGGTGTTGGCACCGTTTTCCAGCAGGCGGCGCACCAGATAGGCCAGCAGCGTCTCATGGCTGCCCACGGGCGCATAGATGCGGCAGGGGCGGGCCAGCTTGCCTTCGGAGGCCGGGCCCGTCACCTGTGCGTACAGCGGCTCGCCCATGCCGTGCAGGCACTGGAACTCGTACTGGCCGCTGTAGTAGCTGCCGCCCACCGCCTGGGCCATGTGGTAGATGCTGGCCAGCGTCTGCGCGTTGTGCGTGGCGAACTGAGGGTAGACGGCGTCGGGCGCATCCAGCAGCTTGCGCGCGCAGGCCAGGTAGCTCACGTCCGTATAGACCTTGCGCGTATAGACGGGGTAACCGGCCTGGCCGCCTTCCTGGGCGCGCTTGATCTCGCTGTCCCAATAGGCGCCCTTGACCAGGCGCACCATCAGGCGGCGGCGGCTGCGGCGGGCCAGGTCCACCAGGTAGTCCAGCACCTGCGGGCAGCGCTTTTGATAGGCCTGCACCACGAAGCCTATGCCGTTCCAGCCCTTGAGCGAGGGCGCGGCACACAAGGCCTCCAGCAGGTCCAGCGACAGCTCCAGCCGGTCGGCCTCTTCGGCGTCGATGTTCATGCCGATGTCGTACTGCTTGGCCATCTCGGCCAGCCGCAGCACGCGCGGCAGCAGCTCGGCCATCACACGCTCGTACTGCGCGCGGCTGTAGCGCGGGTGCAGGGCCGACAGCTTGATGGAGATGCCCGGCCCCTCGAAGATGCCGCGCCCGTTGGACGCCGCGCCGATCGCGTGGATGGCCTGCTCGTAGGCCTGCAGGTAGCGCTGCGCATCCGCCTCGGTGGCGGCCGCCTCGCCCAGCATGTCGTAGCTGTAGCGAAAGCCCTGCTTTTCATAGGCGCGGCTGTTGGCCAGCGCCTCGGCGATGTCCTGGCCCGTCACGAACTGCTCGCCCATCAGCTTCATGGCGCGGTGCACGCCCTGGCGGATCAGGGGCTCGCCGCCCTTGCCGATCACGCGCGTCAGCGCCGAAGACAGGTTCTTCTCGCTGCTGGTGGATGTGAGCTTGCCCGTCAGCACCAGGCCCCAGGCCGCCGCGTTCACGAACAGCGAGGGCGAGCGGCCCACATGGGCGCGCCAGTCGCCCTTGCTGATCTTGTCGCGGATCAGCGCATCGCGCGTGGCGCGGTCGGGAATGCGCAGCAGCGCCTCGGCCAGGCACATCAGCGCCACGCCTTCCTGGCTGGACAGCGAGAACTCCTGCACCAGCGCCGCCACGCCGCTGCCGGCCGGCGCATCGCGCAGGCCCTGCACCAGCCGGGTCGCCAGCTCGCGCACCCTGTCGGCCTGCTGGGCATCCTGGGCGCGTGCCAGCGGCAGCAGCACGGGCAGGCACTCGGGCTCGGGCCGGTGCCAGGCGGCCGTGATGGCAGCGCGCAACGGCGTCTGCGGCAGGATGGACTGGGCGAATTCCAGAAAGGGTTGCACCTCTTGCGGGCTGCTGGGTTGCGCTTCTTCCAGCGCCACATCGCCCTGGCTGTCGCCCGCGCTGGACAGCCGGATGGTGGTCGCGCCGCGCTCCAGGGCATCGACGTACTGGACAACCGCCTGCTTGATCAGCCAGTGCGGTGTGCGCCCTATCTGCTGGGCGGCGATGCGGATACGCTCGCGCAGAGCGTCATCAACCTTGATGCCTACGGTGGTGGACATGGTGTGCCAGTGAGGAATGGAAGAGGTGGGGAATGCGAATGGAGGTGCACCATGAAGAAGACATGGTGCAACCTTGCTTGGTTGAAATGTCGCAGAGGTTGCGACGTTTTTGGGCTGGGGTTAACCCTTTTATCTCATGACCCAAGCCGATACCGCCGTGTTACGGCCGTGCTGCGACCGGCCTACTGGTAGTCGATGGTGAAGGTCGCCAAGGCATTTGCACTGCCACCGCCGCTCACGGTATTCCTGATCTGCCGGTAGCGCGCCTCCAGGTCGATCTGGAAATTTGCCGTGCCCTGCGAAATCGTGCCCGCCTGCCAGCCGTTGGCTGCGCCAAAGCCCTGGACCGCGCCATTTCTCAGCACCTCCACGCCAACGCCGCTGACCTGCGAGCCGGTCAGCGCCAGCACCGAGGGGACTTGCGTGTCCGTCGTGCCCGACAGCGTCACGAAAGGCTTGATCTGGGTGTTCGGGTCGCCGCCGGAGCAGCTCAGCTGGATGGAGAAGGGCACCTTGTCCGTGGTCGCACCCAAACCCGTGAAGCGTGTGTCGGGATGCGTGCCCAGCGGCACGCTGATGCTGTCCGACACCAGCGTGCAGGTGGGATTGATGGGGACCAGGGTGACACCGGAGAAAACGTATTGCGCGGCGAGTGCTCCGGCAATTTTCATTTCCATGTATGGACCTGCCAGTTGGATATCTCCAAAAATAGTACTGATGGGTCCTGTTTTTATGAATTCTATTGTAATGATGAAATTTTCTCCCTCGGGAATGGGATACGAATTTGTTAGTATGGGCAGTTCGTTGGGAATTGTTCCAATCCCCTTCATCGATATGCGCAATCCTATTCCGGAGACATTGCTGGGGTAGATTCTGACATCAGGTGCTCCGATTCCTGAAAATGAAGGTCTGCTGGCGCCGGAGCAAACCACTTGCGCAATTATTGATGAATGAGTCTTGTTGTCGACTACTGGTTTAATCGGAATTGTTGCAAACACTTTGCCGTTTGGTTCGGAGTTTATGTTGATGGGTAAACTCAGGACCTGATTCACGGGGTAAGATGCAATGTAATGGTTCTTTCCATCAGTGGTCGGGTTGGAGTCAGCCGGCATGCAGATTGCTGCATGGGATGCGGAAATGGTGGAAAAAATGATTCCCATGGAAAATGCGAAAAGCTTGTATATATTCATTCTGGTTCTCCATCTGGAATCAAGGCGCCACTTCGAAAGAACAACGTGGCGTCTTGTGCCGTGTGCCGTTAGCCCTGGCATGTGCAGGCGCATGGCATCTCTGAGGAGTGCAGCGCCTGCTCCAGGGCCCTCGCAAAGGCAGGCTTGGGATCAGTGGCGGTTGAGCGAAAGCTGGGCGACACTGGAACTTCCCATGACCGGCTTGATGCCTGGCAGTTCATCCGCAAGGCAGGATGGAGCTTTGGCGATCATCTCCGGCAGCCTGCGCTCAGCAGCGGGGCGACCGGAAGAATGGGCGACAGCGGCCGTGGCCGGGTTCTCTGCGCTGAGGCTCGCGGTGCAGAACGGACCGGTCGGAGCGGTGGCCTCTCGGTCAAACTGGTATTGGGCGATGACCACGTCGTCGACCTTGTATTGAAGGAAAACCCCTTTGAGGGGTCCTGCCTGTTTGATCGGGCCAATCTTCACCAGATAGATATAGATGGGAGCATCGGACAGTTCCTGGATGGGAAAGTAGCTCTGTATTGCATTGCTTGGGTCGGTCGGAATAGGCATTTTTCTGAAATCTATGCGCAGTCCTATGCCGGGAATGGAGCTCTCATAAGCCCGGTGCTTCTGGTGAAAGGTGCCCACGCCATACCAGCCAGAGGTTTGGTATTTTGCACAGAACATTGCACCCCCTTTCATTCCAGTATATTTCTTGTTGATGATATAAGGGAGAAAGGCGACGCGGCCCACTACACTGCCGATTGCACGAGATTCAATATCAAACGGCAGTGGGACCTCCAGCGTTCTACTGGGCAGGAGGACATAGTGATTTTTGCCATCGTTGATGGAATTGCCGACTCCATCGTTAGAGCAAAAAGCTTGCGCATGTGCCTGGCCTATGGAAAAGATGAAGAGTCCTGCGGACAATGCAATGGCACGGGTAATGGTCATGAAAATGCTCCGTTGCTGAATGAAAAGGCGGTTCTTGGATTTCAATATCGCAGGGCAGGTGACCGGCGGACCGCGTGCCGGAAAGGGGGTGGGCACAGCCATGTACCGCGTCGGTTCAGACGCCGACCGAGGCCTGGGCGTGCGTCGGCGAGTCCTGCAATTCACCCACCAGGCTGCGATCGATCCGCAGGCCGGGGCTGTTGTCTGCCTGGCCGTCCGGCGCCAAGGGCGGCTGCGCCTGGCCCGTGTACTGCTTCGCATCGGCCGTGGTGCGCAAGACACTGATGCGCAGGCTCAGCCGCAAATCGCCAAGATGCTTCTCGGCCTGGAAGGGCAGGCTGGACTGGCGGATGGCGATGGGGCGCGAGGTCTCGGCTCTGTGTGTCAGCGCGGCCTGATGGGACGGCGCTGCGGCAAGATGGGACGGCACGCAGTGCAGGTCCATGCTGGCTGGCACACGGGAGCCGGGGGAGCGCTCCCGCGCCGGCAGCGAATAGGCCATGCTGCAATGGGCCGTGCCATCGCCGGCCTTCCACTGGGCGTGCAGCTGCCCCTGGTCCGACAGGCCGCGCAGCATGAGCTTGCCGGCCTGGCCGACCATGCCCAGGTCCTTGCCGCTCTCGTCCGAGACGACGGCGCCGAAAGGCACGGGCGACGTGTCCGCCTGTGTCAGGCGCAGCACGGCCGAGCGACTGTAGGCCGTCCTGAACACCACCATGGCGGCGGCACCGGCCACCGGTGCGACGCGCCGGTTGGTTTCCTGCAGTTCCACATCCATGGACATGCCCTTGGGGTCCAGCGACACCTCGTTCATGGCATAGGGTGTCATGTAGGGCACCACGGCATAGCCCCGTGCATCGATGCGTACACCGGGCGCATTGGTGAGGCGCGCGCCCTCGGCATGCGGGGCCTGCACGATGGCGAAGGTCTCGCCCAGGGGCTGCGACAGCGTGACCCCTCCGGGGTGGGCGACCAAGGCGCCGCGCGCGCCCAGTGACAGTTGCTGGCCGGCCCGGCCCGCGCTCACGCTGCCACTGAACAGCGTGTACGGGCGGCGGTAGAGGGCATTGGCGCCTGCATTGAGGCGCGATCCCTGGTTGCCGCTGCTGCCGTATTCGGCATTCAGGCCATAGGAGAGATCGCTGCCGGCCTGCCCGTAGGTGCTGGCCTGCAACTGGTTGCCGCCGCGCGAGTCATGTGTGAAACGGCTCATGACTCTGGGCTTTCCCGCCCCCAGCGGAATTGTCACCCCTGCGTACAGCTGCGTGCTGGGGCGGCCCCAGGCATCGCGCTGGCGCGAGGCCGACAAGTTGTAGGGAACGCCCAGCCACGAGCTGCTGTAGTTGAGCGTGTAGTCCACGCGGCGGCCCGCGCGGTTCCAGTAGTTGTCCATGGAGGCGGAAATGCTCAGGTTGCCGCCTTGCTCGCCCAGGCGCTGGCTCAGTGTCATTGCGGCGCGCGTGCGCGGGCGCGACAGCAGGGGCGGTGCGCCGCTGGCAGCGGGCCGGGTCAGGTCGCGCGCCCGCATGGCCTCGTTGATGCCGAAGAACCCGTTGGTGGAATAGCGGTAGGCCGCCAGGGTGATGCCCGTGCCGGACTCCGGGAAGGTCTTGGCGTAGGTGACTCTCAGGCTTTGTCCTGAGTAGCTGCGGTCATGGGGGATACGGGTGTTGGCGTGTGTGAGGTCCAGGCCAAAGGCACCCCATGGTGTATTGAACACGGCGCCCACCGTGGGCGAGAAATAGCCCTTGGCGACCGTGGCGCCGCCATAGGCCGTGAGCATGTTCGAGAAGCCGTACTGCCAGCCTGCCTGCGAGAAGAACGGAGCGCTCTCACGCAGGCCGCGCACCGCGCCCGCTGTGAGGCTGTAGCGGTGCTGGCCCTCGCGCAGCGAACGAGGAACGGCCGCATAGGGCACCGAGAAGGAACGCACGGAGCCGTCGGCCTCCTCGATATCCACCTGCAGGTCGCCGCCATAGCCGGTGGGGTACAGGTCATTGATCACGAAGGCGCCCGGTGCCACCGTGGTCTCTTGCAGCTTGATGCCGTTCTGGCGGATGACCACCCGAGCGTTGGAATTGGCCACGCCGCGCACCACGGGCGCGAAGCCGCGCTGCGACTCGGGCAGCATGCGGTCGTCCGTGCGCAGCCGCAGGCCGCGGAAGGAGACCGAGTCCATGATCTCCCCGTCGGTGTAGGTGTCGCCCAGGATCAGTTGCGATGACCAGTCGGCGATGTCGCGCTGCGCATAGGCCGAGATGCTCTGATACCGGCTCGGTCCCTGATCGCTCCAACTGAACGAGCCACTGTGCCGGAAATGCCAGCGCGCATAGTTGAAGCCGCTGTTCAGGCCCAGGTAGCCCTGGGTGCTGCTGCCCGCTGGCCCGCCGCGCGCATGGTAGGTGTTGAAGTCATAGCCGAGCATGCCGGTCGTCACGCCCGCGTTCCACTGCTCCGGACTCACGTAGCCGCTTGCCACGCGCCGCATCAGGATCTGGGGAATGCTCACATCCAGTCGTTGCAAACCTACGTTGAAGCTTGCGGAAGCGCCGGGGACGACCTTTTCAATGCGCAGGCACGCCGGGTCTCCATCCACAACATCCTCGTTCGCCGGCAGGCTCGCCATGTCAATGTCCATTTGCTCCAGCAGGGACATGTTGAAGCAGGGCTGGGCACTGGCACCCCGACTGCGTTGAGTGAACCGCATCTCGGTGCGGGTCATCCAGTTGCCGTTGACCAGAAGGTCCGGGTTGTAGAGACCCGGTTCCACAGAATTACCCTCTGCAAAACGCAAGACATCGATCCCGTCGCCTCCTCGCAGAAAGCTGCTGTTGAATTCGATGTGCTGTGCGCGTGCGGGCGGCATCCTGCCGGCGGTGTGCTCTGTTTGCGAGGCGCGCATATCCATTTGCCAACAGGCCAGTACTGCCAGCAGCAAGGCATGTAGTGGTTTGGCCTTGAACGCGAAACAGCCTGGCTTCCGTACCCTGTCGGCTTTTTTCTTCATAGCAATCCCTCTCGATGGACATGCCTTTTTTTGCACCTGCTGTGCCGTGCTGCCTACCTCGGCCAGTCACGCGTGACCGGCATGGAGGCTTTCGGTGCTGCGTTAGGGATTCGGCTACCGTCGGCGCCCAAGTTCGACCCTGTGGCCCTCGGCACCACCCCAGTCGTTGAGGCTGGTGTAGACCACGACTGCGTCCGCGGGAAGCTCCTTGGGTAGTTGTTCGTTTTCGGCGGGCTTCTGGAATGCAAACTTTGCCGTTTCTCCTGGCAGCACATGTCCTACATTCATCTTGAAACTCTGGCCGGCTGCCTCTAAGGCGATATGGCCCAGATTGGCGACATATGCGGTCGGATTACGGGCCTGAAGTACGGCCTGCCCGTCTCGGGTCGTGCTCGCGGACCACTGCAACTGCTCAGGCGCATCCTTCGGTTCGCCTGGAAGGCCCTTGGGGCGATATATCAGCTTGATGCGCGTGCGAAAGGCCAGTGCGAGGCTGCCCTGGGAGCCTTTCGCGTTCTCGGTCTTGGGCGGCACGTCCAGCACGTTGATCCAGAACAATGACTCTCTGTCCTGGAGTAGGGGCTGGCCGGAATAGATGATGCGCAGCATCTGCTGGTCAGAGGCTTCCAGGCGGGTGAGCGACGGCGCGATCACAAAGGGCACATCTATGCCCTCGGGCGCCATATCTCCATCGCCCGTGTCCAGCCATGACTGCACCAGCGATGGCAATTTCCCTTCATTGGAAATCTTGAGGGTGGCTTCCGTCTCGTCGCCTGAAAATATGACCCGTGTTCCATAGAGGACTATGCTGGCATTGGCCGGGAGGACGCAAATATGCAATGCGGCCATGGCGAAACAATGTGACAGCAGACTGGATCGGCGATTTTTCACCGGCATAGGAGATCCTGAATTTCTGTATATGAGAGAAATGCCACAGGCATTGGGGGTGAATGCGCCAGCCACCAGAAGGTGGCCGGCGCTTCTCTGAGGCGGTGGACTGCCTATTGATAGTTCATGGTGAAAGTCGCTTCAGCATTCGCCTCTCCTGAGGCAAGGGGCACGGCAGCCACGTAGTACCTGGCGATGTAGTTGAGCGTATTGGTTCCTGATTGCAGGTTGACAGGCGCGGACGGGCCGCTCAGATCCCAGATGGCCGTTGTCGAGTTGTTCTCCAGTAACTGGATGTCGGCCGTGGCATTGCTCGTATTGATGCGGCCGTTCCTGATGGGGCCATCAAAACGGACCGTGGCAGTGGTGGGCTGATTGTTCGCTCCTGGGGTTGAGCAGCCATCCAGCCTGATGGTGATCGTTCTCTGATGGGCGGGAAGAGCAACGTTGCCCACGGCACCACCGCCAGACGTGAAACCGCGGTCATTGGGAGGTACGATACCGAAATCGATCTTCTGGTCTCGACTTCCCAGATTGACGATGCAAGTGACAGGAGAAATATTTCCTGTGAATCTGACGATTCCACTCTGAGTGGATTGGGCATGGACAGAACTCAGTGCAAGCAAGGACAAGCCCGCAACCGAAAATTTCAATGCAGAAAATTTCATATTTATGCCTGATGAAATTGAGTTTGATGAATATGGTGGATTGAAGTAATGATCTTGTTTGAAACTTTTTTCTTTGACGCACCTCCATTTTTGATTTGATATTGGATATTTTTGAATGATTCCAGATATCGATGGCTATAGAGTTGCTGCTGCTGAAAGTTGCAGGTAATATATTTTTTTATGCGTCAATTGGGTGTGGCTGAAGAGGCTTTTTGGGAATATGAATTGACGGTGGATTGTTCTCGTTGATGACGAGATTTCGAAGAATCAGATTCTGATTCTTGGCAATTTATCGGATCGGCTTATTGTCAACACATGCTCGCTGAAATGAAATTGGATAATTCTGAATTTCGCGATTTTCTCTCTAGGAATTCCCTGATTTTTTGAGCGAATTTATCGGGATTCCCTAGGAATAGTCCTATCTTTTCTTCAATTGCTTACGAATTGGTGATCCGAACTGTGCGTGCGCGGGTCCAGAAATGGCGGGGCAAAGCCTTGTGGGAAGGCTGTCGCCTATGGATTGGGGGGATCTGCGATGCAGCTGATGCCGGCAGACAAGCGGACGATGGTCTTTGCGAGAAGAGCAAGGTCTCGGCTGTGCCGCCCTGCGGCACAAGGCCCGCAGTCAATCTTGCGGGTCTTGATGAACAGCGTTTGGGCCGTGACGGCAAATAGCTGCATGCCGATGGCTACCCGTACCAACGTATCTGCAGTCGGCGCGGGAGTCGGAAATGGAAGCCTGCTGGTGCAGGCAATCAACGTGGCCCTGCATTGGCAGCGGCCCATTTGGGCTGCTTTCCGGTGCTTATGTCTGATCGGCCGATGCCAGGACCCTGATCTTCAAGCTGGGCTGCAGGATGGCCAGCGGACGGTCAGCCCGCAAGGTTTGCTGCGGCGGCTTGTGCTTGCCGGTGCCTGCGTCGTGCCCTGCCGCCACGGGAGTTCTGCCCGCGTTGCTGGTGACTGGCACCGTGGTGGGCAAGGCGCTGATCTTGACGCTCATGCGCAGGCCGTCCAGGTTGCGCTCCAGCTTCAGTGCCTGCTGGCTGTCGCTCGGCTGTGTGGCACGAGCGGGCAGCACTGCAGCCGCAGTGACTGCCGGCGCGCTGGCGACTACCGTGGCCGGTGCCGTTGCTGCCGTGCGTTCCTGGGTCATGCCGGCCAGAGCCACGGCCGACGCCGCGTTGGAGGCCGGGGCGCCGGCCACGGCTGTCTTGGCATTGGTGGTTGCGGTTGAGGTTGCCGCGGTCTTGCCCGGCTTGGCAGATGCCACGTCGGTGGCCGCAGGCAGCAGCTTGTTGCTGGCCACGCAGGGCAGTTCCAGGCTTTGCGGCGGCTGGTGGGTGGTGCTGCGCTTTCTTTCAGGCAGGGTATAGGAGAGGTTGCAGCCCACCATGCCGGTGTCGGTCTTCCACTGCACCTGCAGCTCACCCTGGTCTGATAGCCCGCGCGCCAGCAGCTTGCCGGCCTGGCCGATCACGCCCAACTCCTTGCCGTCCATGTCCAGCACGCTGGCGCCAAAGGGCACAGGCATGTTGCCGGCCTGCCGCGCGCGGATCACGGCCGAGCGGCCGTAGGCCGTCTTGAAGACCAGCAGCGGCACGGCACCGGCCAGCGGCGCGACGTGCTGGCTGGTTTCCTTGAGCTCAACGTCGGTGGAAAGGCCCTTTGGATCAATGGAGACCTCGTTCATCGAGAACGGTGTGAGGTAGGGCACGACGGCATAGCCCCGGCTGTCCACCTTCACTCCGGGCGCGTTGTTGATGCGCGCGCCTTCCGCGTTCTTGGCCTCCACGATGGCAAAGGTGTCAGACACCGATTGCGACAGCGTCACGCCGCCCGGGTGGGCCACGATGGCGCCACGCGCGCCTACCGAGAACTGCTGGTAGCCGCTGCTGGCGCTGACGCTGCCGCTGAGTTCGGTCTGCGATGCGCGGTAGGTGGCGTTGGCGCTGGCACTGGTGCTGCTGCCATTCATGCCACCGGTGTTGTGGTTGGCGCTGAGGCCGTAGGAGATGGCGTTGTCGTCGCCCAGCAGCCCGGACAGGTTGGCCTGGGCCTGCACGCGGCCGCGCGAGTCGCGGTTGGTATTGGTGGAGAGCATCATGCCGCGCTCCATGCTGAGCGGAATCGACAGGCCCACGTGCAGGAACGTGTTGGACTGTCCCCAGGCATCGCGCTGGCGCGCCGCAGAGAGGTTGTAGGAGATGTTGCGGAACGAGTTGCTGTAGCCAATGGCGTAGTCGACGTTGGAGCCCTGTCGGTTCCAGTACTTGGCAGTGGACGCCGTGAGGCTGAGACTGCCTCCCCCGGGGCCAAACTGCTGGCCCATGACCAGAGAGGCGCGGTTGCGAGGCCGGTACAGGTCCGTGGAGGGCCGTAGCAGATTGGCCTGATCCCGTGCGCGCATGGCGTCGTTGAGGCCGAAGAATCCGTTGGTGGAGTAGCGATAGGCGGCAATGGCCACGTGGGTGCCGGTCTGCGCAAAGGACTTTGCGTAGCTGGCCCGCAGGCTCTGCCCGGAAAAGGAACCGTCGTGGGGGATGCTGGTGGAGGCGTGCGTGATGTCTGCACCGAAGGCGCCCCAGGGCGTGGTGAGCGCTGCGCCAATCATGGGCGAGATATGGCCCTTGGCCAGGGACAGGCCGCCGTAGCCTGTCAGCATATTGGTGAAGCCGTGCTGCCACGTGGCCTGGGAGAACATGGGCGAGGTGTTGGGCAGGTGGCGTACCACGCCCGCAGTGAGGCTGTATCGGTTCTGCCCTTCACGCAGCGACAGCGGCACGGCCGCGTAGGGAACGGAGAAGCTGCGCACGGCGCCATTGGCCTCGGTGATGCTGACTTGCAGGTCGCCACCGTAGCCCGTGGGATAGAGGTCGTTGATGACGAAGGCGCCGGGCGCCACCGTGGTTTCGTAGAGCTTGATGCCGTTCTGCGTGATGGTGACTCGGGCATTGGTGTTGGCCACGCCGCGCACCACGGGCGCGTAGCCGCGCTGGGAGTCGGGCAGCATGCGGTCATCACTGTTCAAGCGTATGCCGCGAAACGAGGTGGAGTCCATCAGGTCGCCACCCGTGTAGGTGTCGCCCAGTATGAGCTGGGAAGACCAGTCGGCAATGTCGCGCTGTGCGTAGGTGGAGATGTTCTGGTAGTTGCCCCGTCCAGTGTCCGCCCAGCTGAAGGAGCCGTTGTGCCGGAAATGCCAGCGGTCGATGTTGACGCCGCCGTTCAGGCCCAGGTAGTTCTGCGTGGTGTTTTCTGCGTTGCTGGAGCGCCCGTGGTAGGTGTTGAACTGGTAGCCGAGCAGGCCGACAGGCACGCCGGCGCTCCATTGGTCGGGACTGACATAGCCGCGCACCGAACGGCGTAGCGAGGCCTGGGGCACGCTCAGGTCCAGTCGCTGCTTGCCGAAGTCGAAACTGGTCAAGGCGCCCGCAACGATCTGGTCCAGACGGTTGCAGCCACCGTCGGCCGCCAGCTTCAAGGCGGCCTCGGGCGGCAGGCGTGAGAGGTCGATGCCCACCTTCTCCAGCAGGGCCTTGTCCAGGCAGGGCAGCGCGTCCTGTGAGCCGGACTGGGCCTTGAACTGCACTTCGCGGCGGCCAACCCAGTTGCCGTTGATGTAGATGTCGGGGCTGTAGTTGCCGGGCGTGACCACGTTGGCGCGCGAGTAGCGCGAGACGTCAATGGTCTGCTTGCCGGTGTTCAGAAAGCTGGGGTCGAAGTCGACGGCAGCCGGCGTGGGCTGCCACTGGCCGGTGGACGTGGAGGTCGTGACTTCCTTGACCTGCTGCCCCTGCTGGGCCTCGGACTGCCAGCACACCAGCACGGAGAGCAGCAGCGCATGGCCGGGCTTCAGTTGGAAATATCCGGCAGGGCCTTGGCCTGGCCCCGGCATTGTTCCTTTTCCTTGCCTTGTATGCCGGCTTTTGATTCCCTTTTCTGAATCTGGAAAGACTGGCCTGATCATTTGCTTATCTCCTAATGCTGTGCGCCCGATGCAAAGCGAACGGCCAAGGCCGATGTGCCAGTCCCGGTAAAGAGACCGATGCCGTTTCGCCGGGTATTAACGCTGGGTATCGGTGTGCTGGCCGGGCTGAAAATGCAGTGGCATTAGATAATCAGGCCGGAAAGGACGGGGGATTCGCGTGGCTGTGCTCGCATTGCCCTGTTTATTGGGCGGAATTTCCGATTCTGGCTTCGTGGTTGAGACTGGCGCCCCAATCATTGATGCTGCTGAACATCACCGTGGCACCTGCCGCGCCAGCCATATTGACACCCGCAGGTTCCTTGATTGGAAAGGTGGCCACCTGGCCGGGAAGAACGGGCCCGACGCCTGCCTCGAAGGATTTGCCGCCGAGTTGCACTTCAACGCCAGCCACATTGACCACAAAGGCGCTGGGATTGCGTGCTTTCAACACAGGCTGGTTTTTGGCGTCAACGTCTACCGACCATTGAAGCTGGGCAGGAGCTTCCTGGGCATTGCCGGGCAGGTTGCTGGGTCGGTACATGAGCTTGACACGGGTGCGAAAGGCGAACTGGAGGTTGTTGGAGTCGCCTTCCATTTCCGCCTTGGGCGGGACGTCCAGCACGTTGAGCCAGAACAGGGATTCCTTGTCGGCAGGCAGTGCTTCGCCCGAATAGATGATGCGCAACGTCTGGCTCTTGCCCGCCTCGATGCGCATGATGGTGGGCGTGATGACGAAGGGAACGTCGATGTTCTCAGGCGATTCCTGGTTGTTGCCCTTGTCCAGCCAGGTCTGCACCAGGGCAGGTTTGCTGCCTTCGTTGGTGAGCTGGATGGTGGCTTCCTTCTCGCCACTGGGGAATATGATGCGCGTGCCCGTCAATGTCACGCTGGCCTGTGCCGCCGTTCCAAGAAGAAGGGACAACAGGATGGCAGCAAGCCCATATGAACGTTTGATCGTCAGCATCGGAGAACTCTCTGGGTTTTGAGCGAAAGAATGGGGCCGGGCCCATGTCACGAAAGCAGAAGACACGGCATATCGACCACCGCAAGGCGGCCGATATGCCTGAAAGTCAGTGATTACTGATAGACCAGCGAGTAGGTCACCGAGGTGTCGGTGCGGCCGGCCGTCACGGGGCCGGTGGCCACGTATTCGGAGGCGAAACGCATGACGGCCCGGCCCGTGCCACCGACCTTGTTGTCGATGTCCACAAAGCGTGATTGGGCGGAACCGATCTTCAGACGCTCGTTGTTGCTGGGATCCACGATGGCGATCTGGACACCGGAGGCCACGGTGGGCGCACCAGTACCGCTGGCAGCTGCAGGCTTGAGCATGCCGGTGACCAGATCCACGTTGGGGCCGGCCTCGAAGAACACGGCGACTTTGGAGACAGGCGTCGTGGCGGTGGCGCTGGAGGCCAGCTCGCAGCCACTGAGTTCCAGCGAGAACGCCTGGCGGCCGACCGTGGCGCCCACGGTGGCCAGCTGGTTGTTCGCCACGTTGGGCAGCTTCACGCCGTCCTTGGCTGCGCCGGCGACCGTGGTGTCCACCTTGCAGGTGGTGGTGACCACCTCGCCCGTGAAGTTGATGGTGCCGTCTGCTGCTTGAGCGGTGTTCATGGCCATCATGACCAGGCTGGCGACCGATGTCAGCAATGCGATCTTTTTCATGGGTATTCCCTCGAGTTGAAGAGATAAATGAAATTCCAGCAGCGATGAATGCGCTGATGGAATAAGAGATTGTGTGAATGGTTGAGTGGTTAATAAATCATCAGTGTTCCATGTTCACCTCATCAATCCAATGGTTGGTAACTGTCAGCATGGTCAATGATTTGCAGGGGTTGCGATCATGCTGGAATAGGTGGTGGCGCTGACATGGAGAAATTGTTCGGATGAGGGAGCGTTGGCGAGGGATGGGCGAGGTTTGTTTCTCTGGCATGTTTGAAATTGAATTGCTCAAAGACACCAGTGCCCAATGGCGCGGACGGGGTTCAGGAGAGAATATGTCAAAGAAAAAGGCGAAAAAACCTGTTCTTTGGGTATGTGATGGATTCTAGGTGTGCGCCGCCGTTATATGAAATAGGGCGCATTCTGATTATTTGAGCCTGAATCTAGGAATAGTCCTAGATTTGCTCTGTCGAATGGGGGAAAGAGGGTGCGCAGCCCGCCTGCGCCGGGCGGTTGCCTGTGCTGAGGGTGATGGTGTCTGCGGAGGGGGCGCGGGTCCCGCAGATCAGGAGGGGTGGTCGAGGGCGAAGGTCTGCAAGGGCAGCACCGGCCCTCGGCCCTGTGGATCAGGGGCGCTGGGACAGCAAATACTGCGCCATTTCGGCAAAGCCGTCGCCGCGCTCGGCCTGCGTGACATGGCGAGGCAGGTGCTTGAGCTGGGGCACGAAGCGCGCGATGTTGGCCACGCCCAGGCTGTGGGGCATGTGCTCGAACATCAGCTGGTCGTTGGTGGAGTCGCCGATGTAGATCCAGCGGTCCAGCGTGGCGTCGAGGTCGATGTCGAACAGGGTGCGCAGGATCCATCGCGCGCCTTCGAGCTTGTTGTGCGCGCCAAACCAGCCGTTGATGTGGATGGAGCTGACGGTGGCGTTCATGCCTGCCGCCTTCATGATGGCCACGCACCGGTCAATGTCCTGCTGGGGCATCTGCGTGAATTCGCTGTGGTCCACGGCAATGTCGCATTCGCGGCCCGCCGAGTCGGTGGCGCGCAGCGCGCCGGGCACGGTGGCCTCGATCTCGGCCAGCACCTGCTGCATGCGCGCGTAGTTTGCAGTGCGTGTGGCCTCGTCCTGCTGGTAGAGCTTGTCCAGCCCGCCCTGCGCATTGCGCCGCAGTGCCACGGCGCCGTTCTCGGCCACGATGGCATCCACGGGCCAGGCCTGGGCAAACGGCTCGCTCCAGCCTACGGGGCGGCCGGTGATCGGTACCACGCGCAGCCCGGACTGCTTGAGCTGGGCAATGGCATCAACGACATGGGCCGGCACCACGCCTTCCGTGGTCAGGGTGTCGTCGATGTCGGTGAGGATGCCGAGCGGCGATGCGGGAGGTGTCCAGAGGGACAGCGGCTGGAGGGTTGTAGGCACGGTCGTCAAAATGCAGAAAGCCGCCCGGGGCGGCTTGTAGAAGGGCAGCGTTTGCGCGCACGGACCGTGCGCGCAAGGGCTCCATCCTACTGCCTGGCGAATTCGACGATGGCCTTGTAGAACTTGTCGGAGCCGTCCTTGGGGTTGTCGGGGGACAGTTCCATGCGGTTGACGCCGTGTTCGGCTGCGCCCTTGAAGCGCTGGTTGATCACCGAGAAGTAGTAGGGGCTGATGAAGGTGGCGCCTGCGTCATAGTGGGCCTTCAGCGCGGCCAGGTGCGTTCCTTCCAGCTTCCATTGCTGGGGGTTGAATTCAGGTGCGCCATAGCCGCTGCCGATCTGGTGCTGCTTCATGAAGCCGCGAAGCCAGTCGCTGTCGGTGGCGCCGCCGTACATGTTCAGGCCCTGCCGCCAGGGTGCCTTGCCGTCAAGCGTCTGGGTCGAGGCGAACAGCTGTGGATTCCAGGAGGGGTTCACATCGGGAATGATCTGGTGGGAAAAGAGCTTGGCGGCGGGCAGGCCGGCTGCAATGGCACGTTCATGGAATACCGCAAGCTGCGCATACACCTGGGATTCGCGGTACTGGTTCCAATCCTTTGCCAGGGGGTTGTAGTAGACGTCCTGCAACTGGGCAGGCATGTCTAGCCAGAAGCGCACGCCCTGCTTCTCCAGCATGGACGTGGGGGGCATCCACCCGAGCCGTCTGGGGTACAGATTGACCATCTTGCCCTGATTGCGTGGAACGACAACGAAGTTGGCATTGGCCAACTGGTATTTGCGTCCCTTGGACTCGGCCACGACCTGCACGATGTGCTGTCCGGCGGTCAGGTTGCTGAAGTCGAGGTTGTAGCGGAACCCGGTGTTGGGACTGGTGATGTTGTCCACAGCGCGGTAGACATCCAGGCGATTGAGGCCACGTGCCATGGGCCCTGCGAGCTTGCCGTCCAGATAGAGATCCAGGCGTTCTATGGCCTGGTTTGGGTCCCACAGCCAGCCACCCACGGGCAGTGTGCCGTCGGCAAATGCATCGTAGTGTTCGCCGAAGCCACTGAGTTTTTCCTTGCGTATGTCCTTGGATGGGGCAGGAATGACGTCGAACGACGCGTAGTCCAGCCCGGTCTGCGCCTTGAACTGCGCGATGCCTTTGTATTTGCTCTGCAGCCATTGGCGAAAGCCTGCCACCGAGCCTGGGCTGTAGTCGGTGACGCGGATGTCCTTGTAGGCGCCCATACCGTTCTCGAAGTCCGGGAACATGTGGTGCAGTTCACCGGGCAGGGTGTAGGCAATGATGCGGTCCTGTACGGGCTGGGGCAGCTCCCGGATCTTCCTGGCCATGTATTCGAGGGCTTTGAAGCGGTAGTGATTGACGGGCACCGAGGGGTCTGTGGAGAGCGTGTAGGGCAGGATGCGGTAGCCGAAATAGCCCAGTTCCAGAGGCTTGCCGTCGCGCAGCTGCATCAGGTTGACGGGGTCCTTGGCCAACTCGGCAGCAATGGGGCCGACGGAGTCGAAATGGTCTGCCGAGAAATACAGCACGACCGGGCGCTGTACCTTGCGGATGACGTTCAGGAAGCTGTCCACCTTGGCTTCGTCGATTTCCCAGCCCTTGGACGTGCGCTGGTACAGCCCCAGCAATTGCAGCGTGGCGGTGTAGCCGATCTGCACGTTACCCTTCGGGCCGCCCGGTTCCAGCGTGTCCAGCAGGCGGTTGACGGCCGCGGAGCCGTCCAGCTTGCGCTGCTGGCAGAAGGCGTAGGCCTCGTCCATGGACTTGATCCTGGTGTCTGCAACGGCTTCATCGCACAGGAGCATGCCTTCCACGGTGGGGGCGATGACTAGTGGTTGAGAGGTGGTCCGCACCGGATTTGCTGCATGGGCGGCGCTGGTTAGTGCGACCATTGCAAGTCCCAGTCGGCTCAGTATATGGAACCGGGAAAAGCAGGAGGAAGTTCGAGTTGGATTCATGTTTACAGACAAGATATCAGACAGCTTCACTGGCTTCTAATCGAAAAATGGCGGGCTGAGCTTTTCCGTAGTTGTCTTAGGTTTGGAAAATTAAGGGACTTTGGATCTTGGCTACAGGGATTGAGACTTTGTCGGGTTTGTGCGTTTTAACGCTGATGCACCAAACCAGATAGAGATTTTTCTTTTGAGAATCTGATAAATAGGCAGCTCTATCCATCGATACCAGATCCATGAGAATATCAATGTGGCAGCCAGGGTGGAGATCGCCCAGAAAACATTGGGGAGATGTATGGGGAAATTGTTATATGTTTTGCTCATGGCAATCAGGATCATGATGTGACTGAGGTAGATGCTGTATGAGGCATCTCCCAAGGATTGCAATGATTTCCAGGGAGTGATCCCACGCCGCTCCAATTCCATCGCGCAGGCAATAAGGCAGCAAGAGAATCCTCCGAAAAGAATGGCCCTTTCTCCGTTATGAAAAAAACCAGCCATGCCGCTGGCGTTCAAATTTCCATGGATCTGGTAGAAATATGCTGCAGCCAAAAATATGATGGCACCCGTGGTCCAGATATAGATGGGTTGCTTGGGATATCGGCGGATGAACTCCGCAAGAAGGAACCCGGCAATGAATTCAACCACTAGCGGTGAAGCATAGAATGGGATCAGCAGGCTTGTCTTGGCTTTTGCCTCATTTTCTGGAAGATACATGCCATTCATGTAAAGCCAGATGTTGAAGATGATGAGGACGAGACCGATGACTCCCAGTATTTTGGGCGCATTACGCCTTTGCCAGAGAATGATCAAAGCAACCGCGACGTAGAAATAGAGCTCAAAACTCAATGTCCAGGTGATTGGCAGGAGGTAGAGCATCAGGTCTTGCGGCCACAAGAAGAAAGATCCCCAGAGACTCGTCTGCGGCTTTATGCTCTTGAAGCTCCAGGCTGCGACAAGGTAGATGAAGAAAAAGGGCCACCAGCCGATATAGATGCGGCCAAATCGCTGTATCAGGAAACGTGTGGCTGAATGCCAGCCGGGCTTGAGGGTTTTTGTGGTTTCGGCCATGATTAGGCCGCTGATAACGAAGAATAGGTCGACACCTGCAAAACCCAGACGAGTCACTGCCTCAGGAAGAAGAGTCAGGGTGAATGGCGTCACCGGTGGAGTCATATGGTGAAGCACTACCACGAATGCGGCGAAAAACCGCAAGGTCTGTATGTTTCTTAGCATCCTAATTTCCTGGGAAGGTGGTTTTTCTCTCGATGGCTTTGTCGGGGATGGCCGCGCCGGATAGTATCACGCTGAGTGGTTCCTGAGGGGTGCTGCTCACGTCGTAATGCAAGAAGGCGATGAGGAATTGAATGCCGATCAACACAGGAAGACCTGCCAGCATCACCGTTCCACTGCTTGCCGGTTGGTGATTCAGGTAACTGCTGATCCAATGAGTACCGCCGAAGATGATTCCGAAAATTAACAGCAGCAGTCCGAAGGTGCTGTAGACCGTGCCGATGTTGAAGTCTCTAAGGAGATAATTATAGAAATAACGCTTTCCGATGCGAATCGTATGCTTTTTCAGGAATTCCGGTAGAATTTTGCTGATTTTTAGGTTCGACTCCTCGTCGGCATAGATCGCATCCATGGGAATATCTTTGACGACAGCGCGAATTGTGTTCAAACGGAAAAGCATATCCGTCTCAAAGAAATATCGTTTCTCCAGCTTGTTGATGGGCAGCTCGCGCAAAATGCTGGTGTGGATGGCGGTGTATCCATTCGAGGGATCCATGATGTTCCAATATCCGCAGCTGATCTTGGTGAGGAACGACAACGCTGCATTCCCAAAGAGACGGATCTTGGGCATGTTTCGCACAGATTCCAGTCTGAAGAATCGATTGCCTTTGGTGTAGTCGGCGCGTTTTTGCAGGATCGGCTGAACGAAAAGAGGCAGCAACTTGGGATCCATCTGTCCATCGCCATCTATTTTTACGACGATATCCATGCCGTCCTTGAGGGCTTCCTGGTATGCGGTGCTGACTGCTCCTCCGACTCCTTGGTTTTCCGAGTGGAAAAGAACCCTGACCCTGGGATCGGTACAATTTTGTAGAACCCATTTGCCGCTACCATCCGGACAGCAATCGTCGACTGCATAAATCGATGTCACGCAATCAGGAATATTATTTATAACGCCCACTACGTGCTGTGTGACTTTGTAGCAGGGGATGGCAACGGATATTTTCATGGTATTCAAGTAATCAATGCGGTGCCTGGGATGTGATTGTGATTCCTATGGCGATGAACAGTCCACCGATGATAGTCTTGGGGTGCATCGGTTCATTCAAAAAGAGCCAGGCGAGTGTAGGTACCACGATGAATGCAAGGCCCATGATCGGATAGGCAAGATAAAGCGGCGCGCTTCGCAGAACCCAGACCCAAGCGAGTGTGGTGACGCCGTAAAGTGCGAACGCGACCAGAAGCCAACCATTGAATGCAAGGTCAAAAAGGGAGGGAGTGGGGGGGATTGCGGTCGCTGCCTTTTTGAACAGTAGCTGCCCTATAGAAATACCAAGGACGCAAATGACGGCCAAACTGGTAAAAAAAGGGGTCATACGATTGGATGAGCATGTATGCCGACGGCTGTCGATTCGGCGTTGCCCAGATCAAGATAGGTGAAATGGCGCTGTATTTGATTTCGCATGGTACTATTGTGTTGAGTATTGTGGTTGCCGCGCCCAATATGATTCTATTGGATGTGGCTTAGTTCATGATGCGTGGTGCAGCTGATATAGCACCGTGAGTTCAGGAGATGGTTTGTTGTCCTTTTGAATCTGGCGACTCATAGTTTGAAAATTGCAGGTGCAACTCGATTGGTGCGATGCCGCGCAGCTGTTGTGAACCACATTGGTAGGCGAAAAGTGAGTGGGTTGGTGCCATGCATGGATGATCAAATTATCTTCGAGTTAGGCAAGGCTAAGGTATTCTGATATATTTGAATTTGATTCGGCGGAGAACAGTGCCCTGTATGAGTATTGGTTAAGTATATCGGTTGCATTGCCTTGCTCTAGTTGCTTCAGATTGTAAACATGTCATTGAAAGCCTGGTTGGTGTAATTTGTTATTCTGAAGTCGGATTTTTAGTGACCCGCCTTCTTCTATCATCCCAAAGCAAGGGAAGCGCCACCAAGGGAAAGACAAAGAGTGGTAAATGATATCTGTGCTCTGCAGCGATTGACATTAGGAATATTCCGGTCAATTCGATGAACATAATGATTGATATAGCAAGGGCTATGGGATTTTTATAGTGTACGCCAATATATAGTGAGTAGAGAATTAGTATTGTGCCAGGAAGTGTGCTCCAAAGCCATATGCGATTATTCTCGCTCCATGAATGAATTCTGTCCATGAATCCACCTAGCTCTAAAGAGTCGAACTTATTGGCTTTGGAGTTTGTTTTTATGGTTGAGAGTACATGCGCCCGATAATTATTTGGAACATGCAAGCCATCAGCCAAGGCGGAGCCGAGAAAGACGTTAACGCGACTACCGAAAAATGCAGGAAGATTCTGCCATAAGTTGTAGCGCCAAAATTCCCGTTGCAATATCTTCTGGTCAGCTCTTGACATTGAAGCAAGCTTGGGTCCGTCTTGGGAGAAGATTAATGGATCCCAGTAGTAAGGATCATAGTACTTCAATAGGGTGTCAATGGTTGTGTATTTTTCCAATGTGCGAATAGTAGTTTCTGAAACACGTGGCTTTGCCCTCCAGTGTTCCTGTGGTCTTGGCTGAAGAAAATTGACGGTCTCCCATATCACAAGTGATTGAGTTGCTTTTTGAGGCGACGTATTGTGACTGATATTCGACCATAAGCACAAGCTTAATCCAGTGAGATAAGCTGCTGCAAAGGACCAGCGCTGGCCTTTACGAATAATCGGGATGAATACTATGGGGAGAATGAGCAGCACTCTGCCATTGGTTCGTAAATCAAGTGCAAAAGGTAGCAAGAGTGCTAAAAATATCCATGTAAATATGCTTACTCGTTGACGACGAATAATTAGGTAGCATTCAAATAATACACCGATCAGAGCCACTGAAAAGATGCCGTCGGGATATATCAGGATGGTATAACGCACCATCTGCGGATTGATAACTATCCCCAGTAGGCATAGAAAGAATATCCATTTTGGCTGATTTAGCCAAAGCCAGCTGAGTATACGTGTGAAAACTAAAGTGCTGACTGCAACTAGAAATATAGATACATTTTCTACGCGATCATTGATCAGAAATAGATTGGAGACTAAGTGATACCAGATCGATGTCTTTCCTGAAAAGTGCAAATTAGGCTCAATGACTTCTTTTAAAATCGCAAAGCTATCACTGCCTAGTATTCCCGGCCAAAGTCCAAGAAGCGCAGTGATATAAATTCCGATTAAAAATACGGCAATAAGTGCATTCACTCGCCAGTCTGACGCATGCTCAGGACTAGCTGTAAGCCACCAGGGGGTGTTTTTCGCAGATGGAAGGTCTGTGAAGGAGCTTGTGGTTGTTGTCTTAGCCATGTTGCAAAGCCAAACCCGCATGCTCGCGCAGCGGATGAAAGTGAATTTTGGGAAACCGCTCCTGCGCCAGCCGCACGTCATACGGTGACGTGCACAGATAGGCCAGCGTGTCGGCCGCATCGCGCGCCATGCGCAGTGGGTAGGCGTTCTCGAATTCGCGCAGTTCGCCCGGCGTGTCGGCCGTGATCCAGCGGGCGGCCGTGTACTGGCAGCCTTCCAGGCGGATGTCGCAGTCGTATTCGGTGTTCAGGCGGTGCTGCACCACTTCGAACTGCAGCTGGCCCACGGCGCCCAGCAGCATGTTGCCGCCGGCTTCGGGTTTGAAGACCTGGATGGCGCCTTCCTCGCCCAGCTGCATCAGGCCCTGCTGCAGCTGCTTGGTGCGCAGCGGGTTCTTGAGCACCACGGTCATGAACATTTCCGGGGCGAAGAAGGGCAGGCCCGTGAATTGGAGGTTGGTGCCGTCGGTGATGGTGTCGCCCAACTGCACGCCACCATGCGTGGTGAAGCCGATGATGTCGCCCGCATAGGCTTCTTCCACGGCTTCGCGGCGCTGGCTCATGAAGGTCACGACCGAGGTGGGGCGCAGTTCCTTGGCGGTGCGCTGCACCTTCATCTTCATGCCGGGCGTGTACTTGCCCGAGGCCACGCGCACGAAGGCGATGCGGTCACGGTGGTTGGCATCCATGTTGGCCTGGACCTTGAAGACCACGCCGGAGAAGCCTTCGTCCTCGGGGTGGATGATCTTTTCCACAGGCTGCTTGTTGACCAGCAGCGAGCTTTTTCGGGGGCCGGGCGGGGGCGACATGTCGACCACGGCATCCAGCACTTCCATGACACCGAAGTTGTTCACGCCGGAGCCGAAGAAGACCGGCGTGAGCTTGCCTGCCAGGAAGGCCTCGTGGTCCCAGGGGGCCGAGGCGCCCTGGGCCAGTTCCATGCTGTCGAGCGCGTCGTCAAAGGCCTGCCCGAAGCGCGCACGCAGCTTGTCGGCCTCGGCCAGGGGAATGGCCTCGAAGTCCTGGGGGCGGCGTTCGCTGCCAGGCTGGAACACCGTCATGGTCTGGGTGAGCAGGTTGATGATGCCGCCAAACTGCTTGCCCTGGCCCACGGGCCAGGTGACGGGGCAGCAGGGCATGCCCAGCTCGCGCTCCACTTCGTCAAGAATGTCCAGCGGATCGCGCACTTCGCGGTCCATCTTGTTGACGAAAGTGATGATGGGGGTGTCGCGCTGGCGGCAGACCTCGATCAGGCGGCGGGTCTGCGATTCCACGCCGTTGGCGGCGTCGATCACCATCAGCGCCGAGTCCACGGCCGTGAGCACGCGGTAGGTGTCTTCCGAAAAGTCCTTGTGTCCAGGGGTGTCGAGCAGATTGACCACATGGTCGCGGTAGCTCATCTGCATGACCGAGCTGGCCACCGAGATGCCGCGCTGCTTTTCGATTTCCATCCAGTCGGAGGTGGCATGGCGGCTGGCCTTGCGGCCCTTGACGGCGCCCGCGATCTGGATCGCGCCCGAGAACAGCAGCAGCTTTTCGGTCAGCGTGGTCTTGCCCGCGTCGGGGTGGGAAATGATGGCAAAAGTCCGGCGGCGCCGGGTTTCCAGGGCGTAAGTCAAGGGGGAGTCCAGGAGATGGGTAAATAGCAGGGCGCGCGTACCGGCTGGCGGCCGCGGCGAACCGGCGCATTTTACAGAGCGTGTGTCGCAAGCGGGTTGTCGGAGGAATCCGCCAATGCCTTCGGCGAAACGGTTGTTACAGCATTTGCTCCGGAGATGCTGGGACGAGATATGAGTACAGCCAAAAGAGCTGGCGTGAGAGCGAAGAATGGCAGCAGGTATCTATATTCGCCTGCAGTAGCGAAGACCGCAATGGCGATCAGGTGAATGGCTGCTGGCACGCTGATCAGCAAGGCTGGCACGTTCTTTTGGCGCACGCCATGCCACAGGACCATGGCCAGCAGCGCGAAGCCCAGCCAGGGCGTCCACAGCAGCCAGCGCCAGGCATGACTTTGGCGAAGCACGCCGCGCAGCGCGGTTTCTGCGGAATCCAGCCTGAAAATCCGCATTTGCGATTGCGCCTGGGTGCGCTTGATCACATAGCGGGCATAGTCGAGCGCCGGAAACCCGCCCTGGGCCAGCGCGGCCGACAGAAGCACATTGACGCGGCTGGCCGTCACATCGGGCAGGTTGTGCCAAAGGTTGTAGCGCAGGAACTCCTGCGCCAGCTCCTTGCGCTGTTCTTCGGTCAGGCTGAAGAGCTGAGGGCCCTGCGGATGGAACACCAACATATCCCAGTAGGCCGGGTCCGAGTAGGCGAGCATGAGCTGGCGCGGAGCATGGCCTTCCAGGATTTCCAAAGTGCGTGCCGACAGCTTGGGCGACTGCAGTACCCAGGGGTCGTTCATGAGGGGTTGCTTTTGCCAGAGGTCGTTCATGGCCCTGGGCTGCAGCAGCTTGACTGTTTCGAAGAGCACGAGTGAATCCGTGGCGCTTTGCACAGCGGGCCTGTGCATCTGCGTGCCCGCATAGGCCAGAGCACACCACAGGCCGATGATGGTGCACAGCGGCAAGCGGCTTTTGCGGTGGACCAGAAAGATCGCAACCACGGCCGGTGCCAGAAAGAGGATGCCGTTGGCACGCACAAAAACCGAAAACGGCAGTGCCAGCGCGATGAGGGCCAGGCTGGCCCGGCTGTGCCGTTTCTGGCTGCAAATCCACCAAAGCTCAAACAGCAGGGCGCAGGAGGCCACGGCGAAGATGGCGTCTGGATACAGCGTGGCCATGAAATAGACCATGTGAGGGGCCGCGCAGACGAAGACCAGCAGCACGGCGTACAGCAGGCGGTGCCCGCGTGCCCAGTACCAGGCCAACATGCGCGCAAAGAAGAGGGCGCACAGCAATAGCAGGATGGCCACTGGCACTTCAACCCGGTGGGTGACGCCATATGTCCAGCGCACGAAGTAGTACCAGCCCACGCTCTTGCCCGAGCGAAAGTGTTCGGGCCTGTCCACTTCCTGAAGGATGGCCGAACTGTCCTCGCCCAGTACGCCGGGCCAGAAGACCAGCAGCCATCCCAGATAGATCAGCACGAGCAGGCCGGCGCTGGCCAGGAAGGCGCGGCGCTCGGTGGAGCCCTCAAGACGGGCCTGCGCTGGCACGGCCGCGGAAGTCGGTGGGCCGGTGGCGGGGATGTATCTGCTGTTCATGGGCCGTTGACGATGCGCTCAGGTCATTGGGTAGTGGCAGTGCGGTCAGCGGTGAGCCGCTCATCTTCTTGATGCCGTCTTGATACGGCCCCTGCCAATCTCAACCCATCCTTGACAGCCCCGGCCCTAGAGTTTTCCCCATCGCAACAACAGGTGCCGCCATGCGGCGCCGATGCGGGAGAAATCCCTATGACCCTGACCGAAATCACCGGATGGCTGGGCGCCCTGGGCGCCCTGGCTGTGTTTGTCTACCTCGGATACGCATTGCTGCGGCCCGAACAGTTCTGAGGTGGCGCAGATGCAAGACCTGATCTTTATCGCCCTGAGCCTGGGCTGCTTCGGGGGCCTGCTGGCCTTCGTGGCGGCGCTGGGCCGGATTTGACTGCCTGAAAGGAGACCTCCATGTGGTTGACCTGGATGGAATATGCACTGGTGCTGCTGCTGATGACGGCGCTGGCCGTGCCCATGGGGCAGTGGCTGGCACGCTGCTTCACGAGTGAGCACCATGCCTGGATCGAGCGGCTGAGCTTTCGCGCCCTGGGCGTGAACCCGGCCGAGCGCATGGGCTGGCAGCGCTACGGGCTGGCGCTGCTGCTGTCCAACGGCGCCATGCTGCTGCTGGGCTATGCGCTGCTGCGCCTGCAGGGCTGGATGCCGCTCAATGCGCTGAGCAATGCGGCGCAGACACCGGACCTGGCCTTCAACACGGCCGTGTCCTTTGTGACCAATACCAACTGGCAGGCGTATTCGGGCGAGAGCAGCCTGTCCAACGCCACGCAGATGGTGGCCATCACCTTCATGATGTTCGCTGGCGCGACCACGGGCGTGGTCGCCGCGGCGGGTGTCATCCGCGGCCTGGCGCGCTCCAGTGCCTCGGACCTGGGCAACTACTGGGTGGACTATGTGCGCATGCTCTGGCGCGTGATGCTGCCGCTGAGCTTTGTGGTGGCCCTGGTCTATGTGTGGCAGGGTGTGCCTCAGACGCTGGATGGCCAGGTCTGGGCGACGACGCTGGAAGGCGCTCGCCAGCAGATTCTTCTCGGCCCCGTGGCCAGCCTGGAGAGCATCAAGCACATCGGCACCAACGGTGGCGGCTTCTTCGGCATGAATGCGGCCCATCCGTTCGAGAACCCCACGCCGCTGACCAACGCATTCCACATCCTGGGCATGCTGCTGATCCCGTCGGCGCTGACCTATGCGCTCGGCTCCATGCTGCTGCGCCGTCGCCAGGGCTGGGTGCTGTTCGGCGCCTGCCTGGTGATGTTCGTGGGCTTTCTGGCGCTGGTGTTCACGGCCGAGCAGGCCGGCAATCCGCTGCTCACGGCCGCAGGTGCCGACCAGCAGATCAGCGCCACCCAGCCGGGCGGCAACATGGAGGGCAAGGAGCTGCGCTTCGGCATCGCCGATACGGCGCTGTTCGTGACCACGACCACGGCCGCGACCACGGGCTCGGTCAATGCCATGCATGACTCGCTGACGCCCCTGGGCGGGCTGGTGCCGCTGGCGCAGATGATGCTCAACTGTGTGTTCGGCGGCGACGGCGTGGGCCTGATCAACCTGCTGCAGTACGCCATCCTCACGGTCTTCCTGGCCGGCATGATGATCGGCCGCACGCCCGAGTTCCTGGGCAAGAAGATCGAGGCGCGAGAGATCAAGCTGGTGATGCTGGCCGTGATGGCGCACCCGATCTCCATCCTGGGCTTCACGGCGTTGGCTGCGGTCTGGCCCGACACCATGGCCAGTCTGACCAACCGGGGGCCGCACGGCTTCTCGGAGGTGCTCTATGCCTATGCCTCGGGCACGGCCAACAACGGTTCGGCCTTTGCGGGCCTGAATGCGAACACGCCGTTCTTCAACACCACCATCGGCCTGGCCATGCTGGCTGGCCGCTATCTGACACTGCTGCCCATGCTGGCCCTGGCCGGCAGCCTGGCGGCCAAGCCCACCGTGCCTGCGGGGCCGGGCACCTTCCCGACGGCCACGCCGCTGTTCATGGGCTTGCTGGTCTTCGTGGTGGTGGTGGTCGGTGGACTGACCTTCCTGCCTTCGCTGGCCCTGGGCCCTGTGGTCGAGCAACTGCAGATGCTGTCAGGACAGGTCTATCCCTGAACACCCCTGAGCCCGTTTTTTTCCTGGCCGCCTGCTGTGCCTGACACAGCAGCGCGGCGGAGGTTTCCGAAATGCAAGTTCAAACACACACTTCCGGCCCGTTGCCGGTGCTGCGCACCGATGCGCAGGTTCCATCCCAGACCGATGCCGGCGGGCTGCGCTCGCTGTTCGGCCCCAGCCTGCGGTCGGCGCTGTTCGTCGCCGTGGTCACGGGCCTGGCGTATCCGCTGGTCACCACGCTCGTGGCCCAGGCCGCGTTTCCCAAGGCCGCCAATGGCAGCCTGATCACGCGCCAGGGCTCGGTCGTGGGCTCGGCCCTGATCGGGCAGGAGTTCGCTTCGCCCCGTTATTTCCAGGGTCGGCCCAGCGCCACCACGGCGCCGGATCCCGACAAGGCCGATGCCACGGTGGCCGCGCCCTACAACGCCGCGCTGTCGGCCGCCACCAACCAGGGGTCGACCCACGCGGCGCTCAAGGAGTCCGTGGCGGCGCGCGTGGCGGCCTACCGCGAACTCAATGGTCTGGCGGCAGATGCCGCTGTGCCTGTGGATGCCGTGACGGCCTCGGCCTCCGGCCTGGATCCGCACATCTCTGTGGCCAATGCCGAGCTGCAGCTGCCGCGCGTGGCACGCGAGCGCCAGCTGCCTGTGGCCAAGGTCCAGGAACTGCTGCGCCAGCAGATGCAGCCGCGCGTTCTGGGCCTGCTGGGTGAGCCGCGCGTGAACGTGCTGCAGTTGAATCTGGCGCTGGACGATCTCTCGGCCGCGACGCTGCAGCCTGCGGCAGCCAATGCCGCCAAGGAGTAAGCCATGTCGCGCAAAACTGCTTTGTCCCTGTTCGATCCTTCGCTGGTGCGCCAGGCGCTGGGTGACTCCATCCGCAAGCTGGCACCGAGCGCGCAATGGCGCAACCCGGTGATGTTCGTGGTCTATCTGGGCGCCATCTTCACCAGCCTGCTCTGGGCCCAGGCCCTGGCGGGCGAGGGCGAGGCGCCTGCGGGCTTCATCCTGGCCATTGCGCTGTGGCTGTGGTTCACCGTGCTGTTCGCCAATTTTGCGGAGGCGCTGGCCGAGGGGCGCAGCCGCGCCCAGGCCGCGAGCCTGCGCAGCATGAAGCGCAGCACGGTCGCCAAGAAGCTGGAGCAGGCCAGCTACCAAAGCCGCTGGCATCCCGTGGGTGCGGAAGAACTGCGCTCGGGCATGTGGGTGCTGGTCGAGGCCGGCGACACCATACCGCTGGACGGCACGGTGATCGAGGGCGTGGCCTCGGTGGACGAGAGCGCCATCACCGGCGAATCGGCCCCCGTGATCCGCGAGGCCGGCGGCGACTTCTCTTCGGTCACCGGCGGCACGCGCGTGCTGTCGGACTGGCTGGTGGTGCAGATCACCGTGAACCCCGGCGAGTCCTTCCTGGACCGCATGATCTCCATGGTGGAGTCGGCCCGCCGCCACAAGACGCCCAACGAACTGGCGCTGACCATCTTGCTGGTCGGACTGACGCTGCTGTTCCTGCTGGTCATCGTCACGCTGCGGCCCTATTCGGCCTTTGCGGTGGAGCTGACGGGCAGCGGGCAGGTCGTGGGACTGACGGTGCTGATCGCCCTGCTGGTGTGCCTGATCCCGACCACCATCGGCGGCCTGCTGTCGGCCATTGGCGTGGCAGGCATGAGCCGCATGATGCAGGCCAACGTGATCGCCACTTCGGGCCGCGCCGTGGAGGCGGCCGGCGACGTGGACGTGCTGCTGCTGGACAAGACCGGCACCATCACGCTGGGCAACCGCCAGGCCAGCGAATTCCTGCCCGCTCCCGGCGTGACGGCCGCGCAGCTGGTCGATGCGGCGCAGCTGGCATCACTGGCCGACGAGACACCCGAGGGCCGCAGCGTGGTCGTGCTGGCCAAGGAAATGCATGGCCTGCGCGAGCGTGACCTGGCAACCCTGCATGCCGTCTTCGTGCCCTTCACGGCCCAGACGCGCATGAGCGGCGTGGACATGCCGCAGCCCGACGGCGGCACGCGCAGCCTGCGCAAGGGCGCGGCCGACGCCGTGCGCCGCCACGTCGAAGCCATGGGCGGCAAGTTCCCGCCCGCCATGCTCAAGGTGGTGGAGGATGTGTCGCGGCGCGGCAGCACGCCGCTGGTGGTGGCCGATGGCGCCCGCGTGCTGGGCGTGATCGAGCTCAAGGACGTGGTCAAGCACGGCATACGCGAACGCTTTGCCGAGCTGCGCCGCATGGGCATCAAGACCGTGATGATCACGGGCGACAATCCGCTCACGGCCGCCGCCATTGCGGCCGAGGCCGGCGTGGACGACTACCTTGCCGAAGCCACGCCCGAGGACAAGCTGCGCCTGATCCGCGAACACCAGGCCGCAGGCCGGCTGGTGGCCATGACCGGCGACGGCACCAATGACGCACCCGCCCTGGCCCAGGCCGACGTGGCCGTGGCCATGAACAGCGGCACCCAGGCGGCCAAGGAAGCCGGCAACATGGTGGACCTGGACAGCAACCCGACCAAGCTCATCGAGGTCGTGGAGACCGGCAAGCAGATGCTGATGACGCGCGGCGCGCTGACCACCTTCAGCGTGGCCAACGACGTGGCCAAGTACTTCGCCATCATCCCGGCCGCCTTCGTGGGCACGTATCCGCAGCTGTCGGCGCTCAATGTCATGGGACTGGCCAGCCCGGGCTCGGCCATCCTGAGCGCCGTGATCTTCAACGCGCTGATCATCATCGTCCTGATACCGCTGGCCTTGCGTGGCGTGCCCTACCACGCCATCGGCGCCTCGGCCCTGCTGCGGCGCAACCTGCTGGTCTACGGGCTGGGGGGCCTGGTCGTCCCCTTCATCGGCATCAAGCTGATCGACATGCTGCTGGTGGCTTTCGGCCTGGCCTGATCTTTGGCGGCAAGCCTGCCCGCCCGGGCAGGCACCGCCTTGCTTTCTTTGTACAAAAACCAAGATGAAATCCGCTTCTTCCATGACGGCCGCTTGTGCCGTCCCCCGCTTCTTCCCCCGTGCCTCACTGGCTGCTCTGTTGTCGCTGGCGGCTGCGTCCTGCCATGCCCAGGCCGAAACCTCTCCCGTCAACGCTGCCAGTGCCGATGCCCAGCAATCGCCCGCACCCGCCTACGCGCTCACCGGCAGCGTGGCGCTGCTCAGCGACTACCGTTTCCGTGGCATCTCGCAAAGCTGGATGGGACCGGCGCTGCAGGGCGGGCTGGAGCTGTCGCTGCCGCGCGGCGCCTACCTGGGCGTGTCCGGCTCCAGCGTGTCGCGCCACAGCTATCTGGACGGCCGCGCGCTGGAACTGGACCTGTACGGCGGCTGGCGCACCGAGCTGCTGCCGGGCTGGACGGGCGACATCGGCCTGCTGCACTACAACTACCCCGGCGCGCGCGTGCCCCGCGGGGATGGCAGCGGCGGCGTGCGCTACGACACCACCGAGGCCTATCTGGGCGTCACCCACGGCGGCTTCAGCGCCAAATGGTCGCTGGCGCTGACGCCTTACTTCGGCCTGCGCGACAGCACGGCGGCCACGGCCTTTGCCGAGGCACTTCCCGGCAGCGGCAGCTCACGCGGCAGCAGCTATCTGGACCTGAACTACCAGCATCCGCTGGGCGACTGGGCGGTGCTGGGCCTGCATGCCGGCCACACGCAGGTGCGCAACTACAGCGAACTGTCGTACGCCGACTGGCGCGTCTCGCTGGCCCGCAGCTGGGGGCCATGGACGGCCACGCTGGCCTGGGCCGGCACCTCGGCCGACACGCGCTACTACCGCGCGGCCAATGCGGCAGGCCAGATGCAAAGCCTGGGCCGCAGCGGCTGGGTGCTGTCGCTGTCGGCGGCGTTCTAGTGTGGGAGCACGCTCTGGTGCTAGGCTGAGAACCATGCCCATTTCGTCCTCTGCCGAGCCGGCGCCGCCCGGTCTGCCGCGCCCCGATCCCGACGCCCTGGTCGCGCGCCTGCGCCATGAGCGGGCGCAGGAGGGGCGGGGCAAGCTGCGCATCTACTTCGGATCGAATGCAGGCGTGGGCAAGACCTACGCCATGCTGGCCGCCGCCCAGCGCGAACGCCAGGGGGGCCGCGAGGTTCTGGTGGGACTCGTGGAAACCCATGGCCGCAAGGAAACGGCGCAGCAGCTGCATGGCCTGGAGCAACTGCCGCTGCGCGAGCTGCCGCACCAGGGACGGACGCTGCGCGAGTTCGACCTGGATGCGGCGCTCGCGCGGCGTCCGCGCGTGCTGCTGCTCGATGAACTGGCGCACAGCAATGCGCCAGGCTCACGCCATCCCAAGCGCTGGCAGGACGTGCAGGAGCTGCTGGACGCAGGCATCGATGTCTGGACCACGATCAACGTGCAGCACCTGGAAAGCCTGAACGACGTGGTGGGCGGCATCGTCGGCATCACGGTGCGCGAGACCGTGCCCGACCAGATCTTCGACGATGCCGACGAGGTCATCGTCGTCGACATCTCGCCCGACGAGCTGCTGCGCCGCTTGAAGGACGGCAAGGTCTACATGATGGAGCAGGCCGAGCGGGCCTCGCGCAACTTCTTCAGGCGCGGCAACCTGCTGGCGCTGCGCGAGCTGGCACTGCGCCGCACGGCCGACCGCGTGGACGAGGACATGCGCGACTACCGGCGCGAGCGCTCCATAGGCACGGTCTGGCCTGCGCGTGAGCGCCTGCTGGTGGCCGTGGCAGGGCACGCGGGCGACGACGCCCTGGTGCGCCAGGTGGCGCGCATGGCACGCCGGCTGGATGCTGGCTGGATGGTGGTGTACGTGGACGCGCCCCAGCGCCAGCACCGCCCACGCAGCGTGCAGGCCGCCGTGCTCAAGACCCTGGCCCTGGCCGCACGCCTGGGGGCCGAGACGGCCACGCTGCCGGGCGCCGATGTGGCCGAGGCCCTGGTTGCCTTCGCGCGCGAGCGCAACGCCAGCCGCCTGGTGCTGGCCCAGCCGCCGCGCCCGGCATGGTCGCCCTGGCGCTGGTGGGGCCGCAGCCTGCCCGACCGCATCGTCCAGCTGCATCCCGACATCGACGTGCTGGTGCTCTCCGGGGGCTCCAGCGCGGCCCGGACCGAGGCCGCGCCTGCCGCACCGCTGCGGCGCAGGCCGCTGCCCTGGAAGGGCTATGCCGGCGTGACCCTGGCCTGCTTGACCGCCACGGTGCTGGCCGAGCAGCTGCTGCGCATCTTCGACCCGGCCAACGTGGTGATGCTGTTCCTGCTCATCGTCGTGCTGTCTTCGTTGCGCTGGGGGCGTGGCCCGGGCGCCTGGGCGGCGCTGCTGTCGGTACTGTGCTTCGACTTTTTCTTTGTGCCCCCGCGCGGATCCTTCCATGTCAACGACACGCAGTACCTGTTCACCTTCGTGCTGATGCTGGGCGTGGCCCTGGTCTGCGGCCAGCTCATGGCGCGGCTGCGCCACGAGGCGCGCGTGGCGGCCGAGCGCGAGCGGCGCGCGGGCGCCCTGGCGCGGCTGGCGCGCGACCTTTCGGGCGCGCTCACGCAGGAGCAGGTGGTGGAGATTGCGCTGAGCACGGTCTCGGGCGTGTTCGACGCCCAGGCCGGGCTGCTGTTGCCCGATGCCGACGAGCGCCTGCGCCCCGCCGGCGGCGGCTCCTGCCCCATGGACGACAGCATTGCGCGCTGGGCCATGGACCACGGCCAGCAGGCCGGCCAGGGCACGGACACGTTGCCGGCCGCGCCGGCCCGCTACGTGCCGCTGGCGGCGCCCGTGCGCATGCGGGGCGTACTGGTGCTGCAACTGCGTGCGCCCCAGCGCCTGGAGGTGCCCGAGGAGCAGCGCCTGCTGGAGGCCTGTGCCAGCCAGGTGGCGCTGGCGCTGGAGCGTCAGCACTTCGTGGCCGTGGCCCAGCAGACCCAGATCGCCATGGAGGGCGAGCGCATGCGCAACACCTTGCTGTCGGCCGTCTCGCACGACCTGCGCACGCCGCTGACCACCATCCTGGGCGCGGCCGAGGCCGCGCAGCGCCATGTGCCGCCGGGCGGCGCAGCCGACATGCTGGAGCAGGTCCGCATCCAGGCCCAGGCCATGCAGCGACTGGTGGAGAACCTGCTGGACATGGCGCGCCTGCAGCAAGGCGGCGTGCACCTGCAGCGCGAATGGCTGCCGCTGGATGAAGTGGTCGGCAGCGCGCTGCGCCAGATGCGCGCGCGCCTGCACGAGCATCCCGTGAGCACCGACGTGCCCGCCAGCCTGCCGCTGCTGCAGCTCGATCCTGTGCTCATGGAGCGCGTGCTGGTCAACCTGCTGGACAACGCCGCCAAGTACACGCCGGCCGGCACGCCGCTGACCATCCACGCACGCGAACAGGACGGCGAGGTGCTTGTGGCCGTGCAGGATGGCGGGCCCGGCCTGCCGCCACACCTGCCCGTGGAGACGCTGTTCGAGCCCTTCACGCGCGGCACGGCCGAGTCCACCGTCTCGGGCATAGGCCTGGGGCTGGCGCTGGTGCGCAGCATTGTCGAGGCCCATGGCGGGCGCATCGAGGCCGCTGCCGCGCGCCCAGGCCCCGGCACCGTGTTCACGCTGCGCTTTCCGGTGCCGGAGCAGCCATTGCTCGATTAGAGTCTTGCGCCATGAGCACGCCCACCAACCGCATCCTGATGATCGAGGACGACCCCGGCATCCGCCGCTTCGTGCGCCTGGTGCTGGAGGACGAGGGCTGGCAGGTCTTCGAGGCCGACAGCGCGCGCCGGGGCCTGATCGAGGCGGCGAGCCGCCAGCCCGATCTGGTCATCCTCGACCTGGGCCTGCCGGATGCCGACGGCAAGCAGGTTCTCACCGAGCTGCGCGGATGGTCCTCCGTGCCCGTGCTCGTGCTTTCCGCGCGCGAGCGCGAGGACGAGAAGGTGGCCGCCCTGGACGCCGGCGCAGACGATTACCTGGTCAAGCCTTTCGGTGTGCCCGAGCTGCTGGCCCGGCTGCGCGTGATGCTGCGCCGCCGCCAGCAACTGGGGGCCGCAGGCGGCGCAGTTGCATCCAGCCAGGTGCACTTCGGCCAGGTGCAGGTGGACCTGGCCACGCACGAGGTGCGGCGTGCGGGCCAGCCGGTGCACCTCACGCCCATCGAATTCCGCCTGCTGGCGGCGCTGATCGCCGCCCAGGGCCGTGTGATGACCCACCGCCAGCTGCTGCTGCAGGTCTGGGGACCCGAATACCTGGGCCGTGCCCATTACCTGCGCGTGCACATGGCCAATCTGCGCCAGAAGATCGAGGACGAGCCGGCCCAGCCGCGCCACCTGGTGACCGAGCTGCAGGTGGGCTACCGGCTTGTGGGGCTGGGCGGTGAGGCATCCCCGGGATCGGTATAATCAGCGCCTCTCCGAGGAGCGTTGCAGCAGGCCCATTCACCAGATGCGGTCTGCGAGGCTCGGAGTCATACCTGCAACGACGCTCGCCCACGCTTTCTGTGCGGTGAGCTTTTTTTCGTCTCCCGCAGAACGTGGTTTTTCATTCATCTTTTGGAGAAAACCATGAACGCTGCTGTTCGTCCCGTTTCCGCCGACACGGCCATCGCTGACATTTCCCTCGCCGCCTGGGGCCGCAAGGAAATCCTGATCGCCGAAACCGAAATGCCCGGCCTGATGGCCACGCGCGAGGAATTCGCCGCGGCACAGCCGCTCAAGGGCGCGCGCATCGCCGGCTCGCTGCACATGACCATCCAGACGGCCGTGCTGATCGAGACGCTCAAGGCCCTGGGCGCCGACGTGCGCTGGGCCTCGTGCAACATTTTCTCGACGCAGGACCATGCCGCCGCCGCCATCGCCGCCACGGGCACGCCCGTGTTCGCCATCAAGGGTGAATCGCTGGCCGACTACTGGGACTACACCCACCGCATCTTTGAATTCGGCGCCGCCGGTACCGAAGGCGAAGGCCCCAACATGATCCTGGACGACGGCGGCGATGCCACCATGCTGCTGCACCTGGGCATGCGCGCCGAAAAGGACCTGTCCGTGCTGGACAACCCCGCCTCCGAGGAAGAGAAGATCGCCTTCGCCGCCATCCGCGCCAAGCTGGCCCAGGACCCCACCTGGTACACGCGCAAGAGCGCCCACATCATCGGCGTGACCGAAGAGACCACCACCGGCGTGCACCGCCTCAACGAGATGTCGGCCAAGGGCACGCTGAAGTTCCGCGCCATCAACGTCAACGACTCCGTCACCAAGAGCAAGTTCGACAACCTCTACGGCTGCCGCGAATCGCTGGTGGACGGCATCAAGCGCGCCACCGACGTGATGATCGCCGGCAAGGTCGCCGTGGTGGCCGGCTACGGCGACGTGGGCAAGGGCTGCGCCCAGGCGCTGCGCGCGCTGTCGGCCCAGGTCTGGGTCACCGAGATCGATCCCATCAACGCCCTGCAGGCCGCCATGGAAGGCTACAAGGTCGTGACCATGGAGTGGGCGGCAGACAAGGCCGACATCTTCGTGACCACCACCGGCAACCGCGACATCATCCGCCACGAGCACATGGTGGCCATGAAGAACGAAGCCATCGTCTGCAACATCGGCCACTTCGACAACGAGATCGACGTCGCCTCCATCGAGCAGTACCAGTGGGAAGAGATCAAGCCCCAGGTGGACCACATCACCTTCCCTGACGGCAAGAAGATCATCCTGCTGGCCAAGGGCCGCCTGGTGAACCTGGGCTGCGCCACCGGCCACCCCAGCTTCGTGATGAGCGCCTCGTTCGCCAACCAGACCATCGCCCAGATCGAGCTGTTCACCAAGCCCGATGCCTACGAGGTCGGCAAGGTCTACGTGCTGCCCAAGATCCTGGACGAGAAGGTTGCCCGCCTGCACCTGAAGAAGGTCGGCGCCATGCTGACCGAGCTGACGGACGGCCAGGCTGCCTATATCGGCGTGAGCAAGCAGGGTCCCTACAAGCCCGAAACTTATAGGTATTAAGCACCCCCTGAGGCGCTGACGCGCCTTCCCCCTCTCTACCCGCTTCGCGGGGGAGGGGGACGACGCCCTCGCTGCGGGGCGGCCCTTGCTTGGCGTCCCTGAGTTGGGTCGCGCCGGTTTCGGGCATTAGTCAACTGAGATTTCCTGGAGCGACGCTATGCGCGCAGATGTATTTTTGGTGGAAGCCGGCCATGCGGCCACGCGCTCGCAGGCGCAGCGGCTGATTGCGGGTGGCGTGCAGTGGCGCATGACGCCGTTGACGCCGTGGAAGAAGGTCGCCAAGAACGGCGACGAGATTCCCGCAGGTGCCGAGCTGCAGTTGCTGGACGGGGCCGAGGCCCGGTTCATCTCGCGCGGCGGGCTGAAGCTGGAAGGCGCGCTGGCGGCCACCAAGCTGTCGGTGGACGGCCTGCGCTGCCTGGACGTGGGCCAGAGCACGGGCGGTTTCACCGACTGCCTGCTGCAGGCAGGCGCCGCCCAGGTCATCGGCGTGGACGTGGGCCATGGCCAGCTGCATGACCGGCTGCGCTCGGATGCGCGCGTGATCTGCGTCGAAGGCGTCAATGCCCGCGCGGTGACGGCAGAGGGCCTGCAGGAGGCCTGCGAGGAAGTGCTGTCCGAACGCTGGGAAGAAGATCCCGACGACAACGACACCCAGCCCGTGGCGCCCTATGCCTGGATGCGCAACGGCGGCGTGGTCGACGAGGACTACGACGACAGCGACGACGCCAAGGAAAACGAGATCGAGGCCTTCAAGGCCGAGCGCGCAGCCAAGGGCAAGGCGCGGGATGAGGGCACGGTGGCCACGCAGCGCCGCCGCCGCGCCGAGTTTGCCGACGTGGACATCACGCCGCAGTTCGACTTCGTCACGGGCGATCTGTCCTTCATCTCTCTGACCCTGGTGCTGCCGGCCGTCACGCGCCTGCTCAAGCCGCATGGCCAGCTGCTGATGCTGGTCAAGCCGCAGTTCGAGCTGCAGCCGGGCCAAGTCGGCAAGGGCGGCATCGTGCGCGATGCGGCCCTGTTCACCGAGGTGGAGCAGCGCATCCGCACTTGCCTGGGCGAGCTGGGCCTGGAGGTCAAGGGCTGGATGGAGTCGGCCATCGAAGGTGGCGACGGCAACCGCGAATTCTTCGTGCATGCCCAGCAGGCGGCCGTGGTGAAGGAGCCAGGGCAGCCTGAAACGCAGGACGACGATGAGCCCCGCTCGGCCGTGAAGGCCGCTCCTAAGCCGGCCGCGCCTAAGCGCGTGTCCCGCACCGTGCTGCGCGAGCAGCGCAACGAGCGTGTGATCGACACCAGCACCGAGTTCGGCGTGCCCGGTCCGGGCCGCGCCAAGCTGCGCAAACGCAACGAATGAAACACTGAGCAGCGAGTCTTACATGAGCTTTCCGATCAGCTTCGAGTTCTTCCCGACCAAGACGCCCGAGGGCGCGACCAAGCATGTGCAGGTGCGCAAGAACCTCTATGCGCGCAAGCCCCAGTTCTGCTCCGTCACCTATGGCGCGGGCGGCTCCACGCAGACGGGCACCTTCGCCATGGTGCGTGACATCCAGAACGAAGGCGTCAGCGCGGCATCGCACTTCTCCTGCGTGGGCGCCACGCACGACAAGGTGCGCGCCGAGCTGCAGGAGCTGAAGGCCATGGGCGTGCGCCGCATCGTCGCGCTGCGCGGCGACCTGCCCAGCGGCTATGGCCTGGGTGGCGAATTCCAGTACGCCAGCGATCTCGTGGAATTCATCCGCCGCGAGTTCGGCGACTGGTTCCACATCGAGGTGGCGGCCTACCCGGAGGTCCATCCGCAGGCGAAATCCCCACAGTCCGATCTGGATGCGTTTGCGGCTAAAGTGCGCGCTGGCGCGGATTCCGCGATCACCCAATATTTCTACAATGCCGACGCCTACTGCCGTTTCGTTGATGCGGCGCGCGGCATGGGGCTTGATGCACCGGTTGTTCCCGGCATCATGCCCATCACCAGCTCTACGCAGCTGATGCGCTTCTCGGACGCCTGCGGCGCCGAGATCCCGCGCTGGATCCGCCTGCGTCTGCAGGCTTACGGAGATGACACGGCGTCCATTCGCGCCTTCGGCCTCGATGTCGTGTCCCGTCTATGCGAGCAGTTGCGCAGCCAGGGCGCTCCCGGGCTGCACTTCTATACGATGAACCAGAGCGTCGCCACGCTGGAAATCTGCGATCGATTGGGCCTTTGAGCGCGCAGCCACTGCGCCGGCCCCGGGCGACCCTCTAGAACTTGGGAACGGTCAGGCGTTCCCTGGAGGTTTTTGCCCATGGATCGTGGTTTTCGACGCCTGCACTGGCGCTGGCTGGCCATGTGCGCCATCACCGCCACCCTGGCCGGCTGCGCGCCGGCTCCCGTGGCACAAAGCGATGCCGAGTCCGGCGCCCTGACCGCAGGTGCGGCGGCAATGGATGAAGGCCAGACGCCAGCGGCCGTGCCCTCGGCCGGCAAGCGCGGTGGCCGCACATCGCGGGCCGCGCAGCCGGCCAGCAAATCCCCGGATGCCAAGCCCTCCGAGTCGGCCTCGCCCGAAGGCAGTGCCGAGGCGCCCTCCAATCCCGACTTCGCCCTCGTGCCCTCGCGCGACAGCGACCAGCAAGGCCTGGCCTCCTGGTATGGCCCGGGCCTGCATGGCCGGCTGACCGCCAGCGGCGAGCGTTTCGACAAGGAAGAATTGACGGCCGCGCACCGCAGCTTTGCCTTCGGCAGCCGCGTCTGCGTGCGCAGCGCCGCCACGGGCAAGACAGTGGTGGTGCGCATCAACGACCGCGGGCCGTTTGCGCCTGGCCGCGTGATCGATCTGAGCCAGGCCGCAGCGCAGGAGCTGGGCATGGTCGGCCTGGGCATCAAGCCCGTGGAGCTGTGGCAGCTCGACGATGGTGAGCAGGAATGCCCCGAAACCCTGGTCACGGCCAGGAAGGCCAAGTCCATCGAGAAGACGCAGCAGGCCAAGGCACAGGCACAGACAACACAGGCACGGACCCGGGTTCAGGCCAAGGCGCCGGTGCGTCCGCGTGTCCAGGCCAAGGCACCTGCCCCCAGGCCCAATGCACGCACGGCCGTGGCCAGCCGTGCCGTCCCTGCCGCCAAACCGGTGGCGAAGGCTGCGGCGCCCGCCGCTGCCTCGTCCACCGCAGTGGCCTCTGCGGCCTCGAACGCGCGCTGAACGGGCTCAGCCGCCGGATTCGAGCGTGAAGGCCGCGTTCTCGTCCTGACCGAGCAGCTTGACCAGCTGCGGCATGGCCGGCTTGAGCTGTTCCTTGAGATTGAACGGCGGATTGATCAGGAACATGCCGCTGGCCGGCAGGCCGCCGCGCTCCGAGGTCTTGTTGCTCTTGACCGTGAGCTCCACATGCAGCCAGCTCCTGCCGGCCTTGGTGGTCATGGTCTTCAGGCGGCGCGGCAGATCGTGCGCCTCGGGGCGCGGGATGATCGGATACCAGAACGCATACGTGCCTGTGGCAAAGCGCTTGAGGCTGTCGGCCGCCATGTCCAGCACCTTGGCGTAGTCGCTCTTGAGCTCGTAGCTGGGGTCGCACAGCACCAGGGCTCGGCGCGACGGCGGCGGCAGGAATTTCTTGATGCCCTCGAAGCCGTCCTCGTGCAGCACGGCCACCTGGCGGCCGGCTTCGAGCTGGGCAATGTTGCCGGCCAGCGAGCGCATGTCGGTGGGATGCAGCTCGAAGACCTTGAGCTTGTCGCGCTCCTGCACGCGCAGCAGGGACTGGATGATGAACGGCGAGCCCGGATAGTTGCGCAGCTGCGCGCCCTGGTTGAAGGAGCGCACCGAGGCGATGTAGGCCTGCAGCACCGGGGCCAGCTCGGACTCCTTGGCCTGGGCCAGGCGCAGGATGCCGTCTGCGGCCTCGCCGCTCTTGTTGGCATAGTCGCCGTCCAGACGGTACAGGCCGGCGCCGGCGTGCGTGTCCAGCACCGTAAGGGCGGCCTCCTTCTGGAGGAGGTATTGCAGGGTGGCGATCAGCACGGTGTGCTTGAGCACATCGGCATGGTTGCCTGCATGGAAGGCGTGGCGGTAACTGAACATAGGCGTGATGGTAACCAGCCGCGCTGGCGGGTGGACACCCATGGCGGCTGCAAGGTTGCCCGGCGCTGGCGCCTCGCGGCGAGGGCTGCCGGGGACTTGCGGATCGGGGGGATGGTGCGGTTGCGCCAGTTTTGTATAATGGCGGGCTTCGCAGCGATTTTATGGGTCCCGCGGCGAAGTTTACATCCCCGCCTAAGAGGCTTCCTTTTTGAAGAAGCACCGACCGCGGAAAAGGGCCCGCCAAACCTTTCTTGAAAGAGAAAACTCATGTCTACATTCAGCGCAAAGCCCGCTGAGGTGCAACACGAGTGGTTTGTGATTGACGCCACCGATAAGGTGCTCGGACGTGTCGCCAGCGAAGTGGCACTCCGTCTGCGCGGCAAGCACAAGGCCATTTACACACCTCACGTTGACACCGGCGACTTCATCGTCATCATCAACGCCTCCAAGCTCAAGGTCACCGGCACCAAGAACCTGGACAAGGTGTACTACCGCCACTCTGGTTTCCCCGGCGGCATCACTGCCACCAACTTCCGCGACATGCAGGCCAAGTTCCCCGGCCGCGCTCTGGAAAAGGCCGTCAAGGGCATGCTGCCCAAGGGTCCCCTGGGCTACGCAATGATCAAGAAGCTCAAGGTGTACGGCGGTGCTGAGCATCCCCACACCGCCCAGCAGCCCAAGGCTCTGGAAATCTAAGGAGACCTAGATGATTGGTGATTGGAACAATGGCACCGGCCGTCGCAAATCCAGCGTCGCACGCGTGTTCCTGAAGAAGGGCTCCGGCAAGATTACCGTGAATGGCAAGGACATTCAGGAATACTTCGGCCGCGAAACCTCGATCATGATCGCAAAGCAGCCCCTGGCTCTGACGAGCAACCTGGAAGCTTTCGACATTCAAGTGAACGTCCACGGTGGTGGTGAATCCGGCCAGGCCGGCGCTACCCGCCACGGCATCACCCGCGCCCTGATCGACTATGACGCAGCGCTCAAGCCCGTCCTGAGCCAAGCCGGCTTCGTGACGCGTGACGCTCGTGAAGTCGAACGTAAGAAGGTCGGCCTGCGCTCCGCACGCCGCGCCAAGCAGTTCTCCAAGCGTTAATCCGCTGGCACTGCAGGAAAGTCCCCCGGGGCTTTCCCCAGAAAAAAACCGCCTTTGCCGGCGGTTTTTTTCTGGGCGATGCAAACCTTTCTCATTCAGTGGGCAATGCCCCCACTTGCACTGTCGTCAAGCCGGCAGCCCCGGGAATTCCCGAGCCCTTTGCTGTACCATTCGGGCCAATTGAGAACTTCGGAGTATCCCCATGAGCGCCGTCGCAGAAATCACCGAAACCACCACCGCCGAAATGCCCACCCCGATCGTCTTCACCGACAGCGCAGCTGCCAAGGTGGCCGATCTGATCGCCGAGGAAGGCAACCCTGACCTGAAGCTGCGCGTGTTCGTGCAAGGTGGCGGCTGCTCGGGCTTCCAGTACGGCTTCACCTTCGACGAGATCACCAACGAAGACGACACGACCATGACCAAGAATGGCGTGTCGCTGCTGATCGACGCCATGAGCTACCAGTACCTGGTCGGCGCCGAGATCGACTACAAGGAAGACCTGCAGGGCGCGCAGTTCGTGATCAAGAACCCCAACGCCTCCACCACCTGCGGCTGCGGATCGAGCTTCTCGGTGTAAGCCGTGTCGGCCGCGCTGCAGTGAAGCCCGCAGCAGCCCGCCGCACAACACGCCACCAACCGCCGCGCAGCAATGCGCAGGCGGTTTTTTAACGCCTGCGCCCTCCCTGCCTTGCCATGATTCCTGAAGACAAAAGCGCTTCCGCCTCCACCACATCCTCCTCGCGTTCGGTGCTCCTATGGCTCGTGGCCATCGGCTTTTTCATGCAGACGCTGGACGGCACCATCGTCAATACCGCGCTGCCCACCATGGCCGAGGCCCTGGGCGAGAGCCCGCTGCGCATGCAGTCCGTCATCGTCGCCTACTCGCTGACCATGGCCATGCTGATCCCGGCATCGGGCTGGATGGCCGACCGCTTCGGCACGCGGCGCGTCTACCTGTGGGCGATTGCGCTGTTCGTGCTGGGATCGGTGCTGTGCGCGATTGCTCCCAACCTGCAGCTGATGGTGGCGGCACGCGTGCTGCAGGGCATGGGCGGTGCGCTGCTCATGCCCGTGGGCCGGCTGGCCGTGCTGCGCGCCTTTCCGCGCGAGCAGTTCCTCAAGGCCATGAGCTTCGTGGCCATTCCCGGCCTGGTCGGGCCGCTGATCGGCCCCACGCTGGGCGGCTGGATGGTGGAGTACGTGAGCTGGCACTGGATCTTCCTGGTCAACGTGCCCGTGGGCCTGATCGGCCTGGCCGCTACGCTGCGCTTCATGCCGGTGGGCGATCGCTTTGCCGTCAAGCGCTTCGACGGCGTGGGCTATGCGCTGCTGGCCTTCGGCATGGTGGCCGTGTCGCTGGCGCTGGACAGCATGTCGGGCAAGGGCATCCACGGCGCCATGGTCTTCGTGCTGCTGATCTTCGGCCTGGCCAGCCTGGCCGCCTACTGGCTGCATGCGCTGCGCCGGCCCGACCCGCTGTTCGCCCCCGAGCTGTTCGCCGTGCGCAGCCTGCGCGTGGGCCTGCTGGGCAATCTGTTCTCGCGCCTGGGCAGCTCCTGCATGCCCTTCCTGATCCCGCTGGTGCTGCAGGTCTGCCTGGGCTTTTCGCCGCTGCAGGCCGGCATGATGATGCTGCCCACGGTGCTGGCCAGCATGGCCATGAAGCGCCAGACCACCACGCTGATCCAGCGCATCGGCTACCGCCGCGTGCTCATGGGCAACACCCTGGTGCTGTCGCTGATGATCGCCAGCTTCGGCACGGTCTCCACGGCGCTGCCGCTGTGGGTGGTCATCGTCCAGCTGCTGATCTTCGGCGCCACCAACTCCATGCAGTTCACGGCCATGAACACCGTCACGCTCAAGGACCTGGATGCCGGCAACGCCAGCAGCGGCAACAGCCTGCTGTCCATGGTGCAGATGCTGGCCATGGGCATGGGCGTGGCCGCCGCAGGTGCGGTGCTGGCCGGTTTCAGCGAATGGTTCGGCGGCGATACGCCGCAGCACACCCTCAATGCCTTCCGCGCCACCTTCGTCTGCATGGGAGCGGTGACGCTGGCCTCGACCATGATCTTCTCGCAGCTGGGCGACGATGAGGATGTGCGGCCCAAGCCTTTGGTGCCGGCTGAGCACGAGTGAGGGCTGCCGTCGGGCTTCACGCCTTCTTGGAGAAGAACACCACTTCGGGCAGGCCCTCGAAGTGGGCGTCACAGGTCAGCAGTCCGGCCCCATGGTGCCGTGCTGTGGCGTAGACGATGGCATCCGCCATGGCGAGTCCGTGGGCCCGGTGCATGTCGGCGACCAGCAGGGCAAGCCTGGTATCGAGCGGCACGACCACGCATTTCTGCGTATAGGCAATCATCTGATCTGCCGCTTCCTCGCCTATCTCCCGAACCAGCCATTTGGAAAGCTCCAGCTGAACGATGGTGGGAACGATGCACTGCGGCTTGTCCGGAAGCTGCGCGGCCAGGCAGCGACCCAGGGCGCTTGCGGTGAGCCATTCGATCCAAGCGGAAGTATCGACCACGCGCATGGCTAAGGCTGCCATCAGCTTCGGTCTTCGCGATCTCGGTAGCCGTCCGTGCGTGCTCCCTTGGCGATGCCGGCCAGTTGTTCGAGTTCAGGCACGGGCATCAACAGCACGCCCTTGCCTTTGGGAATGAACACGAATTCCTGACCCGCCTGCCAGTGCTGCTCATCGCGCACGTTCTTGGGGATGGATATCTGGAATTTGCTGGACAGAGTGGCCGTGGTGCTCATCGCTGCGCTCCGGGGATCGATGGAGATTTGGTAAGAATACGCGAAGGCAGGTGCAAGTCACACTAGTTCCCATGCAGCGTGCTTGCGTACGGTTTCGCGAAGGCAGGCCAGAGCCTGGGTCGCAAGTTTTGAAACCTGAACCGCTGCAATCCACACTTTTGTTGCGGGTTTACCCTTGTTTTTGACAAGGATATATGGCAGCCCGCATAGGAAATATCGAGGCCGTCTTATGCGTTTGGGCGGGGCTGGACTTAATCTCGCGTACATCCGCAGGACTTACGCAAGCAAGAACGCAAACACGCCATCGCCACAGGGCCAGCGGCTTTCTTCCTCGGAATTTGCGTAAGTCGTGATCCGAACAGTCCACGCACCAGCAGTTGCCCCCACGAGCATGAGCCAGAGCCCCAGTTCCCAACCCATCCGCTTCTATCACCGCGGCCAGATCGTCGAGGTACAGGGGCCGCATCCCACGCGCTCGGTGCTCGACTGGCTGCGCGGCGACGCGCGCTGCACCGGCACCAAGGAGGGCTGCAACGAAGGTGACTGCGGCGCCTGCACCGTGGTCATCGCCGAGCTGGCCGAAGACGGCGCGCCCGACGCCGTGGGCGGCCTGCAGCTGCAGACGGTCAATGCCTGCATCCAGTTCCTGCCCACGCTGCACGGCAAGGCGCTGTTCACGGTGGAGGACGTCAAGGGCCAGTGCGCCGGCAAGCAGGGCTGTGCCACGGGCAAGCCCGCAGGCGGTGCCGAGCTGCACCCCGTGCAGCAGGCGCTGGTGGACTGTCACGGCTCCCAATGCGGCTTTTGCACGCCGGGCTTCGTGATGTCGCTGTGGTCGGCCTACGAGCACCACCAGCAGGCCGGCACGCGTCCCTCGCGCCAGCAGCTGGCCGACGAGCTGTCGGGCAATCTGTGCCGCTGCACGGGCTACCGTCCCATCCTGGACGCAGGCCAGCGCATGTTCGACCTGCCCGCCACGCGCATGGCCACCGAACCCGTGGTGCAGGCGCTGCAGGGCCTGCGCGCGCAGGATGCCGGCTTGGACTACGCTGCGCCCAACGCCGCCCAGGGCGGCCGTGTGGACAGCTTCCACGCTCCGCGCACGCTGGATGAGCTGGCCGCCGTGTGCGAGGCCAAGCCCCGCGCGCGCCTGCTGGCAGGCTCCACCGATGTGGGGCTGTGGGTGACCAAGCAGTTCCGCGACCTGGGCGACATCGTCTATGTGGGCGACGTGGCCGAGATGAAGCGTGTCGAGGAACGCCACGGCGAAGGCAGCCTGGACGGCGGCGAGCTGTACATCGGCGCCGGTGCCTCGCTGGAATCGGCCTGGTCGGCGCTGTCGCAGCGCTTCGAGGGGCTGACCGATGTGTGGCTGCGCTTTGCTTCCGTGCCCATCCGCCATGCGGGCACCATGGGCGGCAACGTGGCCAATGGCTCGCCCATTGGGGACTCGCCGCCCGTGCTGATGGCGCTGGACGCGCAGATCGAGCTGCGCAAGGGCGCACGCGTGCGCCGCATGCCGCTGCATGACTTCTATCTGGACTACATGAAGAACCAGCTGGAACCGGGCGAGTTCGTGCAGGCACTGGCCGTGCCGCTGGACGCTGCACGGCGCCAGACCCGTGCCTACAAGATCAGCAAGCGCTTTGACTGCGATATCTCGGCGCTGTGCGCGGGGCTGGCCATCGAGCTCGATGGCGAGGTGGTGAAGTCCGCGCGCCTGGCCTTTGGCGGCATGGCCGCCGTGGTCAAGCGTGCGGCCCTGGCGGAGGCGGCCATCGTGGGCCAGCCCTGGGACCAGGCCGCAGTGAAGGCCGCCCAGGCCGCGCTGGCCCAGGACTTCAAGCCCATGTCCGACATGCGCGCCAGCGCCGACTACCGGCTCAAGGTGGCGCAGAACCTGCTGCAGCGCCTGTGGCTGGAGACACGTCCGCAGCAGCCGCTGCCGCTGCAGGCCACCAGCGTCTGGAGCGTGATGCCCCACGCAGTGCACCAAGGAGCCTGAAATGAACCGCCCCATCGACCCTTCCCTGCTGCACTCGTCCGAGGCCTTTGCGCATTACCTGAAGAACACCGCCTTCCGCGTGGACGAGCGTGCCGAGGCCGGCGCCCACACCCAGGGCCAGCGCGTGGGCATCAGCCGCCCGCATGAGTCGGCCCATCTGCATGTAGCCGGCGAGGCCGCCTACATCGACGACCTGCCCGAGCTGGACGGCACGCTGCACTGTGCGCTGGGCCTGTCTCCCGTGGCCAATGGCCGGCTCAATGCGCTCAGGCTGGATGCCATCCGCGCCATGCCCGGCGTGGTGGCCGTGCTCACGGGCGAGGACATTCCCGGCGTCAACGACTGCGGCTCCATCATCCACGACGACCCCATCCTGTGCAGCGGCGAGATCCGCTACCTGGGCCAGCCGCTGTTCGCCGTGATCGCCGAAAGCCGCGAGGCGGCGCGCCTGGCTGCGGCCCAGGCCAAGGCGGCGGCCGACATCACGGCCGAGCCGCCCGTGCTCACGCCCCAGCAGGCGCATGAGCTGGGCCAGTACGTGCTGCCGCCCATGCACCTGGCGCGCAGCACGAATGAAGGCGGCGCGCGCCGCGCCATGGACGAGGCGCCGCACCGCCTGAAGTCCTCGTTCTACGTGGGCGGCCAGGAGCAGTTCTACCTGGAAGGCCAGATCAGCTACGCCATCCCCAAGGAGGACGGCGCCGTCCACCTGTACTGCTCCACCCAGCACCCCAGCGAGATGCAGCACCTGGTGGCCCATGCGCTGGGCGTGGCCTCGCACGCCGTGCATGTGGAGTGCCGCCGCATGGGCGGCGGCTTCGGCGGCAAGGAGTCGCAGTCGGCCCTGTTCGCCTGCGTGGCCTCGGTGGCCGCGACGCGGCTGCGCCGCCCCGTCAAGCTGCGCCTGGACCGCGATGACGACTTCATGATCACGGGCCGCCGCCACTGCTTCTGGTACGAGTACGAGGTGGGCTACGACGACGAGGGCCGCATCCTCGGCGCCGAGATCTCCATGGTCTCGCGCGCCGGCCACTCGGCCGACCTGTCCGGCCCCGTGATGACGCGCGCGCTGTGCCACTTCGACAACACGTACTGGCTGCCCGATGTGTCCATGCACGGCTACTCCGGCAAGACCAATACGCAGAGCAACACGGCGTTCCGCGGCTTCGGCGGCCCGCAGGGCGCGATCGCCATCGAGAACATCATGGAGACGGTGGCGCGCGAGCTGGGACGCGATGCGCTCGATGTGCGCCGCGTCAACTTCTACGGCAAGACCGAGCGCAATGTCACGCCCTACAGCCAGGTCGTGACCGACAACGTGATCCACGAGCTGGTGGCCGAGCTGGAGACCTGCAGCGACTACCGCGCGCGCCGCGATGCCATCGCCGAGTTCAACGCGGCCAGCCCCGTGCTCAAGCGCGGCCTGTCGCTGACGCCGCTCAAGTTCGGCATCTCCTTCAACGTCAAGCACTTCAACCAGGCCGGCGCCCTGGTCCATGTCTACAACGACGGCTCCATCCTCGTGAACCACGGCGGCACCGAAATGGGCCAGGGCCTGAACACCAAGGTGGCCCAGGTCGTGGCGCACGAGCTGGGCGTGGGCTTCGGGCGCGTGCGCGTCACGGCCACCGACACCACCAAGGTGGCCAACACCTCGGCCACGGCGGCATCGACGGGGGCCGACCTCAACGGCAAGGCCGCGCAGGACGCGGCGCGCCAGATCCGCGAACGCCTGGCCGCCTGCGCCGCCGAGCGCCATGGCGGCCGTGCCGAGGACGTGCGCTTTGCCAACGACCAGGTCCACGTCAACGGCAAGGTGCTGGATTTCAAGGCCGTGGTGGGCGAGGCCTACATCGAGCGCGTGCAGCTGTGGTCCGACGGCTTCTATGCCACGCCCGGCCTGTCGTGGAACAAGGACACCATGCAGGGCCGGCCCTTCTTCTACTACGCCTACGGCGCGGCCGTGAGCGAGGTGGTGGTGGACACGCTGACCGGCGAGTTCAAGCTGCTGCGCGCCGACGTGCTGCACGACGTGGGCCGCTCGCTGAACCCCGCCGTGGACGTGGGCCAGGTCGAGGGCGCCTTCATCCAGGGCATGGGCTGGCTGACCACGGAAGAGCTGGTCTGGCACCCGCAAAGCGGCAAGCTCACCACGCACGCCCCGAGCACCTACAAGATCCCGACGGCCAACGACTGCCCGCCCGTGTTCAACGTGCGGCTGTTCGAGGGCGACAACTTCGAGGACTCCATCCACCGCAGCAAGGCCGTGGGCGAGCCGCCGCTGCTGCTGCCGTTCTCGGTGTTCTTCGCCATCCGCGATGCCGTCTCGGCCGCGGGCGGGCACCGCAGCAACCCGCCGCTGCAATCGCCGGCCACGCCTGAATCCATCCTGCGCGCCATCGAGGCCGTGCAGGCCGCCGGGAGCTGAGCGGACCGGCGCCGCCCCCTCATTCCTTGAATCCGCGCGCAGCGATGCGCGCAATCAGGTCCATGGCCGCCCGGCAGGGTGCCATGCCTTGTGCCGGCCTGGACAGCCGGTGCTCAACCCTGGGCGCTTTCACAACCGTTGCGCCCCGCATGCGAAAACAACACGGAGACAATGCGATGAACTGGATGGAACGGGTGTTCAAGCTCAGTGAGCACGGCACCAATGTAAGAACCGAGCTGGTCGCGGGCCTGACGACCTTTCTGACGATGGCCTACATCATCTTCGTCAATCCCTCGATCCTGGGGGATGCGGGGATGCCCAAGGGGGCCGTCTTCGTGGCCACCTGCCTGATCGCGGCGCTGGGCACGACCATCATGGCGCTGTACGCCAACTATCCCATTGCGCTGGCGCCGGGCATGGGCCTGAACGCCTATTTCGCCTACGTGGTGGTGCTGCACATGGGCTTCACCTGGCAGGCCGCGCTGGGCGCGGTCTTCGTCTCGGGCTGCCTGTTCCTGCTGGTGACGCTGTTCGGCCTGCGGGAGCTGATCATCAAGGGCATACCGCAGTCCATACGCATAGCGATCACCGTGGGCATCGGCCTGTTCCTGGCGCTGATCGCGCTCAAGAGCGCGGGCATCGTCGCCGCGTCGCCGGCCACCTTCGTGACCCTGGGCGACCTGCACAAGCCCGAAGTCATCCTGGCCTCGCTGGGCTTTCTGATCATCGTGGTGCTGGACCGCCTGAAGGTGCCGGGCGCCATCCTGATCGGCATCGTCGTGGTCACCGTGGCCTCGTTCTTCTTTGCGGGCAACGAGTTCCACGGCGTGTTCTCGGCGCCGCCCTCCATCGCGCCCACCTTCCTGCAGCTGGACATCAAGTCCGCGCTGACCGGCGGCATCCTCAACGTGGTGCTGGTGTTCTTCCTGGTCGAGCTGTTCGATGCCACGGGCACGCTGATGGGCGTGGCCAAGCGCGCGGGCCTGCTGGTGCCCAGCCGCATGGGCCGCTTCAACCGCTCGCTGCTGGCCGACAGCGGCGCCATCTTCGCGGGCTCGCTGCTGGGCACCTCCAGCACCACGGCCTACGTGGAAAGCGCGGCCGGCGTGCAGGCCGGCGGCCGCACGGGCCTGACGGCGCTGACCGTGGCCGCGCTCTTCCTGTGCTGCCTGTTCCTGTCGCCGTTGGCCGGCGTGGTGCCCGGCTACGCCACGGCGCCCGCGCTGTTCTTCGTGGCCTGCCTGATGCTCAAGGAGCTGACCGAGATCGAATGGGGCGAGACCACCGAGGCCATCCCCGCTGCCGTCACGGCCCTGCTCATGCCCTTCACCTACTCGGTGGCCAATGGCCTGGCCTTCGGCTTCATCACCTATGCCGTGCTCAAGCTGTTCACGGGGCGCGCCAAGGAAGTGCACTGGATGGTGTGGCTGATCGGCGGCGTCTTCCTCTTCAAGTTCGTCTATATAGGCGGATAGCACCCCCTGAGGCGCTGACGCGCCTTCCCCCGTATGCACGGCGCCCTCTCTCGCTTCGCGGGAGGGGGACGACGCCCTCGCCGCGAGGCGGCTCTTGCTCGGCGTCCCTGCTTTTGGGCCGCGCCAGTTTCATAGGCTTTGGGCTCAGGCAAGATGTTTGGTGGGCCCATGCTTGGCGGATGCCTTGCATGGTTTTTTTATGCGGGGTGGATGGCGCCCAGGATGCGCGGGCCGCGTGCGCCTGTGACGGCCGGCAGGTTGCCGGGCAGGCCCAGCAGGGCCTGGCGCGCCAGCCAGGCGAAGGCGGCGGCCTCCACCTGCTGCGGCGGCAGGCCGCGCGCGGCCGTGGTGTCCACGGCCACGCCGGGCAGCAGGGCGGCGATGCGCTGCATCAGTTGCGTGTTGAAGGCGCCTCCGCCGCAGACCAGCAGCTCGCCGCCGCCACGCCCGAAGCGCTGCACGGCACCGGCGCAGGCCCGGGCCGTGAATTCGGTGAGCGTGGCCTGCACGTCGGCGGGGCGGGCATCGGCGGCGCTGGTTGCACTGGCTGCACTGGCGGAAAGATGGCCGGCCAGCCAGTCCGCGTGGAACAGGTCGCGCCCCGTGCTCTTGGGTGGCGGCTGCTGAAGGAAAGGCTCGGCCAGCAGGCGGTCGAGCAGGGCGGGCAGCACCTGGCCCGTGGCCGCCCACTGGCCGCCGTCGTCATAGGGCTGGCCCGTGTGCGTCTGGCACCAGCCGTCCATCAGCGCATTGCCGGGGCCGCAGTCGAAGCCCAGCACCGTGCCATCGCCGGCCAGCACGCTGAGATTGGCAATGCCGCCGATGTTGAGCACCAGCACCGTCTCGCCGGGCCGGCCGAACACGCCCTGGTGGAAGGCGGGCACCAGTGGCGCACCCTGGCCGCCAGCGGCCACGTCGCGGCTGCGCAGGTCGGCCACCACGGCAACGCCGCTGAGCTCGGCCAGCAGGGCCGGGCTGTTGAGCTGCAGCGTGTAGCCCGTGCCGTCGAACATCTGCGGCCGGTGGCGCACGGTCTGGCCGTGGGCGCCAATGGCGGCGATCTGCGCGGGCGCCAGGCCCGTGGCCTGCAGCAGTTCCCGCACCACCTCGGCATAGCTGCGCGCCAGCGCATTGGCCGCCAGCGCCGCGCGGTGCAGCTCGTCGCGGCCCTCGGGGGTGTTCAGGGCCAGCAGCTCGGCGCGCAGCGCGGCGTCGAACCCCCGGCTGGCATGCCACAGCACCTGCGTGCCTTCGGCAAAGTCCACGAGAACGCCGTCCACCCCGTCGAGCGAGGTGCCGGACATCAGGCCGATGCAGTAGCGGTGGGCGATGGGGGAGGGGGCTGGCTGGTTCATGCCGGCAATGGTAGCCCTGCGGGACCCCGGGGCTGGCGATCACAAAAGGATGCGCCTGAAACAACAAAGGCTGCCAGGGCAGCCTTTGCGTGATCGCAGCGATGGTTCAGCGTTCGCTGGCCAGGGCCAGCGCCTCGTTCGATGCCTGCAGCTCGATGCGCATCTGCGCGGCCATCTTGTCGAAGGCGGCGCGGCCGGCCTTGGAGACCGGGCGGGCGGCATCGGTGGCCTGGACGATGGTCATGGGATCGCGGTGCTCGCCGTTGACGCGGAACTCGAAGTGCAGGTGCGGGCCCGTGGCCCAGCCCGTGGAGCCCACGTTGCCGATGATGTCGCCCTGCTCCACGCGCTGGCCGCGCGTGACGCCGATGTGGCTCAGGTGGGCATAGACCGTGGTGTGGTTGTTGGCGTGGTCCACGAAGATCACGTTGCCGTAGCCGTTCTGCACTCCCGCGAAGGAGACGGTGCCGTCGCCCACGGTGCGTACCTTGGTGCCCGTGGGCGCCGCGAAGTCCGTTCCCAGGTGGGCTCGCCAGGTCTTGTGGATGGGGTGCATGCGCATGGCAAAGCCGCTGCTGATGCGCGAGAACTCCACGGGCGAGGTCAGGTAGGCCTGGCGGCGGCTCTTGCCGTCCATGGTGTAGTAGTCGCCCTTGGCCTTGCCTTCGTCCTGGAACCACAGGGCCTGCACGACCTTGCCGTTGTTGTGGAACTCGGCGCTGAGCACGCGGCCCGCGCGCAGCGGCTCGCCATCGGCTTCCAGCGATTCGTAGACCACCGAGAAGCGGTCGCCCTTGCGCAGGCCGCGGCGGAAGTCCACGTCGCCCTGGAAGATGTCGGCCATCTGCATGGCCACGGCGTCGGGAATGGAGGCCGCGTCGGTGGCGGCGAACAGCGAGCTGCGGATGATGCCGCCGGCCAGGCGCGGCGAGGCGGTCAGCTTGCCCGTCTCGATGCGTGTGCTCAGTTCATTGTTCTTGCGCTCGACCACGAGGCGGCGGAAGCTGCCGTCCTCGTCGGGTGCCCAGCGCACGGTCAGCAGGGACAGCTGGTGGTCGGGCGTGGTCTCGGCCGTCACCAGGCGGCCGGCGCGGCCCAGCACATGCTGGCGCACCTGGTCGTTGCCGCGCATGAAGGCGGCGGCGGCCGGATCGGCCACGCCCAGGCGCTGCAGCAGGGTTTCGGCCGTGTCGCTGCCACGCGTGTATTCGGAACGGTACAGGGACATGCCCTGCACGCTGTCGGTCAGCTCGGCCAGGGTCTGGCCTTCTGCCAGCGATTCCACGGGCGTGGACAGCATGCGCACCGGCAGGTCGGCCGGATCGGGTCCCAGGTTGGCCACGGCGAAGGCGCCGCCGCCGCCCGTGAGCAAGATGGCTGCCAGTGCTGCGGTGACACGCTGGGGGTGTTGCTGGATCACGGAGGTCAGCCGCGCAACAAGAGCACCGCTGGCATGGTTCAAGCCATATTTCACAACATCAGATCCTTGGGTTGCGCGCATCCGGCCTGGGGGCCGGACAGCATCGCAGCGGCGGGATACGCTCTCCAGACGGGCAACAAGTCCGCGCTCTGTGGTGCGGAAAGGCGGGCGTCTAGAATTCGCCGCAGCGGGAAAATCCCCGGAGTATACCGACGCGGTCCTACGCGGCCTGGCGAAAAACCCTTATGAATCAATCTGCTGTTACAACATACCCGGTCACTGAAGGTGTAGGCCAAGCGCTTGAAATCACCCTGCGCGGCGTGGATGAACTGCTGCCCCAGGCCGACTGGGTGCAGAAACTGGCCCGCTCCGAGGCCACGGGCGTGCCGCTGCGCATCAAGCTGGGCCTGGATCCGACGGCGCCCGACATCCACCTGGGCCACACCGTGGTGCTCAACAAGATGCGCCAGCTGCAGGACCTGGGCCACCAGGTGATCTTCCTGATCGGCGATTTCACCACCCTGATCGGCGACCCTTCGGGCCGCAACAGCACGCGCCCGCCGCTGACGGCCGAGCAGATCAAGGTCAACGCCGAGACCTACTACACCCAGGCCGCCAAGGTGCTGGACCCGGCACGCACCGAGGTGCGCTACAACAGCGAGTGGTGCGACAAGCTGGGCGCGCGCGGCATGATCGAGCTGTCGGCCAAGTACACGGTGGCCCGCATGATGGAGCGCAACGACTTCCACCAGCGCTTCACCGAGGGCAGCTCCATCAGCCTGCACGAGTTCCTCTACCCGCTGCTGCAGGGCTATGACTCGGTGGCGCTGCGCGCCGACCTGGAAATGGGCGGCACGGACCAGAAGTTCAACCTGCTCATGGGCCGCCACCTGCAGCAGGAATACGGGCAGGACACGCAGTGCGTGCTCACCATGCCGCTGCTGGTGGGCCTGGACGGCGAGCACAAGATGTCCAAGTCCAAGAACAACTACATCGGCATCACCGAGGACGCCAACACCATGTTCGCCAAGGTGCTGAGCATCTCGGACACGCTGATGTGGAACTGGTACACCCTGCTGTCGTTCAAGAGCCTGGCCGAGATCGCCGCGCTCAAGGCCGAGGTGGAAGGCGGGCGCAACCCCAAGGACGCCAAGGTGCTGCTGGCCAAGGAAATCACGGCGCGCTTTCACAGCGCGGCGCTGGCCGATGCGGCCGAGCAGGATTTCAACAACCGCAGCAAGGGCGGCATTCCCGACCAGATCGACGAGGTCAGCCTGTCGGGCGCGCCGCTGGGCATCGGTGCCCTGCTCAAGCAGGCCAACCTGGCGCCCTCGACCAGCGAGGCCAACCGCCTGATCGACGGCGGCGGCGTGCGCGTGGATGGCACAGCCATCAGCGACCGGGGCCTCAAGCTCGAAGCCGGCACCTATGTGGTGCAGGTGGGCAAGCGCAAGTTTGCGCGCGTGACGCTGGGCTGATGCCCGCGCCGGGCCATGCGCCCGGCTGCACAGCAATGAAGGACGCCGGCATGCCCGCGTCCTTTTTTCATCGCCGGGCCGCCCCAAGATGAAAACGACCCCCTCGGGGGGGCGCGGACCTTGCGCAGCAAGGGGAGCGTGGGGGTTATTTTTCAAGCCGGGGGCGATTCGACGGTTTCGCGCGTGACCTCGGCCTGCTCCTGCAGCCACCGGCAGAAGGCGGCCACCTCGGGACGCGCGGCGCTGCGCGGGCCCACGATCAGCCAGTAGGCCAGCGGCGATTCCAGCCGGTGCGCGGGCAGCACCTCGACCAGGTCGCCAGCCGCCAGCGCATCGGCCACCAGCGGCAGGCGTGCAATGGCCAGGCCCTGTCCGGCCAGTGCGGCCTGCACGATCTGGTGGGCGTAGTTGAAGTACAGCCAGCGCGGCGGCTGCAGCTGGTCGCAGCCCTGCACGCCGAACCAGCGCTGCCAGCCCAGCCACTCCAGCTGGGGCATGCGGTGGGCGTCGCCGGTCTCGATCAGCGTGTAGCGGGCCGCGTCGGCCGGCGTCCTGAGCGGCGGGCCGCCGGCCAGCAGGCGCGGGCTGGCCACCACGGCCAGCTGCTCGCCGAACAGGCGCTGCGCCTGGGGCCAGCCGTCGCCCGCGCGGCCGTAGCGCAGTGCCAGGTCCACATCGGTGGTGTCCAGGTCCATCACGGTGTCGCTGGTGTCGATGCGGATGTCGATATCGGGCCAGGCGCGCTGGAAGGACTCCAGGCGCGGGATCAGCCACATGGCGGCAAAGCTGGCCCAGGTGGTGATGGCCACGCTCTTGCGGCCCACGGTCTGGCGGATCTGGCGCACCGAGGCGTCGATCTGCTCCAGCGCGGGCGCCACCGAGCGCAGCAGCTGGGCGCCGGCCCCGGTCAGCTCCACGGCGCGCGTGTGACGCAGGAACAGCGGCACGCCGACTTCATCCTCCAGCGACTGGATCTGGCGGCTCACGGCCGACTGCGTCAGCGACAGCTCGTCGGCGGCCGCGCGGAAATTCAGGTGCCGGGCCACGGCCAGGAAGGCACGCAGATGGCCGGCTCCGATGGCGCGTGTGCGCAGCAGGGGAACGGGTGCAGTGGTGGCATGGGGCATGGCGCCGCCAGCATACGTCAATCGTGTGACCGGCCGCAGCCCTTGGCGGACAGATAATCGGCGGCGTTGCCGGCACAGGTTCTGGCGTTTTGGATGAATCACCTATGACAGCACCTCTGGATCTCGTCATCATGGCCGCGGGCAAGGGCACGCGCATGAAAAGCCGCCTGCCCAAAGTCCTTCAGCGCCTGGCGGGGCGCCCGTTGCTGGGCCATGTGCTTTCCACGGCGGCGCAGCTGGATGCGCGCTCGGCCGTGGTGGTCACGGGCCACGGCGCGGACCAGGTGGAGCCCGCCATGGCGGCGGCCTGCCAGGGCGGCTCCATGGCGCTGAAGTTCGTGCGCCAGGAGCCGCAGCTGGGCACGGGCCATGCGGTGCAGCAGGCCGTGCCTGCGCTGGCGGGCGACGGCATGGTCATCGTGCTCTCGGGCGATGTGCCGCTGACGCAGGCCGACACGCTGCGCGCCCTGGTCGATGCGGCCGATGGCCAGCGGCTGGCGCTGCTGACCGTGCGCATGCCCGATCCCACGGGCTATGGCCGCATCGTGCGCGGCGAAGACGGCACGGTGCAGCGCATCGTCGAGCAAAAGGATGCCAATGACGCCCAGCGCGCCATCCAGGAAATCTACAGCGGCATCATGGCCGTGCCGGCCCGCCACCTGGCCGGCTGGCTGGCCCGCCTGACCAATGACAACGCCCAGGGCGAGTACTACCTGACCGACGTGGTCGCCATGGCCGTGGCCGACGGCGTGCCCGTGGTCGCGCACTGCATTGCCGACCCCGTGCAGGTGGCAGGCGTCAACAGCCCGCTGCAGCTGGCCGAGCTGGAGCGCGCCCACCAGGGCGCCCAGGCCCGCACGCTGATGGAGCAGGGCGTGCGCCTGGCCGACCCCGCGCGCTTTGACCTGCGCGATGACCCGCGCACCGGCCGCGCGGCACGCCTGGTCTGCGGGCAGGATGTGGAGATCGACGTGGGCTGCATCTTCAGCGGCCATGTGGAGATTGGCGAAGGCGCGCGCATCGGCGCCTATTGCAGCATTGCCAACGCCACGATTGCGGCGGGCGCCGTCATCCATCCGTACACGCATGTCGATGGCGAGAAGGCCGGCGTCAGCGTGGGCGAGGGCGCCCTGGTGGGCCCGTTTGCGCGCCTGCGCCCCGGGGCGCAGCTGGGCCGCGAAGTGCACATCGGCAACTTCGTCGAGGTCAAGAACTCCGTGCTGGCCGATGGCGCCAAGGCCAACCACCTGGCCTACCTGGGCGATGCCACGGTGGGCGAGCGCGTCAACTACGGCGCCGGCTCCATCACGGCCAACTACGACGGCGTGAACAAGCACCGCACGGTGATCGAGGCCGACGTGCACATCGGCAGCAACTGCGTGCTGGTGGCGCCCGTCACCATTGGCGCGGGCGGCACGGTGGGCGGCGGCTCCACGGTCACCAAGAGCACCGAGCCTGGCGTGCTCACGGTATCGCGGGGCAGGCAGGTGAGCATCACCAGCTGGAAGCGCCCGGTCAAACTGCCCAAGTCCTGAGACTTCCGAGACACGTGGGCTCGAGGGCCCGCATCGCCGGCGGGTCCCGTACGGGGCAAGCCGATTTTCCGAATCTCCTGACCCTGTTCATGCCATGACGGAACCTTTCGCCCACCCTCCGCCCGACCCTGCCGCCGACCTGCAAGGCCCGCCCCGCACGCTGCAGGACGCGCTGGAGCGCCTGGCCCAGCGCGAGCAGGAGCTGCAGGCCCTGCGCGCCGCGCAGCAGGAATGGCTGCACGCGGTGTCGCACGACCTGCGCGCGCCGCTGCGCCATGTGCTGTCCTTCGGCCCCCTGGTGGACGAGCTGCTGTCGCAGGCCGCGCCTTCGCCGCAGGAACTGCAGGAGGCACGCGGCTTCCTGCAGACCATGGACCAGTCCGCCCGACGCATGGGCGGCATGCTCGACGGCCTGCTGGCCCTGGCGCGCGCCGCCCGCACGCCCATGCAGTGGCAGCCCATTGCCTTGCAGGAACTGCTGGAGCAGGCGCGCACGGCGGTGCTGGCGCAGCCGCGCTGGGCGGCCTGCGGCGCGGCGGCGCGGCTGCAATGGAGCCTTCCGCAGCAAAGTCCCGCCGTGCGTGCCGACGCGGCCCTGCTGCGCCAGGTGCTGGAGGCGCTGCTGGACAACGCCGTCAAGTTCACCCAGCCCGTGGCCCAGCCGCGCATTGCCATCGATGTGGAGCGCCATGCCGACGGCGGCATCACGCTCAGCGTGACGGACAACGGCGTGGGGTTCGACCCCTCGCGTGCGGGCGCGCTGTTCGGCATCTTCCAGCGCATGCACCGTGAGTCGGAGTTTCCGGGCCTGGGCACGGGCCTGGCCCTGGTGCGCGGCGTCATGCGCCGCCACGGCGGCGAGGCCACCATCCGCGCCACGCCGGCGGGCGGCTGCAGCGTATGCCTGAACTGGCCCGGCGGCGAAGTGCGGCGCACGGATCGCGGGCTCTGAGTCTGCCTGCCGCTGGCGCCAGCCCTCAGATCAGCGTGTCGTCCGGCTCGGGCTGGTGTGCCTGGCGCGAGGCCTCGCTGCCCGCGTCCGTGCCCGACCTGGTGGGCGCGCTGCCGGCCATCAGCGGCGCAGCAGGTATCACCTGGTCGCGCCCGGCGTCCTTGGCGCTGTAGAGCGCGCTGTCGGCCGCATTGATCCAGTCCTTGACCGACAGAAAGCTGGGGTCCGCCGCCGCCACGCCAATGCTGGCGCTGACGCGCAGATGCGGGTGCTCGCGCACGCGCAGCTGGCTCAGCTGGTTGCGTATGCGCAGGGCCACCGCATAGGCATCGTCCAGATGGGTGTGCATGCACAGCACGGCGAATTCATCGCCTCCGTAGCGGCCGGCCGCGTCATGCGATCGCAGGCAGTGCCGGATGGTCAGGCCGATGGCCTGCAGCACCTCGTCACCCACGGTGTGCCCAAAGCTGTCGTTGATGCGCTTGAAGTGGTCTATGTCCACGATCAGCAGGCAGGCCGAGGTCTGCGTCTGCCGGTAGTCGCGCAGCGCGGCGCGCGCCTTCTGCCACCAGTAGTCGCGGCTGTACAGCGTGGTCAGGGGGTCGATGCGGCTGAGCACCTGCAGCTTCACGTTCTGTCGTGCCAGCTTGCGCACCAGCTGGCGCGTGGACCAGCTGGAGAACACGCTGTGCAGCAGGAGCAGGGGCAGCATGCTCAGCTGCACTGCCAGGCTGGCCTCCCACTCGGGCGCGGGCCGCAGCAGCAGGGCCCCCGCGGCGGCGGCCAGGAAGGTGGCGAACAGCGATTGCAGCCAGCCGTCGCGCGTGGCCGTGTGGTTGCGGTCTGCAATGCTGATGGCCAGCAGCGCAATGCTGGGCAATGCACAGAAATGCATGACGGGAATCCAGCTGCCGATGATCAGCGCATCTATCTTCAGATTGGCGTGTTCGGCGCGGTGGCTGTCACGGCTGTGGCGGGCGTGGAGAAAGGCGATGTGCGGCCAGACCAGGGCGCTCACCAGCACAAAGCCCCAGACAGCCGTGCTGGCGCCCAGCTCGGTCATGGTCGTGCCCACGACGAGGCCACCCAAAGCCATGCTGGAGACGCGCAAGGGATAGGTGCGGCGATGGATGCGCTGGCGCAAGGACATGGCGGTGCGAGCCGAGTGCGCGCCGATTGCCTAGCGCGTCAGAAAGTGTTGTTGCATCAATTTGTATCATTGTCCCCGTGCGTGCGCAACGCCTTAAAGTCCAACGTTGCCCAAAGTTGGCGTTCGGGACACATTGCAGGCTTGCTGTCCTACGCAGTCCCGCCGCCGCGCAGTTTCCTGATGCGCACAATTACTCGCAAAATCAAGCGTCCTGGCCTCATTGGGCGCCTGTTCCGGGATTTGCCGGCGGCAGCGGCATGGCGGTGGAGAACTTGGCGCGCCTGACGCTGAAAAAACTCTTGACATTGCGCACGTTGGCGTCGCCCGTGAATAGCGCCCGGCTCAACTCCAGGTAGGCCGGCATGTCGGGCGCGGCCACCACGAGGATGAAATCAGGCCCCGCCGATACGCGCCAGCACTGCTGCACGGCGTCCAGCGCCACGGCGCGGCGCTCGAATCCGTCCAGCGCGTCACTGTCCTGGCGGTCCAGCGAGACCTCCACAATGGCCTGCAGCCCATGACCCAGGGCGGCGGCCAGGCGTTCGGGCTGCAGGATGGCCACCTGCCGCTCGATCAGCCCGGACTCCTGCAGCCGCCGCACGCGGCGCAGGCAGGTGGGCGGCGACAGCTGCAGCAGCGCGGCCAGTGCCTGGTTGCTGCGGCTGCAGTCTTCTTGCAGCAGCTGCAGCAGCTGCAGGTCGGTAGCGTCCAATTGAATGGAATTTTGGTTCATTTTATTATTTATATTGAAATAATATTTCTTGAATGCCTGATGATGAAATATTAGTTCAATAGATAAGGAAATCTGGAGAGAAATTTCTTTTCAACCTGCGTAGCATCCGTCGTCATCTCGAAACAAGGAGCTTGTCCATGTGTGGCATCGTCGCAGCGGTTTCCTTCCGCGATATCGTCCCCGTTCTCGTCCAGGGCCTGCAGCGCCTGGAATATCGCGGCTATGACTCCTGCGGCGTGGCCGTGCAGGCGCTGGACGCACAGGGCGTGCACAGCCTGGGCCTGCGGCGCGCCCGCTCCACGGCGCGCGTGGCCGAACTCATGGACCAGGTGCAACAGGACAAGGTCATCGGCCACACCGGCATTGCCCACACGCGCTGGGCCACGCATGGCGAGCCGGCGGTGCGCAACGCCCATCCGCATTTCAGCCACGGCCCTGGCGTCTCGCCCGTGGCCGACACCGACCAGCCGGCCCGCGTGGCCCTGGTGCACAACGGCATCATCGAAAACTACGAAGCCCTGCGCGCCGAGCTGCAGTCCAAGGGCTATGTCTTCGCCAGCCAGACGGACACCGAGGTCATCGCCCACCTGGTGGACAGCCTCTACGGCGGCGACCTGTTCGAGGCCGTGCAGGCCGCCACGCAGCGCCTGCATGGCGCCTTTGCCATCGCCGTCATGCACAAGGACGAACCGCAGCGCGTGGTGGGCTCGCGCGCTGGCTCGCCGCTGATCCTGGGCGTCGGCCAGGACGGTGCCGAACACTTCCTGGCCAGCGACGCCATGGCCCTGGCCGGCGTGACCGACCAGATCGTCTACCTGGAAGAGGGCGACATCGTGGACCTGCAGCCCGGCCGCTACTGGCTGGTGGGCAAGGGCGGCGAGCGGCTGGCGCCCGAGCAGCGCCCCGTGCGCACCGTGCACGCCCACAGCGGCGCGGCCGAGCTGGGTCCCTACCGCCACTACATGCAAAAGGAAATCTTCGAGCAGCCGCGCGCCATTGCCGACACGCTGGAAGGCGTGCAGGCCATCGTGCCCGAGCTGTTCGACGGCGTGGCCTCGGACGGCAAGGCCGGCACTTCGGCCTGGCGCGTGTTCAAGGAGATCGACCGCGTGCTCATCCTGGCCTGCGGCACCAGCTACTACAGCGGCTGCACTGCCAAGTACTGGATCGAGTCGCTGGCCGGCCTGCCCTGCAGCGTGGAAGTGGCCAGCGAATACCGCTACCGCACCAGCGTTCCCCATCCCAAGACCCTGGTCGTCACCATCAGCCAGTCGGGCGAGACCGCCGACACCCTGGCCGCGCTGCGCCATGCCCAGAACCTGGGCATGAAGCACACGCTGACCGTCTGCAACGTGGCCACCAGCGCCATGGTGCGCGAATGCGAGCTGGCCTACATCACGCGCGCCGGCGTGGAGATCGGCGTGGCCTCCACCAAGGCCTTCACCACCCAGCTGGCAGGCCTGTTCCTGCTGACCCTGGCCCTGGCCCAGTCGCAAGGGCGGCTGAGCGAGGAAAAGGAGCAGCAATACCTGGCCGCCATGCGCCACCTGCCCGTGGCCCTGCAATCCGTGCTGGCGCTGGAGCCCCAGGTCATCAGCTGGTCCGAGGACTTCGCCAAGCGCGAGAACGCGCTCTTCCTGGGCCGTGGCATCCACTACCCGATTGCGCTGGAAGGCGCGCTCAAGCTCAAGGAAATCAGCTACATCCACGCCGAGGCCTATCCGGCTGGCGAGCTCAAGCACGGCCCGCTGGCCCTGGTGGACAGCGCCATGCCCGTGGTCACGGTGGCGCCCAACGACGAGCTGCTGGAAAAGCTCAAGAGCAACATGCAGGAAGTGCGTGCGCGCGGCGGCGTGCTCTATGTGCTGGCCGATGCCAAGACCAACATCGAAAGCAGCGAAGGCATGCACGTCATCCGCATGCCCGAGAACTACGGCGCGCTCAGCCCCATCCTGCACGTGGTCCCGCTGCAGCTGCTGGCCTACCACACGGCCTGCGCACGCGGCACCGATGTGGACAAGCCGCGCAACCTGGCCAAGAGCGTGACGGTGGAGTGAGGCGGGGGCCGGGGTAGGGCGCAGGCCGTGGCCTGCCCTGGTGCTTCGTTGCCCCCTGTGCGAAATGTCCGTCGGACACCCGGCGGCTGGCCTACCTGCGGTGTCGCAACATGGGGCTGCGCACGCTCTGGCCGGTCCTACGGCTGAGCCGGATGTCCGGGCCCACACTGGTTACCAGCGCAGTGCATATCTGCGCTGCAGTCGGGCGCTTCGTTTGACGCGCCTCTTTGACCACCATGTGAAGGAGATACCCATGGCTCAGCAAAACGACCAGCAACAGCAGCAAAACAACCCGCAGCAGCAGAACCCGAACCAGCAAAACCCGGGACAGCAGCAGCAGGACAACCCCCAGCACAAGCAGCCTGGCCAGAACCAGCCAGGCCAGCAGCAGCCCAATCAGCCCCGCTGACAGGCTGGGCGGCGTTCCGTTTGACGTGAGGATGGAACCATGAAACAGCTTCTTCCCACGAGAGGCCCGCAGCATCCGGCCTATGTTCCCATGCAGATGGGGCAACCCATCACGGACAGGAACTACAGCCAGATGCAGTGCAAGGCGAACGTCCGCCAACAAGGGCAGCCTTTGCGCCAGCCACAGCAACGCTGATTGATCGCAGCCAGCGCTGGTGCAGCGCTCCCTGGAACCGGCCGCCTTCGGGCGGCTTTTCCGTGTCGAGGGCCTGCCCTGGCCGGGGCCGCCGGAGATCTCCCCGCACAATGACGCCTTTCCAGCATCAACCTCCAAGGATTTCAACGATGACACTGCAGCGCCCCTGCCTCGTTTTGCCGACCCTGGTGCTCGCCCTGGGATTGTCGGGGTGTGCCGCGCCGCCTTCCAGCGGGCAGCTCGAGAAGGAGGAAGCGGAGCAGGCGAAGACGCTGTGGGTGATCAGCGAGGCCTTGAAGGCCAACATGGCCGTGTTGCTGGTGGCTGACCTGACGCCGCACAAGTCGCTGGCCGACGCCGACGGCATGTCCAAATGGACCTCGAACGTGCTGTGGACCCACCAGGACAGGCCGGAGATCGTGTTCGGCCGCAAGTTCCAGAACAACGCGCTGCAGCGCGATCCCAAGACCACCTACCTCTTCAAGGCCTTCGAGGTCCATGTCCTGCCCCCCGGCAAGTACCTGCTGACGGGCGGCGATGACTACTGGCTCAATGCCCGGCTCGACCAGCTGGGGGCCAAGGCGGGCGCTGCGGGCGCAGGCCGCGGCGCCAGCGGCACGGTGTCCCTGGCGCCCGAGACCTACCGCGAGTTCTATACCGAGATGAACTGGAAGGAGGCCACCACGCACACGCAGACCCGCACCGAGAAGTACTGCACCACGGTGCACCGTGCCTCGGGCCATTGCGTGGCCTGGGGCGAGCGGCAGGTCACGGACAGTACGCCGGGCATGGGTGCGGGCTACTACCAGGACACGGACTCGCGCGACATCCCCGCGCTCAAGGTCCAGGTGCGCGTGCCGCCCCGGCAGGCCCTGGCCAGTTTCACGCTGGAAGGCGGGCAGCTGGTGCTGAGCCAGCGCTCGTATCTGAAGACGCCCAGCTACCAGTTCCGCCAGGCGGGCTGCCGCAAGGTGGCGGCCGAGAAGGTCGAATGCCCGCTGGAGGACTTCACCGTCCACACGCTGCCGGTGCCCATGGAATTCACGCGCACCTATCTGGCCTCCCGCGCCAACCTGACCCCTGACCAGGAAAAACTCATGGCGCGGCTGGCGCCCATGCAGGTCACCACGCTGGGCCGCCAGGGCGCCGCCGATCCGATCTGGGGCACGCCGATCTCGCTGCGCAAGGGGCCTTGAGGTCCGGGCGCAGCCGATGGCCGATGGTCGTTGATCGGCTGCGTCGGGTGGCTGCCCTTTCCGTGCCCGGCCGGTTGTTGGCGGGCTGCGGCGACCGGTGCCTGCCTATGGGGTCACCAGGTGTGCGCGTAGCTGATCTTCAGCACCGTGCCGGCCGCTGGCAGGCGGCTGGTGTTGTTGTTGCTGCGCAGCAGCTGGCTGTAGAGCGGGAAGTACTGGCGGTTGAACAGGTTTTCCACGCCCAGGGACACACGGTTCTTGGGGTCGATCTTCCACTGGCTGATCAGGTCCACCGTGGTGTAGCCCCGTGTGTCATAGCGGCCGAAGCCGGTCTTGCCGCCCAGGCGGTAGTCCTTGGAGGCATAGGCGGTGGCCTGGAGGCGGTGGCTCCAGCGCGTGTCGGGCCGGTACTCCACATAGGCCGTGAGCTTGAGCGGAGGGATGCGAAAGCCCGTCATGTCCTGGTAGCCGCTGGCGGCCTGGGGCAGCTCGCGGCCCTTCATCCAGGTGAAGCTGCCGCCCACGCTCCAGTGGTCGTCGTCGCTGAAGTAGTCCAGGCCGCCTTCGATGCCATGGATCTTCTCGCGGGTGCGCAGCAGGGTCAGGCCATTGTTGAAGCTCTGCACGGCGCCCAGGTTGGAGCGCGACTGGAAGACGCTGAGGTTGGCCATCACGTTGGAGAACTTGCCGCGCCAGCCCATTTCATAGGTGTTGGTCTTGACCGCCTGCAGGTTGGAGTTGCCCAGGTTGAAGGCCGGCGTGGCATTGCGCACCACCACGCCGATGTCCGGCAGCTCGAAGCCCTGGCTGTACGAGGCATAGAGCTCCTGGCCGGGGACCGGCGTGAAGACCGTGCCCAGGTTGTAGGTCCAGGCGTTGTACCTGACGGTGCCGCCGTTCACGGACTGGGGGCTGGGGGCGCGTGACTGCGACAGCGGCGTGAAGTCATTGAAGCTGGCCTGGGCGCGGTCGTAGCGCAGGCCGCCTTCCGCCGACCATTGCGCATTGAACCGGTGCTGCAGCTGGGCGAAGGCGCCGATGCTGCGCGTGGTGACGGGCGGCATGTAGATCAGCTGGCCCGTCTTGTGGAAGACCAGGCCGCCGCTGGCGTCATAGGCCCGTGGATCGAAGATGTCGATGGGCATGTCGGTGCGCTCCTGGTTGAAGTCCGCACCCCAGATCAGCAGGCTCTTCTTGCCGGCGCCCAGCGGCGTCTTCAGGGTCAGGCGCCCGCCAAAGACCTCGGAGTTCTGCATGGACTGGTCGACATTGGCGCCCCGCACCGGCACGGCGCGTGCGTCGAAGGGCGCAAACCGCGTGAAGAAGTCCCGGTAGTAGAGCTGGGCGGCCAGCGTGCTGCCTGCGATGTCCCGGTTCTCGTAGTCCAGGCCCAGCATGGTGTTCTTGATCTGGTTCTGGTCGGCCAGCACCAGGCCCTTGATGGGGCGGGCCGCCGCCGTTCCGGCCGGCAGCCGCGCCACCGACGGGTCGGAGGCGTAGTCCGTGTCCTGGGCCGCGTTGTAGTGGCTGGCGGTCAATTGCAGGCGCTGGTCGGCATCGAGCTTGAAGCCGATCTTGGCCGAGGCGTTGTAGATGTTGGAGTCGAACAGGTCGCCCTGGCTGGGCTCGGGCGCAATGCGGTTGCCCCTGGCGTCGAAGGCGCCGCCCATGTGCCTGGCGCCCAGGCTCACCGAATAGTCGACCACCTCGCCACCGCCGGACAGGTAGTGCTGCACCTCGCCGCCCAGTCCTGCGCCGCGCAGGCGCGACAGCGGGGTCGAGCCGGTGACGATGGTCTCGGCCCGCGTCTCGCCCGAGGGCCGCTTGGTGCGGATGGAGACAATGCCGCCCGCCGCACCGCTGCCGTAGATGGCGCTGCTGCCGCGCAGCACCTCGATCTGCTCGATGTCGGCCGGGTTGATGTTGGCCAGGTTCCTGGACGAGTCGCGGTTGGTGTTCAGCGGAACGCCGTCCACCAGCACCAGCATGTTGCGGCCGCGCAGCGTCTGGCCGTAGTCGGTGATGGTGTGGCTGGAGTCCGCCATGCCGGGGACCACCTTGCTGAGCATGGTGGCCAGGCTGTCCGAGCCCTGGCGCAGCTGCTCCACCTCCTGGCCTTCCAGAATCGTGACCTGCCGCGAGGGCGCGACCAGGTTGTTCTGCGTGCGCGCGGTCACCGTGATGGCGGCAAGCTCCGTGGCCTGTGCTGCGGCTTGGGCAGCGGACGGGGCTGCGGCCGGCGCTGCGGGCACGGCCGCTGCAGCGGACGGCGCCTGGCGTGCCGCCGCAGGCAGCTTCTCCAGCGCGTAGTTGCCCGCACCCGCGCGGCGCGCTGTCCAGCCTGACGTGTTCAGCAGCTGCGCAAAGCCGTCCTCCACGGAGAACGTGCCGGACAGGCCGCGTGTCTCCATGCCGACGAGCTGCTGCAGGTCCATGCCCAGGTTCACGCCTGCCTGCGCGGCAAAGGCCATCAGCGCCGGGCCCAGCGGACCCGGCTGGATCTGGTAGCTCCTGGCAGCGGCGCTGGCGGCCGGCTCGGCCGCCTGGACTGGCAGCGCGTGCAGCAGCAGCGAGGTGCTGACGGCCAGGGCCGCCAAGGCGGTGGCGCGCAGGCTGGCGCGTGGTCCGGCGGTGGAAGAAGGGGAGTGCATGGTGTTCTGTCCTCTGGGCTGTCGATGAAAGTGGTCTTCGCAAGCCTTGACAGGCGAGAGCGAAAAACCGGACAGCCACGGCAGAAAAAAATCGAATCAGCGCCGCGCCACCGTCACCCAGTACCGGCTGCGCTCGTGCACGCGCACCGGCAGGGTCTGGGCCAGCAGGGCCAGGATGCGGTCGGTGTCATGCAGCTGGTAGGTGCCGGAGACGCGCAGGTCGGCGACATCGTCGTCGCACCGCACAAGGCCCTCGCGGTAGCGCGACAGCTCGGCCAGGAAGTCCTGCAGGCGCAGGTTCTCGGCATAGAGCACGCCCAGCGTCCAGGCCGAGTCCCGCGGCGCCACCGGGCGGGAGGCGCTGGCGCCTTGTCCATCGAATTGCAGTTGCTCGCCCGCATGCACCACCACGGCCGTGGCCGAGGCTGCCGGCGTGACGCGCACCGCGCCCTCCAGCACGGCCAGCGCCGTGCCGTGCTCCAGCTTGCGCACGATGAAGCGCGTGCCCAGGGCCTGCATCTGGCCGTCGTCTGTCTGCACCATGAAAGGCTGGGAGGCGTAGGGCGCCGCATGCGCGGTCTCGACCAGCATTTCCCCGGCATGCTGGCGGATGCGCCGCTCCGTGCCATCCATGCGCACGCTGATGGCCGAGGCCGTGTTCAGCTGCACGCGGCTGCCGTCGGCCAGCGTGACCGCGCGGCGCTCGCCCCTGGCCGTGCGGTAGTCGGCCGTCCAGTCCTGCCAGGGCAGATGGCGCCAGGCCAGCCAGCCCAGCGCAGGCGTGGCCAGGGCCAGCACGGCCGAGCGCAGCAACTGGCGCCGTGCCGCCGAGGGGCGCGCGCGGTTGAGCGTGGCCATGCCGACGGCGGAGGGCACGGTGTTGAAGCGGCCCTTGAGCTGCTCGGCACACTGCCAGATCTGCTCATGCCGGCTGCTCTGGCTGCGCCAGCGCGCCAGTTCGGCCTGCTCGGCCGCGCTGAAGTCCGAGGCATGCCTGCGGGCCAGCCAGCGGGCGGCCTCGTCCAGGATGCGTGCGTCTGCGGCCTGCATGCTCAGTGCTCCAGCATCACCAGCAGGCATTGCCGAAAGCCCTGGGCCATGTAGCGCGTCACGGTGCGCACGCTCAGCTGCATCCGGTCGGCAATGTCCTCGTAGGACAGGCCTTCCAGCTGGGACATGAGAAAGGCCGTGCGCACCCTGGCGGGCAGGGCGTCCAGCAGCGCATCGAGCTCCTGCAGCGTCTCCAGCAGGATGGCCCGCGCCTCCACGGACGGCACGGTGGCCTGGGGCAGGAGGTGCAGCGACGCCAGGTAGGCCTGCTCCAGCGAGCGGCGTTCGAGGTGATTGACCAGCAGCCGCCTGGCCACTGTCGTCAGATAGGCCCGGGGCTCCCGGATGTCCTCGATGGCCTGCGTCCTGGCGCTGACCCAGATGCGCGTGAACGTGTCCTGGGCCAGGTCGGCCGCATCGCAGCGGTTGCCCAGCCTGCGTTGCAGCCACGCGACCAGCCAAGGGTTGTGCTGCGCGTACATGCTGCCCAGAGCCTGGCTGGCGCCACTGTCGGTGGATGGATGCACGTGCCGGGCCTTTCCTCTTGTGCGTCAAGAAACTGCCGGCATTTTATCCAGTTGATATGAATTCTCATTTGCATTGGGGTCGGTGCGATCCCGCGCACCGGATCAGCCCGCCGCCGCCAGCCCGTCGAAGGTCGTGCTGGTCACCCAGTCGATGATCTGCGCGTGCGTGTACTGGCCCGACTCCTTGAGCAGGGCCACCACCGGATCGCAGGCCCGCGCGAACAGCGTGTAGAGCACCAGTTCGGCCGGCAGCGTGGCCTGCATCTGGCCGCTGGTCTGGGCCTCGGTGATCCAGATGCTCAGGCGGTTGCTCAGCGCGATCAGCCGGTCCATGTAGTCGTCGTTGGATTGCAGCGAGGCGCTGAGGTTGGAGTTCTGCGCGGGCAGGGAGGGCATCTCGCCTTCCAGCTGGGTCTGCATGGCCCAGCGCGTCACGGCCTTGAGCTGGTCCAGCGGGCGCGTGGGCGTGCCGGCCTCGGCCGCCAGGCTGGCTTCGTCGCGCAGGCCGTCCACGAAGGCCAGGGCACGGTCCAGCACGCCCACCATGGCGGCCCCTGCCAGTTCTTCCTTGGAGGTGAACAGCTTGTACAGGCTGGCCTTGGCCATGCCGGCCTCGGCCGCCACCTCGTCCACCGTCATGGCGTCGTAGCCCTTGGTGGCCAGAAGCCGGTTGACGGCCGCCACGATGGCCTGCTCGCGCACGCGCTGTATCTGTTCTTTGATGGAGGAGCGGCTTGTCATAGCCATATTTTAGACCCGACAGGTCATATCCGATACCAAATAGTGCAAAGCGGATACGTTTGGTATATAGTTTGAACTCATCAGTTCACAGTTTGATCTTCATGGTCTGACTGATCGATTCAACCAGGAAGGACGCTCCCATGCATCGCATTGCAGTCATCGGGTCGGGGATTGCGGGGCTGGCCGCAGCACGGCGGCTGGCCGGCGCGCCGGGCGGGCATGGCGTGACCCTGCTGGAGGCAGGCAACCATTTCGGCGGCCATGCCAACACGGTCGATCTGGCGCTGGGCGGCGTGAGCCAGGGGGTGGACACGGGCTTTCTGGTGTTCAACCACCGCACCTATCCGCTGCTGACCCGTCTGTTCGAAGAGCTGCAGGTGCCCACGGCGAAGGCCGAGATGTCGTTTTCCGTGCAGGTGCCGCAGGCCGGCGGCCGGGCGGGCCTGGAGTGGAGCGGCAGTTCGCTGGGCGGTGTGTTCGCCCAGCGCAGCAATCTGCTGCGGCCCCGTTTCCTGAAGATGCTGGCCGAGATCCTGCGCTTCAACCGCCTGACCACGCGCATCGCCGAGGAAGGCGATGAAGCGCGGCTGCGCAGCTGCATCGAAGATTTCCTGGACGACCACGGTTTCGGGCCGGCCTTTCGCCAGGACTATCTGCTGCCCATGATGGGCTGCATCTGGTCCTGCCCCACCGACCAGATGCTGCGCTTTCCCGTGGCCACGCTGATCCGCTTTTGCCACAACCACGGCCTGATCCAGGTCACGGACCGGCCGCAGTGGCGCACCGTGCGCGGTGGTTCGCGCCAGTATGTGCGGCGCATGGTGGCCGCGCTGCAAAAGGACGGCCGCCACGAGGTCCGGCTGAACGCGCCCGTGCTGGGCCTGCGCCGCGCCGCGCACGGCGTGCTGCTGCAGATGGCGCACGGCACGGAGCGGTTCGACGCCGTGGTGCTGGCCTGCCACAGCGACCAGGCCCTGCGCCTGCTGGGCTCCGATGCCACGCCGCTCGAGCGCAGCGTGCTGGGCGCCATCCGCTACCAGCCCAACCAGGCCGTGCTGCACACCGATGCCGGCGTGCTGCCGCGCCGCCCGGCGGCCTGGGCCGCCTGGAACTACGAACGCGCCGCCGATCCCGGAAAAGACCGGGCCGGCGTCTGCCTGCACTACCTGCTCAACCGCCTGCAGCCCCTGCCGTGGCAGCAGCCCGTGATGGTGTCGCTGAACCCGGTGCGCCCCATCGATGACAGCCAGGTCCACGCGCGCATCGAGTACAGCCACCCGGTGTTCGACCTGGCCGCCATCGAGGCCCAGGGCCGGGTGGATGCCCTGCAAGGCCAGCGCAGGACCTGGTTCTGCGGCGCATGGTGCGGCTACGGCTTCCACGAGGACGGCCTGCGCTCGGGCCTGGTCGCGGCCGACGGCCTGCTGCATGCCCTGCCGACCTTGCCCGTCCTGCCCGCCAGCGCGGCCTTCGAGGGGGTCGCATGACGGCCCGGCCGCTCATCGGCTTCGGCCATGTCTGGCACCGCCGCCTGCGGCCGGTGGAGCATGCCTTCCGCTACCCGGGCTATTTCCTCATGCTGCCCATGCGCAGCCTGCGCACGCAGCCGGACGCCGCGCTCAGGCGCAACCGCCGTGGCTGGCTGAGTTTCCATGACGGCGACCACGGCGAGGGCGGCTGCGACGCACTGGCCTGGTTCGAGCAGCTGCTGCACAGCGAAGGCATTGGCGACGCCGATGGCGAAGTCTGGCTGCACACCTTTCCGCGCGTGCTGGGCTACGTGTTCAAGCCCGTGAGCTTTTGGTATGCGCACCGCGCCGACGGGTCGCTGGCCGCCGTGCTGGCCGAGGTCAACAACACCTTTGGCGAGCGCCATGCCTATCTGCTGGCGGGGCCGGACCTGGCCTGGGGCCGGGAGCAGGTGGCGCGCAAGCAATTCCATGTCTCGCCGTTCTGCGAGGTGCGCGGCGAGTACCGCTTCCGCTTCGAGCGCAGCGAAGACCGCACCCTGGCGCGCGTGGACCTGCATGACGAGGACGGCCCGCTGCTGCAGACCAGCGTGGGCGGCGTGCTGCAGGTGCTGGATGCCGCCGCCGTGCGCCGCGCCTTCTTCGGCACCCCTTTGATGACGCTGGGCGTGGTCGCCCGCATCCACTGGCACGCGCTGCGCCTTTGGGCCAAGCGCGTGCCTTTCCATGGCAAACCCTCCGCGCCCAAGCGCTTCGTCACAAGATGAACACTACCGCCGCCCCCCTGCTGAGCCCCACCGCCGCAGCGCCGCGCCGCACGCCTGCGCGGGCACGCCGTGTGCTGAACCTGCTCGAACGCCTGCCCCACGGGCAGCTGGACCTGGAGCAGCCCGATGGCCGCCTGCTGCACCTGCCCCGTCCGCCGTCGGGGGCTGCCGACGCGCATTGCGTGCTGCACGACTGGCGGGCGCTGGAGCGCACCCTGAAATCGGGCGACATCGGCCTGGCCGAAGGCTATATCGCCGGCGAATGGGACAGCCCCGACCTGGCCGCCCTGCTGCGCCTGTGCATGGCCAACCGCGACCATGTGCAAAGCCTGGTCTACGGCAGCTGGTGGGGCCGGCTGGGCTACCGCCTGCGCCACCTGCTGCAGCGCAATACGCGGGCCGGCAGCGCCAGGAACATCCATGCCCACTACGACCTGGGCAACGATTTCTACCGCCTGTGGCTGGACCCCGGCATGAGCTACAGCGCCGCCTGGTTCCAGGGGCGCACGGGTGAATCGCTGCGCCACGCCGACCTGCAGGACGCCCAGCAGGCCAAGCTCAGGCGCACGCTGGACGAGGTGCGGCTGCAGCCCGGCCAGCGCCTGCTGGAGATCGGCTGCGGCTGGGGCGGGCTGGCCGAGGCGGCGGCGCAGGAGTTCGGCGCCCGGGTCACGGGCGTGACGCTGTCGCGCGAGCAACTGGCCTGGGGACAGCAGCGCATGCGGCAGGCCGGCCTGGCCGACGCCGTGGAGCTGCGCTACCAGGACTACCGCGACCTGCCCGCGCGCCATGCGGGCGAGCCCTTCGACGCCATCGTCTCCATCGAGATGTTCGAGGCCGTGGGCCGAGAATACTGGCGCGGCTACTTCCAGACGCTGCGCGACTGCCTCAAGCCCGGGGGCCTGGCCTGCATACAGACCATCACGCTGCGCGAGGACCTGTTCGCGCGCTATCTGCGCTCCACCGACTTCATCCAGCAGTACATCTTCCCGGGCGGGCTGCTGCCCAGCATTCCTGCCTTCGAGCAGGAGGCACGGCGCGCCGGCCTGGTGGTGGAGCGCCGCATGGCCTTCGGCCGCGACTATGCGGAGACGCTGCGGCGCTGGCGCCAGGCCTTCGATCACCACCTCGACGCCGTGCGGGCCCAGGGCTTTGACGAACGCTTCGTGCGCATCTGGACCTTCTATCTCGCCTACTGCGAGGCGGCCTTCGACACCGGCAACACCGATGTCGTCCAGTTCACGCTGCGCAGGCCCCTGCCATGAAATCGCCACTACGTCACATGCCGCGCCGCCAGGCGCTGGCCTGGGGCGCCGCCTGCGCCCTTGTCCCTTCACTGATCGCCATGCCCAACGAACTCCACGCCAAGACTCCGACTGCCGACCTTCCGGCCGAACTGCGCAGCGCCCTGCCGGCCGCGCGCCTGGTGGGCACGGGCGTGCTGCGCTTTTTCGGCCTGCGCGTGTACGAGGCACGGCTGTGGGCCGCACCGGGCTTTGTGCCCGAGGACTACGCCCGCCACCCGTTCGCGCTGGAGCTGGTCTATGACCGCAAGCTCGAAGGCGCGGCCATCGCCGAGCGCTCCATCGCCGAAATGCGCAGGGTCGACGGCTTCACCGAGGAGCAGTCCCGCCAATGGCTGGCGCTGATGAAGCAGGCGTTTCCCGATGTGGCGGCCCAGGACCGGCTGCTGGGCCTGAACGACGGCCAGGGCGAGGTGCGCTTCTTCCACAACGGCCGCCAGACTGCACAGCTGCGCGATGCCGACTATGCGCGCCTGTTCTTCGGCATCTGGCTCGCGCCCCAGACCTCGGCACCTGCCATGCGCAGCTCGCTGCTGGGCCAATCCTGAGCGCCCGGGACCACGCCATGGCCTCGCACCCTGCCGCCGCCCCCTTGCTGCCCTGGCGCACAGGGCTGGCCTATGGCGGCCTGGCCGCGCCGCTGGCGTTCGTGTCCCTGCCGCTGTATGTGAACCTGCCCTACCACTACGCCAGCGTGGCCGGTGCGCCGCTGGCGGGGCTGGGCGCGGTGCTGCTGGCCACGCGTGCCTTCGATGCCCTGGTGGACCCCGCCATCGGCCGCCAGGCCGACCGGCTGCTGCGCCGGGGCATGCGGCCAGCGTGGTGGGCGGCTGCACTGGCCAGCCTGCTGATGGTCCTGGGCTTCTGGGCGCTGTGGCATCCGCCGCGCGGTGCCCAGGCCGCCATGCTGGGCTGGCTGGCCTGCAGCCTGCTGGTGTGCACGCTGGCCTACAGCTTCGTCACCATCGTCCACCAGGCCTGGGGCACGCGCTGGGGCGGGCAGCCCGCCTGGCGGGCCCGCGTCACGGCCTGGCGCGAGGGCGCTACGCTGGGCGGTGTGCTGCTGGCCAGCGTGTTGCCGGCCTGGCTGGGCTTGGACGCCACCAGCGCCGTGCTGGCGCTGGGCCTGGCGCTGGGGCTGGTGGGGCTGTACCGGCTCAAGGCTCCGGTGACGCTGCCGCAGCAGGCCACGGCGGACACCTCTCGGATCTCACCATGGGCGGATGCCGGCTTTCGCCGGCTGCTGGCCGTCTTCATGGTCAACGGCGTGGCCGCGGCCATTCCGGCCACCTTGCTGCCCTTCTTCGTGGCCGACAGATTGCAGGTGCCCGGGATGCAGCCCCTGCTGCTGCTGTGCTTTTTTGGCGCGGCGGCCCTGGGCCTGCCGCTGTGGGTGAAGGCCGTCTCGCGCTGGGGCCTGGCGCCCAGCTGGCGCGCGGGCATGCTGGCCAGCGTGCTGGCCTTCGGCTTCACGCCCTGGCTGGGCACGGGCGACGGCCTGGCCTTCGCCGTGATCTGCCTGGCCAGCGGGCTGGCCCTGGGCGCGGACCTGGCCCTGCCGGGCGCACTGCTCACGGGCGTGATCCACGAGTCCGGCCAGGGCGGCCAGGGCGAGGGCCGCTACCTGGGGTGGTGGACCTGCGCCACCAAGCTCAACCTGGCCCTGGCCGCAGGGCTGGCCCTGCCCCTGCTGTCCGTTGCGGGCTACCGCAGCGGCAGCACCGATCCGGCCGGCCTGCAGGCCCTGGCCTGGGCCTATGGCGGGCTGCCCTGCCTGCTCAAACTGGCGGCGGCCGGGCTGCTCTGGCGCGCCGAGCGACTGCATTCTTCCTGGAGGCACACATGAGCCACATCACCCACTGCGCTTCGTTTTCACCACTGCGGCGCGCCTGCCTGGGGGCGGCATTGGCGCTGTCTCTGGCGGGCTGCGCCGGTCCTTCCGTGCAGGACTACGCCAAGGAGCAGCCGACGCTGGACCTGCGCCAGTACTTCAACGGGCCGCTGACGGCCCACGGCATGTTCACGGACCGCTCGGGCAAGGTGGTCAAGCGATTCACCGTGCGCATGACGGGCCGCTGGAATGGCGACGAGGGCACGCTCGATGAGCACTTCGTCTACAGCGACGGCAGCACGCAGCAGCGCATCTGGCATATCCGCCACCTGGGCGAGGGCCGCTACAGCGGCCGGGCCGACGACGTGGTGGGCGAGGCCCAGGGCCAGAGCGCGGGCAATGCCATCCGCTGGAGCTACGTGCTGGCCCTGCCCGTGGACGGAAGGGTCTGGAACGTCAGCATGGACGACTGGATGTACCTGATGGACGGGCGCACCCTGCTCAACCGCACGGCCATGAGCAAGCTCGGCCTGCACCTGGGCGACGTGACGCTGGCCATCATCAAGGAGTGATGGCCATGCCACTGTTATCCCGCCGGCTGAACCCGCCGCTGCGCGACTGGAAGGGCCGCTCGGCATGGCTTCTGGGCGCCTCCTCGGGCATAGGGCGCGCCACGGCCGAAGCGCTGCACGGCCAGGGCGCGCGCGTGATTGTCTCTGCGCGGCATGGCGGTGCGCTGCAGGATTTCGTGCGTGGCCGCGAAGGCTGCCTGGCCCTGCCGCTGGACGTGACCGATGCCCAGGCCGTGGCACAGGCAGCCCGTGCCGTGCGGGCCCATGTGGGCGGGGCGCCCGACCTGGTGGTGTACTGCGCCGGCCACTACCGGCCCCAGCGCGCCACCGAGTTCGACCTGGCCGAGATGCAGCGCCACTTGGCCGTGAACTATGGCGGCGCGCTGCACCTGCTCGATGCCGTGCTGCCCATGCTGCTGGAGGCCGGCCAGGGGCATCTGGCCCTGGTCGGCTCGGTGGCAGGCTATCGCGGGCTGCCCATGTCCCTGGCCTACGGTCCTACCAAGGCGGCGCTCAACAACCTGGCAGAAAACCTCTACCTGGACCTGCACGGCCCGGGCCTGGGCGTGTCCATCATCAACCCCGGCTTTGTCGATACGCCGCTGACGGCGCAAAACAGCTTCAGCATGCCGGCCCTGATCGGTGCCGACGAGGCCGCCCGGCACATGCTGCAGGGCTGGGCACAGGGGCGCTTCGAGATGAATTTTCCGCGCCGCTTCACACGCTGGGTGCGGCTGCTGCGCTGCCTGCCCGATGCCTGGTATTTCTCGGCGGTTCGCCGCATCACAGGAGCCTGAAACCGATGAGCACTGCCCTCGGCGATCCCCGACTGGACCGGCTGGCCCAGGCCTATGAGGCGCTGCGCCGCGACAACCTGCCGGCGCTGCTGGCCCTCTATGCGGAACAGGCCCGGTTCAAGGACCCGTTCAACGATGTGCGCGGCCACGCAGCGATACAGCGCGTGTTCGCCCACATGTTCGAGCAACTGGACCGGCCCCGCTTCGCCGTCAGCCAGGGCGCGGTGCAGGGGGACAGCGGCTTTTTGCTGTGGGAGCTGGGCTTTGTCAGGGCATCGGGCCAGCCCATGCACATCTGCGGCACCAGCTACCTGGAGTTCGATGCGCAGGGACTGGTGGCAGTGCACCGCGACTTCTGGGACCCGGTGGAGGAAATCTTTGCCAAGGTGCCCGTGCTGGGTGCCGTGGCCAGGGCGCTGCAGAACAAGCTCAGGGCTCCGCAGTAAGCAGCCTGGCCAATTGCGCCAGGGCGCCGTCCAGGTCGTCCAGGCCTGGGGCGCCCAGGCAGATGCGCAGCCCGCTGGCACGGTCGTGCGGCTCCACCATCAGCGAGCCCGGATCGGTCAGCGTCACGCCCAGCGCCGCTGCGGCCGACACCAGGCGGTCGGCGGCATCGCGCTCCATGGGCAGCCAGGCGTTGTAGGCCTCGGGGTGCAGCACCAGGCGGCTGTCGCCCAGGTGTGGGGCAAGGTGCGATGCGGCCAGCCGCACGCGCCGCTGTGCCTCATGGCGCAGGTCGGCCTGCAGGGAGGCGACCACGCCCTGGGACAGCCATTCATCGACCACGGCGCATGACACGGCCGAAGGCGCCATGGACAGCTCCTGCAGCGTCGCCAGCGCGGCGCCGCACAGCGCTGGCGGCAGCACCAGCGTGCCCACCTGCAGCCCCGGGCCCAGCGACTTGGACAGCCCGTTCACATGCAGGGTGATCTCGGGCGCCAGGGTCGCCAGGTGCGCAAGGCGCGCGTGATCGGGCGAGCAGGCGGCATACACGCCGTCCTCGATGATCCAGGCGCCTGCGTTCCGGCAGATATCCACGATCGCCCGCCTGCGCTCCGCGCCCATGGTGGCCGTGGTCGGGTTGTGCAGCGTGGGGGTGAGGTAGAGCACCTTGCCTTCGGCGGCGGGAATGCCGTGCAGCGCCTCGGCCAGCGCCTGCGGCAGCAGGCCCTGCGCGTCCATGGCCAGGCCCTGCAGGGCGCAGCCCTTGCGCCGGGCCAGGGCAATGGCGCCGGGGTAGGTGATGCGCTCGGTCAGCAGCCGGCCCCGGGGCTGGCAGACCAGGTCCAGGGCCAGGGACAGCGCCTGGCGCGCGCTGCTGGTCAGCACCATGTGGCCGGGTTCCACGTTCAGGCCCAGCGTCTGCAGCCAGCGCGCGAGCACGCGGCGATGCTCCGCATGTCCGCCCGGCGGCGCGTAGGAATTGAAGTGATCGGCATCGATGCGGCGCGCAATCGCGGTCAGCGTGCGCGCCAGCAGGCGTTCGCTGATGGCGGCCGGCGGCGCGTTGGAGGACAGGTCGATGGCCTCGCCGCCCTGCGTCCGCCGGGCGGCCACGAAGGTGCCCCGGCCCTTGACGCCGCGCGTCAGCCCCCGGCGCTCCAGCAGCGCATAGGCCCTGGTCACCGAGCCCAGGCCGATCTGCAGCCTGTCGGCCAGGTCTCTGTGGGCGGGAAGGCGGTCGCCGCCGGCCAGCCGGCCTTCGACGATGTCGTCGGCCAGGGCGCGCGCCAGCCGCTCGGCGGCACTGGCTTCAATGCGCGCAAGACGGGGTGTCCAGGGGGAGGGCAGGAGCATGGTCGGGGCAAGGAAAAAAAGAGTGTGCCGTGACACTATTTCATTTATCGATAGTGTAACGTTCACCCCATGTTCAGCCACATCACCGTCGGCGCCCGTGATCTTGAGCGGGCCGGCCGCTTCTATGACGCGGTGCTTTCCCCGCTGGGACTGCAGCGCCGCGCCGTCCAGCCCGATGGCGGGCCGGCCGCGCTGTGCTGGGTGGCGCCGCAGGCTTCCTTGCCGCGCTTTTATGTCTACAGCCCCTTCAACGGCGAGCCGGCCACGGCGGGCAACGGCAGCATGGCGGCCTTTCTGGCGCCATCGCCCGAGGCGGTGGATGCGGCCCATGCCGCCGGCCTGGCCCGGGGCGGCAGCGACGAAGGCCCGCCCGGCCCGCGACCGCATTACGGCGATGGCTACTACGGTGCCTACCTGCGCGATCCCGACGGCAACAAGGTCCATGTGGTGCATCGCGCCGATGTGCGGCCGTAGCGCAGATCGGGCCCGCCGCCCGTTTCCCCTTCTTTTCCTTCCCATGCAACAAGGACTGTCTTCATGAGCATTGCCGTTCATATGGTCGACGTTTTCGCCAGCGGCCCGCTGTCCGGCAATCCGCTGGCCGTGATCACCGGTGGGCAGGCGCTGACCACCGCACAGATGCAGCAGCTCACACGCTGGTTCAACCTCTCCGAAACCGCGTTCCTGCTGCCGCCCACGCAGGCGCAGGCCGACTACCGCGTGAGGATTTTCACGCTGGACCGGGAGATGCCTTTTGCCGGCCATCCCACGCTGGGCAGCTGCCATGCCTGGCTGTCCCAGCGCGGTGCGCCCAGGAACGCAGGCCACATCGTCCAGGAGTGCGGGGCGGGCCTGGTGCAGATACGGCAGGAGCATGGGCGGCTGGCATTCGCCGCGCCGCCCATGCTGCGCTTTGGCGCGCCCACCGCCGACGAGCTGGATGCCGCGCTGCGCATGCTGGGCATCACCGCCGAAGAGGTGCAGGCCGCCTCGTGGATAGACAACGGCCCCGGCTGGCTGGGCATCCGCCTGGCCTCGGCCGAGCAGGTGCTGGCGCTGAACCCGGCCCGGCAGTGGCCCACGCGCATGGACGTGGGCGTGGTGGGGCCCTATGCCAGGGGTGTCGGCGGTGCCAGCCCTGCCGCCTGCGAGGTGCGCGCCTTCTTCTCCGATCACCAGGGCGCCATCGTCGAAGACCCCGTCACCGGCAGCCTCAACGCCTCGCTGGCGCAGTGGCTGTTTGCGACGGGGGTGATGGACAGCGACTACGTTGCCGCCCAGGGCCGCTGTCTGGGCCGTGACGGCCGCATCTTCCTGACCCGTGACGGCACGGGCCAGGTCTGGGTGGGCGGCACGGCGCGCACCCATGTCGAAGGCGCACTGAGCGGCCTTTGATCCACACCGAAAGAACCCACGAATGACAGCGATCCAAGAGAGCCTGCGCGCTCCCGTCTCATCGGCCAGGGCCAACCTGAAAATGCTGGTGCGCTACAAGGCCTGGGCCAACGGCCTGACCTTCAAGAGCGTGATGGAGCTGCCCGAAGGCGAGGCCTTGAAGCAGCGGCCCACGAGCTTCGGCAACATGGTGCGCACGCTGAACCACGTCCTTGTGGTGGAGGACATCTTCAGGCACCACCTGCAGGGCCGCAAGCATGGCTACACCATGCGCAACACCGACCACACGCCCACGCTGCAGGCGCTGTGGGAATCCGTGCAGGCAATGGACCGCTGGTATGTGGAGTTCGTCGATGCGTGCCCGGACGAGGAACTGGCGAAGGTCGTGCACTTCGAGTTCGTGGGCGGCGGGCAGGGCGCCATGACGCGCGAGCAGATCGTGCTGCATGTGGTGAACCATGGCAGCTACCACCGTGGCTTTGTCAGCGACATGATGTACCAGGTGCCCTTCGTGCCGCCGGCCAACGACCTGCCGGTGTTCCTCAGGGACTGCTACCGCGTGGACGAGCCGGCCTGCGGTTGAGGCAGGGCCAGGGCCTGCTGCGCCAGGGCGCCCTGGAGCACGGGCAGCGCAGGCGGCGCGTCGCAGGGCAGGGCCCATCCCTGGCGCAGCGCACCGGCAAAGCCGTCGGCCACGCGCGAGTAGGCGCGGCCGCTGGTCATCACCCGGGGCCGGGCCGACCAGGCGATGCGGGCGCCGCCGGCCGCCAGGCGGTCCACCAGGTCCTGGTCCTCGCCGCAGGTGCGTGCGTCGAACCCGCCGGCCTGGCGGTAGTGCCAGGCCGAGATGCCCAGGTTGGCACCATGCACGTGGCGGTGGCCGTCGCGGTCCGTGTAGGTGGTCTCGAAGTGCCGCCGCGCCGTGTCCGCCTGGACGCCGTGGGCCGACCAGTCGGCCACCTGCACCGTGCCGCAGACCACGTCGGACTGAAGCGCCAGCTGGTCGGCCAGCCAGCTCGGCGAGACGGTGGTGTCGGCGTCCGTGAAGGCCAGCCAGCGGGCGCCCAGCAGCAGCAGGTACTCCGACCCCAGGGCCCGCGCCTTGCCCACGTTGCGCGCGGCAATGGACAACGGGATGGCGGGCCAGCGGCGCACGGCCGATTCGGTGGCGTCCTGGCAGCTGTCCAGCACCACCACGACGGCCACGGTCTCGCCTTGCAGGTCGGCATGGGCAGCCGCGCAAAACACGCTGTCCAGGCAGCGGCCTATGAGGTCTTCCTCGTCATGGGCTGGGATGCACACGCCGATCATCTGTCCGTCCTTTCAGGGGTTTTCTGCCAGATGTCCAGCTGGAAATCCGGTTCGCTGTGGCTCAGCAGCAAGTGCAGCTGCGCATGGGCCGACACGCTGTCATGCAGGGCGCGGGTGGTCTGCAGGTGATCGTGCGCCCCATGCCGCCAGTGGCACATGAGCCAGTGGCCGCCGCCCTGCAGCGAGGCCAGGCACTGGCGGTTGAAATGCGCCAGTGCCGCGTCGTCGAAGTAGTAGGCAAGCTCCGAGACCACGATGAGATCGAAGCCTTGCTGGGGCACCTGGGGCACCTGGGGCACCTGTGGCCATTGCCAGGGCAGGGGCAGGGCCTGCAGGTCCAGGCGGGCGCGGTCCTGCGGCGCAATCCGCTGCCGGCACAGATCCACGGCCCTGTCCGAGAAATCGACGGCGCACAGCCGGTCGCAGCGCTGCAGCAGGCGCTGCGTGGCCTCGCCATTGCCGCAGCCGGGCTCGAAGCCGTGGGCATAGCGCTCGCGCGGCAGGGCGGCCAGCAGCAGGTCGCGCTTGCGCCGCTCGTACCAGCGTGATGCGACCTGCCAGGGGTCGGGGTCGGCCTGGTACATCTGCTCGAAGTGCTGCCGGGCGCCGTTCATAGAAACACCACTTCAAACGGACGCAGCAGGCGCTGAGTGGCCCAGGACGGCAGGATGGCGTCGCGGCCCGTGGACGGGTCCGGCAGCAGCTGGCTGCGAAAGCACGACAGGGCCTGGCGCTTGAGCGCCAACTCCTGCGGCGCCAGCGCAATGGCGGCGGCGCGGTGCCAGGGCACGCGCGCGTCGCCGGGCTCGGCCCAGTGCCAGGCCCAGATCGGCAGCTCGAAGAGCCGGCAGCCCGCGTGCCGGGCTGCCGTGGCGCAGGCCTGGCCCGTGGCCTCGTGGTCCGGGTGCCCGTCTTCGCGCCAGGTGCACAACAGCGCATCCGAGGGCTGCAGCAACGGCTCCAGCCGTTGCAGCAACTGCGCTGCATGCTCGGCGATATGGCCGTCGGGCAGGCCCAGCCGCAGCACCTGCGCCTGCGGCGCAAGCAGGGCCAGGGCCTGGGTGCTCTCCTGCACGCGCTCGCGCACCAGACGCTGCGGCGGCCACAGCGTCGAGTCGGGGTGGCTGGCTCCGCCATCGGTCACGGAGACGATGAGGCAGGGCATGCCCCGCTCGGCACAGCGGCGCAGCAGGCCGGCGCAGCCCAGGATCTCGTCATCGGGGTGCGGCGCGACGATGACGGCGCGGCGCCGGCCGTCCAGCAGGTCGTCCATGCATACCTGCGCTGGCCGGCGCTGCGCAAACCAGGCTTGCCAGCGCGATTCCGGCGTGCCCCGGCCCTCGATGAGGCGCGGCTTCACAGCATCCATGCCGCGCCTCCCGGTGCCTGCGAGGCCTGTGCCTTGTCGGCCAGCAGGCGGCCCAGCGCGGCCTGGTCGCGCTCGGCATGGCTTTGGCGGATGAAGACGGGCAGGTCGGCCATCAGCTGCGCCAGGCCCCTGTTCTTGCACAGCGGGCCCGGTCCGATGGCGCGCGGCACGCGCCGCAGCACCTCTTCGGCGGCGGCTTCCACGGCCAGGCGGGCGCGGTTCACGGCCAGCAGGCAGGGGTCCGAGGGCGTGGCATCGATGCGGGCCGCAGCGTCGCGCAGCAGGCCGGCCGCGCTGGCCAGGGCTACGTCCAGCGCGCCCAGGTGGGCCTGGCGGTGCGGGTCCTCGCCTTGACCGACGGCCTGCTGCAGATGGCTGGCGATGCGCGCTGCCGCGCCATGCCAGCAGGCAGCAACGCCCGCGCCGCCATGGTGAAAGCCGGGGCGGCTCAGGTACTGGCCCGGGGCCCCGACCAGCACGCCGGTGGCGCCGTCGAAGTGCACGTCGGCGCTGGCGCTGGCGGCCATGCCCACGGCCTGCCAGTGGCTGTCGTCCCTGCGGATGCCGGGCTGGTCCATGGTGACGGCGATCAGGCAGCGCCGGCCGTCGGCCAGCCAGCCGCTGACCAGGGCACGGTCCACCGCGCGCGCGCCCGAACACCAGGGCTTGTAGCCGGACAGCTGCACGGCCATGCCGGCATGTGCCGCAGCATGGGGGGCCGTGGGCGTGGCCTGCACGCGCTCGCCCGGCGGCTCGGCGCACCAGACGGCCCAGCGCAGGCCTTCGGTGGCCAGGTCTGCCTGCAGCTCGGAGAGGATGGCCAGGGCATCGGTATGGCCTTCATAGAGCTTGGCCAGGCTCAGGCTGTGGGCGGCCACCTCGGCCAGTGCGCGCCAGCGCTGCAGCGTGTGGCCATGGCCCGGCAGCGGCAGGCGGTCGGCGCCCTGCGCCACCAGCAGGGCCAACTGGTCCGCTGGCGACAGGTCCGTGTGGCCGCGCAAGGCCTGCGCCAGCGTGTCGCTGCATGTCCACGCATGGGCGTGCTCGTTGTCGTGCTGGGCCATCGCCGCTTGCCTTCCTTTTGTGTGTCGTGCGCAGCCCTGGAAATGGGGGTGGGGCCGGGCGATGCCATGGTGCCGGGAGGATGAACGCGGCGCCGCAGGAGCAGGAAGGCATTACCTGTCGGAGACCACCGACCGGCAGGCGTCCCGTTCCACGCCTTCGGCAGGGCAGGCGGCCAGCTCCAGGCGCAGCGGTGCCTGCTCCTGCCTGATCGAGGGAACGGGGATGCCGAAGGCTTCCCTTTCCCTGTGCTCCAGCGGCCTGGCCTCTTTCAAGGCAGACAGAAAGGCCTTGCGCCACCAGTGCACGTCCTGCTCGGCGATGCGCTGCAGCAGCCGCTGGTGCCGCTGGCGCCTTTCCTGCAGGGGCATCTGCAGGGCCTGCTGCACCACGGCGGCCGTGCCGTGCACGTCGTAGGGATTGACCAGCAGCGCCTCCTGCAGCTGCTCGGCCGCGCCGGCAAACCGCGACAGCACCAGCACGCCCGGGTCGGCCGGGTCCTGGGCCGCCACATATTCCTTGGCCACGAGGTTCATGCCGTCGCGCAGCGGCGTGACCAGGCCCACGGCCGCCGCGCGGCACAGGCCCGGAATGCCATCGCGCGGCAGGGTCTGGTGGATGTAGCGCACGGGCATCCAGTCCAGCTCGCCGTAGTCGCCGTTGACGGCGCCGCACAGCGATTCAAGCTCCCGCCGTATGTCGGCATACGCGTCCAGGCCCTCGCGCGTGGGCGAGCCGATCTGGATCAGCGTGGCGCGCCGGCGCTGCTCGGGATGGCGGGCCAGCAGCTCCCGAAAGGCACGCAGGCGCTGCGGCAGGCCCTTGGAGTAGTCCAGCCGGTCTATGCCCAGCAGCAGGCGACGCTGTGCGTACTCGTGCTTCATGCGCGCATGCATGTCCTGCGATGCGCCGGACAGGGCCAGCGCCGCGAAGCCCTCCACATCGATGCCGATGGGGAAGGCGCGGCACACCAGGCGCTGCCCATGGGCACGCAAGGCGCCATCGCCCAGCGACTGGCCCCCGGCCTCGTCGCAGACATAGCGCTCGAAATGCTGCACGTCCTGGCGGGTCTGCAGGCCCACAAGGTCGTAGGCAAACAGGCAGCGCATCAGCCATGCATGCTCGGGAATGGCCGCCAGCAGGGTCGGCGGGGGCAATGGGATGTGCAGGAAAAAGCCGATGCGCTGGCGGCAGCCCAGGGCGCGCAGCTCGGCCGCCAGCGGGATCAGGTGGTAGTCATGCACCCAGAGGATGTCGTCCTGCGCCAGCAGGGGCAGCAGCCTGCGCGCAAGCAGCTGGTTCACGCGGCGGTAGCCGGCCGCATGGCCCGTGTCGAAGCTCGCCAGGTCCAGCCGTCCGTGAAAGACGGGCCACAGCACGCCGTTGCTGTAGCCCGCGTAGTAGCTGTCATGGTCCGCGCGGTCCAGGTCCACCGTGGCCAGCGTGACGTTGCCTGCCTGGGTGCGGTGCACATGGCCGGCCGGCGCGGCCTGGGCACCGTCGTCGGTGACGGCGCCGCTCCAGCCGAACCACAGGCCGCCCGTCTGCCGCAGCGCATCGCCCATGGCCACGGCAAGGCCCCCGGCCGCGGCCCTGCGCGGATCGGCCACGCGGTTGGAGATCACCACCAGCCGGCTCATGGCAGCACCTCCGCGCAGGTCTGCGCAGCCAGGTGCATGCATGCGGACTTCAGCCAGGCATGCGCGGCCTGCGGGCTGCCCAGCCGGTGGCGGGCCCTGCTTGCGCCTTCGCCCACCTTGATCGCCATGCCGCCGTGCGCCTGCACCACGGCAAAGCCGCTCTCGTCCGTGACATCGTCACCGGCAAACACCGGGGTGCGGCCGGCGAACGGCGCTTCGCGCAGGAAGGCCGCAATGGCGTGGCCTTTGTCCACGCCTGCGGGCCTGACCTCCAGCACGCATTTGCCGTGCAGCAACTCCAGCCCGGGCTGGTGTCGCAGGGCGCGGCCCAACATGTCCAGGCACAGCGCCGCCAGCTCTGGCGCACGCCGGTAGTGCAGTGCGACCGAGGAGCGCTTGCGCTCCACCAGCAGGCGCGGATGATCGGCCGCCAAGGCATTGCACATCTGCAGCACGGTCTCTGGCATGGCCGATGCCTGCATGTGCAGGCGGCCTGCGGCATCCCGCCGCTGCAGGCCGTGCTCGCAGGCGGCGGGCAGATGCAGCGGCGCCAGAAAGCGGTCCAGCATCTTGACCTGCCGACCCGTGACGATGGCCAGCGCACCGCCCAACAGACCCTGCAGCCTGGCCAGCATGGGGATCAGGCCGGGGTCTGGCGCAATGGCGTCCGGGGTCTCGGCCAGCGGCACGAGCGTGCCGTCGAAGTCGAGGAACAGGGCGGATCTGCAGGTGGGGAATGGGGGTGTTTCCATGGAGGCGCCAGGGTATGGGTTGCCGGTTTCGTGGATCGACATCAGGAAAGCGTCTGCTGCCATGGCCTGCTCACCGCTCGGCCTTGATGGAGCCGCGGATGTTGGTGATGGCCAGGCAGAACTGCAGGCTCACCAGCGCCCAGGCCGCCGTGGACCAGCCCCACAGCGCCCACAGCGCATTGCTGAGCATCAGGACCCAGAAGCCCAGGTTGCGCCTTTGCGCAGAACGCGAGCCCACACACCAGGCGCCGGCGATGGAGGCCAGAAAGGCAGGCCACTGGAGCCAGTCGGGAATGTCGGGCATGGGGTTGCTCCTGTATGGAGTAAAGCGCGGGCACCTCAGTTGCCGGGCCGTGCCGGGTCGTCTTTGTCGATGGAGTGGCATTCCTTGCAGGCTCCGCTTTCGTGCGCGCGGGCGGCCAGATTGACGTGGAAGGCCGCCCCTTGCTGCAGCTGCTCCCCGTCCAGAGCCCTTCGATGCCGGTCATGCGGTTGCTGGCTGCCAGCAGCTCGTTGCGCTTCAGGTGCAAGCTTCAGGTGCCATCAAGGCTGCTTGCGCACCATCTTCTTGCGCCGTTCGGCATCCAGGCCCGGCGTCTGGCGCATGTCGGTATCGACCTGGCCGGAGGCGAGGTCGTCATGGGCCTGGCGCATCACCGGATCGGGCGCATCGCTGGTAGCGTCCAGGCTCTGGTCGCGCTCGTGCGGAAGGCGCAGGCCCTGTTCGGATGCGTCGGATGCATCGGATTCACCAGGCGCATGGGGCGCCTTGCCGACCTGTCCGGGCAGCTTGGTCTGGCCATCGCCCGACGGCTTCGCCTGTGTGGGTGCAGAGGACTTGGATGCGGATGGGGTCTTGTCTTTCATGGCGTCTTCCTTTCATTCGCGGGCCTGCGCAGGCGGCGCTTGGGCCATGGTCTCTTGGCCCTTTCGCAGCCGCCGTGGGACCACGCCGAAAGCGCAGGAACGAAAAGATGCCTCGCGCATGAACGCCGTTCTCAGGCACGCCGATTGCCCTGTGATTGCCCTGTGCCGGGGTGCGAAAAATGGCCACAGGCCGCTGGCGCGATGTCCGCAAGGGCAGGGCGCTGCGTTCCTACGGCACATGGCCGCAAGCGCGCACGCCGGACGGCCGCCGCGGCCATCAGCATAGGAATCACTTTCAACTGCCAAGGAGCACATTCCATGACGCAATCGAACCCCGCAAACCGTGACCCGCTGTCCGACGCACCCGGCGCGCACCCGGTGGGCACCGGCATAGGCGCAGCAGGCGGCGCCGTCACCGGCGCTGCATTCGGCGCAATGGGCGGCCCCATCGGCGCTGCCGTGGGCGGCGTGGCCGGTGCCGTGGTCGGCGGGCTGGCCGGCAAGGGTGCAGCCGAAGCCGTCAATCCCACGGTCGAGGACGCCTACTGGCGCGACGCCTACCAGAACGAGCCCTACTACGTGGCCGGCCGCAGCTACGAGGAGTACCGCCCCGCCTACGAGCTGGGCTGGAACGCGGCCGCCGCGCGCCGCGATGCCGATTTCGATGCCTTCGACGCCGAATGGGAGCGCGAATGGACCACGCGCCGTGGCGCCAGCCATCTGGACTGGGATCAGGCCCGGCCCGCAGCGCGCGCAGCCTGGGAGCGCGCAGGCGTTCGCGATGTCCGTGATGACACGGGGACCATCGTGGCACCGGCCTACACCGGCGACATCGACAACGACGATGTGGCCGACGTGCTCAACGACCTGCTCGAATCCTGCCGCGATGGCGAGTACGGCTTTCGCACCTCGGCCGAGAACGCCGACTCGCCGGACCTCAAGACCCTGTTCCTGCGCCACAGCGCCGAGTGCGGCGCCGCCGCGCTGGAGCTGGAGGCCGAGATCCGCAAGCTGGGCCGCGAGCCCGCATCGGGCGGCACGGTGGCCGGCGCGCTGCACCGGGGCTGGGTGTCGGTGAAGACGGCGCTGACCTCGCAGGACGACAAGGCCGTGCTGGAGGAGTGCGAGCGCGGCGAGGATTCCGCCGTCGCCCAGTACCGCAAGGCGCTCAAGCAGCCGCTGCCTCCGGCCATCCGCGTGATGGTGGAGCGCCAGGCTCAGGGAGCGCAGCGCAACCACGACGAAGTGCGCGATCTGCGCGACCGCATGCGCGCGGCCTCCTGACGCGGCACAGGATGCCTGGGGGTTGCTAGCCGCCTACGCCGTACGGCGCAAAGCGGCTGGCGTTCTCATCCACATGCAGCGCCTTTCCCACATAGGGAAAGGCGCGCTGCGTGCACTGGTCACGCTCGCAGACCTTGCAGCCCATGCCGATGGGCGTGGCCGATTCCGGATCGCCCAGGTCCAGCCCCTTGGCATAGATCAGGCGCGAGGCATGGCGTATGTCGCAGCCCAGGCCGATGGAGAAGGTCTTGCGCGGCGAACCATATCCGCGCTGACCGTGCGAGACCGAGCGTGCAATCCACAGGTAGCGCCGCCCGTCGGGCATGCTGGCGAGCTGGCGCAGCACCTGGTCGGGCTGGCCGAAGGCCTCGTACACCGTCCACAGCGGGCAGGTACCGCCGGTGCGGCTGAAGTGGAAATGCGTGGCCGACTGGCGCTTGGAGATATTGCCCGCGCGGTCCACGCGCACGAAGAAGAACGGCACGCCCGGTGCGCCCGGCCGCTGCAGCGTGCTCAGCCGGTGGCAGACGGTTTCAAAGCCCACGCCAAAGCGCTGGCCCAGCAGGTCGATGTCGTAGCGCAGTTGCTCGGCCGTCTCCAGGAACAGGTCGTAGGGCAGCAGCAGTGCGCCCGCAAAGTAGTTGGCCAGGCCCACGCGGGCCAGCTTGCATGACGCCGGGTCGCCCTGGAAGGCGGCGGTGGCGATCAGCCGGTCCAGCGTCTCGCCCATCTCCAGCAAGGCCAGCTGCGTGCCCAGCTGGAAGGCCTGTTGCGCAGGCTCCAGCGCCGAGGACAGCCACAGCGAGCGCGTGGCCGGGTCGAAGCGGCGCTGGCTTTGCCGGGAGTCTTCCGAGCGATGCACTTGAACACCGTGGCGCTGCTGCAGCCGCCGAACCAGCCAGTCCGCCAGATGGCCCGGGTCCGCGCGCGCCTCGCCTGCCAGGGCCTGGGCCGCGCGGTCCACTTCATCGAAGTAGTTCTGGTGCGCAAAGAAGAAATCGCGCACGGCCTCGAACGGCATGGTGCGCGCCACCGGCATGTCCGAGCGGTCATCGCCCAGCCTGAGCGACATGCTCTCGATGCGCTCCAGGGCTTCCAGATGGCGGCGGTGCAGCGCCATCACCGCACGTCCCAGGGCGGGCATCTGCGCGGCGACTTCCTGCAGCTCGGGCAGGGCAATGGATTCGGGCGCCTCGGCAAGGGCCTCGCGCAGGCCGGCGACCAGGCGCGCTTCCTCGTCCTCCGAGAACTGCTGGATATCGACGCCCAGCGCGCGGTTGAGCTTGAGCAGCACCGACACCGTCAGCGGCCGCTGGTTCTGCTCCAGCTGGTTCAGGTAGCTGGGCGACAGGCCCAGCGCGTGGGCCAGGGCGATCTGGGACAGGCCGTGCTCCGCGCGCAGTTTGCGCAGCTTGACGCCCATGAACGTCTTCTTCATGGCTGTTTCCTCGGGTGGCTGTTATTCGCAGAATTTGCAAATTCGCGGACTTCGTTTCGCAAGAATTCGCCTTTTCAGCACTATGGCAGGGGCGCTATTTTGCGTAAATTGCGAAACATGACAACACCCACCGGAACCGCCGAGTTGCATGAACTGGTATTGCCCGCGCTGGCCAACCACCACGGCACGCTGTTCGCGGGCCAGGGCCTGCAGCTCATGGCCAAGGCGGCCTTTCTCGCTGCGCGCAGCCTGGCACAGCGCGAGGTCGTGATGGCCGCCGTCACCGGCGTGGACTTCCTGGCGCCCGTGCCCGTGGGCCATGAGATCGTCCTGCGCGGCTGGGTCAGCCGCGTGGGGCGCAGCTCCATGACGGTCTGCGTCACCGCATCGGCCCAGGCGCCGGGCATTGCCTGCGAGGACGTGCTCAAGGGCCTGTTCGAGATGGTGGCTGTCGACCACAACGGCCTTCCTGCGGCCATTGCCCATTCCTATCTGAACCAGGAGACCCTTCCATGAGTACCACGACCATCGACGCGCCAACTTCGCCATCTGCGTCCGCATTCAAGCCCAAGAAATCGGTCGCGCTGTCGGGCGTGACCGCCGGCAACACCGCGCTGTGCACCGTGGGCCGCTCGGGCAACGACCTGCACTATCGCGGCTACGACATCCTGGACATTGCCGAGGTCTGCGAGTTCGAGGAAATCGCCCATCTGCTGGTGCACGGCAAGCTGCCCACGCGCCCCGAGCTGCAGGCCTACAAGACCAAATTGCAGGCGCTGCGCGGCCTGCCGGCCAGTGTCAGGCAGGCGCTGGAGCAGCTGCCTGCCGGCGCCCATCCGATGGACGTGATGCGCACCGGCGTCTCGGCCCTGGGCTGCGTGCTGCCCGAAAAGGACGACCACAACCTGGCGGGTGCCCGCGACATTGCCGACCGGCTCATGGCCAGCCTGGGCTCCATGCTGCTGTACTGGTACCACTGGAGCAATTCGGGCCGGCGCATCGAGGTGGAGACCGACGACGACTCCATCGGCGGCCACTTCCTGCACCTGCTGCACGGCCACCGGCCGTCCGAAGGCTGGGTGCGCGCCATGCACACCTCGCTCAACCTCTATGCAGAGCATGAGTTCAACGCCTCCACCTTCACGGCGCGCGTGATCGCGGGCACGGGCAGCGATATGTATTCGTCCATCGCGGGCGCCATCGGTGCGCTGCGCGGCCCCAAGCATGGCGGCGCCAACGAGGTGGCCTTCGAGATCCAGAAGCGCTACGACACGCCCGACGAGGCCGAGGCCGACATCCGCCGCCGCGTCGATGCCAAGGAAGTGGTGATCGGCTTCGGCCACCCCGTCTACACCGTCAGCGACCCGCGCAACGTGGTCATCAAGGGCGTGGCCAAGCGCCTGTCCGACGAGGCCGGAACCACCCGCATGTACGACATTGCCGACCGGCTGGAATCGGTGATGTGGGAGGTCAAGAAGATGTTCCCCAACCTGGACTGGTTCAGCGCCGTCAGCTACCACATGATGGGCGTGCCCACGGCCATGTTCACGCCGCTGTTCGTGATCGCGCGCACCAGCGGCTGGGCCGCGCACGTGATCGAGCAGCGCCAGGACAACAAGATCATCCGCCCCAGCGCCAACTACACGGGGCCGGATGACCAGAAGTTCGTGCCCCTCGATGCGCGCGCCTGAGCCGCCGCTGTCCTGAACCTGGCGGGCGGGCTGCAGGCCTGCCCGCATTGCATCCGCCCCATGAACAACGACCACAAGAAACCCCTGCCCGGCACCACGGTGCACTACATCGATGCCCGCGCCGCCGTCGATGCGCTCTCGCCCGGCGCCTGGGCACGCCTGCCCTACACCGCCCGCGTCCACGCCGAGAATCTCGTGCGCCGCGCCGATCCCGCACAGCTGGACGGCTACCTGCTGCAGCTCATCGAGCGCCGGCGTGACATCGACTTTCCCTGGTACCCCGTGCGCGTGGTCTGCCACGACATCCTGGGTCAGACCGCCCTGGTGGACCTGGCCGGCCTGCGCGACGCCATCGCGGCCGAAGGCGGCGACCCGGCCCAGGTCAACCCCGTCGTGCCCGTGCAGCTCATCGTGGACCACTCGCTGGCCGTGGAGTGCGGCGGCTTCGATCCCGATGCCTTTGCGAAGAACCGCGCCATCGAGGACCGCCGCAACGAGGACCGCTTCCACTTCATCGAGTGGACAAAAAAAGCCTTTGCCAACGTGGATGTGATCCCTGCAGGGAACGGGATCATGCACCAGATCAATCTGGAGAAGATGTCCCCCGTGGTGACAGTGCAGGATGGCCTGGCCTTCCCGGATACCTGTGTCGGCACCGACTCGCACACGCCCCATGTCGATGCCCTGGGCGTGATCGCCGTGGGCGTGGGCGGCCTTGAGGCCGAGAACGTCATGCTGGGCCGCGCCTCCTGGATGCGCATGCCCGAGATCGTGGGCGTGCGCCTCACGGGCCGGCGCCAGGGCGGCATCACCGCCACCGACATCGTGCTGGCCCTGACCGAATTCCTGCGCCAGCAAAAGGTGGTAGGCTCCTATGTGGAATTCTTTGGCGAGGGCGCCGACAGCCTGAGCATCGGCGACCGCGCCACCATCTCCAACATGTGCCCCGAATACGGCGCCACGGCGGCCATGTTCTCCATTGACGACCAGACCCTGGCCTACCTGCGCCTGACCGGCCGCGACGAGGCCCAGGTGCGCCTGGTCGAGGCCTATGCGCGCACCGCAGGTTTCTGGAGCGACAGCCTGGCCGATGCCCAGTATGAGCGCGTGCTGCAGTTCGACCTGTCCACCGTGGTGCGCAACATGGCCGGTCCCTCGAATCCGCACCGGCGCCTGCCCACCTCGGCCCTGGCCGAGCGCGGCATTGCCGATGCGGCCAAGCTGCAGGCCGCCCGCGCCCAGGAGCGCCAGGGCCTGATGCCCGATGGGGCCGTCATCATCGCGGCCATCACCAGCTGCACCAACACCAGCAACCCGCGCAATGTCATCGCCGCAGCGCTGCTGGCGCGCAATGCCAACCGCCTGGGTCTGGCGCGCAAGCCCTGGGTCAAGTCCTCGCTGGCGCCGGGCTCCAAGGCCGTGGAGCTGTACCTGAAGGAGGCCGGGCTGCTCAGCGAGCTGCAGCAGCTGGGCTTTGGTATCGTCGCCTTTGCCTGCACCACCTGCAACGGCATGAGCGGCGCGCTGGACCCCAGGATCCAGCAGGAAATCGTCGAGCGCGACCTCTACGCCACGGCCGTGCTCTCGGGCAACCGCAACTTCGACGGGCGCATCCATCCGTATGCCAAACAGGCCTTCCTGGCCTCGCCGCCGCTGGTCGTGGCCTATGCGCTGGCGGGCACCATCCGCTTCGACATCGAGCAGGACGTGCTGGGCGTGGTGGAAGGCCGCGAGATCCGCCTCAAGGACCTGTGGCCCGCCGACGAGGAGATCGACGCCATCGTTGCCCAGGCCGTGCGCCCCGAGCAATTCCGCGCCGTCTACGAACCCATGTTCGCCATCCGCAAGGACGATGGCGACAAGGCGCGGCCCCAGTACGACTGGCGCCCCCAGTCCACCTACATCCGCCGCCCGCCCTACTGGGACACCGAAGGCGTGGGCGCGCTGGCGGCCTTCCCGCGCACGCTGCGCAACATGCGGCCGCTGGCGCTGCTGCCCGACAACATCACCACCGACCACCTGTCGCCCTCCAACGCCATCCTGGCCGACAGCGCGGCGGGCGAATACCTGGCGCGCATGGGCCTGCCCGAGGAAGACTTCAACTCCTACGCCACCCACCGCGGCGACCACCTGACGGCCATGCGCGCCACCTTCGCCAACCCGCAGCTGGTCAACGAGATGGCCGTCATCGACGGCGTGCAGCACAAGGGATCGCTGGCGCGCATCGAGCCTGAAGGCCGCGTGGTGCGCATGTGGGAGGCCATGGAAACCTACCTGAACCGCCGCCAGCCGCTGATCATCATCGCGGGCGCCGACTACGGCCAGGGCAGCTCGCGCGACTGGGCGGCCAAGGGAGTGCGGCTGGCCGGAGTCGAGGCCGTGGTGGCCGAAGGCTTCGAGCGCATCCACCGCACCAACCTCATCGGCATGGGCGTGCTGCCGCTGCAGTTCCTGCCGGGCACCGACCGCAAGACCCTGGCCCTGGACGGCACGGAGGTCTATGGCGTGGAAGGCGAGCGCACGCCGGGCACCCAACTCACGCTGGTGGTCGAGCGCAGAAACGGCCAGACGCTGCGCGTGCCCGTGACCTGCCGGCTGGACACGGCCGAGGAGGTATCGGTCTACGAGGCCGGCGGCGTGCTGCAGCGGTTTGCGCAGGACTTCCTGGCACAGGCTCAGGCAGCCTGAGAAGGGGGCGTGCCAGCGGCCAGCGGCTGGCGCGCCAGCTCGATGAAGGCCTGCAGATAGTCGGTCTGCAGGTCCGCCACGCGCGCGCCCAGGAAGATCTGCTTGGCAATGCCCTGGGCGCCCAGGCGCACGGGAACCACGTCCAGCTTGCCCGCGTACTCCTGCACCAGCCAGCGCGGCAGGGCCGCCACGCCCCGGCCGCTGGCCACCATCTGCATCATGATGTCCGTGGTCTCTATGGCCTTCTGGCGGCGCGGCGTGATGCCTGCCGGCATGAGGAACTGGTTGTAGATGTCCAGCCGGTCCATGGGAACGGGATAGGTGATCAGCACCTCGGGCGCGAGCTGGGCGGCCTCCACGAAATCGGCCCCTGCCAGCGCATGCGCGCTGGAGACCACCAGCACCTGCTCGTAGTCGAACACGGGCACGAACTCCAGGCCCGCCTTGAACAGCGGATCGGGCGTGACCAGCAGGTCGATCTCGTAGCCGAACAGCGCGCCGATGCCGCCGAACTGGAATTTCTGCTTCACATCCACATCCACATCGGGCCAGCTCGCCAGATAGGGCGCGACGATCTTGAGCAGCCACTGGTAGCAGGGATGGCACTCCATGCCGATGCGCAGCGCGCCGCGCTCGCCCTGGGCGAACTGGCGCAGCCGCTCCTCGGCCAGGTCCAGCTGGGGCAGCACGCGCTGGGCCACGGCCAGCAGGTACTGGCCGGCCTGCGTCAGGCGCAGGCTGCGGCCTTCGCGCAGCCAGATGTCCGTGCCCAGCTGCTGCTCCAGCTTCTTCATGCTGTGGCTCAGCGCCGACTGCGTCACGCACAGCACGCCGGCCGCCGCCGTCAGCGAGCCCTGTTTTTCGACTTCACGGACGATGGCAAGGTGGGTGCGTTCCAACATTTTGGTGAGAAAAATTCATGGATTTTTGAACTAGAAAAATTTTAGTTCATTGATGCGAATCCATTCCATGGCTGCCTTCATCGATTGAAAGCAGTGCATGACCATCATTCATCACCTCGGTTTCCCATCGGCGCCCGGCGTGCTACGCGGCCGGTGCGCCGGGCTGCAGGGCGCCGTGCAGGAAGGACTGCTCCATCACGGCCGCCACGCTGGCCCGCGCAACACGGCCGCGCCGCTCCGCATCCAGCAGCCCCACGACCATGGAAAGCCACAGCTCGGTCATGGCCGCAGCCGTGATGTCGATGCGGAACACGCCGGCCTGCTGGCCGCGCAGGAAAAAGGCATCCATGGCCGCCACCCATTCGCTCTCTATCTGGCCGACCACCGAGATGTCGGAGCGCCAGAAATACATCAGAAACAGCAGCAGCGTCTGGTGGTCCTGGCAGTGGGCGGTGAGGAGGCGCAGCGCCTCCAGCGGCGCGTGGCGCTCCAGCTCGGCCGCGCGCATGGCGCGCGACAGGGTGTCGGCCGCATGCCCTATGAGCCGGTCGATGAGCTGGTCGCGCGTGGGGCAGAAGCGGTAGAGCGTGGCCTTGCTGATGCCGATGGCGCGTGCCAGCTCCTGCAGATTGGCCTTGGGATCGTCCAGCAGCGCCAGTGCCAGTGCGCCCAGCAGCTTGCCTTCGTCCTCTTGCTTGGTGCTCGTCATCGCTTGTCATGCCTCCTTGGAAAGTGCGGGGATTTTATCTGTTGATGTTTTAAAGAATCAAATGAATCGATGTTGACTCATTTGATTCTGATATGTACCATCGCGGCCTTCGTATCGAACTCAATCAGGTTGTGAACATGAGCATGCGTCTGAACAAGCGACGTGGCCTGCCGCTGGCGGCCCTGGTGCTGGCCGCCCTGGCCGCCCTGGCAGCGGGCTGCGGCCGCAACGAGGCTCCGGCCGCAGCGGGTGACGCGCTGCCCGTGGTGCAGGCCGTCACCGTGCAGCCCGCGCCGCTGGCCCTGTCCAGCGAGCTGCCGGGCCGTATCGAGCCCGTGCGCGTGGCCGAGGTGCGTGCGCGGGTGGCCGGCATCGTGCTGCGCCGCCATTTCGAGGAAGGCGCCGACGTCCGGGCCGGCCAGGTGCTGTTCCAGATCGACCCGGCGCCCCTGCGCGCTGCCCTGTCCCGCGCCCAGGGCCAACTGGCCAGCGCCGAGGCGGCCCTGATCGAAGCGCGTGCCGTGGTCGGCCGCAACGCGCCGCTGGTGGCGCAGGAGGCAGTCAGCCGCCAGGACTTCGAGGCCATGCAGGCCCGCCTGCAGGCGGCCCAGGCCGCGCGGCAGTCCGCCCAGGCCGAGGTGCAGGCGGCCGCCCTGAACCTGGAATACGCCACGGTCAGGGCGCCTATCGCGGGCCGCATCGGCCGTGCGCTGGTCACCGAGGGCGCCCTGGTGGGCCAGGGCGAGGCCACGCCCATGGCGCTGGTCCAGCAGCTCGACCCGGTCTATGCCGACTTCCAGCAGCCCGTGGCCGAAGCCCAGCGCCTGCGCGCGGCCCTGGCCGAGGGCCGCCTGGCACAGACAGCGGGCAAGGACGGCACGCCGGTCTCCCTGAAGGTGGACGGCACGGGCCTGCAGCGCACGGGGCAACTGCTGTTCTCGGATGTGACGGTGGACCGCGGCACCGGCCAGATGTCGCTGCGCGGGCGCTTCGACAACCGCGACGGCATGCTGCTGCCCGGCATGTATGTGCGCGTGACCGTGGGCCAGGGCGTGGACCCTGCCGCCATCCTGGTGCCGCAGCGGGCCGTGCAGCGCAGCACCGACGGGCAGGCCCACGTGCTGGTGGTGGATGGCCAGGACACGCTGCAGATGCGCCCTGTGCAGACTGCGGCCATGCATGGCGCGCAGTGGCAGATCAGCGCAGGCCTCAAGGCCGGCGAGCGCGTGGTGGTGGGCCGCATGGCGGGCCTGCAGCCCGGGGCGCGGGTACAGGTCACGGCCCTTTCCGATGCCGCGGCCTCCCCTACGGCGGGGCTGTCCGGCACCTTCAGCGCCTCCGGCAGCTCCGCCACGTCCAGCGACTGAGCCGGCGCCTGCCCAAGGAATAGACCATGTCCAAGTTCTTCATCAACCGCCCCAACTTCGCCTGGGTGGTGGCCATCTTCATCATGCTCGCCGGGCTGCTGGCCATACCGGCGCTGCCCGTCTCCCAGTTTCCCAACGTGGCGCCGCCGCAGATCTCGATCACCGCCAACTACCCGGGCGCCTCCGCCACCACGGTGATGGAGTCGGTGACCAGCGTCATCGAGGAGGAGCTCAACGGCACCAAGGGGCTGCTGTACTTCGACTCCTCCAGCGGCTCCACGGGCCTGGCCGAGATCACGGCCACCTTCGCACCGGGCACCGAGCCCGCGCTGGCCCAGGTGGAGGTGCAAAACCGCATCAAGAAGGCCGAGGCGCGCCTGCCCGCGTCCGTGATGCAGATGGGCCTGCAGGTCGAGCAGGCCAGCGCCAACTTCCTGATGATCTACTCGCTGACCTACAAGGACGGCAGCGGCGGCAGCGGCAACAGCGGCAACAGCGAGGTGGCCCTGTCCGACTACGCCGTGCGCAACATCAACAACGAGATCCGCCGCGTGCCCGGCGTGGGCAAGGTGCAGTTCTTCGCGGCCGATGTGGCCATGCGCGTGTGGGTCGATCCGGGCAAGCTGCTGGGCTACGGCCTGTCGGTGGCGGACGTGAACGCGGCCATCGCCGCCCAGAACGCGCAGGTGCCGGCCGGCAGCTTTGGCGCCTCGCCCGCAGGGCCCGACCAGGAGCTGAGCGCCACCATTGCCGTCAAGGGCACGCTGGCCTCGCCCGAGGAGTTCGGCCAGATCGTGCTGCGTGCCAGGGCCGATGGCTCGGCCGTGCGCCTGGCCGATGTGGCGCGGCTGGAGGTCGGCCAGCTGGACTACAGCTTTTCCTCGCGCGAGGACGGCCGCCAGGGCGTGGCCGCCGCCGTGCAGCTGGCGCCCGGGGCCAACGCCATGCAGACGGCCAAGGCCGTCAAGGCGCGCCTGGCCGAGCTGTCGCAGAACTTCCCTGCCGGCATCCAGTACGCCGTGCCCTATGACACCTCGCGCTTCGTGGAAGTGGCCATCGGCAAGGTCATCCAGACCCTGGTGGAGGCCGTGGCGCTGGTGTTCCTGGTGATGTGGCTGTTCCTGCAGAACCTGCGCTACACGCTGATTCCCACCATCGTCGTGCCCGTGTGCCTGGCCGGCACCCTGGGCGTGATGTATGCGCTGGGCTTTTCGGTGAACATGATGACCATGTTCGGCATGGTGCTGGCCATCGGCATCCTGGTGGACGACGCCATCGTGGTGGTGGAGAACGTGGAGCGCCTCATGGCCGAGGAGGGGCTGTCGCCGCTGGCCGCCACGGTCAAGGCCATGCAGCAGGTCTCGGGCGCCATCGTCGGCATCACCCTGGTGCTGGTGGCGGTGTTCCTGCCGCTGGCCTTCATGAGCGGCTCGGTGGGCGTGATCTACCGGCAGTTCTCGCTGTCGCTGGCCGTGTCCATCCTGTTCTCGGGCCTGCTGGCGCTGACCTTCACGCCGGCGCTGTGCGCCACGCTGCTCAAGCCCGTTGCCAAGGGCCACCACGCCGAGCGCAAGGGCTTCTTCGGCTGGTTCAACCGCCGCTTCGCGGCCCTGACCGAGCGCTTCGACCTGCTCAACCAGCGGCTGGTGCGCCGCGCCGGGCGCTGCATGCTGGTGTATGCCGCCATCGTGGCCGGGCTGGGCGTGGCGTACACGCGCATGCCCGAATCCTTCGTGCCCTACGAGGACATGGGCTACTACATCGTCGGCGTGCAGCTGCCGCCGGGCGCCACCACGGAGCGCACCAAGGCCATGGTCAAGGACATGGAGGACTACATCCAGAGCCGCCCCGCCACGGCCCAGGCCGAGTTCCTGATGGGCTACAGCTTCTCAGGCATGGGGCAGAACGCGGCCCTGGCCTTCGTCACGCTCAAGGACTGGTCGGTGCGCGGCGCCGGGCAGGCGTCGTGGGACGAGGTGCAGGCCTTCAACCAGCGCTTTGCCAGCCTGTCCGACGGCACCGTCATGGCCGTGGACCCGCCGCCCATCGACGGCCTGGGCAACTCCGGCGGCTTTGCGCTGCGCCTGCAGGACCGCGCCAATCTGGGCCGCGAGGCGCTGATCGCCGCGCGCGACCAGCTGCTGGCCAAGGCCAATGCCTCGCCCATCATTGCCTACGCCATGATGGAAAACCTGGAGGATGCGCCGCAGCTGCGGCTGGACATCGACCGGCGCAAGGCGCAGGCCCAGGGCGTGGATTTCAGCGCCATCAACACCGCCCTGTCCACGGCCTACGGCTCGGCCGTGATCAACGAGTTTCCCAACGCGGGCCGCCTGCAGCGCGTGGTGGTGCAGGCCGATGCGCAGGCCCGCGCGCGGCCCGAGGACATCCTGCGCCTGCACGTGCCCAACGCCGGCGGGCAGCAGGTGCCGCTGTCGGCCTTTGCCTCGGTGCGCTGGGAAAGCGGGCCGGTGCAGATCTCGCGCTACAACGGCTATCCGGCCTTCCGCATCTCGGGCGATGCCAAGCCGGGCCACACCACGGGCGAGGCCATGGCCGAGCTGGAACGCATCATGGCCGAGATGCCGCGCGGCATAGGCTACGAGTGGACGGCCCTGTCCTTCCAGGAGAAAGCCGCCGGTGCCCAGGCGCCCAAGCTGTTCGCGCTGGCCATCGTGGTGGTGTTCCTGCTGCTCGTGGCCCTGTACGAGAGCTGGAGCATTCCCGCCGCCGTGATGCTGATCGTGCCCATAGGCGCGCTGGGATCGGTGCTGGCCACCTCGGCCGTGGGCCTGTCCAACGACGTGTACTTCAAGGTGGGCCTGATCACCATCATCGGCCTGGCGGCCAAGAACGCCATCCTGATCGTGGAGTTCGCCAGGGACCTGCATGCGCAGGGGCACAGCCTGGCGCAGGCCGCGCTGCAGGCGGCGCGGCTGCGCTTTCGGCCCATCGTCATGACCTCGCTGGCCTTCATCCTGGGCGTGGTGCCGCTGGCGCTGGCCTCGGGCGCGGGCGCCTCCAGCCAGGCCGCCATCGGCTTCGGCGTGATCGGCGGCATGCTGTCGGCCACGCTGCTGGGGGTGGTCTTCGTTCCCGTCTTCTTCGTCTGGGTGCTGTCCCTGTTCCGGCGCAAGGCGCCGGCCGGCACCCCGCCTGCCCTGCAGGCCCCGGCAACCCCCATCGAGTAAGCGCCATGTCCATGCACTTCTTCCCACGCGCCCTGTGTGCGCTGGCCGCCAGCCTGGTGCTGGCGGGCTGCTCCCTCGCCCCGGTCCACCAGCGTCCGCAGGCGCCCATTCCCACGCAATGGCCGCAGCAGGATGCCGCGCCCGTGCTGTCCTCGTCGGCGGCCACGCTGGACTGGAACAGCTTCATCGCCGACCGCCAGCTGCGCCAGCTGGTGGACCTGGCCCAGGCCCACAACCGCGACCTGCGCCAGACCCTGCTCAACGTGGAGGCGGCACGCGCCCTGTACCAGGTGCAGCGCGCCGACCGCCTGCCGGGCGTGGGCCTGCAGGGCGGCGGCACGCGCCAGCGCCTGCCGGGCGACATGAATGCCACGGGCCAGCCGCAGGTGCAGGGCAGCTGGCAGGCTGGCCTGGGGCTGGCCGCCTTCGAGCTGGACCTGTTCGGCCGCGTGCGCAACCTGTCCGAAGCCGCCCTGGGCGAGTACCTGGCCACCGAAGAGGCCGCGCGCGCGGCCCGCATCAGCCTGGGTGCCGAGGTGGTGCAGGCCTACCTGTCCCGCGACGGGGCCCTGCGCCGGCTGCAACTGGCGCAGCGCACGCTGCAAAGCCGTGAATCCTCGCTGCGCCTGACCGTGCAGCGGCGCCAGGCGGGCACGGCCACCGCCCTGGACCACCAGGACGCCCTGGGCCTGGCCGCCCAGGCCCGCGCCGACGTGGAGCGCAGCGAACGCGAGCTGCGCCAGGCCGGCAACGCCCTGCTGCTGCTGACGGGTGTGGAGGATCTGGGGCCGTGCCTGTCCGCACAGTCCGCACGGTCCGCAGGGTCCGCACAGTCCGCAAAGTCGCCCGACGTACCCATGCTGCTGCAGGATTTGTCGGCCGGCACGCCTTCCGAACTGCTCATCCACCGGCCCGACATCCAGGCGGCCGAGCACCGGCTGCGCGCGCGCAGCGCGGACATTGGTGCGGCGCGCGCGGCCTTCTTCCCGCGCATCTCGCTCACCGGCTTCCTGGGATCGTCCAGCGCCGATCTGTCCGACCTGTTCCGCCCGGGCCAGCGCGCCTGGTCGTTCACTCCCCAGGTCACGCTGCCCCTCTTCGACGGGGGGCGCAACCGCGCCAACCTCGACCTGGCCGTGCTGCGCAAGGACATGGCCGTGGCCGCCTACGAGCAGGCCATCCAGACCGCCTTCCGCGAAGTGGCCGACGCCCTGGCCGCCACCGACACGCTGCGCCGCGAGGAAGCCGCGCGCCTGGCGCTGCGCGACAGCAGCCGCGAAAGCCTGCGGCTGGCGCAGGCCCGTTACCAGGCGGGGGTGGACGACCATCTGCGCTACCTGGACGCACAGCGCAACGCCTTCGCCAATGAAAGCGCCTACATCGATACCGTGACCCAGCGGCAGTTGGCGCTGGCCCAGCTGTTCCGCGTGCTGGGCGGCAGCTGGACTGCGCCGCCGCCTCACAGCGCCCCGAACACCTCCGGCAAGGCCGCATCGCGCGGCATGCCGCCATAGCTCTTGGTGCCGCCCTGGCTGTCGATCACCACGATGCCCGGCGTGCCACGGAAGCCCAGGGACATCATCAGCTTGCGGTGGGCCTCCAGCGTCTTGCGCACGTCTGGGCTGACGCTGAAGGCGGGCGCTATGCCGCCCTGGGCGGACTTCTTCTCGTGCTCCATCAGTGCGGCCGCGCGGTCCGGGGCCTGCAGGATGGCGGCGGCCTTGGCCGGGCTGTCGTCCCGGATCACGCCCACCAGGATGTGGCGCAGCTGCACCTTGCCCGCATCCACCCAGGGACGCGCGGCCTCCCAGAACTTGTGGCAGTACTTGCAGTTGGGGTCGGTGAAGGTATAGATCACGCGCGGCGCATCGGCCTTGCCGTCGGGCACCCAGGTGGAGGTCTCCAGCTGCGCCTGCACGGTGTCGCCCGCCGGCTTGGCGGCCTGGGCCTTGGCCTGGGGGGCCTGGGCCGTGGCAGGGCCTTCTGCGGCGCTTGCCCGTCCTGCCGCCAGAAAGAGGCTGGCAGCCATGCCTGCAAAAAGGACGGTGCGTTGAAGATGCATGGGAACTCCTTGGAACGGTTGGATGAATGAGGGTGCGGCGCTGCGCGGCAAGCGTGCAACGCCTGGTGCTGTGGCAACAGCGGCGGACGGTGTGAGTCGGAGTGCATGTGCCGCGTTCCATCGGTCCAGGAAATCGCTTGCGGCAATCTCGCACACGACGGCCGACCGACCACGCGCCGCTGTCGCTGCGTTGCAGCCCATGGGCTTCGCACGCCGCCGATTGTCATTGACACCCTTGCAGATGCTGCGCATCGGCGCTGGGCAGTCGTCATTGCAGACAGCCAGGGCGAGCGGGGCAGGGTGGAGGAGGGCTTGCGCCCGGCGCGGCAGGCAGTCTTGAAAGCGGGGGGCGGTCCCGCCTACGTGCTCAGGGCGCAGTGGCAATCTCGGTCTGGCCATCGGGCCCGGCCACCAGAGTGACGGGCAGGATCTGGGCCAGCATGCGTGCGAACTCGGCGGGGCGGCTGGCCTGGTAGGTGCCGCCAATGCGCAGAGCCGCCACGGCCGGGTCGTGCACCACCAGGCCGGTAGGCCCGTAGCGCTCCAGTTCCACCAGGGCGTCGGCCAGGGGCGTGTTCTCGAAGCGGATCAGTCCCTTGCGCCACAGCGCAATGCTGCCGGGCGCCACAGCCGACACCGGACCGAGCACGCCTGCAGGCGACACGCTCAGGGCCTGGCCAGCGACCAGGTCGGCAGGCGTTGCCGCGCCTTGCGCACCGGCCACGCGCACATGGCCCTCCTGCACGGCCACCTTGGCGCTGCCCGCCTCCATGCCCGTGGCGCGATAGCGCACGGAAAACCGCGTGCCGCCCACGGTGACGCGCGCCGGGCCGGCCAGCACATGAAAGGGCCTGGCGCTGTCGGGTGCCACGGCGAACAGGATCTGCCCTTGCGTGATGCGCACCTCGCGCCGGTCACGGTACAGAGTTACCTGCGCCTGGGTATCGGCATCCAGGGACAGTGCGGTGCCATCCGGCAAGGTGATGGTCCTGGCCTGGCCGCGTGGGGTCAGGTGGCTGCTGGTGAAGGTGGGCTGCTGCTGCCACTGGTGCCAGCCCACGCCCACGCCCACGGCCAGGGCCAGGGCCAGGGCCAGGGCCACCGTGCAGCACAGGGCCGCCAGGGCAGGTCGCGGCAGCAGGCGGGACCAGCTCCAGCCTTGGCGCTCTTCGGAGGACGGGCGCTGCGTGGCCGGTTCCGGGCGTGCGTGAGGCGCCGACTGCGAGCGCCGGCGTGCCTGCTCCGCGCGCAGGCGCGCCACCTGTTCGGGGGGAATGGACCGCGCGGCCGCCAGGCTCTGGCCCAGGTGGCGCAAGGCGGCCTCGTGCGCCGTGCTGGCCGCCAGCCATTCGGTGAATTCGGCTTCTTCCTCGGCAGTCAGGCCTTGCTCCATGCGCGTGTGCCAGTCGGCCGCAGCGAGGTCGATGGGGTTTTGCCCGCGGAAGAACTCTTCCAGTTCGCGCACCTGCGCAGCCTTGTCCAGGGGCGCGGTGCAGGAGCGGTGGCGGCGCATGCGTGCGGCTTGCCGGTTTCAGAAGCTGGTCCAGTCCTGCGATTCGGCGGACGGCTTGGCCGCAGCCAGGCGTGCAGGGCTTGCAGGGCGCGCGCCAGCTGCGGGTCGTGCCGGTGCCGGCCTGGCCGGCGCCAGCGCAGATGCCGTGGCCGTGCGCGTGGGCACGGACGCCGGCAGCGGCGCCTGCAAACGCGGCTGTTGCGCCGCGCCACCCTGGTCGCCCAGGCGGAAGATGGCCACGGCCTGCACCAGGCGCTGGGCCTGGGACTTGAGGCTGGAGGCCGCCGCCGCGCTTTCTTCCACCAGCGAGGCGTTTTGCTGCGTGACCTGGTCCATCTGGCTCATGGCCTGTCCGACCTGGGCCACGCCGGCGCTTTGCTCGTCGCTGGCGTTGCTGATCTCGCCCATGAGGTCGGTCACGCGCTGTATGGATTGCAGCACCTCGGCCATGGTGGCGCCGGCCTGGTCGGCCAGCTCCGCGCCCTGGCTGACGCGGGTGGCGCTGTCAGTGATGAGCTGCTTGATCTCGCGGGCGGCCTGCGCGCTGCGCTGGGCCAGGGTGCGCACTTCGGCGGCCACCACGGCAAAGCCCTTGCCCTGTTCGCCGGCGCGTGCGGCCTCGACGGCGGCATTGAGGGCGAGGATGTTGGTCTGGAAGGCGATGGAGTCGATCACGCCCACGATGTCGCCGATCTGGCGCGAGCTGGCATGGATGTCCTGCATGGCGCCGACGACTTCCTGCACCACGGTGCCGCCCTTGACCGCCACCTGGCTGGCGCCGAGCGCGAGCTGGTTGACCTGGCGCGCGTTGTCCGCGTTCTGCTGCACGGTGGAGGACAGCTCATCCATGGAGGCCGCCGTCTGCTGCAGCGCGCTGGCCTGCTGCTCGGTGCGGCGGCTCAGGTCAGCATTGCCCTTGGCGATCTGCTCGCTGGCCACTGCCACGCTGTCGGCGTTGTTGCGCACGTCGCTGACCACGCAGGCCAGGCTCTGGTGCATGGCGTTGAGCGAGGCCTGCACGCTGCCGGCGGGCGCTTCGCTGCGCAGCAGTCCGGGGTCGAGGTTGCCGTCGGCTATCTGGCGGGCGACTTCACCGAGCTGGGCAGGCTCGGCGCCCAGCGCGCGTGTCAGGCCGCGTGCGATCAGCCGGCCCATGAGCAGGGCCAGCACGAAGGCGACCGCGCTCATGCCGATCTGCATGTTGCGTTGCTGCACATAGGACTGCGTGGCCTGCTCCACCATGTCCTGGGCGTGCTGGCGCGTGAGCCGGCTGTACTCGTCGGTGGCCGCGATCAGCTGGGCCAGCAGCGGCCGGCACTCGCTGTTCATCTTGGCAATGGCCTCGTCCCGTTGCTGGCGCAGCGCCAGCGCGACGATGTCCAGCGCCACCGGGCCGTAGCGCTGCTCTATCTGGTCGATGCGGGCGACCAGGGCGCGTGCCTCCTCACCCACCCCGGGCGCGGCCACCAGGGCCTTGAGCTGGTCCAGCCGGGTCTTGACCTCGGCATGGGCGGCGTACACGGCCGCTTTTTCCAGCTCCAGGTCGGCTGGCGTGTTCACCAGCACCAGGTTGCGCGCCGCGATGGCACGGCTGTCCACGGCTGCGCGCACCTGTTCGGCCAGTTGGGCACGGGCGTTCACGCCATCGACGAACCGGGTCAGGTTGCGGTTGGCATCGTCCAGCGCCTGCAGAGCGGATACGGAAACCAGCGCGACCAGCAGAGCCAGGGCGGTGAAGGCGGCGTAGAGCTTGGTCTTGACGGTCCAGGTGCGGAGATTCATGGCGCTTTCCAAGTAGATGGTGCAAGTATCAGTTTTTATCAAAGAATAAGTGATTAATTTGATAAAAGCCCTTTGAAAATTGTTAAATTTCCATGAGAAGTGACAAATTCAGACGAGGCATCGGTTTAGCGTCACCGCTGCGCTTCCCGTGCAGGCTGGATCAACAAAGCCCGCATTTCTTGAACGCCTGCGGGTGCTGCCCCTGCGGGACAGGCTGCGTCGGCGCTACAGTCGGTCCCCATCCCATGCATACCCCTCCCCACATCCAAGGCTGGTGCCCCGGCGCCTGGCAGCCCATGGCCTCCGGCGACGGGCTGGTGGTGCGCGTGCGCCCGCCGCTGGGCCGCCTGACGGTGGCCCAGGCGCGGCGGCTGGCGCGCCTGGCCTGGGTGCATGGCAACGGCGCGCTGGAGCTGTCCAGCCGCGCCAATGTGCAGTTGCGCGGCATTGCGCCCGGGCGGCACGCCGCCGTGCTGCGCGCCCTGGCCGCCGCAGGCCTGCTCGATGCCGACGCGGGCCGCGAACGCCGCCGCAACCTGGTGATCGACCCGCTGTGCCGGCCGCAGGAGGCCGTCCATGCGCTGGGCCAGGCCCTGCAGCAGGCACTGGATGCGGCCGAGGATCTGGCCGGCCTGCCGGCCAAGTTCGGCTGGTCGGTGGAGGGCGCGCCGGGCCGGCTGGCCGGCGTGTCCGCCGATATCCGCCTGCAGCGCACAGCCACCGGATGGCTGGTGCAGCCCGATGGACGCAACCACGCGCTGGCCGTGGCCGACGCGGACCAGGCCGTGGCCGCAGGCCTGGCGCTGGCGCGCTGGTTTGCCGACCAGGCCTCCCTTCGCCGCGCCCAGGGCTTGCGGCCCGGACGCATGGCCGCGGTGGCGGCGCAACTGCAGCCGCCCCCCGGACTGGACTGGGTGGAGACAGAAACCCCGGCCCACGGCGAAGGACCGGCGCCCGGTGCCGTGCCCGGCGTGGGCTGGCTGCTGGGCGCGCCGCTGGGCCGCTTGCCGGCCGTGGCGCTGGCGCGGCTGGTGCGCGCCTTGCCTGAGCAGGCCTTTTTGCGTGTGACACCCTGGCGCATGCTGCTGGTGGAAGACGAAAACGCGGAAGCTGGTGCCGCCCTGCCTTGCTGGTGGACGGCTGCAGGGCTGGACAACGCCGCTGACTGGATCACCCACGTCCATGACCCGCGCCTGCGCGTATCCGCCTGTACCGGCGCGCCGGGCTGCACCCAGGCCCTGGGTCCCACGCAGGCCCTGGCGCTGGAGCTGGCGCCGCAGGTGCCCCACGGCGCGCACCTGCATGTGACCGGATGCGCCAAGGGCTGCGCGCGGCAGGCGCCGGCCACGGTGGTGCTGCGGGCAGAAGGTGAAGACGAGGGCGAAGGCCCTGTCTATTCCGTAGTGCGCCATGGCCGTGCCGGGGATAGGGCGCAGGAGCAGCGGACCCTGGCCTCGGTGCGAGACAATCCGGGATTGCTGTTTTCAAAAGAATAATGCTGCACCGCTACGAAACCGATGGCGCCGAGATCTACCGGCAGTCCTTTGCCACCATCCGCCGCGAGGCGGCGCTGGAACGCTTCACGCCTGTCGAGGAACGCGTGGTGGTGCGCATGATCCACGCCGCTGGCTTGGTGGAGCTGGCCCCGCACGTGGCCTTCTCGCCGGGCATGGCCGAGGCCGCCGCGCAGGCCCTGCAAAACGGCGCGCCCGTGCTGTGCGACGTGCGCATGGTCAGCGAGGGCATCACGCGCTCGCGCCTGCCCGCCGCCAACCCCATCATCTGCACGCTGCAGGACGAGCGCGTGCCTGCGCTGGCCCGTGACATGGGCAATACGCGCAGCGCCGCTGCGCTGGAGCTGTGGCGCCCGCACCTGGCCGGCGCCGTGGTGGCCATCGGCAATGCGCCCACGGCCCTGTTCCACCTGCTCAACATGCTGCAGGACCCGGCCTGCCCCCGGCCGGCCGCCATCATCGGCTGCCCCGTGGGCTTTGTGGGCGCCATGGAATCCAAGCAGGCGCTGATGCAGGACCTGCCCGTGCCCTGCATGGCCGTGCACGGCCGCCTGGGCGGCTCGGCCATCACCGTGGCCGCCATCAACGCACTGGCCAGCCATGTCGAGTAGGCAGCCGCGTCCCAGCCAGGGCGGGCCCGGCATTGTCTGCGTGGGCCTGGGCCCGGGCGACCCCGAACTCATGAGCGTCAAGGCCGACCGCCTGGTGCGCGGCGCCCGCCAGGTGGCGTTCTTCCGCAAGAAGGGCAGGCCCGGCAAGGCCCGCCAGCTGGTGGACGGCCTGCTGGCCCAAGGCGCTGCCGAGCACGCCATGGAATACCCGGTGACCACCGAGCTGCCCGTGGACAGCCCCGCCTATGTGGACCTGCTGGCGCGCTTCTACGACGACTGGTGCCTGCGCCTGGAAGCGCTGGCGCAGACCGAGCAGGTGGTGGTGCTGTGCGAGGGCGACCCCTTCCTCTACGGCTCCTTCATGCATCTCTACACCCGACTGCGCGAACGCGGCCAGGTGCCGCTGGACGTGGTGCCCGGCATCCCCGGCATGGTGGGCTGCTGGCACGCCACGGGCGAGCCCATCACCTGGGGCGACGATGTGCTCAGCGTGATGACCGGCACCCTGTCCGAAGACGAGCTGGTGCGCCGCATGCAGTCCGCCGAGGCCCTGGTGGTCATGAAGGTCGGCCGCAACCTGCCGCGCATCCGCCGCGCCCTGCAGCGCACGGGCCGGCTGGAGGCCGCCTGGCTGGTGCAGAACGGCACCACGGACAGCGAGCAGGTCGCGCGCCTGGGCGATGTGTCCGACGACGCCTGCCCCTATTTCGCCATCGTGCTCGTGCACGGCCAGGGCCGCCGCCCGGAGGCCGCATGGTGAGCGCCGGCCGCCTGACGGTGGTGGGGCTGGGCCCGGGCGCACTGGACCAGATCACGCCCGAAGCCGCAGCCGCCTTGCACGCGGCCGACGATGTGGTCGGCTACCTGCCCTATGTGTCCCGCGCGCAGGCCCTGCTGGCGCAGGCGGGTCAGGGCCAGGCCGTGGCTTGGCATGCCTCGGACAACCGCGTGGAGCTGGAGCGCGCGCGCCAGGCGCTGGCGCTGGCCGCGCAGGGGCGGCAGGTGGTCGTGGTGTCCTCGGGCGACCCGGGCGTGTTCGCCATGGCGTCGGCCGTGTTCGAGGCCATTGAATGCGCCGATGCGGTGCAGGCCGCCGCCTGGCAGGCGCTCGATATCCAGGTGCTGCCCGGCATCACCGCCATGCTGGCGGCCGCCGCGCGCGCTGGTGCGCCGCTGGGCCATGACTTTTGCTGCATCAATCTCTCGGACAACCTCAAGCCCTGGCCCGTGATCGCGCGGCGCGTGGAACTGGCGGCCGAGGCCGACTTCGCCATGGCCTTCTACAACCCGCGCTCCAAGAGCCGGCCCGAAGGCTTTGTGCGCCTGCTGCAGCTGCTGCGCACCCATTGCGAGCCGCAGCGCCTGCTGGTGTTCGCGCGCGCCGTGTCCACGCCCGAGGAACACTTGCACGTATGCACGCTGGCCGAGGCCACGCCCGAGATGGCTGACATGCGCACCGTGGTCCTGGTGGGCAACAGCGCCACGCGCCGCGTGGGCCGCTGGGTCTACACGCCACGCCACTACGGCATGGATGGCGGCGCGGGCGGTGCGGGCTGCGCCGTCGGCAGCACGCCATGAGCAATCCAGTGCAGCACCGCAGCCACCGACCCGGTGCGCTGGCGCTGCGGCAGCGCCGGGCGCTGCACCATCACCACGGGCAGGCCCAGGGCACGTGCGGCATCGAGCTTGCCGCGCGTGGCCTCGCCGCCCGCGTTCTTGGCCACCAGCCATTCGATGCCGTGCGTGCGCAGCAAGGCTTCATCGTCGTCCGCGCTGAAAGGCCCGCGCCCCAGAACCACCGTGGTGTGGGGCAGGGGCAGGCTGCCGGGCTCGGGCGCATCGACCAGGCGCAGCAGATAGTGGTGCTGCGGCTGGCCCGCAAAGGCCGCAAGCTGCTTGCGGCCCACGGCCAGAAACACCCGGGCGGCTGCCTGGGGCAGGGCGGCAGCGGCGGCTTGCATGTCGGGCACGTCGATCCAGGCATCGCCGGCACTGGCCTGCCAGGGCTCGCGCTCCAGCGCCAGCAGCGGCGTGCCGGTGGCCTCGCAGGCCTCGCAGGCATTGCGGCTCATCTGCGCGGCAAACGGATGAGTGGCATCGACCACATGGCTGATGGCCTGCCCGCGCAGGAATTGCGCCAGGCCCTGCGCGCCGCCAAAGCCTCCCACGCGCGTGGGCAGGGGCTGGGCCACGGGCGACTGCGTGACGCCCGCATACGAGAACACGGCGGCAATGCCGGCGCGGTGCAGGGCCTGGGCCAGCTGGCTGGCGCCGCTGGTGCCGCCCAGCAGGAGAACATGGGGCATGACTGATCCCTGGTTGACATTGGTGGGCCTGAACGAAGACGGCCTGGACGGTCTCCCGGCCGCCGCGCTGCGCGCGCTGGACGCTGCCGAGACCGTTTTTGGCGGGCCGCGCCATCTGGCGCTGGCCCAGGCCGGCGAGCGGGGCCGCCCCTGGCCCGTGCCCTTTGACGTGGCGCCCGTGCTGGCCTGCCGTGGCCGGCCCACGGTGGTGCTGGCGTCGGGCGATCCGTTCTGGTTCGGGGCGGGCGGCAGCCTGGCGGCGCATCTGGCGCCGCAGGAGTGGCGCTGCCACGCCCAACCTTCGACATTTTCGCTGCTGGCGTCCCGCCTGGGCTGGAAGCTGGAAGACACGGTCTGCCTGGGCCTGCATGCCGGCCATGTCCAGCAGTTGCTGCCGCACCTGTCGCCAGGCCGCCAGTCGCTGGTGCTGCTGCGCGATGGCGCCGCCGTGGCCGCACTGGCCGACTGGCTGGTGCAGGAAGGCTGGGGCGACAGCCGCCTGGAGGTCATGGAATCCGTGGGCGGCCCGCGCGAGCGCCGCCGCGCATGGCGCGCCGCCGAAGCCGCCCAGGCCCTGGCCGCCGACCCTGCCTGCGCGCCCGTGGCCGTGGCCGTGCTCGCCCAGGGCGGCGCGGCCCTGCCGCTGGTGCCGGGCCGGCCCAATCACTGGTACGCCAACGACGGCCAGATCACCAAGGCCCCGGCCCGCGCGCTGACCCTGGCGGCTCTTGCGCCGCGCCACGGCGAATGCCTGTGGGATGTGGGCGGCGGCTCGGGCTCGGTGGCCGTGGAGTGGTGCCTGGCCGGTGGCTCGGCCATCAGCCTGGAGCAGCATGCGGCGCGTGCGGACAACATCCGCCTCAACGCCCGGCGCTTCGGACTGCAGGCGCGCCTGCGCGTGGTGCAGGGCGTGGCGCCCGAGGCGCTGGCCGAACTGCAGGCGCTGGCCCGGCCCCAGGCCGTGTTCGTGGGCGGGGGCTTTGACGCCGAATTGTTCGAGCGCCTGCAGGCCCTCATGCCCGCAGGCTGCCGCCTGGTGGTCAATGCCGTGACGCTGGAGACCGAGGCCCTGCTGGTGCAACTGCAGGCCGAGCACGGCGGCCAGCTGCTGCGGCTGGAGATCTCCAGCGCCGAGCCGCTGGGCCGCATGCGCAGCTGGAAGGCTGCGCGGCCGCTGGTGCAGTGGAGCTGGCAGCGGTGAACCCGGACCAAGCCATCCCCCACCGCTGCGGCGTGCTGGGCCTGGGCCTGCACACCGACGCACTGCCCGATGCGCTGCAGGCGCTGTGGCAGCGGGCCCAGGCGCACCTGCTGCAGCAAGCCTGCGCGCCGCAGCCCGTCTGCGCCGTGGCCGTGCTGGACACCAAGGCCGGCCATCCGGCGCTGGAGGCCTGGATGTCGGCGGTCGTGCCCTCGGCCGTCCTGGTCCGTGTGCCGTCCGCGCAATTGCCGGGCCAGCCGGTGGTCACCCAATCGCCGCGCATGCTGGCGCGCTACGGCACCGGCAGCGTGGCCGAGGCGGCGGCACTGGCCGCAGCAGGCCCGCACTCCGCCCTGAGCGTGACCCGCCTGGTGGCGGACGATGGCAGCGCCACCCTGGCCCTGGCCGTGGGCCAGGGCGGACCTCTGAACTGTTGCCTGGCCCACGCCAGCCAGGCCAAGAACCAAGGAGCAACGGCATGACCGTGCATTTCATCGGCGCCGGCCCCGGCGCCGCCGACCTGATCACCGTGCGCGGGCGCGACCTCATGGCGGCCTGCCCGGTCTGCCTGTACGCAGGCTCGCTGATACCGCGCGAGCTGCTGGCGCACTGCCCGCCGGGCGCGCGCATCGTCAACACCGCCTCCATGAGCCTGGACGACATCGTGGCCGAGATCCAGGCCGCCGAGGCGCGTGGCGAAGACGTGGCGCGCCTGCACTCGGGCGACCTGTCCGTGTGGTCGGCCATGGGCGAGCAGCTGCGCCGCCTGCGCGAGGCCGGCATTGCCTACACCGTCACGCCCGGCGTGCCCTCGTTCGCGGCCGCCGCCGCCACGCTGGGCGCGGAGCTGACCCTGCCCGGCCTGTGCCAGTCCGTGGTGCTGACGCGCACCTCGGGCCGCGCCACGGCCATGCCCGAGGGCGAGAACCTGGCCGCCTTCGCGGCCACGGGCGCCGTGCTGGCCATCCATCTGTCCATCCATGTGGCCGCCAAGGTGCAGTCCGAGCTGCTGCCGCACTACGGCGCCGACTGCCCCGTGGCCATCGTCTGGCGTGCCAGCTGGCCTGACGAAACCGTGGTGCGCACCACGGTGGGCAGCCTGACCGAGGCCGTGGCCACCCATATGGAGCGCACGGCACTGATCCTGGTGGGCCGCAGCCTGCAGGCCGAGGACTTCGGCGAAAGCCGCCTCTACGCGGCCGACTACGACCGCCGCTACCGCCCGCTGGGCACCGAGCCGCGCTTTCCCGCCACCGATGTGCATGCGAATGCCGCGCTGGATACCGCGAGGGATACCGTGATCGACGTGCCCCTCGGGAACCCCGCCCCATGAGCGCGGCCCTGCCGCCCGTGGCGCTGAGCCTGATCGGCATAGGCACGGGCAACCCCGACCACCTCACGCGCGAGGCCCAGGCCGCCATGCAGGCCGCCGACCTGATCCTGCTGCCGCACAAGGGCGAGGACAAGGCCGAACTCGCCGCCTTGCGCCGCGACCTGTGCGATGCCGTGCTCACTGCACCCGGCCCGCGCATCGAAGGCTTCGACATGCCCGTGCGCCGCAGCGTGGGCGACGACTACCTGGCCCAGGTCGATGAATGGCATGCGGCCATCACGCGCTGCTGGCAGGCGGCCATCACCCGGTCCCTGGACGAGGGGCTGCAGCCGCGCAGCCCCGGCCAGCCCTTGCAGGTCGCCCTGCTGGTCTGGGGGGATCCGGCGCTGTACGACAGCACCCTGCGCATTGCCGCGCGCATGCAGCCGGCGCCGCACAGCGTGCGCGTGGTGGCGGGCATCAGCTCCATGCAGGTGCTGTGCGCCGCGCATGCGATTGCGCTCAACGGCATAGGCCAGCCCTTCGTGGTGACCACGGGCCGCCAGCTGCGCGAGCAGGGCTGGCCGCCCGGCGTGGACACGGCCGTGGTCATGCTGGACGGGCAGTGCAGCTTCACCGAGCTGCCCTCCCACGGCCTGCACATCTGGTGGGGCGCCTACCTGGGCATGGACCGCCAGATGCTGGACAGCGGCCCGCTGGCCGAGGCCGCCCCGCGCATTGCGCACGCCCGCGCCGCAGCGCGCGAGCGGCATGGCTGGATCATGGATATCTACCTGCTGCGGCGCGGGGGCTGAGGCCGAGGCTGCTGCCGACGCCGGCCCCCACGCTGTACACCCCCTTCATCAAGGAATCCCGCCATGCAGATGGACAACATCCCCTTCAACACCACCGACTGGGCCGCCGTGGCGCCCACCGAGCATTCGGCCGAGGCCGGCCAGGCGTTCTGGCGCACGCAGAACTTCGGCAACATCCGCGTGCGCACGGTGGAGTACACGCCCGGCTATGTCTCCGACCACTGGTGCACCAAGGGCCATGTGCTGCTGTGCCTGGAAGGGGAACTGGAGACCGAACTGGCGGACGGCCGCCGCTTCACGCTGACGCCCGGCATGAGCTACCAGGTGGCGGACAACGCCGAGCCGCACCGCTCGCGCTCGCCCAAGGGCGCCAGGCTCTTCGTGGTGGACTGAACCTCCCGCCACCATCGCCACGGACGTGGAGTGGCCTACGGCACGGAGAGGCCAGTGGGCTCATGCCCGGTCGGTGGAATGCCTGAAGGACGGATGGCTCTCGAAGTACGCAGCCATGGTCTTGGCGCGAGGAACTGCGGGCTGGCACCGTCGTGATGCCTTTTGACCTGCCGGTAGCGCTGCAGCGCGGCTATTTCCTGTGCGTGCTTGGCGTGAGGCGGCCCCTGCCCGGCTTTGCCGAGTCTCGACACTGGCCTGCGAATGAGGGCTTTGATATCGAAATCGTTGAATTGATATCATTGCCGGTGAACTCCATGAAAGGCTGCGCAATGGCCAATGTGACTGTGAGAAACCTGCCCGATGCCGTGCACCGGGCCTTGCGGGTACGCGCTGCCCACCATGGCCGCAGTACGGAGGCGGAAATCCGCGACATTCTGGAAGCTGCCGTCCGGCCGGCAGAGCGTGTCAGGCTGGGCTCCATGCTGGCGTCGATTGCCCGCGAGGCAGGAGGACTGACCGACTCTGAAGCCGAGGGCTTCAACAGGCTGCGCGACAGGGCGCCGGCCGAGCCCATGGACTTTGAATGATCGTTGTCGATACCAACGTCATCTCGGAACTCTGGAGGCTTGAGCCCGACTCCAGAGTGCTTGCCTGGATGGACGCCCAGGCCATTGAAACGCTGCATCTGTCTGCCGTCACCGTGGCAGAACTGCGCTACGGCATTGCAGCGATGCCTGAGGGAAGGCGTCGCACGATCTACCAGGAGCGACTGGAGCATGAGGTTTTGCCGGCCTTCGCCGGCCGTGTCCTGGCCTTTGACCTGGACGCGGCAAAGGCCTATGCCGACCTGATGGCGAGCGCGAAAACGCAGGGCAAGGCCATCGCCAAGGCCGATGGCTATATCGCGGCCACCGCCATGGCGCATGGGCTGATGGTGGCAACGCGCGACACCAGTCCGTTCGAGGCCGGTGGGCTGCAGACCATCAATCCCTGGACGGCGGCGCCCTAGGCCTGTTCACGCTAATGCGGGGATCGCGTTGCCCGCCTGCGCCGCCGCGCGCCTGGACTCACCTGCATGAGCTCCATAGGCGTTGACGGTCATTGCGTGCTTCCTTCCAGGTGGGGAGCACAGAGGTGGAGGGCAATGGTGAGGGGCAGCGCATGGACACCACGCCGACCCCGCCACGGTCGTCCATCAACTCAGCGGCGAAGTAGGCATTGCCGATGGCGACAGCCCCTGTGGCCGGGCTTGTGCACAATGAAGAGCTTTCGCCCAGCCTCTTCACGCGATGCAGCAAGAACCCGACTTCCTCCACAACCTGAACCAGGAATTCCGGGACGGCAGGCGCTGGCTGGACCGCACCATCGTGCTGGCCTATGCCGCCGCCGCCGGGCTGTGCGTGGTGGCCTTCACGCTGATGGCGGACGCGGGCTTCGAATTCTTCGAGAGCATCTACCACTGGCAGGGCGGCTGGGCCGTTCTGCTGTGGATGCCTGCCGTCACGGCGGGCGCCGTGTGGCTCACGCGGCGCTGGGCGCCGGGTGCGGCGGGATCGGGCATTCCGCAGGTGATCGCCACGCTGGACCCGGCGCTGGACTCCACGCAGCGCGGGCGCTTCGTGTCGCTGTGGCTGTCCTTCGCCAAGATGGCGCTGGCCAGCGCAGGCTTTGCGGCGGGGCTGTCCATCGGGCGCGAGGGGCCGTCGGTGCAGGTGGCCGCCGGTGTCATGCACCATGCGCGGCGCTGGTTCGGCCCGCATTCGGGCATCAGCCACCATGCGCTGCTGGTGGCCGGCGGCGCGGCCGGCATTGCGGCGGCCTTCAACGCGCCGCTGGCCGGCGTGGTCTTCGCCATCGAGGAGCTGTCGCGCAAGCTGGAGTCGCGCTCCAGCGGCCTGATCATCGCGGCCATCGTGCTGGCCGGCCTGATGGGCGTGTCGGCCTTCGGCAACCTCAGTTATTTCGGGCGCATCCAGGTGCCCCACCTGACCTGGGACGCGCTGCTGCCCGGCCTATGCGTGACCCTGGCCTGCGGCGTGCTGGGCGGCCTCTTCGCCAAGCTGCTGGCCGCTTCGCTGACCCGCACGCCCGAGCGGCTCAACCAGCTGCGTGCGCGCTTTCCCATCCGCTTCGCGGCGGCGATCGCGCTGGTGATCGCCGTCATCGGCATGGTCACGGGGGGCGCCACCTTCGGCGCGGGATCGGAGGCCGTCAAGCACATGCTGGCGGGCCAGGCCGACGTGCCTTCGTTCTACGTCACCCTGAAGTTCATCGCCACCTGGCTGTCGGCCTGGGTGGGCGTGCCGGGCGGCATCTTCGCGCCCTCGCTGTCGATTGGCGCGGGCGTGGGCCACAACGTGGCCGGCCTCATGGGCGCAGACATCGCGCCCGCCCTCATCGCCATGGGCATGGCCGCCTTCCTGGCCGCCGTGACGCAGGCGCCGCTGACGGCCTTCATCATCGTCATGGAGATGGTGGACGGCCACTCCATGGTGCTCAGCCTCATGGCCGCTGCCATGCTGGCCAGCCTGGTCTCGCGCATGCTGGCCCGGCCGCTGTACGAGACGCTGGCCCAGCACATGCTGAGCATGGTGGTCGCACCTGCACCTGCACCTGCACCTGCACCTGCTCCTGCGTCGGCACCCGCACCGGTGCCCGAGCAGGCCTCTCCCCCGAAGGACCAGGACAAGCCCGCAGGCGCCTGAAGCGGGCGCGCTTGGCTGACAGCCAATGGCGAATGGCGATGGCCTGGGTGTGCTGCACGCCACGCCATGCTCCCTTCCTGAGTCCGGACGCAAACCCAAGGAAAGGAACGCGCCATGTGGGAGGAAGTGGCCAACACCCTGGTCGAGGAATTTTCCAGCCTGCCCGATGCGGCCGAGGTCACGCGCGTCATGGTGCGCCTGCTGCTGGCGGCGCTGCTGGGCGGCATCGTCGGCTACGAGCGCGAGCACAAGGGCAAGGCCGCAGGCCTGCGCACCCACATGCTGGTGGCCATGGGCGCGGCGCTGTTCGTTCTGGTGCCCGAGCGCGGCGGCATGGACATTGCCGACATGAGCCGCGTGATCCAGGGCGTGGTGGCCGGCGTGGGCTTCCTGGGCGCGGGCGCCATCATCAAGCGCCACTCAGAGGAACAGGTACAGGGCCTGACCACGGCCGCCGGCATCTGGATGACGGCCGCCATCGGCGTGGCCTGCGGCCTGGGGCGCGAGGCCATCGCGCTGCTGGCCACGCTGCTGGCCATCGTCATCCTCGTGATGCTGCCGCACGTGGTCAGTGCGCCGCCGCCGCACGATGACGCGGAGCCGGACACCAAGCCGCGCGAGACCTGAGGGCGGGCTGCGGCTCAGGCGTGCGGCTGTGAGTCGGGTGGCGGGGACTTCGCCTGTGCCAGCAAACTGTCCCAATCGCCAGGAGGGTGCCCGTTGGCGAGCATTTTTCGGAACACCCTGTAGGCATCGTCGCTGCCCTCATAGGCTCGCCTGGTGTCCTCATCGTTGACCCAGGCGAACACGATGATTTTGCTGGGGGCGTGAAAGCGAAAGAACAGGCGGTACTGCTGGAAGAACCTGGCCCGAAACCAGTGCTTGTGCTCCTCGCCCAGGGTATGGCCCTGGCGGTAGTCTGGCCGCGTCGGATCCTGCGGGATGACATCGAATGCCAGCTTGCGGATCGCCGCCAATCGCTTGGTCGCGTTCTTGCGTGTGTACCCGCCAGGGTCCTTGGTTTTCAGACCCTCCACTTCCTGGCTCAACGCCTGCAGCTGGGCCAGGAAAAGCGGGTGCATGAATACCGTCCAGCCGTGAATGCGCAAGGGGGCGGGCGGTACGGCGCTCATTCGTCGTCTGCCAGAAGCGGTGCATCCAGATCGACCTCGATGCCTTCGGTCAGCGCCTGGATCTGCTGCGCCAGACGGGCATCCATGGTCTGCAGGCGCTCGGGGTGGGCTGCCATGTCCTGGGCCAGAAAGCCGAGAAACTGGCCCAGCACGGGATCGGCATCCTCGGTGGAGTCGGCGCGACTGAGAACGACCTCACCGCCGGGCAGGATGGTGTAGTGGATCCTGTCGCGCTTGCTCAGGTGCAATGCGCGGCGAACGGCTTCGGGAATGGTGGTCTGGTAGCGGTCAGTGAGCGTGGATTCGGCTTCAAGTGTCGAAAACATGATGGCATCTCCTGATAGGCTGCCATGCATGGTAATGCAGGTGCATTACCATGCCCGGGCGAAAGGTTCCTTCCCGGAAAGCACGTGCCTCGCGCCTCAGAAATCCACACTCGCACTCAGCGAGAACGTGCGCGGACCGCCCACCGTCAGGTAGCCCGAACCCGGGTAGCCGCCCACGGATGCCCAGTAGTTGCGGTCCGTCGCGTTGTCCACGCGCAGGCGCAGCGTGAGCAGCTTGCCCTGCACTTCGGTCATGTAGCGCACGCCCAGGTCCAGGCGGTTCCAGCCGGCCACGCGCAGGCTGTTGACATCGTTGGCGTAGCTGGCACCGGTGTGCACCAGGCGGCCGTCCAGCGCCAGGCCGTTGATGCCCGGCACATCCCACTCCACGCCCGCCGTGGCCTGGAAGCGCGGCACGCCGATGACGCGCTTGCCGTCGGTGGTGGCGCGGCCCGTGCTTTGCTGCCTGGCGTCCAGCCAGGTGGCGCCGCCCAGCAGGCGCAGGCCGCGCATGGGTTCTCCGAAGACGTTGAATTCCACGCCCTGGTGACGGTCCTTGCCGGCCGAGGTGAAGAGGTTGCCGTCGATCAGCGAGCGCGGCTTGTCGGTGGAGAAGAAGGCCAGGCCGCCGCCCAGCTTGCCGCCGTCGTACTTGACGCCCACTTCCTTTTGCTTGGTCACGTAGGGCGACATCTGCTGGCCTGCGTTGGCGATGATGGTGTCGCCCGACTTGGCCGGCGCCGTGTCGCCCTGGGCCAGTCCCTCGATGTAGTTGCCGTACAGCGATACCTGGGGCGTGAGCTTGAACACCGCGCCCAGCACCGGGCTGGTGCGGCTCTGGTCATAGGCCGTGCGCACGCCGCCCTGGCTGGTGACCGCGCCGTTGCTGACGATGCGATAGCTCACCGAGTCGGTCTCTATCGTCTGGCGTCGCACGCCGGCCGTCACCAGCATGCGGTCGTCCATCAGCGACAGCGTGTCGCCCAGCGCAAAGCTGTTCAGGCGCGTGCCCCGGTTGTAGGCAGGGTTGGACAGGTCGTTGCCCAGGTAGTTGAGCGGTGTGATCGCGTAGTAGCTGGGGTTGTAGAGGTTGGTGTTCAGCACATTGCCCGAGACTGCAGACGTGCTCATGCCATAGGCGTTGTAGACCTTGAGGTCGAAGGCCGAGTAGCTGGCCACGATCTCATGGCCCACGCTGCCCGTGTTCAGGCGTGCGCGCACGCCCAGCTCGCCCGTGCTCACGCGGTCCTTGCGCGCGTTGTCGAAGCGGCTGGTGGTGGCCGCGCCATTGCCGGCCGCCGCCAGCGTGATGTTGGCCAGCGAGTTGTTCTCGGAGCTGCGGCGCAGGCCGTAGGCGGCCCAGGCCGTCACGTTGCTGTTGATGTCCCATTCGCCGCGCAGCGTGCCGAACAGGTCGCGCTCGTCGGAATAGGTCCAGGGCTGGGCCCAGTTGGAGGAAGCATCGGGCGCAGCAGCAATGGCGGCCAGCCCTGCGCCCGGCGTGACATTGGTGCGCGTGCGCTTGAGGCGGTTGTCCTGCCAGCCGATGTCGCCCGACAGGCGCACATTGCGGCTGCGCCAGTCCATGCCCACGGACAGCAGATCGAGCTTGGAGCTTTCCTGGTCGATGGCGGTATCGCCGCCACGGTGCGCGGCGTTCAGGCGGATGCCCGTGGCCTGGTCGGGGCCGAAGCGCCGGCTCACGTCGGCCGCCACGAAGGCCTGGCCGCCGCTGGCAATGCCTGCCGTCACGCGCGACAGCGGATCAGTGCCCGCGCGCTTGGGCAGCAGGTTGATGTTGCCGCCCAGGCCGCCGCCATTGGGGCTGGCGCCCATCAGAAAGGCCGATGCGCCGCGCAGCAGCTCCACGCGCTCGAACAGCTCGGTGGCGATGTACTGGCGCGGCAGCAACGCATACAGGCCGTTGTAGGCCACGTCGTCCGAGCCCAGCACGAAGCCGCGCACGAAGTAGGACTCCTGGAAATTGCCGAAGCCGCGCGCCACGCGCACGGAAGGATCGTTCTGCAGCACATCGCCCACGCTCTTGGCCTGGCGGTCCTGGATCAGCTCGTTGGTGTAGCTGGTGATGGAGAACGGCGTCTCCATGTTGTCGCGCGTGCCCAGAATCCCGGCCCGCCCGCCGCGCGCCACCTGGCCGCCCGCGTAGGGCCTGGACAGGCCTTCAGCCGACGCATCGGCGCTGGCCTCCACGGTGACGGTGCCCAGCTCGGGCGCGGCCGTTGCCGTGGAAGGGGCAGGTTGGGCCCATGTGGCGCCAGCAGACAAAAGAAGGGCCAGGGCCCCGGCGATCGGGGTCAGCGTGTGGAGGGGGGAGTGCATGGAGAAAACGGGATGAGAATGCGGGATGAGAATGATTCCCAATAATTTTATCGATGCGACTCCCCCGTATGGAGCTTGTAGGGAGATGTGTCTGTTTGTGCCCACATCCCTGCCAGCGCATCGCTGCCGAAGCTGCGCTTGTGCCGGCTGTGGAAACTTGCCTATCATCCGGTCGGCCCCCTGTTCCGGGGCCGGTGCGTAAGAACACCAATACACAGCGGTTGAGCCTCCCCGAAAGCGAGTTCTGTCCCTTACCGGAGCACGGAACGATGATCACCGTTTCTCACCCCTTGGTCTGCGCCCAGTTCACTGGTATCGCAGGCTTTTTCATGACCGCAGTCACTTCGGCCGGTCTTTTCCATACCTTGTCACCCCTTCAACTGGGGCACTCTTTGCGCCACTTCGCACGGAGGGCGCAGCCATGAAGCAGACCAAGGAACAGGCCAAGACCTCGGCCGCCAGGATCGAGCGGCTGACGCGCGATATCTCCGAGATCCACAAGCTGGTGGATGAGGGCTGCGCCGAGATCTCGGCCACAGCGCAGATGGCCTTGAAGTGGCTGGAGACGCCGGAGGGCTGCCAGCGGCTGGACGTGGTGGCCGAGGCCTTGAAGATGATTCGCCATAGCGCCCTGTTCACGGGCGACTGCTCCAGAAGCAAGGCGATCTCGGCAGGCAGCACATACCGCAATCTGGCCCAACGGCGGCTGCGCGAGGCCGCGAAGGCAGCCGATGAGGCGCGCGTGGCGCAGGCCTTGCGGAATTCGGCGGCTTAGCGCCGCAGCGTGCAGCGTGCACCGGGCCAGGTGCGCGCCGAGGGGACCGGCGCCTGCTCAGGCGCTGGCCAGCAGCTCCCACGAGCAGACCTGCGCCTCATCCTCCCCCTGCACGAACGCAACCCGCATGCCCAGCGCCTTGCCCATGCCTTGCACGGCCAGGCGCAGGGCCATTGGCACGGCGCGGTCGCCCGTGATGACGACCATGCCCCGGCACAGCTGGCGCATGCGTTCGCGGTTGCGCTTGAAAAGCAGGGCGCGCTGCTTGCGTTCTTCGTGGCTTTCCTCGGGGTGGTCGCCGGGCAGGTGGTCGGTGAGCAGCACGAAGTGCCGGCCCTGGTCGAGCAGGGATTCGATCTGGGCCTCGGCCGATGCGTCATTGCCGTTGCCTGCGTCTGCAGGTGCCTGCGCTTCGGGTTCGCGCAGGTAGACCAGGGGAAAGCGGGAAGTATCGATCAGCATGTCATGGTTCCTGGGAAAAAGCAGGGCATCAGTACAGGTCGTGCCTGACCGCATGGGCGTAGTGGGCGTTGGCCTGCTCCTGTTGGGCGGCATCCATGGCGGGCGCCGTGGCATCGGCCAACTGCGTGAGGGCGGCCATCATCTGGCCCACGGAGGGCAGGGCGGTGCGGTCCAGCTGGCTGGACGGGTTCCAGAGGCCGGAGCGGTGGATGGCCTTGCCGCAGTGCAGCAGCACCTCGTCGACCAGCACCACGGTGGCGGTCTTGGGCGTGCCCCGGCCTTCGCTCAGCTCTTGCAGCAGATGGGGGTCGGTGGAGATGCGGCCGCGCCCGTTGATGCGCAGGAAGATGTCCAGCCCCGGGAACAGGAAGAGCATGGCCAGGCGGTCATCGGCCTGCAGGTTGCGCAGGGATTCGATGCGGTTGTTGCCGGGCCAGTCGGCAAAGGCCACGGTGCGCTCGTCCAGCACCTGCACAAAGCCGGGTGGCCCGCCGCGCGGCGAGGCATCCAGGCCGCGTTCGCCGGCCGTGGCCAGGCAAAAGAAGCTGGCCTGGCGCAGATAGGCCTCGTGGAAGTCGGACAGGCGGTCGCGCACGGCCTTCTGGATTCTTTCTGCCGGGGCGGCGTAGAGCGAATCCAGGTCGATGGCCGGGCCTGGCAGCTCTGCAAGGGCGGTGTTGTCTGTGTGCATGGCACAAGCGTAAGAACAAAGGCGTTGGCGGCTGTAGACTGGATCAGCCAACAAATAGCTCAAAGACGCCATGCCCGATGCCATTCTTGAACTGGTCAGCCATGTGAACCGTGCCGATGGCCCCGTGCTGATCGCGGCCGTGGGCAACCAGGACGAGGAGCTGGCCTCCGAGCCGCACCGCCACGCGCGCGGCCAGCTGTTCGGCTCGCTGCGCGGGCTGCTGTCGGTGGGCGTGGAAGACGCGGTCTGGGTGGTGCCCGCCATCCATGCCGTGTGGCTGCCGCCGCACCAGCTGCATTCGGGCCGCTCCCATGGCCCCTTCCACGGCTGGAGCGTCTATGTGGCGGAGCCGGCCTGCGCCGACCTGCCGCAGCGGCCCTGCGCCATCCGCACCTCGGGCCTGCTGCGCGAGGCCGTGCTGCGCGCCGCCGGCTGGGGATGGCGGCAAGGCGTGCCCACAACGCAGCCCGTGCAACCAGGCCCTTCGGCGGACCAGGCCCGCGCCCATGTGATGGCGGTGATCCTGGACGAGATCCGCACCCTGCCCGTGGAGCCCCTGGGCCTGCCCCTGCCCGCCGACCCGCGCCTGCAGCGCATCGCCCGCGCACTGATCGCCGACCCGGCCGATGCCCGCGACCTGGAGGCCTGGGCGCGCTGGGCAGCGGTCAGCTCGCGCACGCTGAGCCGGCGCTTTGTCTCGGAAACCGGCTTCAGCTTCACCGCCTGGCGCCAGCGCGCGCGGCTGATGCGCTCGCTGGAGATGCTGGCCGCCGGCGCGCCGGTGACGAACATCGCGCTGGACCTGGGCTACGCCACGGCCAGCGCCTTCATCGGCTTGTTCCGGCGCACGTTCGGGGAGACGCCTGCGGCGTACCGGGGGAGGTTGGGGGCGAGTGCAAGCTGAGGCGGGGTCGGCGACTGGATTGCCACATGAAAGTAGGATCACTCACTTGCCTACAGGGAGCCTCCCATGCAGACCACTCAGCAAATGAGCATCACCTTGCCCAATGACATCGCCGATGCGGTCAGGGCCAAAGTGAGGGCCGGTGAGTACGCCAGCGAAAGCGAGGTGATCTGCGCGGGGTTGAAAGCGCTGATGGACAAGGATCGCGGCCTGGATAGCTGGCTGCACCTGGAGGTAGGCCCTGCTTATGACGCCTTGAGGGCTGATCCCTCCAGCGCCGTCACCCTCGGCCAGTTGCGGGAGCGTCTGGCTGCCGAGCGCAGCGGCGGCAACGGCGCGTGACGCTGCCCGCGTCGCTCCTGGGGTGACTTCGCCTACAACCGCTGCAACTGCGCATTCAGATACGCATCGCGCGAGGGCAGCAGGTGCTCGGCGCACAGGCGGACCAGGGCGTCGCGGTCCTGGGCGCGCAGGGCTTCGATCATTTGCCAGTGTTCCTGGCGTGCGCGCTCGCGGTAGTTGGCCGAGACCAGGGAGGCGAAGCGGATGGGGTGCGTCTGGCGCGCGTATTCGGTGATGGCCTTGTGCAGCGTGTCGTTGCCTGCCAGCGCAAACAGTTCCTGGTGAAAGGCCAGGTTGATGCGGAACACCAGGCGCGCGTTGCCTTCGGCCACGGCGGCGTCGTGCTGCTGCTGGATGGCGGTCAGGCGGTCCAGGCTTTCGGGGGGAACGGGCAGGGGGATCTTGCGCGCGGCCTCGACTTCGAGCATGCCGCGCAGCTCGTACAGCTCCTGCACTTCCTGGGTGGAGAAGGAGCGCACCAGGGCGCCCACGTTCTTGCGGCGCTCGATGAGGCCCATGCGGTCCAGCGCGGCCAGGGCCTCGCGGGCGATGTGGCGCTTGACGTCGAAGCGGGCCATGAGGTCGTCTTCCACCAGGCGCTCGCGCGGGTGCAGCCGGCCGAAGACCACGTCCTCTTCCAGCGCGGCCACCATGGCGCCCAGGGCGTCGGCTGCGGGGGCGGGTTCGGCATCCAGGGAAATCGGCAGTGAGGCGGCAGCGACCATCAAGACAGGCGGTTGGGACAAAGACGCCATTTTGTCCGAATTGACCGCCTGCGCCGACTATTCACGCGGGCCGGGAATGGTGCCGCGCTCGGTGGCGCAGCGCAGGAAGTCGAAGTCCACGCCCTGGTCGGCCTGGTTCACGGTGGTGAGAAAGAGCTTGCGGTAGCCGCGCTCGGCCGTGGGCTCGGTCACCGGCTGCTCGCGGGCGCGGCGGGCCAGTTCCTCGTCGCCGACCTGCAGCGTCAGCTCGCGGCGCGCCACCGATAGCGTGATGCGGTCGCCATTCCTCACATGGGCCAGCGGCCCTCCCACGGCCGATTCGGGCGTGACGTGCAGCACGATGGTGCCGAAGGCCGTGCCGCTCATGCGCCCGTCGGAGATGCGCACGATGTCCTTGACGCCGGCCCGCGCCAGCTTGCGCGGGATGGGGATGTAGCCGGCCTCGGGCATGCCGGGCGCGCCCTTGGGGCCGATGTTCTTGAGCACGAGGATGTCGTCGGCCGTCACGTCCAGGTCGTCGCTGTCGATGCGGTGGGCCAGGTCGGCCGCGTTCTCGAAGACCACGGCGCGGCCTTCGTGCTCCATGAGCCGGGGATGGGCGGCCGACTGCTTGATGATGGCGCCGCCCGGCGCGAGGTTGCCGCGCAGCACGGCGATGCCGCCCTGCGGGTAGATGGGGTTGGAGCGCGGGCGCACCACGTCCTGCGCAAAGCCGGGGCCGGCGCGATCGATCTCTTCGCCCAGCGTGCGGCCGGTGACGGTGAGGGCGTCCAGGTTCAGCAGGGGCTTGAGCTCGCGCAGCAGCGTGGCCATGCCGCCCGCGTGGTGGAAGTCCTCCATGTAGTGATCGCCCGAGGGCTTGAGGTCCAGCAGCACGGGCGTGTCGCGGCCCATGCGGTCCAGGGCCTTGAGGTCGATGTCATAGCCCATGCGCCCCGCGATGGCGGCCAGGTGCACGAGCCCGTTGGTGGAGCCGCCGATGGCCAGCAGCACGCGCATGGCGTTTTCGAAGGCGGCGGGCGTGAGGATTTTGTCGATGGTCAGGCCCTCGCGCGCCATGCGCACGGCCTCGGTGCCGGTCTGCTCGGCAATGCGGATGCGGTCGGCCGTGACGGCGGGGGGCGAGGCGCCGCCGGGCACGGTCATGCCCAGCGCCTCGGCAATGCAGGCCATGGTGCTGGCCGTGCCCATGACCGAGCAGGTACCCACGCTGGCCACCAGCTGGTTGTTCACGTCGGCGATCTCTTCGGCGTCGATCTCTTCGGCGCGGAACTTGCCCCAGTAGCGGCGGCAGTCCGTGCAGGCGCCCACGCGCTCGCTGCGGTGCGAGCCGGTGAGCATCGACCCGGTGATCAGCTGGATGGCCGGGATGCCGGCCGAGGCCGCGCCCATCAACTGGGCCGGCACCGTCTTGTCGCAGCCGCCGATGAGCACGACGGCATCCATGGGCTGGGCGCGGATCATCTCCTCGGTGTCCATGGACATGAGGTTGCGCAGGTACATGCTGGTCGGCGCCGAGAAGCTTTCGTGCACCGAGATGGTGGGGAAGTCCATGGGCAGGCCACCCGCCAGCATCACGCCGCGCTTGACGGCCTCGATCAGCTGGGGCGCATTGCCGTGGCAGGGGTTGTAGCTGCTGCCCGTGTTGGTGATGCCTATGACGGGCCGCTGCAGCGCCGAGTCCGTGTAGCCCGCGCCCTTGATGAAGGCCTTGCGCAGGAACAGCGAAAAGCCGCGGTCGCCGTAGTTGGTCAGGCCCTTGGAGATGCCCGTGGCCGCATCGGCGGGGGCGATGTCATGGCCTGGAGCGCCATCGGGAGTCTTGGGGTCGGTCATGGGTGGGGTGCTTTGCAGAGGGTCTTGGCGGGGTCGGAAGGCAGGCGCTGCCTTGTCGAGGGGCAGGATAGCGGCGGATGTCGCAGATTATTATCGTAGTTATCACCTATATTATTAATAATCTATCTGACCAACCATGCAGCCGTGCCCGGCGTGCGTGCCGGGCATGTTTTTCCGACACAAGACAAAAGGAGGAGACACCCATGGTTGTTGCTGCATCCCGCATCCGTCGCATTCATGCGCCCAACCGGCGCGCCGCCCTGGCTGCGGCGCTGCTGGCCTCGCTGGCGCTGGGCCCAGGCCTGGCCACGCCCGCGCTGGCCGACGGCGCCTATCCGGCCCGGCCCATCAAGCTGGTCGTTCCCTACACGCCCGGGGGCGCCACCGACGTGATCGGGCGCGTGGTGGGGCAAAGACTCTCGCTGGCGCTGGGCCAGCCCGTGGTGGTGGAGAACCGGGCGGGCGCGGCCGGCAACCTGGGCGCCGCCGCCGTGGCCAAGGAAAGGCCCGATGGCTATACGCTGCTGCTGGGTGCGCTGACCAGCCATTCCATCAACAGCGTGCTCATGGCGTCCACGGCAGGCTTCACCATGGACAAGAGCTTTGCGCCCATTGGCGTGGTGGGCCGCGTGCCGTTGGTGGTGACCGTGGGCCCGTCGGTGAAGGCGGCCAGCCTGGGCGAGTTCATCGCCCTGGCCAAAAGCCGGCCGGCCGGGCTGAACTACGGCTCCTCGGGCAATGGCTCGCCCCAGCACCTGGCGGCCGAGCTGTTCAAGCGGCAGGCGGGCGTGCCGCTGACCCATGTGCCCTACAAGGGCAGCACGCCGGCGCTCAACGATCTGATGGGCGGCCAGGTGGATGTGGTGTTCGACACCCTGCCCGCCACGCAGGGCTTCATCAAGGGCGGCCGCCTGCGCGCGCTGGCCGTGACCACGGCGCAGCGCGTGCCCTCCATTGCCGACATTCCCACCACGGCCGAGGCCGGGCTGTCGGGCTTCGAGGTGACGTCGATGTTCGGCCTGCTGGCGCCTGCGGGCACGCCCGCGCCCATCGTCGCCCGGCTCAGCGGCGCGCTCAAGGAGGTGATGGGGCAGCAGGAAGTGAAGGACGCCCTGGTCGCCCAGGGCGCCATGCCCACCTTCACCACGCCTGCCGAGGCGCGTGCCCAGATCGCCGAGGAGGTGGCGCGCTGGTCCGCCGTGATCCGGCAGGCGGGCATACAGCCGGATTGAGGCTGCGCCTCAGCGTCGCCGGGCCCGCGTTTCCGGCAGAAAGGCCGTTGCCAGCCCCAGCAGCGGCAGGTAGGCCACCAGGCTGTACACCCAGACGATGCCGTGGGTGTCGGCCAGGTTGCCCATGCCGGCAGCCCCCAAGCCGCCGATGCCGAACATGAGGCCGAACATCAGCCCCGAGACCAGGCCCACGCGGCCGGGCACGGCCTCCTGCGCATAGACCACCAGCGCCGCAAAGGCCGAGGACATGACCAGGCCGATGACGATGGACAGCACGGCCGTCCAGAACAGGTCGGCATGCGGCAGCAGCAGCGCAAACGGCGCCACGCCCAGGAAGGACACCCAGATCACGGCCTTGCGCCCTATGCGGTCGCCCACCGGGCCGCCCGCGAAGGTGCCCGCCGCCACGGCCGCCAGGAAGGCGAACAGGTACAGCTGCGACTGCTGCACGGGCAGGGCAAAGCGCTCGATCAGATAGAAGGTGAAGTAGTTGGCAAAGGCCGCGATGTAGACGAACTTGGCGAACATCAGCACGCAGATCACGGTCACCGCGCGGATGACCTGCGAGCGGTTCAGCGCCGTCAGCGCATGCTGGCCGGCCGCCACCACCTTGGCCGGCGCGTGGTGCAGGCGCCAGTGCGTGATGCGCAGCAGCACCCAGATGGCCAGCAGCGCCACCAGCATGAACCAGGCGATCGCATGCTGGCCAAACGGAATGACGATGGCCGCCACCATCAGCGGGCCGATGGCCGAGCCCGTGTTGCCGCCCACCTGGAAGGTCGATTGCGCCGTGCCGAAGCGCCCGCCCGAGGCCAGCCGCGCCACGCGCGAGGCCTCGGGGTGGAAGGTGGACGAGCCCACGCCGATCAGCGACGCGGCGGCCAGCAGCATGGGGTAGCTGGTGGACAGGGCCAGCAGGCCCACGCCCACCAGCGTCACCACCATGCCCAGCGGCAGCAGGTAGGGCTTGGGATGCTTGTCGGTGTACAGGCCGATCCAGGGCTGCAGCAGCGAGGCCGTGACCTGGTAGACCAGGGAGATCCAGCCGATCTGCGCGAAGCTCAGCGAGAACTCCGTCTTGAGCATGGGATAGACGGCCGGCAGCACGGCCTGGATCAGGTCGTTGAGCAGGTGGGCAAAGGCGGCGGCGCCGACGATGCGCAGCAAAAAGCCCTGCGCGGCATGGCTGGGCGCCGGATGGGCGGGCGCCGGATGGGCGTGCGTTGCAGGCGCGCCCAGCTCGCCCGGGGCGCCAAGAGTGGTGGTGTTGCTTGTCATGGAGGAAAGGGCCCCGCAGGGCGGCACGGTCAGGGTCCGGCGTTGACGAAGGTCAATGGGCCGTGGGACCGAAGATAGGCGTTTGATGCCCGTCTGTCTCTCTCTATACTGACTTCAATTGTCGAGATCGGGACAGAGAGCCGCATAGAACCGCACAGGACGGGAAGCCTCATGGCCGCAGAACTGCCGCGCATATACCTCAAGTACCACCAGACCGGGCGCCCCATGGCCGCCATGGAGGCCAACTGGGCGCATGGCACCAGCACGGGCTGGCACTCCCACCCGCGCGGCCAGCTGCTGTATGCGATCGAAGGCGTGATGTCGGTGCAGCTGCATTCCGGCTCCTGGCTGGTTCCGCCCAACCGGGGGCTGTGGATAGAGGCCGACGCCGAGCACGATGTGCGCATGTCGGGCGACGTGAAGATGCGCACGGCCTACATCGACACCTCGGCCTTTGCGGACCTGCCCGCGCGCACCTGCGTGGTCAACGTGTCGCCCCTGCTGCGCGAGCTGGTGGTGGCCGCCGTCAGCGTGCCGCTGGACTATGCCGAAGGCAGCCGCGACGAGCGCCTGATGCACCTGCTGGTCGATGAGCTGCGCGCCGCCGAGGTGCTGCCCCTGCACCTGCCCCTGTCCGCCGATGCGCGGCTGCGCCAGGTCTGCGAGGCCCTGATGCGCGAGCCTGCCGACACCGCCACCGCCGAACACTGGGCGCAGCGCCTGGGCGTGAGCGCCAAGACGCTGCAGCGCCTGTTCGTGAAGGAAACCGGCATGCCCTTCGCCCAGTGGCGCGAGCAGGCGCGGCTGATGTTCGCGCTGGGCCGCATTGCGGCGGGCGAGCGCATCATAGACATCGCCCTCGATTGCGGCTACGCCAGCCAGAGCGCGTTCACGGCCATGTTCAAAAGGCATTTCGGGGTGCCGCCTTCGGGCTTCCAGCGCTGAGGCACGACCGGACCAAGGTCGGGCCGGGCGGACTTGGATGCAGATCCAGATATCGATTGCGGCACAAGCATATGCCCAAAGATTCGTTCCCCCGCGCCTGCATCGTGGCGATACTGGCCGGCCGCATTCCCTCCACTGCCTTGCCTGTACCACCGTGCTACCCGACCCAGTCCCCGACAGTGCGGCCGAAGCGCAGGTCGATCGCGTCATCGACGGCCTGCTCAACGGCCTGCAATGGCGCGCCAGCGTGTTCCATGTGGGGCAGTACTGCGGGCGCTGGCGGGCCTCCACGGCGGGGCGCGCGCGGGCCAGCTTTCACCTGATCCTGGACGGGCGCTGCTGGCTGCACCTGCCGGGCCAGCCTTCGGTGGAGCTGCAGCCGCGCGACGGCGTGTTTCTCTCGCGCGATGTGCCGCATTTCATCTCGCCCTATGCCGACCCGGACATGGCCTGCGCTCCGCAGGCCATGCGCCCCGCCACTGGCGATGCCGGCATCGGAGAGACGGCGCTGGCCTGCGGCTTCTTCACCTTCGAGGGGCCCATGCGCGGCCTGCTGGTCGATGCCTTCCCCGACCACCTGGTGCTGCGCGGCGACGACCATGCGATGAGCGGCGCCTCCATGCTGTTCGACCTGATGCGCGCCGAGGCGCTGCGCACGGGCACCGAGCCCTCGGCCGTGATGGACCGGCTGGTGGGCCTGCTGTTCTTCTACGGCCTGCGCCAGCTGGCGCATGGCGATGCGCGGGCGCGCGGCATCTGGAGCCTGCTGCGCCGGCCGGGCTTTGCGCCGCTGGTGGCCGAGCTGCTGCGCGAGCCGGCCCGCAACTGGAGCGTGGCCGACATGGCCGCGCGCGTGTGCCTGTCGCGCGCCACGTTCTTTCGGCAGTTCGCCGAGGCCTGCGGCCAGCCGCCCCAGCAATTCCTGCTGCTGCTGCGCATGCAGCTGGCCGCGCGCCGCCTGGCCCAGGGCGAGGCGATAGGCCAGGTGGCCGAGGCCGTGGGCTACGAGTCCTACGCGGCTTTCTCGCGCGCCTTCAAGCGCGTGATGGGCGAGCAGCCCGGCGCCTGGCAGCGCGCGCAGGCACGCTGCTGCTGAGCCGCCATCCGGGCCCGCCGCATCTGCCTGCGGGTTGACACGTTCGGGCATAAATCCGCGACGCGGCGGCATTGATGGCAAGGGGGGCGCGGCCGATCATGAAGGCATTCCTTCATTCCTGCAAAGCACCATGGCACGCCTGACCCTGCACACCCCGCAAACCGCCCCTGAAGCCAGCCGCCCCTTCGTGGAGCGCGCCCTGGCCGGCAACGGATTCCTGCCCAACCTGATCGCCATCCTGGCCAACTCGCCCCAGGCGCTGGAGACCTATGTGACCGTGGGCCAGATCAACGCGCGCGCCCAGCTCACGCTGGCCGAGCGCGAGGTGGTGCAGATCACGGCGGCGCGCATCCATGGCTGCGACTTCTGCGTGGCCGGCCACACCAAGCTGGCCTTCAAGCAGGCCGGCCTGACCCAGGCCGAGGTGGTGGCGCTGCAGGACGGCCGCGACACGGGCCAGCCGCGCCTGGACGCCGTGCGCCGCTTTGCCGAAGCCGTGATCGCCACGCGCGGCGCCGTCGCCGACGAGGCCCTGGCCGCCTTCCATGCAGCCGGCCTGAGCGAGCAGCAGGCACTGGAGGTGGTGCTGGGCATCAGCCTGGCCACGCTGTGCAACTTTGCCAACAGCCTGGCGCAAAGCCCCGTCAACCCGCAGCTGCAGCCCTATCTGCCCGAACAGTTCCGACAACCGCAGGAGAACGCACATGCTGGCTGATTCGCTGCGGCAGTGGCTGGACGCCCATGCCGACTCCCTGGACGAAGGCCCCGCGCATGCCCACGAAGTGCTGCCCCGGCTGGCGCAGCACGGCCTGTTCGGCCTGGGCGTGCCCGTGGCCGAGGGCGGGCAGGGCGGCAGCCTGGGCGATGCGCTGGAGGCCATTGCCGGCGTGGCCGGGCATTCGCTGACGGCGGGCTTCGTGTTCTGGGCGCAGCGCGCCTTTGTCGAATACCTGCTGCAGTCGCCCAACGCGGCGCTGCGCCAGCGCTGGCTGCCGGGCCTGCTGCAGGGCACGCAGGCGGGCGCCACGGGCCTGTCCAACGCCATGAAGTACCTGGGCGGCATCGAGGCCCTGCAGGTCGAGGCCACGCCCGTCGGCTCCGGCAACGCCGACGGCCTTGCACTGCGCGGGCGCGTGCCCTGGGCCACCAACCTGGTGCCGCCGGGTCGCTTCGTGGTGGCCGTTGCCGTCTCGCGCAGCGACGGTGCAAAGCCCTTCGTGGCCGCGCTGCCCGGCGATGCGGCGGGCCTGCAGCGCAGCGCCGACCTGGACCTGATCGCGCTGCGCGGCAGCCATACGGCGGCGCTGTCCATCGAGGGGCTGCAGATCGGTCCGGCCGATGTGATCCATGCCGACGCCAACCATTTCCTGCCGCGCGTGCGGCCCGCCTTCATGGGCCTGCAGCTGGGGCTGTGCATCGGGCTGGCGCGCGCCTCGCTGGCGGCGGCCTCGGCCCGTGCCGGCGCCGGGCGCGATGTGCTGGGCGGCCCGCTGCAGCAGCAGCGCCACGCGCTGGAGCTGGCCACGGCCACGCTGCATGCGGGCCTGTCCGACGGGCGTTTTCTTGACCGACCTCAAGCCCTGTTCCGCCTGCGCCTGGAATTGAACGACATCGTGCAGCAGTCCCTGCAGCTGGAGCTGCACGCCAGCGGCGGGCGCGCTTATCATCGCGACCAGCCGCTGGGATTTGCGCGCCGTTGGCGCGAGGCGGCCTTCATCCCCATCGTGACGCCCAGCGTCACGCAGCTACAGGGTGCGCTGGCTGGCGCGGCCCTGGCAACCACCAGTTCATGACCCAGACGGAAGCTTTCTCCCCTGACGCTCCCGCGCCCGTGCTGCAGGCACGCGGCGCGGGCTTTGGCTATGCGCCCGGCAAGGCCGTGTTCGAGGACATCTCCCTGAGCATTGCCCCGCGCGAAATCGTCTGCCTGCTCGGCGGCAGCGGCTGCGGCAAGTCCTCGCTGCTGCGCGTGCTCGGTGGCCTGGAGTCGCCGGACGGCGGCGCCTGGAGCCGGGGCGAGCTCCAGTTCCTCGGCCAGCCGCTGACCGCGCCGCACCCGCGCGCGGGCTTCGTGTTCCAGCAGCCCAGCCTGCTGCCCTGGCTGGACGCGCGGCGCAACGTGGGCTTCGGCCTGGACTTCGAGCGCCAGCCGAAGCTGGAGGCCGATGCCCGCCGCCAGCGCGTGGAGCAGGCGCTGCAGGCCGTGGGCCTGGGCGGCAGCGGCGCGCTCTATCCCTCGCAGCTGTCGGGCGGCATGGCCCAGCGCGTGGCCCTGGCGCGCGCCCTGGCGCGCGAGCCGCAGCTGCTGCTGGCCGACGAGCCGTTCTCGGCCCTGGACGCCATCACGCGCGCCGAGATGCAGGAGCTGATGGTGGACGTGGTCCACCGCTGGCACACGGCGGCGCTGCTGGTCACGCATGACATCGACGAGGCCATCCTCGTGGGCGACCGCATCCTGCTGATGGGCGGGCGGCCCGGCCACATCGTGCGCGAATGGCGCGTGGACATTGCGCGCCCGCGCGAGGACCAGGCCGCCGCCGTGACCGCGCTGCGGCTGGACATCCTCTCGGCCCTGCACGGCGTGCGCCATGCGGCCCAGGCCTGATCTCCCTCGCCTGTCTGCCTGCCTGCCGATCCGCCTGCAGATCCGCCTGCAGATCCGCCATTTCTTCGACTTCAACCATGCTCTTCTGAAAGGTCTTTCGCATGAGCTTCCAGGACCACCCTTCCTACACCCACATCTGCGCCTCGTCGGACTGCGGCTGCGGCCTCACGCGGCGCGACATGCTGCGCCTGGGCGCGCTGGCCACGGCCTCGGTGGCCGCGCCGCTGCTGGCCGCAGGCGATGCGCGCGCCCAGGCCTTCAAGGGCGATGACCAGCCCGTGAAGATCGGCTACCTGCCCATCACCGACGCCACGCCGCTGCTGGTGGCCCACGGCAACGGCCTGTTCGAGGCCGAAGGCCTCAAGGCCGAGGCTCCGCGCCTGTTCCGCTCCTGGGCCCAGATCGTCGAGGCCTTCGTCTCGGGCCAGGTCAACGTCATCCACCTGCTCACGCCCTCCACGCTGTGGGTGCGCTACGGCGCCAAGTTCCCCGCCAAGATCGTGGCCTGGAACCACGTCAACGGCTCGGGCCTGACCGTGCTGCCCGAGATCCAGAAGGTGCAGGACCTGGGCGGCAAGACCGTGGCGATCCCGTTCTGGTACTCCATCCACAACATCCTGCTGCAGGACGTGCTGCGCAAGGCCGGCCTCACGGCCGTGACGCGGGCGCGCGGCGGCGCCATTGCGGCCAACGAGGTCAACCTCGTCGTGCTGGCACCGGCCGAAATGGTCTCGGCCCTGGCCGGCAAGTCGATTGCGGGCTTCATCGTGGCCGAGCCCTTCAATGCCGCCGCCGAGATCGCGGGCGTGGGCAAGATGCTGCGCTTCTCGGGCGATGTCTGGAAGGATCACGCCTGCTGCGTCACCTTCCTGGCCGAGCGCGATATCGCCGACAAGCCCGAATGGGCCCAGCGCGTGACCAATGCCGTGGTCAAGGCCCAGCTGTGGACGCGCGACAACCGCCTGGCCGCCGCGCGCCTGCTGTCGAGCACGGGCGAGCGCCGCTACACGCCGCATCCGCAGCAGACGCTGTCCAAGGTGCTGGCCGCCACCGACTACGCCAGCTACGAGGCCAGCGGCGTGGTCGTCAACAAGGGCTGGCACCAGCGGCGCATCGACTTCCAGCCCTATCCCTATCCGTCGTACACCGAGCAGCTGGTGCGCGCCATCAAGGCCACCAAGGTCGAGGGCGACACGCGCTTCCTCGACAAGCTGGAGCCCAGGTTCGCGGCCACCGACCTGGTGGACGACCGCTTCGTGCGCAAGGCCATCCAGGCCGTGGGCGGCCCGCAGGTCTTCGGCATTCCGGCCGATTTCTCGCGCCGCGAAACCATCGTGGTGTGATCCAGGTGTTGCGACGTATTGGATTGCCGCTGCTGGGCGCGGCCCTGGTCCTGGCCCTGTGGTGGGTGGGCGGCGCGCTGCTGGCGCGCAGCACGCCCGTGGCTGCGGCCTTCGCGCCCTGGCCTTCGCTGCAGGCGCTGGGCCAGCTGCTGACGGGCGCCGACATCTGGATGCACACCCTGCTGAGCCTGCAGCGCGTGGCCGTGGGCCTGCTGCTGGCCTTCGTGGTCGGCGTGCCGCTGGGCGTGCTGGTGGGCCTGTCGCGCGGGTTCTCGCAGGCGTTCTCGCCCGTGTTCCAGTTCCTGCGCATGATCTCGCCGCTGTCGTGGATGCCCATTGCCGTGATGGTGCTGGGCGTGGGCGACGCGCCCGTGTACTTCCTGCTGGCCTTCGCCGCCGTCTGGCCCATCCTGCTGAGCACGGCGGCCGGCGTGGCCCAGCTGGACCGCAACTGGCTGCTGCTGGCGCGCAGCCTGTCGGCCACGCGCACCGAGACCGTGCTGCGCGTGGTGCTGCCCGGCATCACGGCCCAGATCCTCACGGGCGTGCGCCTGGCCATCGGCATCATCTGGATCGTGCTGGTGCCCGCGGAAATGCTGGGCGTATCGGCCGGCCTGGGCTACTTCATCCTCGACACGCGCGACCGCCTGGCGTATTCGGAGCTGATGGCTGCCGTGGTGCTGATCGGCGCCCTGGGCTATGCGCTGGACCATGCGGCGCGCTGGCTGCACCAGCGCTGGATGCATTCGGCCTGAGGCCTGCGGGCAGGCGGTGGCATCAGGTGCTGCATCAGGTGCCGTGCACGCCGCGCAGCCGCAGTCCTGCCCATCCCGTCAGCACGGCGCACAGCAGCACTCCCCAGGGGCCCAGCGCGGGCACGGGGGTGGCTGTGGCCGGGGCCGGGGCTGCGGGCTCCACGGTCTGGGCCCATGCGCCGCTGTCCGCGGCGAGATAGTTCGCATCGCCGCCGTACCGGGCCACGATGGCATGCGGGCCGGCCGCCGTCAGTTGGGTGGTGGCGATGATGGCCCTGGCATTGGACAAACCTGCCGTGCCCAGCGACAGGCCGCCAGCCAGGATTTCGACCGTTCCCGTGGGGACGGCGGCGGTGCCCAGGGAGACATCGGGTGCGACCACCACGGAGAAGGACAGCGACTGCCCGGAGCGCGAGGGATTGGCGCTGGAGGTCAGCGTGACACGGGAGGGGCCCTGTCCCACCGCCGCCATCTGCACCGCCTGCGGAGCCGCGTCATGGTCCGCATCGCCGAGCTGGCTGGCGTTGATCGTGCATGTCCCTGCGGCCTGGAAGCGGATGGTGCTGCCGGAGGCGCTGCAGATCGCCGCGGTCAATGCATCCACGGCGAACATGACGGGGTTTCCCGAGGCGCCTCCGACGGCGGCCACGTCATAGGTATCCCCCACCCGTGCGCCGGCCGGTGGTGCCGTGGTGAAGGTGATGGCCTGCGGCGCTTTGGCGATGGCACCTGCCGCCGCCGGGCAACTGGTATCGCTGGCCGGCCAGTAGCGGTTGCCCGTCCCCGTGAACGTTTCGCCGCCACAGTTGTTGCCGGGCGCGTTGTTCGTGATCTGGTTGCCGTGGAGTGTGCGGGGGCGGGTGAGCGTGAACGAGACGCCGGCACCCGAGCCCGGAGACACCAGCACGTTGCCGGTGACGGTGCTGTCGGTCATGGTGGTCGGCACCCCGCTGCGCAGGCCCCCGCCCAGCGTGCGGGCCGTGTTGCCGGACAGGCGGCTGCGCTCCACCGTCAGCGAGCCGCTGCCCGTGCTGTAGATGGCACCGCCCTGTCCCCCTGCCTGGTTGCCGCTGAACACACTGTCCACGATGGTCACCGTGCTGTCGCGGCTGTACAGTCCCCCGCCGTTGATGCCGGCCGTGCTGTCCTGCACCACGCTGCGCTCCAGGCGCAGGGTGACGCCGTTGTCCAGGTAGATGGCGCCGCCGTCTTCACCGGCGGCGGTCAGCCCGCCGCGCAGTGTCAGGCCGCGCAGCGTGAGCTGGACACCGCTGCCCTGGGCCGACACCAGGCGGGAGGCATTGCCCCCATCGAGCGCCACCCGCTGGTCCCCGTCGATCGTGATGTCCGAGGTGGTGAAGTTGAGGTCGATGGAATGGCCTGCCAATGCAATGGCGGTGAGGCTGCCTGCCGGAAAGACGGCCGGGTCGAACACGATGGTGTCCGCGCCATTGCCCGATATGCATGCGCCGTTGCCCCAACTGCCGTCATCCATCTGGGCACTGGTCAATGCCTCATTCAGGCTGCAGTCCGCTGCACCGGGCGTGTTGTCCGTGGTATTGACCACGATGGTCGCGGCCTGGCCATTGAGTGCCAGCAGGCTGCACAGCGCGCCAGGCACTGCCAGAAGCCGGAGGCGTCGAAGGGGTCTGTGAAGAAAAGCGTGCACGGTTCCTCCCGTTGCGCTGCGTGTCCCGGGCAGACCCGCGCGCTGTTGTTGCGGACCGCGTGACCTTAGCTTTCTGCGAAGATCGTGAAAATGTGCCGACGGCACATCGCAGGCCTGAAAATGCGGCCTCAGCCGGCCCACCTATCGCCAGCACCTCGAGCACGCCATTGGATTTCGCGACATGACCCTGTCAACGCAGCAACTGGGGCAACTCAATCAGGCCATCCTCGCGGTGCACGGCGCGCCCGATCTGCACGCGCTGGCCACGCATTTGCTGCACGCGCTGCGCCTGGTGGTGCCGGGTGACATTCGGGTGGTGGATTTCTCCGGCATTGCGGAAGTCCGTGGCTACACGGCCTACGATCCGGTGCGGGCCATTTCCTCCGAAGTCAACGCTGCGGTGCACCGGCATCTGGCCGACAACCCCTTGTATCGGCAGCGCCAGACGCAGGCCGCCAGCATTTCCGACCTGCTGACTCGCGGGCAATGGCAGAGGACGGCGCTCTATGCCCAGGCCTACTCCCAGGTGGGCCAGCAGGACGGACTCGCGCTGGACGTGGAACTGGGCCACGGCGCGATGCTGACCCTCAATGTCACACGCGCCTCGCGCGGCTACACCGCGGCGGAGCGCATGGCGCTGACCTTGCTGGGGCCGCATGCGCAGGCGCAGTGGCGGCGCCTGAGCCAGCAGCAGCGGATCAGCCAGGCGGCATGGCAGGCGCTCTCACCGGGCTCGCCGGCTGCCGACGTGCTGAGCCCGCGCGAACGTGAAGTGCTGCAATGGGTCGCCAACGGCAACACCAACGCAGAAATCGCCACCATGCTGGAGTTGCGTGCAGGCACGGTGAAGCGGCACCTGGAAAACATCTACCGCAAGCTGGGAGCCGCCAATCGGCAGGACGCCTTGTCGAGGATGCGCAGGCCGGATTTCTAGCGCGTGTCGCGCGCGCTTGTGCGAACCCGAGCGGGCGCCGTGCGCCGGGCCCAGCCCTTCGAGAAGCAGGGAAACCGGCCCTACGGCAGGACGCTCCGGCAGGCAATGCCAAATCGCTGGGCCAGCGCGTGCAGGCGTTTGTCCAGCGACCACAGGCTGGCGCCTGAAGACATGAGTGCCGAGGCCAGGAGCGTGATGTCCACCAGACCGCAGCCCAGACCAAAGAGTTGCTCGCGCTCTATCAAGGCCAGCACTTCGCGCATGCTGGCTTGTCGGGCAGGCTTGAGCCGCTGAAGGTCCGCGAGCGTGCGTGCGCGCGCCGGTGGCGTGCCGCAAGCCAGTTCACCCAGCACCAGGGGATGCATGAGCGCCATGTCTTGCTGCAGCAACTGCGCCAGGTGAGGATTGCCCTGCCTGAAGTGATCGATCCAGACCGAGGTATCGACCAGAACGGGATTCATGGCTCGATGCCCTGTGGGCGACGGGGAATCTCCCGCATGTCCGGTGCGGAGCCTCCCAGCGCGGCCAGACGCTTGGCCGCCTGCACTCTCACGAAAGTCTTGACGGCTTCGCGAAACAGGTCGGCCTTGTCCATTTCTGGCTCCGCCAGCTCCAGCGCTTCCTCGTACAAGGCGTCGTCGATGGTGACCGTGGTTCTCATGGTGGACCTCATTGCATCAATGTTGAAGCAAGTTTGCATCCAATGGCGCATCCCTGCAAGTGAGCCGCGCGGGATGGCACCGGCTTTGCCTGCATGGTGTTTTTAGTCTATTGGTTGTATCATGCAACTAAATTGCGAAGGAACATCGCCATGGACATGCAGCAGCGTCAGTTGGAACTGGCCGGCCCCCTGCCGGCCCTTGCACCATCGGGGCGGCTCCGGGGGCGTGTCTGCCTGGTGGTGGGCGCCACCAGCGGGATAGGCCGGGCCACCGCCCTGCGCATGGCCGAGGAGGGCGCCGCCGCCGTGGTGGTCACGGGGCGCCGCCGTGAGCTGGGCCTGGAGCTGGAGCAGGAAATCCGGCAGCGGGGGGCAGACGGCCTTTTCCTGGCCTGCGATGCAACGCGGCAGGAGGACATGGCGGCGGTGGTGGAGCAGGCCGTGGCGCGCTTCGGGCGGCTGGACGCGGCCTTCAACAATGCGGGCTTCCAGGAGCGGCGCGCCGCGCTGGCCGAGCAGGATGACGCGGTCTTCTCCCAGGTCTTCGATACGAATGTGCGTGCGGTCTTCCACGCCATGCGCCATGAACTGGCGGCCATGCTGACCGCGGGCGGCGGCACCATCGTGAACAACACCAGCGTCAGCGGCATACGCAATCCCAACCCGGGCCTGTCGCTGTACGGCGCCTCCAAGGCTGCGGCCCTGTCGCTGACCCGCGCCGCCGCCATGGAGTACGCGCCGCACGGCATCCGCATCAACGCCGTTGCCCCTGGCCGCGTGGTCACGGACATGATGCTGGGCTCGGGCATTGCCGACATGCATGCCGTGGCGGCGGGCCTGCCGCTGCGGCGCATGGGCCATCCGCAGGAGGTGGCCACGGCCGTGGTCTGGCTGATGTCGGACGAGGCGGCCTTTGTGGTCGGGCACTGCCTGGCGACCGATGGCGGCTTCCTGGCCGGATGAGCCTGCCCGGGGCAAGTCCGTTGCGCGAAGTGAGCACTACCGGGTTTGATATGATGACTGTATAAAGATACAGTTTTCGAGCGGCCTGGCTGCCCGATCTGCCAGGCCCATGCTCCCTCCCCACCGCTTCTACTACCTGCACAACTTCCAGCGCGCGCTGGACTGGATTGGCCAGCGTTACGGCGATCTGCTGGACGCGCCCGAGCAGGCATTCCTCACCCGTTTCACGCAGCTGCCCCAGCCCTCGCAGGCGCTGATGGTGCGTTTGCTGATGCGGCGCGGGCCCTGGTTTCGGGCCGGCAAGCTGGTGTATGAAGAGATTCCCGCCATTGCCGACGCGGCCGCACCCCTGCTGGATCTTGGCTGGCTGGACGCGGGCCACCCCATGGCGCTGGAGGAGCTGTTTGCGCTGCACACCAAGCCCGAGCTGCTGCAGCTGTTCGCCGGCGCACCCGTTCACTCAGGCCTGCGCAAGGCCGAGCTTTTGCAGGCCCTGCAGCCCCTGCACGAGGCGCCCAGGCCCTATGCGCAGTGGCAACCCCAGGGCGTCGGAGCCGGCGAAGCCGCCTGGCGCGTGATGGTGGGTGCGCTGTGCGAGCGCTTTCGGCTGATGTTCTTCGGCAACCTCTACCAGGACTGGTCGGAATTCGTGCTGGCCGACCTGGGCGTGTTCCGCTACGAGGCCGTGGCCTTCGATGCGGCGTCGCGGGCCTTCCAGTCGCGTGCCGATGTCGATGGCTACCTGGCCCTGCAGGCCTGCCGCGCGGCGCTGGATGAGGGCGTGGAGATCGATGCGCTGCTGCAGCAGGTGGCCGGCTGCGCCAGCGGCAATGCCTGGCTGGAGCAGCGCCGCGCCAAGGTGCTGCTGCGCATAGGCCAGGCCTGCGAGCGCATGCAGGACTGGGAGCGTGCCGAGCAGGCCTATGCGCAAAGCCGCTACCCCGGCGCCCGCCACCGGCGCATGCGTGTGTACGAGCGCATGGAGCGCTTTGCCGATGCCATGGCGCTGGCCCAGGCCGCCCAGGCCCAGCCCGAGAGCGACGAGGAGCTGCAGCGCGTGGCGCGCATGCTGCCGCGCCTGCGCCGCAGCCTGGGGCAGGGCGCGCGCGGGCGTGCGGCGGCGCTGGCGCCCGTGGTGGCGCAGATGCGCATGGACGTGGAGCTGGAGCTGCCGACGCGGCCCGCATCGGTCGAATACGTGCTGCGCGACCACTGGCACAGCGACGCCGCGCCGGTGTTCTATGTGGAGAACGCGCTCATCAACTCGCTGTTCGGCCTGCTGTGCTGGCCGGCCATCTTCGCGCCGCTGCCGGGAGCCTTCTTCCACCCGTTCCAGAGCGGCCCGGCCGACCTGTCCGCGCCCGACTTCGTGCAGCGCCGCGCAGCCTTGTTCGAGGAATGCCTGGCGCATCTGGACGATGGCAGCTGGCGCGAGGTCATCGTGCAGCGCCATGCCGACAAGCAGGGCCTGCAGTCACCCTTCGTGTTCTGGGGCACGCTGAGCGCGCCGCTGCTGGCGCTGGCGCTGGACTGCATTCCAGCCGCCCACCTCAAGCTGTTCTTTGCGCGGCTGCTGCGCGACGTGCAGGCCAACCGCACGGGCTTTCCCGATCTGGTGCGTTTCTGGCCGGCCGAGCGCCGCTACGAACTGGTCGAGGCCAAGGCCCCCGGCGACAAGCTGCAGGACAACCAGATCCGCTGGCTGCAGTACTGTGCCGAGCACGGCATTCCCGTGCGCGTGTGCCATGTCCAGTGGCGGGGCCAGCCGCTGGGAGAGGCCGCGTGAGCTACACCGTGGCCGTGCGCGCGCTGTGCGAGTTCACGGCGCGCGCGGGCGACCTGGACCTGCGCTTCACGCCCGCGCCCAGCGCGCTGGAGGGCATGGCCGGTCACAGCCTGGTGCAGTCGCGCAGGGGCAAGGACTACGAGACCGAGATCAGCCTGGCCGGTGAGTACGGCGACCTGCGCGTGCGCGGCCGCGCCGACGGCTTCGACGCCGGGGCTGGCCAGCTCGAGGAAATCAAGACCTACCGCGGCCAGATCGAGGGCGTGCGCGCCCACCACCGGGCACTGCACTGGGCCCAGGCGCGCATCTACGCCCATCTGCTGTGCCAGGCGCGCGGCCTGCAGCGGCTGCGGGTGGCCCTGGTGTATTTCAACGTGGGCAACTCGGAGGAGACCGTGCTGGTGCAGGAGGAAGACGCGGCCACGCTGCGCGCCTTCTTCGAGCAGCAATGCGCGCTGTTCCTGGACTGGGCGCGCAGCGAGGCCGCCCACCGCGCGGCGCGCGAGGCGGCGCTGGCCGCGCTGCGCTTTCCCATGCAGGGCTTTCGCGCGGGCCAGCGCGAGCTGGCCGTGGCCGTCTACCGCGTGGCGCGCGCGCAGCAGGGCGGCCAGTGCCTGATGGCGCAGGCGCCCACGGGCATCGGCAAGACGCTGGGCACCATCTTCCCCATGCTCAAGGCCATGCCGGACCAGGGCCTGGACAGGCTGTTCTTCCTCACGGCCAAGGGCACGGGCCATGGCCTGGCGCTGCAGGCGCTGGCCAGCGTGAACCGGCAGATCGCCGAACAGCACCAGCCACCGCCGCAGGAACCGGCTGCGCCGCAACCGCTGCCCTCGCCACCCGCACCGCCGACACCGCCCACACCGCCCACACCGCCCACACCGCCCACACCGCCCACACCGTCCGCGCCACCCGCAAGGCTGCGCGTGCTCGCCATCCTGGCGCGTGACAAGGCCTGCGAGCATCCCGACAAGGCCTGCCACGGCGACTCCTGCCCGCTGGCGCGCGGCTTCTTCGACCGGCTGCCCGCCGCGCGCGCCGCCGCGCTGCAGCAGGCGCCCTGGGACCCGCCCGCCGTGCGTGCCGTCGCTCTGGCGCACGACATCTGCCCCTACTACCTGTCCCAGGAACTGGTGCGCTGGAGCGACGTGGTCGTGGCCGACTACCACTACTTCTACGACAGCGCCGCCATGCTGTACGCGCTCACCCAGGCCCAGCAATGGAAGGTGGGTGTGCTGGTGGACGAGGCCCATAACCTGCTCGAGCGCGCGCGCCGCATGTACACGGCCGAGCTGTCGCAGTTCGCCCTGGCTGCCGCCCGCAAGTCGGCCACCGGTGCCGTGCGCAAGGCGCTGGACCGGCTCAGCCGCAGCTGGAGCGCGCTGAACAGGGAGCGGACCGCCAGCTACCAGGCCCATGAGGAAGTGCCCGCAGGCCTGCTGGGCGCCGTGCAGCGCGCCGTGGCGGCCATCGCCGACGCCAATGCCGACAGCCCCATGCTGCCTGGCGACCCCGTGCTGGATTTTTACTGGGAGGCGCTGCAGTTCATGGCGCTGGCCGAGCAGTTCGGCGGCCATGCGCTGTTCGATGTCCACCTGCTGCCCGGGCGCTCAGGCCCCCGTCGCACGCCGGCATCCACGCTGTGCATACGCTGCGTGGTGCCCGCGCCCCACCTGGCGGCACGCCATGCGGCGGCCCATGCCTCGGTGCTGTTCTCGGGCACGCTGAGCCCGCCGCACTTCTACCGCGACATCCTGGGCCTGCCCGAAGGCACGCACTGGCTGGAGGCCGACTCGCCCTTCCAGGCCGACCAGCTCGATGTGCAGGTGGCCGGCCACATCTCCACGCGCTACCGCGACCGCGACCGTTCGCTGCGGCCCATCGCCGACCTCGTGGCCGCGCAGTACGCGCGCCGGCCCGGCAACTACCTGTGCTTTTTCAGCAGCTTCGACTACCTGCAGCGCGTGGCCGAATGCCTGCAGCGCGCCCATCCCGGGCTGCCGGTCTGGCTGCAGACCCCGTCCATGGACGAGGAGGGTCGCGCGGCCTTCCTGGCCCGCTTCACCGAAGCCGGGCAGGGCGTGGGCTTCGCCGTGCTGGGCGGGGCGTTCTCCGAGGGCGTGGACCTGCCCGGCGAGCGCCTCATCGGCGCCTTCGTGGCCACGCTGGGCCTGCCCCAGGTCAATCCCGTGAATGAAGAGATGAAGCGCGCCATGGACCGCCAGTTCGGCGCGGACAAGGGCTATGACTACAGCTACCTCTACCCGGGGCTGCGCAAGGTGGTCCAGGCCGCAGGCCGCGTCATCCGCAGCGAGCGCGACCGCGGCGTGGTCTTTCTCATCGACGACCGCTATCGGCGCGGCGAGGTGCAGGCGCTGCTGCCGCGCTGGTGGCGGGTGGAGGGCATGCGATGATCCGGACTCGCACCAGTCCACGACTGCCATCCCCACCTCCATCCAGTCCCCCATCCCGTCCCCATCCAGGAGCCTTCCGAATGCCCCGCATGCGCTGCGCCATCCTTGCATTGACCCTGGGCCTGCTGGCCGGTGGCCCGGCTGCGGCAGGCGTGTTGCAGCCTGTGCCCGACAGGCAGGCCAGCGAGAACAAGATGCCGGCCTATCCCAAGGAAGCCAGGCGGCTGGAGCAGGAAGGCCAGGTGGTGCTGCGGGTTCTGGTGGGCGCCAGCGGAAAGGCACTGGCCGTGGATGTGGCAGACAGCAGCGGCTATCCTCTGCTCGACCAGGAGGCGCTGGACGCCGTGCGGACGTGGCGCTTTGTCCCCGGCACGCGCGACGGCGTGCCGGACAGCATGTGGACGCGCGTGCCCGTCACCTTCCTGCTGAAATAGCGGCATGCCGGTGGTGGCAGGTGTGTACCCGGTGCGTGCCCTGCGCAGCGACACAAGGAGCATTCCATGAAGATCGTCATCACCAGCGTGCTCGTCGACGACCAGGACAAGGCCCTGGCCTTCTACCGCGACGTGCTCGGCTTCGTCCTCAAGCACGACATTCCCATGGGCGGCGACGCGCGCTGGCTCACCCTGACATCGCCCGGCGATGCCGATGGCGTGGAGCTGCTGCTCGAACCCGACATGCACCCGGCCGCCAAGCCGTTCAAGACCGCCCTGCATGCCGACGGCGTACCGGCCACCTTCTTCGGCGTGGACGACGTGCAGGCCGAGTACGAGCGCCTGAGCGCGGCCGGCGTGCGCTTCACCAGGCCGCCGACGCATCTGGGGCCGGTCACGATTGCGGTGTTCGACGACACCTGCGGCAATCTCATACAGATCAACCAGCGGCACTGAGCGCGCTGTGCCCGGGGCTGATTCAGTCCCTGGCGGTGGGCTTGTCGTGCCGGGGCGGATCGATGCGCTCGATGTTGCCCAGCAGCAGGGCGCGGCCCGCAAAGGTGCCGCCGGCGGTCTCCAGCGCAAAGCGCTCGGTGTCGCGGCCGCGCACTTCTGCCTCCAGCGTCCGGGCCTCGTCCTCGGTGGCGCCCAGGGCCAGCACGGCATGGCGGCCCATGAGCAGGGCGGACTCGAAGCTCTCGCGCACGACATGGTCGGCGTCCTTCTGGATGAGCTCCAGCGCGTGCTCGCGGTCATAGGCGCGCACGATGAGGCGGGCGTGCGGGCATTCGTGGCGCACGTTCTCCACGATGCGCGTGGCGGCGGCCTTGCTGTCCACGCAGACCAGGATGGCGCTGGCATGGCTGGCGCCGGCCGCATGCAGGATGTCGGCGCGCGCGCCGTCGCCGAAGTAGACCTTGAAGCCGTAGGGCTCGGCGTTGCGGATCACGTCGGGGTCGTTGTCGATGATGGACAGCCTGGCCCCATGCGCCAGCGGCCCCTGGCTGGCGATCTGGCCCACGCGGCCGAAGCCGATGACCAGCACGTTGCCGCGCAGGTCCTGCGGCGCCTCCACGCCGTCCAGCGACACGGCCTGGGCTCCGGCCAGGCGCTTGTGCAGCAGCACCACCAGCGGCGTGATGGCCATGGACAGCACGACGATGGCCGTCATGTTGGCATGCACCTCGGGGCTGAGCACCTTGAGCTTGAGCGCCTCGGCAAACAGCACGAAGGCGAACTCCCCGCCCTGGGCCATGAGGATGGCGCGGTCCAGCGCATCGGCATGGCTGCTGCGTGCCACGCGGGCCACGGCGTAGATGCACAGCGCCTTGCCCAGCATCAGCGCCACCACGCCCATGCCCACGATGCGCCAGTTCAGCGCCACCACCTCCAGGTTCAGCGCCATGCCCACGCCCAGGAAGAACAGGCCCAGCAGCAGGCCGCGGAAGGGCTCCACATCGGCCTCCAGCTGGTGGCGGAACGAGGATTCGGACAGCAGCACGCCCGCCACGAAGGCGCCCATGGCCATGGACAGGCCGCCCATCTCCATCAGCAGGGCGGCGCCCAGCACCACCAGCAGCGCGGCGGCCGTCATCACCTCGCGCGCCTTGGCCTTGGCCAGGATGCGGAACAGCGGGTTCAGCAGCCACAGGCCCGCGCCCACCAGCGCGCCCAGCGACAGCAGGGCCACGCCCGCGCGTTGCCACAGGGGCGAGGTGGCCACGGGCGCCGCATCGGCCGGCGCCAGAAAGGCCACGGCGGCCAGCAGCGGCACGATGAGCAGGTCCTCGAACAGCAGGATGGAGACGATGCGCTGGCCGCGCGGCGCCAGGATGTCGCCACGCTCGGCCAGCACCTGCATGACGATGGCCGTGGAGGTCAGCACGAAGCCCGCGCCGCTCACGAAGGCCACCTGCCACGGAAAGCCGAAGGCCATGCCCACGCCCGTGAGCAGCAGCGCGCACACCACCACCTGCAGGCTGCCCAGCCCGAAGATCTGGCCGCGCAGATCCCACAGGTGCGAAGGCTTCATCTCCAGCCCGATGACGAAGAGAAACATCACCACGCCCAGCTCGGCCACGTGCAATATGGTCTGCGCGTCCGTCACCAGCCCCAGCCCGTAGGGGCCTATGGCCAGGCCAGCGGCCAGGTAGCCGAGCACGGCGCCCAGGCCCAGCCGCTTGAACAGCGGCACGGCCACCACGGCGGCCCCCAGCAGCGTGACGATTCCTACGAGCTGGCTTGCATTGCCTTCAGCGGCCATGTTGTGTTTCCTTTGTGCGTGCGTGCGTGCGTGCGTGCGGCAAGGCGGATTTCCATCCGCGAATTTGCGCGCAGGATAGCAAAGCCCGGGCCTGTGTAGAATCGCGCCCCCTCTGTGCCCCCCTCTGTGTCCCTCTCTGCGCTTACCTCACCGCCCAGCGCCATGCCCCAGATCCTCGTCCACGACCTCCGCAAGACCTACCGCATCCATGAGCGCGACCCCGGCGTGATGGGCGCGCTGCGCGCGCTGGTGCATCCGCGCCATCGCACGGTGCAGGCGCTGGATGGCGTGTCGTTCGCACTGGAGCGCGGCGAGCTGCTGGGCTTCATCGGCCCCAACGGCGCGGGCAAGTCCACCACCATCAAGATCCTGTCGGGCATCCTGCGGCCCGATGGCGGGCGCGTGGAGGTGGACGGGCGCGACCCCTTCGCCGACCGCCAGCGCCATGTGGGCCGCATCGGCGTGGTCTTCGGGCAGCGCTCGCAGCTGTGGTGGGACCTGCCCGTGGGCGATGGCTTCAACCTGCTGCGCGACCTGTACCGCGTCGATCCCGCACGCTACGGTCGCACGCGCGACGAGCTGGTGACGCTGCTGAACCTGGAGCGCGTGCTGGACCAGCCCGTGCGCCAGCTGTCCCTGGGCCAGCGCATGCGCGCCGAGATCGCCGCGGCCCTGCTGCACGAGCCCGAGATCCTGTTCCTGGACGAGCCCACCATCGGCCTGGACGCACCCTCCAAGCTGGCCGTGCGCGAGTTCGTGCTGCGCGCCAACCGCGAGCGCGGCACCACGGTGCTGCTGACCACGCATGACATGCACGACATCGAGGCGCTGGCGCGGCGCGTGATCGTCATCGGCCATGGCCGCGTGCTGGCCGACTGCGCGGTCGATGCGCTGCGCGCCCAGGTGGTGGCAGCGCAGGGCGAGGGGCGTGGAGGTGGTGATGGCGAAGGCAATGGAGAAGACATGGCCATCGAGGCCGTGATCGCCCGCTTCTACGCCATGCACGGAGCGGCCGAAGGCTGAGCCGGCATGACGCTGCGTGAACTCCTGCGCCCCTATGTGGCGGCCTTTGCATCGCGGTTCCTGGTGATGCTGCAGTACCGCACGGCCGCCTACGCGGGCTTTGCCACGCAGTGCTGGTGGGGCGCCATCAAGACCATGGTGCTGGCGGCGTTCTACGGCAGTGCCTCGGCATCGGCCGGCGCGCCGATTTCGCTGGAGCACGCCATCACCTACACCTGGCTGGCCCAGGGCCTGTTCGCGCTGCTGCCCTGGAGCGGCGACCCCGACGTGGCCCTGGCCGTGCGCACGGGCGCCATCGCCTATGACCGGCTGCGGCCCGTGGATGCCTATGCGCTGTGGTTCGTGCGCTCGGCTGGCTGGATCGCCGCGCGCGTGCTGCCGCGCGTGGCGCTGATGGTGGCGTTTGCAGGGCTGGCCCTGCCGCTGACGGGGCTGGGCGCCTGGGGCTGGCAGCCGCCGGCCGGCTGGGCCGCAGGCCTGGGCTTTGCCGCCTCCATGCTGCTGGCGCTGCTGCTGTCCACGGCACTGGTCATGCTGCTGAATGTTGCTGCCGCCGCCGCGCTCAATGAAAAAGGCATCAACACGCTGGCCGCGCCCGTGGTCATCGTGCTGTCGGGCAACCTGCTGCCGCTGGCGCTGATGCCCGACGCCTGGCAGACCGCGCTGCTGCTGCAGCCGCTGGCGGGCGTGATGGACATTCCTGCGCGCATCTATTTCGGCCAGATGGCCGGTGCGCAGATGCTGGCCTGCCTGGCGCTGCAAGCCCTGTGGATTGCCGTGATCGTGGCCCTGGGCCGCGCGGCCATGGCGCGCACCATGCGCGGCCTCGAAGTGCAGGGCGGGTGAGCGCCATGGCCAAGCAAAAAGGATCGCTGTCCATGTTCCTGCGCCTGGCGCTGGCCTCGCTGGGCGGGCAGGCGCGCTACCCGGCCTCGGCGCTGATGCTGACCCTGGGCCAGTTCCTGGTCACGGGCATCGAGGTCATCGCCGTCTGGGCGCTGTTCCACCGGTTTGGCGAGGTGCAGGGCTGGCGCATCGGCGAAGTGGCCGTGTTCTATGGCCTGGTGAACTGCATGTTCGCCCTGGCCGATGCGCTGGGCCGGGGCTTCGACGTGCTGGGCACGCAGTTCCTGCGCACCGGCGCCTTCGACCGCCTGCTGCTGCGCCCGCGCCCCGTGTGGCTGCAGCTCATGGGCCATGACGTGCGCATCAGCCGCCTGGGCCGCCTGCTGCAGGGCCTGCTGGTGCTGGGCTTTGCCACGGCCCAGGGCGCCGTGGCGTGGACGCCCCAGGCCGTCGCCGTGGCGCTGTTCGCCGTGGCGGGCGGCGTGGCGCTGTTCCTGGGCATCCTCGTGTTGCAGGGCGCGCTCTCGTTCTGGACCGTGGAAAGCCTGGAAGCCGCCAATGTGCTGAGCTACGGCAGCGTCGAGGCCGCCCAGTACCCCCTGGCCCTGTACGCGCAGTGGTTCCGCCGCCTGCTGACCTTCGCCGTGCCGCTGGCCTGCGTGGCCTACTACCCGGCGCTGGCCGTGCTGGGCAAGCCCGACCCGCTGGGCGCGCCGGCCTGGCTGGGCTGGGTCTCGCCGCTGGCCGGCTTTGCCTTCCTCTGGCTGGCCTCGGGCGCCTGGCGCATGGGGGTGAGACATTACGCGTCCACGGGCAGTTGAAGCCGCTGCAGGCGCCGGTGCATAACACGCTCTAGACTGCGCGCTTGCCTTACTCCGGACACCAGACCATGACAGCAGATGAACGCTTCGCCCAGGCCGCCCTTGAGCTCGGCCACCGCTTCGATGGCGAGATCAAGATAGGCGGCAACTACAGCCCCGTCGTGCGCGACGGCCAGCAGCTGTTCGTCAGCGGGCAGATTCCCCGCGTGGGCGATGAAGTGCTCTACGTGGGGACGGTCGGCGCCGGGATCGACCTGGCATCGGCCAGAACGGCCGCCGCCATCTGTGCCATGCGGGCCCTGGCCTTCGTGCAGCGCGCGGCCGGCTCGCTCGATGCCGTGCGCGCCGTTGCGCGCATCACCGTCTATGTGCGCTCGGCGCCCGATTTCACCCAGCAAAGCGAGGTGGCCGATGGCGCCTCCGACCTCATCGCCCGGGTGCTGGGCCCCGTGGGTGCCCACACGCGCACTTCGGTGGGCGTGCTGCAGTTGCCCAAGGGCGCGGCCGTGGAGCTGGACCTGATCGCCCGCGTGGACTGATCGCGCTACCCCGATCCCTATTCCTATCCCTGGCCCGCCGGCGTTTCGTTGCGCGCCTTCCAGGCCCGCAGCGCCTGGCGGTACTCGTCCATGGCCAGGTCATAGCTGTCGAAGATGCAGGGGTCGCAGCCATTGCCGCAGCAGGCGTCCAGGTCGGGCTGCTCGGGCGGCTGGGGCATGGGGTCGGCGGAATCTGGAATCGGCGCGGTGGTCATGGGCTCGATTGTCTCGCGCTGCTTGTGGCGTTGTTTTGTACGGTTTTAGAGGAGGCAGGCCATGCAGGCTGGCGATCAGAGCAAACAGGATGAGATTGCGCAATTTCTCGCTGAAGAGGACGCCGCCGAACGCAGAAAGGCCGAGCCGCCGCCCGAGGAAGCCGTGCGGGATCTTGCCCTCTGGCGCTCGCCCCGGGCCGGAGCGCTGAACCCGACGCGGCAGGACAATCCGCTGTGGCACTGGATGGTGCGCACGCGCTGGAGCGCCTATGGAGCCAACGATGTGTTGCAGCAACCATGGCCTTGCGAGACGGGGCCTATGTGGTGCTTTGCCCGGTATGGCAAGAGTGAGACAGTGCTGGCCGATGGCCGGGTCGTGCACATCGGCGGCGAGCACGAAGACAGCTGCGATCCCGACTTCTTCATCTACAACGATGTCATCGTCATCGACGCGAATGGCGGCATCGCCATCCACGGCTACCCGGACGATGCCTTCCCTCCCACCGATTTCCACAGCGCCACGCTGGTGGGTGACGCCATCTTCATCATTGGCGGCCTGGGCTACCGGCACCAGCGCATGCCGGGGATGACGCGGGTGTACAAGTTGCTGCTGGACAGCATGCGCATCGAGGCGGTTCCCACGCATGGCGAGGCGCCCGGCTGGATCTATCAGCATGAGGCCTGTCTGGCAGGCGATGGGAGAACCATCGTGGTGGGCGGCGGCGAGCGCTGGTTTGGCGAGCAATGCCTGACGCCCGAGAACATCGACGACTGGTCGCTGGACACAGTGACCGGCGAGTGGCGGCGATTGACCCGCAGGCCCTGGCAGCGTTGGGCCATGCGGCGTGCCGATGGCAAAGGCAACCGGCTCATGAGCATGCGGCTTGCGCATTCACTGCGCAAATACAAGCACCTGAATCTGCCAACGATCGAGGGCCTGGGTGACGCGCCTGACTTCGAGGCGCTGGACCTGCTCTACCGGATCGATGAGACGGTTGCCCCGCCGGTCCAGGAAGCGGTCGGGGGAATGCACGCCTTGGTGATGGACGGAGTGACGCTGCGCTTCAAGGAAGGCAACCTCCATGTGGAGGCCATCGTCGAGGGGGCGCTGGAGCCGCACAGGCTGCATGCGCTGCAGCAGGCCACGCTGGCACTGCTGGCGCGCATTGAAGAGGCTCCGTGGGTGATGGAGGATCTGCCGCGGGAGCCGGATACCGTGGGCTGACGGCACGCTTTCCGTCTGTTCAACTCAAACAGCGCGGCGCCGGGAAATCGATCACGCTGCGGATGATCTCGCGCATTTCCGTGATCAGCGGCCGGGCATCGTCGCGGCGCCATTGCACGGTGTAGGTCAGCGGGGCCAGCGCGCTGTGCTTTGCGGCCTCGGCGCTGCCGTCCAGCACGCGCAGGCGGCCGCGTTGCTGCAGGGCCAGGGCCCATTGCTCGGGCATGTAGGTGAAGCCCAGGCCGTCCACCACCATGCCCACCACGGCGCCCCAGCTGTTGCAGGAAAGGCGCCGCTCCACGGCCAGGCCGTGGCGGCCCAGCCAGTCGTCCAGCGTGCGCGTGGCGCCCGAGCCGGTGGGCAGGGCGATCAGCAGTTGCTCGCGCACCAGGCGCCGGGGCAGGCCGGTGCCGGCGCGGGCGATGAAGTCGTCGCTGGCGGCCCAGACGAAGCGCACCTGGGCGACCTGCTCGAAGGCCAGGCTGCTGCGCGACGATGGCCCGGCAATGACCACGCAGTCCAGCTCGCCATCGACGATGCGCTGCTCCAGCACCTGGCCGATGTCGGTGTGGGGCTCCAGCTGCAGGTCGGGGTGCAGCTCGGCCACCTTCTGCACCAGCCGGGGCAGCCAGGTCAGGCCGCTGAGCTCGCCAAAGCCGATGCGGCAGCGGCCCTGCAGGCCCACGCTGCGGCCCGCCGCCTCGCGCAGCTGGGCGGCGCCGTGCAGCAGCTCGCGGATGCGCGGCAGCAACTGCTCGCCCTGGGGCGTGAGTTCGGCGGCGCGGCCGCTGCGGTCGAACAGCTGCACGCCCAGCGAGGCCTCCAGCTCCGCAATGCGCTTGGACAGCGATGAGACCGACAGGTGCACGCGGTCGGCGGCCACGCTGAAGTTCAGGCAGGTGGCGGCCCAGTAGAAGGCTTCGAGCTGTTTGAGGGTCATGGCGACATTCTTCCAAAATCGAAATATCGATTCCTATTTATTTCGCTTTTCTTTGCAGGTTGGCCCTTCTACATTGGCCGGCAATGCCTGCCAACACCGTCCCCTCCACCACCGCTCCTGCAGCCGCTGCACCAGCCCCTGCCCGGCCGCCGCGCCGCCTGCGCCAGGTGCTGTCTCTCGATGATTTCGAGCGGCTGGCGCGGCGGCACCTGCCGCGCCCCATCCATGCCTACATCAGCGGGGCGGTGGAGGACAACGCCTCGCTGGCGGACAACCGCCGCGCCTTTGCCGAGCTGGCCTTCGTGCCGCGCGCGCTGGTGGGCGTGGCGCAGCGCGACCCCTCCTTCGAGCTGTTCGGGCGCCGCTACGGAGCGCCCTTCGGCGTGGCGCCCATGGGCATTGCCGCGCTGTCGGCCTACCGGGGCGACCTGGTGCTGGCCCAGGCCGCACAGCAGGCGGGCGTGCCGGCCATCATGAGCGGCTCCTCGCTGATCCGGCTGGAGGAGGTGATGGCGGCCGCGCCCCACACTTGGTTCCAGGCCTACCTGCCGGGTGACCAGGGCCAGATCGATGCGCTGCTGGACCGCGTGGCCGCCGCCGGCGTGCAGACCCTGGTGATCACGGTGGACACGCCCGTGGCCGCCAACCGCGAGAACAATGTGCGCGCCGGTTTCTCCACGCCGCTGCGGCCCGGGCCGGGCCTGGCCTGGCAGGGCATCAGCCATCCGCGCTGGCTGTTCGGCAGCTTTCTCAAGACCCTGTGGCGCCACGGCATGCCGCATTTCGAGAACAACTATGCGCACCGGGGCGCGCCCATCCTGTCGGCCAGCGTGATGCGCGATTTCTCGGACCGTTCCCACCTGGCCTGGCCGCATCTGGCTGCCATCCGCCAGCGCTGGCAGGGGCAACTGGTGGTCAAGGGCATTCTTTCGGCCGCAGACGCCGTGCTGGCGCGCGATCACGGCGCCAACGGCCTCATCGTCTCCAACCACGGCGGGCGCCAGCTCGACGGCTCCGTGGCACCGCTGCGCGTGCTGCCCGGCATCGTGCGCGCCGTGCCCGGCCTGCCCGTGATGCTGGACAGCGGCGTGCGCCGGGGCACCGATGTGCTCAAGGCCCTGGCCCTGGGCGCGCGCTGCGTGTTCGTGGGCCGGCCCTTCAACTACGCGGCCTCGGTGGCCGGGCCGGCGGGCGTGGCCCACGCCATGGCCCTGCTGCGCGAGGAGGTGCTGCGCGACATGGCCATGCTGGGCGCCACGCGCCTGGACCAGATCACGCCGGCCTGCGTGCGCCATGCGCAGGCCTGGGATGCGTTCTGAGCGGCAAGACAACGGTATCGACACAGACACAGACACAGACACAGACGGAGACACAGCAGTGAGCAAGATTCCCGGATTCCATATCCACGCCCGGCCCGAGGCCGCCCTTGGCGATGCGCTGCTGCAGCGCTACCGCGGCTTTCCGGTCGCCAATGTCAGCGACGCCATGAGCCGCACCACGGGCACCTCGGCGCTGCGGCCCTTCCATCGCCGCCAGGGGCCGCTGGTGGGCCGTGCGCTGACCGTGCGCACGCGGCCCGGCGACAACCTCATGGTGCACCAGGCCATCGACATCTGCGGCCCCGGCGACGTGATCGTGGTGGACGCGGGCGGCGCCGGGCCCAACGCTATCATTGGCGAGATCATGCTGGCGCTGATGATGGCGCGCGGCGCGGCCGGCATCGTCATCGACGGGCTGATCCGCGACAGCGACACCATCGGCCAGCACGGCCTGCCCGTGTATGCGCGCGGCGTCTCGCACCGTGGCCCCTACAAGGACGGCCCCGGCGAGCTGCATGTGCCCGTGAGCATCGACGGCATGGTCGTCCACCCGGGCGACCTGGTGCTGGGCGACGGCGACGGCCTGCTGGCCGTGCCCGCCGCCGAGGCCGGAGCCATTGCCGACCGCGTGGAGGCCATACAGCGCGACGAGGCCGACGTGCTCGCCGCCATTGCCGCAGGCCGTGCCGACCGTTCCTGGGTGGTGCGCACGCTGGCCGCCAAGGGGGTGCTGTGATGGACCGCCGCGTTGTCCGCTTCGACTACTGGCTGGATGCGGCCTTTGACCGCATCGTCTCGGCCGCGCCTGGAGTGCAGCTGGTCACCTGCCGGCGCGAGGGCGACGATGCCGCCGCCTGGCAGGCCCTGGCGGGCGCCCGGGTCTACCAGATCACGGCCGCCAAGGACGAGCTGCCGCGCCACTGGTTCGCCACGGCGGACCTGCTGGCGCGCTGCCCCGATCTGCTGGCCGTGTCCTCCAGCGGCTCGGGCTGCGACACCATCGATATCGAGGCCTGCACGCGCGCCGGCGTGGCCGTGATGAACCAGTCGGGCGGCAACGCGGATTCGGTGGCCGAGATGGCCATCGGGCTGATGCTGTCCGTGCTGCGCCGCATCAACGAATCCGACCGCCTGCTGCGCGCCCCTGCCCGGGGCTTCAGCCGGGAGGACGTCATGGGCCACGAGCTGCGCGGCCGCACCCTGGGCCTGGTGGGCGTGGGCGAGGCCGGCAGCCGCGTCACGGCCCTGGGCCGCGCCTTCGGCATGCAGGTGATCGGCTGCGACCCGGCCTACGACGCAGCCGGCCTGGCGGCGCGCGGGGCAGAGGCCGTGGGCTTCGACGAACTGCTGCAGCGCGCGGACATCGTCTCCCTGCACTGCCCGCGCGATGCCTCCACGCTGGGGCTGATGGACGCCGCTGCCTTTGCGGCCATGAAGCCGGGCGCCATCTTCGTGAGCACGGCGCGCGGCGGTATCCATGACGAGGCCGCCCTGCACGCCGCCCTGGCCAGTGGCCACCTGGCGGGCGCGGGGCTGGATGTCTGGGACCAGGAGCCGCCGCCCGCCTCCCATCCGCTGCTGGCCCTGCCCCAGGTGGTGGCCACCTTCCACACCGCCGGTGTCACGCACGAGGCCCGGCGCAACAACGCCGAGCTGGCTGCCACCCAGATCGTGCAGTTGCTGGCCAATGGCCAGCGGCCCGCACGCCTGGTCAATCCCGAGGTCTGGCCGCATGCGCGCGAGCGCATCGCCCGGGCATTGGACCCGTCCCGTTCCCTGTCCTTTTCCCCGTCCCGTTAGCCGCTTCCTTCACCATGACTAAAAAGCCTCTCAGACCACTGCAAGAGGCGACCCAGGAGACAAAGATGACACAGCAAGCAAGGCGCGCATTGTGCGCAGGCCTGGCCGCCGCCTGCATGGCGCTGCCGGCCCTGGCCCAGGCTCAGACCCAGACTCAGGGCGAGGCCCCCTATCCCTCGCGCAACATCGAGATGATCGTGGCCTACGGGCCCGGCGGCGGCACCGACCTGGTGGCGCGGCTGCTGGCCCGCCATCTGGAAAAGAAGCTGGGCGGCAGCGTGGTCGTGCTCAACCGCCCCGGCGCGGGCGGCGGAATCGGCTTTGGCGAACTGGCGCGGGCCAAGCCGGACGGCTACACCATCGGCTTCATCAACACGCCCAACGTGCTGACCATTCCCATCGAGCGCAAGAGCAGCTTCCACTGGAGCCAGTACGACCTGCTGGGCAACCTGGTGGACGACCCGGGCGGCTTTGCCATCCACAACAGCAACGCCATCACCACGCTGGCCGGCCTGGCCGCCTACGCCCGGGCCAACCCCGGCGCCGTGACCGTGGGCACCACGGGCACGGGCTCGGACGACCACCTGGCCATGCTGCTGTTCGCCAAGGCCACGGGCACGCAGCTCACCCATGTGCCCTACAAGGGCGCGGGCGAGGTGCGCGCCGCCGCCACGGGCCAGCAGATCACCATCGGCGCCATCAACGTGGGCGAGGTGCTGGCCTACCAGAAGGGCGGCACTCCCATCCGCCTGCTGGGCCAGATGTCGGCCGCGCGCAGCTCGCTGGCGCCCCAGGTGCCTACGTTCAAGGAGCAGGGCATCGATATCGAGCTGGCGTCCCTGCGCGGCCTGGCCGCGCCCAAGGGCTTGCCCGAAGGCGTGCGCAAAAAACTGGTCGATGCCGTGGCCACCATCGCGGCCGACCCGCAGTTCAGGCAGCAGGCCGAGGCCATGTACGCGCCGCTGCGCTATCTGGCGCCACCGGCCTACGCGGCCGAGCTGGAGCGCACCGAGGCCGGCTTTCGCAAGCTCTGGACCGAAATGCCCTGGCAGGACGGCAAGCCCTGAAGGCCATGCCCATGCCAACCTTCGAATTCACAAGGACGACCGTCATGCACTGTCTGCCGCGCCGCAGCCTGGCTGCGCTGGCCCTGTGCGCCCTGGCCCTGCCGGCCCTGGCGCAAGGCCCCATCACCCTCATCGTGGGCTGGCCTGCGGGCGGCCCCTCCGACAACGTGGCGCGGCTGGCGGCCACGCGCATGAGCGAGGCCCTGGGCCAGCCCATCACCATCGACAACCGGGCCGGTGCAGGCGGCAACCTGGGCAGCGACGCGGCGGCCCGCGCAAGGCCCGATGGCAACACCATCATGCTGGCCACCGTGGCCTCGCACGGCCTGAACTCCGCGCTCTACGCCAAGCTCAACCACGACCCGCTCAAGGACTTCGCGCCCATCGGCATGATCACCACCTCGCCCAGCGTGCTGCTGGTGCCCGTGGCCTCGCCGCTGCGCTCGGTCAACGATCTGCTGGAGGCGGCGCGCGCCAGGCCGGGCCAGCTCAACTACGGCTCGGGCGGCGTGGGCTCCAGCCAGCATCTGGCCGGCGCCAGCTTCAAGCAGCTCACGGGCGTGGATGTCACCCACATCCCCTACAAGGGCACGGCCCCGGCCATGACCGACCTGATGGCGGGCCGCGTGGACTTCGTGCTCACCACGGGCGCCATCCCCTTCATCCGCTCGGGCAAGCTGCGCGCCCTGGCCGTGGCCTCACGCCAGCGCCTGCCGGCCCTGCCCGATGTGCCCACCTTCGAGGAAGCAGGCGTCAAGGGCTTCTACACCGACTCCTGGTACGGGCTGGTTGCCCCGGCCGGCACGCCGCGTGCGGCGCTGGAGCGCCTGAACGGCGCACTGGCCACGGCGCTGCGCAATCCCGAGGTGCAAAAGCAGTTCATCGACCAAGGCTCGCTGCCCGTCAAGCCCATGGGCGTGGACGCGTTCTGGCGTTTCGTGCGCGAGCAGATGCCCGTGGCGGCCGAGCAGGTGCGTGTGTCGGGGGCCAGGGCCGAGTGAGCGCAGCCGGGTGCGGCAGCGCAGGATCGGCACGGGCGCCTGCACAGCCGCAATGCAGCCAGCGTGTCACTGGCAGGTCACTGGCAGGTCACTGGTAATTGAGCGTGAAGGTGGCCCGTCCGTTGGCCAGGCCCGTGGTGACGGAGGGCTGGGTCTGGACATAGCGCGCCGTCAATGGAATCACGTGGTTGCTGGTGTCTGGGGTGATGGTGCCCGCCTGCCACTGGTTGGGATTGCCGAAGTTGGCGGAGTCCTCGCCGTAGCTGATGACCTTGTCGCTGCTGCGGATCTGGATGCCGATGCCGGCAGCCCCTCCGGTCACCGTCAGCACATCGGAGCGGTTGGCGGCATCGTTGGCATCCGTGAGCGTGACGAACGGGCGCAGGGTGGAATTGGCTTCGCCCCCGGTGCAGATCAGTTCCAGATCGAATGGCTGGGGCGCGGAGGTAGCGCCTATCCCGTTGAACAGTGACCTGTTGATTCGCTGCAGGTTCACGGCGATGTTGCTCGTCTTCACCCGGCAACTGGCGCCTGTGCGCACCACGGTGCTGCCGGTCGCCTTCACGAGCCAGTTATTGCAAAGGCTATTGCAGTCAAACTGGGCGGATGAATAGCTGCTGACGCTGAAAGTGCCCGATTGAACGGCGCCTGTCTTGATGAGTTGCATCCATATGGTTTGCTCATGTACATCATCCTTTTGCCATCCCGTGGCTCCTGCATTGTTGGACGTAGTGGTGATGGACATGGTTTTGCCATTGGGGAAATTCCTGGCTTTCCATGTGGCACGCCAACGGACTCCTATTCCGCGCAAAGATGTGGAGTAGATATCGCCGTCCAGCGTAGTGGGGTTCATGATTTTGGGCCATATTTCTGAAGATGGCCCCGAAAGCACACTGTAGGAAATTGTGTCGAGGGTGGATTTGACCATGGGCGATTCCCATAGCACTGATCCATTCATGATATTTCCTGCGGGAACGTTGATGATTTCCGGTAATTGGATGGTGGACGACACCGGGGTAAATATGCCTCCATAAATGGAGCTTACAGAAAAGCAAAGCGTTGCCGTAATGAGAAAATATCTGATTTTTTTCATATGAATGAAACCGGAAACGATGCAGGAGAGTTTGATGGGCGCGCTCCAAAGTCTATTCCTATGATTGATGGAAATCCATAGGATCATTCTGATATTGGCAATGCTTTTTCATGACTCCAATGCCGTGTTCCGTCCGCTGCCGTGGCGCGGCATGGCCACCGGGTCCGGCCTGCGGCACACCGGGCGCAAGCGGCGCCAACGACGTGGGCGGCCGCCTGGGCACGGCCGCCTGGGCATGGCCGCCACGGGCAAGACGCCTGGGCTGAGCCGGTGGCTCAACCCCGCCTGCGTGGCGTGGTCGTTGATGCCCATGAAGCGCACCGACAGGCCCGGGCTTTGCTCGCCCGGCAGGCCGGGCTGGTACAGGCCGACCACGCCCTGGCGCTTGTCGCCCACGCGCAGCAGCAGGATCTTGCTCTTGCCATCGGCCACGGGCACCTTGTCCGAGGGGATCAGCGGAATGCCGCGCCAGGTGATGAACTGCGAGCCGAACAGGCTGACCGTGGGCGGCGGCGTGCCGCGGCGCGTGGCCTCGCGGCCGAAGGCGGCAATGGCCAGCGGATGGGTCAGGAAGAAGGCGGGCTCCTTCCAGACCTTGGTCAGCAGCTCGTCCAGGTCGTCGGGCGTGGGCGCGCCGGTCAGCGGGAAGATGCGCTGCTCGTCCGTGACCTGTGCCAGCAGGCCGTAGTCGGGGTTGTTGATGAGCTCGCTTTCCTGGTTCTCCTTGATGGTCTCGATGGTCAGGCGCAGCTGTTCCTTGATCTGGTCATGCGGGCTGCTGTAGAGGTCGGAGATGCGCGTGTGCACATCCAGGATGGTGGAGACGGCGTTGAGGAAGTACTCGCGCGGCTGCTCCTCGTAGTCCACATAGGTGCGCGGCAGCTGGTTGTCTTCCTGCTTGGCCGTGCAGGTGACCTTGATGGCCTCCGGGTTCTTGACGCGGTTGAGGCGGTAGATGCCCGCCTCCACCGGCGACCATTGCAGCAGGTGCGTCAGCCAGCGCGGGCTGATGGTCGAAAGCTGGGGAACGGTTTTGGTTGCGTTGGCCAGTTGCCGCGCGGCGTTGTCGCCTAGCGCGGTCGTGCCGCCCACTGTTGCCGACATGTGCAGACTCCGTGATCAGTTCAGGAAAAAGGGAAGGGGAAGGAGGGAAACAGGGCCAGTGTCCCGGCCCGCGCACATGTCTTCAACATGCTATAGCCGCCAAGCGCAGGCCGCGCACCAGCTGGTCGTGGGCCACGGTTTCGCCGCGCATCACCAGGGCCGAGGGCTGCACGCCCAGCGAGACGGCCAGCTTCTCCACGGTCAGCAGCGAGGCGATGACGCGGCCGCGCTCTATCTCGCCCACGTAGGAGCGGTTCAGGTCCGAGTGCTCGGCCAGCCGCTCCTGCGACCAGCCATGGGCCTCGCGCGCCTGGCGCACGGCAATGCCGAAGCTGGTGACAAGACGGGTGCTCATAGGGCCACCTCCCGGGGCTGCTGCGCGTGCTCGCGCGCATGGGCCTGGGTGACGTGGGCGCCGGGCGGCACGTCCTCGGTCACCCAGACATTGCCGCCGATGACGGCGCCGCGCCCCAGCGTGACGCGGCCCAGGATGGTGGCGCCCGCGTAGATGACCACGTCGTCCTCCACCACCGGATGGCGCGCCAGGCCCTTGCGCAGGTGGCCGTGCTCATCGGTGGGAAAGCGCTTGGCGCCCAGGGTGACGGCCTGGTACAGCCGCACGCGCTCGCCGATCACCGCGGTCTCGCCGATCACCACGCCCGTGCCGTGGTCCATGAAAAAGCCCCGCCCGATCTTCGCGCCCGGGTGGATGTCGATACCCGTCTGCGCATGCGACAGCTCGGCCACGATGCGCGCCAGCAGTGGCTGCTCCAGCAGGTACAGCTGGTGGGCCAGGCGGTGGTGGATCATGGCCAGCACGCCCGGATAGCACAGCAGCACCTCGTCCACGCTGCGCGCGGCGGGATCGCCGTGGAAGGCGGCCAGCACATCGCTGTCTAGCAGGCGGCGGATCTGGGGCAGGGACTCGGCAAAGGCGCGTGCGATGTCCAGCGCCATGGCGTCGGCGCCCGCTGCCGTGTGGGGCGCGGACAGCCGCAGCTCCAGCCGTATCTGGCCCAGCAGCGCATGCAGGGCCGAGTCCAGCTGGTGGGCCACGAAGATATCCTCGCTTTCCTGGCGCAGGTCGTGCGGGCCCAGGCGCATGGGAAACAGGGCTGCCTTGAGCTGGTCGATGAGGGTGGAAAGCGCGTCGCGCGAGGGAAACTCGCGCGCCCCGGGCTCCTGGGTGCGGCCGTGCGCCTCGCGCCATTCGCGGCGCGCCGCATGCAGGTTCTGGGTGAGTCCGGCAATGTCGAAACTGGCCATCTGCGTGCTCCTTCAGTCTTGAATCCAGGGCAGGCCGTGGAAGCGCCAGCCGTCGTTTTTGCCGCGCTGCTGCCGCGCGTCGATCTCGCCCTCGAAGCCTTCGAGCACGTTGAACACATGGGCGAACCCGGCCTGGGCGGCCGCCTGGGCCGCCAGCACCGAGCGCTTGCCGCTGCGGCACAGCAGCAGGGCCACGGCCTCCTTGCCGCCGTGCGGGGCCAGGCGCGCTTCCAGCTCGCGGGCAAAGCGCGGGTTGCGCGTCAGCGCCGTGCCCGTGGCCCAGGGCACGTGCAGGGTGCCGGGCACCTGGCCGACGAACTTGCGTTCCTCGGCCGTGCGCACATCGACCAGCACGGCCTGGCCGGCCTGCACCAGCGCCCAGGCCACGGGCGGGTGCACGCCGCCTGCGTGGCCCAGCCCCTGTGCGCGGGCGTGTTCCTGCGCCTCTTCCAGAGCCTGGGGCAAGGCGGTTTCCAAAGTGAGGGCTGTCATGTCGTCGTCCTTGCGGAGAATTCGCGGGTTGGTGGCTATAGGCACCAATCTAAGAACTTCGCGGCAAGCCACCAACGAACAAGAGCGGCGTTTGATAGAAGCAAAACGTCTATGAAGGCGCCGCGCGGCGCCATGCCCGGTTCGGGCGATCAGGCCGTCAGCAGCCGCTGCAGCATCCACAGGTTCAGCGACACCACCAGGGCCGCGCAGCCCCACAGCACCGCCGACATCCTGGGGCCAAAGGCCAGCTCGCCCAGCGCCTTGCGCCGCGTGGTGAACAGCAGCAGCGGCACGATGGCAAACGGCAATTGCAGGCTCAGCACCACCTGGCTGAACACCAGCAGGGCGCTGGCGCCGGTGCTGCCGTACCAGGCGGTGGCCACCACGGCGGGCACGATGGCGATGCAGCGCGTCAGCAGGGCGCGCAGCGCGGGCGACAGGCGGATCTGCAAAAAGCCTTCCATCACGATCTGCCCGGCCAGCGTGCCCGTGACCGACGAACTCAGCCCCGAGGCCAGCAGCGCCACGCCGAACACCGCGCTGGCGATGCCCACGCCCAGCAGCGGCGACAGCAGGTGGTAGGCGTCCGACAGCTCGGTCACCGGCGCCTGGCCGGGCCGGTTGAACGCGCCGGCCGCCACCACCAGGATGGCGGCGTTCACGAACAGCGCCAGCCCCAGCGCCACCGTGGAGTCCAGCGTGGCCAGGCGGATGGCCTGGCGCGTGCCCTGGGGCGTGGTGTCATGCCGGCGTGTCTGCACGATGGACGAATGCAGGTAGAGGTTGTGCGGCATCACCGTGGCCCCCACGATGCCCACGGCCAGGTACAGCATCTGCGGATTGGCCACGATCTCCATGCCCGGCAGCAGGCCGCGCAGCACGGCCGCCACGGGCGGCTGCAGCCACACCAGCTGGGCGGCAAAGCACAGGCCGATCACGGCCACCAGGGCGATCACCACCGACTCCAGGCAGCGAAAGCCCCGGCTTTGCAGCGCCAGGATCAGCATCACATCCACCACCGTGATGCACACCCCGGCCACCAGCGGCAGGCCGAACAGCAGGTTCAGGCCGATGGCCATGCCCAGCACCTCGGCCAGATTGCAGGCCACGATGGCGATCTCGCAGAAGAACCACAGCACCAGGTTGATGCGCGGGGAAAACTGCGCGCGGCAGGCCTGGGCCAGGTCCCGCCCGCTGGCCAGGCCCAGGCGCACGGCCGCCGCCTGGAACAGCATGGCCATCAGGTTGGAGGCAAAGATCACCGCCAGCAGCGAGTAGCCGAACTGCGAGCCGCCCGCGATGGAGGTGGCCCAGTTGCCCGGGTCCATGTAGCCCACGGCCACCATGTAGCCGGGCCCGGCAAACGCCAGCACGCGGCGCGCGTTGTCCGAGCGGCTGTCGCCGCGCGGCACGGCAATGCTGCGATGCACCTGCGGCAGGCTGGGCGTGCCCGCGTGGCCGTGGTCCGGCTCGATGGCGCCGAAGCGGCCCTGTTCAGCCGCAAGCACGGTGTCGTTCATGGGGGCCTTTCCGCCGGCTGGGGCACGCGGTTGCAGGGGGGATGCCTATCGGGCGGTCGGCACCAGGCCGCTGGCGGGTGCCATGGCTGCGGCGGCGGGTGCGGCATCGGTGCCTGCGCCGCGCCACAGCGCCACGAGATCTGCGGTCACGATGACCGCGCCGGCCAGCAGAATCAGGCTGCCCACGCAGCGGCGCGCCACGGTGGCAGGTTTCAGGCGCCGTGGCGTGCTGGCCGGCGTGCGGGGGGCGGATGAGGAAGGCAGAAGGGACATCATGGCAACTCCTTGGCAGGGGAACGCTTGTCTCGGGCCAGCCCCGGGGAAGCCCGCCTGCCCCGGCCGGTGCGGGGCAGGCGGGCGGTCCGCGTCAGGCGTAGGCGCTGCTCATCACCAGCGAGCCGTTCACGCCGGCCGGGAAGAAGCCGCCCTTGGTCGCCGTGTCCTTGGTCAGGTACACGATGTTCAGCACGTCGCCCGGCGAGCGGCTGAAAGCGATGCCGTTGGAATCCAGCGGCACGATGTTGGACGTGGTGGCATCCCCCGTGATGCCCTGGTCCACGTCGGTGGAGCCATCCAGGCTGTCGCGCGCATCCGAGATGGCGCCGGCCGCCGTGCGCAGCGCGGGCGTGGCCAGTCCCTTGGCGTACAGCACCGTGCGCACCAGACCTGCGTGGTAGGCCTCGGCGGCCAGGATGCCGGCGGCTGCCTCCAGATAGGTCTTGTTGGTGATCAGCGGCGATGCGCCCTTGTAGGCGGTGACGCCCACGTCCTCGAAGATGAAGGCCCCCAGCAGGAAGTTCTCGTCACTCGCATAGGGATCGAAGGCCGTGCCCGCGCCCACCAGCCCGGCCGCTCGCGCCGCCACCGAGAAGGCGCCGTTCGGGTCGGTTCCGCCGATGTCGATCTGCGGCTGCGCCACTGCGGCCGAACCCAGCGCCGCGCGCAGGAAGGCCACGTGGGCGATCTCGTCCTGGGCGATCTCCTTGGCGTACTGCGCCACCACGGGGTCCTTGAAGGCCACGGCACGGCCGCCCGTGATGGCCCCCTGCGTGCCCACGCCCGACTGCAGGTTGGCGGGCAGGCCGGTGCCGAACACCGCGTAGTGATAGAACTGCGACTCCAGATACTCCAGGTTGAGGGCGAAGTTCAGGATCTCCGCATCCGTGGGCCCGTTGGCCTGCGCATTCGCATCGCCCCCGCCGCCGCCGCAGGCGGACAGGATCACCCCGCCCGCCATGCCCACGGCCACGCCGCTGGTCTTGCGGAAGAACTGGCGCCTGTCCTCCAGCTTCTTGGCACGTTTTTGCAAAACCCCGATCAACACTGATTCGTCGGACATGATGGTTCCTCTCGGTTCGCGGCAGGCGCGAACGGTCAACGTGAAGAATGCGCCTCCGGCCGAAAGCACACGGGTGTGGCGAAAGCGCGTTCCACTGAAGAGGTGGCCACCTGCCCCAGGGGAATGGGATGCGTCCCCGCTATCCGGCAGTACGCAGGCCGCGCAGGTCTGGATGTGCCGCAATTGAAAGCGCAGGTAACGGTTTGCGGATGCAGCCGTTTCTTTTTCTTTTTTGAATCCAGACCCCGCTGCGCTGCGTATCCAGATCAGCCGGAATCGTTCGGCTTGTCATCAACCCGCTAGGAGCATTCCATGGTCTCGATTCAAAACACCCGCAAGCTGGCCTCGTTCGGCCTGGCCATCGTGATGTCGGCTGCCTCCGTGGCCGCCATGGCCGATGTGATGGTGGGCGGCGCACCCATGCTGCCGTCCAAGGACATCATCGACAACGCCGTCAACTCCAAGGACCACACCACCCTGGTCGCAGCCGTCAAGGCGGCGGGCCTGGTCGATACGCTCAAGGGCCCGGGTCCGTTCACCGTGTTCGCGCCCACCAATGCCGCCTTCGAGGCCCTGCCCGCAGGCACGGTGGACACCCTGCTCAAGCCCGAGAACAAGGGCACGCTGACCACGGTGCTGACCTACCACGTGGTGTCCGGCAAGTGGGATGCGGCGGCGCTGTCCAAGATGATCAAGGACGGCAAGGGCATGGCCAGCATCAAGACCGTCAGCGGCGGCACGCTGGTGGCCAAGTCCAGCGGCTCCAAGATCATGCTGACCGATGAAAAGGGCGGCATGGCCACGGTGACGATTCCCGACGTCTACCAGTCCAACGGCGTGATCCACGTGATCGACAAGGTGCTGCTGCCCAAGTGAGCGGCACAGGCAGCGAGCGGGCCGGCCACTGACCGCCGTGGTCAGTGGCCCGAGCCTTGCGCCTTCGCCATGCACCTTGCGGGCGTAACGCCGCAAGCCGCAGCCGGCGTCCCGGCCTGCGCGGCCAGCTTGGACAGCCGCCAGCGCGTCAGGTCGTCCGCGCCGGGGCCGGCCTCCACGCGCAGCTCGGAAAAAGGCACGCTGCGGCCCGATTCCTCCTCCACCAGCGCCAGCCGCAGGGGCGTGCCCGACTGCGCACGCACAAAGCGCATGGGCGGCTGCGCTTCTTGCTGCAGGCGCCACCGGTCGCCGACCTGGGCCAGCGCCTGGATCACCAGGGACAGGTCGCGGCCCTTGGGCGTGAGCAGGTACTCGTAGCGGTCCGGGCCGCTTTGGTAGAGGCGGCGCTCGACCAGGCCGGACTGCTCCAGCTGGCGCAGGCGGTCGGTCAGCGTGGCGTTGGTGATGTCCGTGGACTTTCTCAGGTCGTCATAGCGGCTCAGGCCCAGCATCAGGTCGCGCAGCACCAGCATGGCCCAGCGGTCGCCTACGGCCTCCAGCGTGGTGGCGATCGAGCAGGCCATGCCCTCGAAGCTCTTGGATCGCATGGAATTCCTCGTTGTCTGTTCGCGTTGTCGCAGGCCTGGAGTGTCTCAGCAAAACGCAAGCCCGGCCCGCAAAGGTGGATTGCGTGCTTGTAGCTCTAATGATTGAAGTTTATAGTTGAAGCCACTTTCAACCACCGCTTGATCCAAGCAAGGACTTCCCTCATGAGCACGCATCAAGGCACTGCCATCGTCACTGGCGCCTCCTCCGGCATCGGCGCCGTCTATGCCGATCGCCTGGCCGCCCGCGGCCATGACCTGATCCTGGTCGCACGCCGCCTGGACCGGCTGCAGGCGCTGGCACAGCGCCTGCGCGACGACCATGGCCACCAGGTCGAGGTGGTGGCCGCCGACCTGGCCGACGCCGCCGGCCTGCAGCGCGTGGAGGCGCTGCTGTCGGGTGGGCGTGACATCCGCATGCTGGTCAACTGCGCCGGCCTGGGCGCCCTGGGTCCGGCGGCCCAGGTGGATGCGCGCGAAGTTGACCGCCTGGTCATGGTCAACATCCATGCGCTGACGCGGCTGTCGCTGGCGGCAGCGCGGCTGTTCGCCACGCGCGGCCGGGGCACGCTGATCAACATCGGCTCCATCCTGGCCCTGATGCCCTTGCCGGGCGCCTCCAGCTACAGCGCCTCCAAGGCCTATGTGCTGAGCTTCACGCGCTCGCTGCAGGCCGAGCTGGCACCCAGCGGCGTCACCGTGCAGGCCGTGATGCCCAGCCTGGTGCGCTCGGAGTTCTTCGGGGGCAAGCCTTCTCCTTTTCCCGAGCACCTGTTCATGTCGCCCGAGACCCTGGTGGACACGGCCCTGGCGGCGCTGGACCAGGGCGAGGCCATCTGCTTTCCCACGCTGGGCAGCACGACCGCCTGGCTGGACTTTGACCAATCGCGCGCCAATCTCGTCAAGGCGCTGACGCTCAGCGGCGTGCCGGCGGCGCGCTACCAGGCTGCGGATGCAGGCCAGCCGGCCTGACGGCCGCGCTGCGTCGCCACCCCGGATTCCCGTACTCCTCTTTTTGCCCCCGGAGAAAGCCATGCCCCTGTGGAAGATCTACCACCCCGAAAACGCCTTCAGCGATGAAGACAAACAGGCCATCGCCCAGCGCATCACGGCCGTCTACGGCGACCTGCCGCGCTTTTACGTGGGCGTGGTGTTCGAGGCCGTGGCGCGCACTTCGTTCTTCATCGGCGGCGAGCCTGCCGACGATTTCGTGCGCATCTCCGTGGACCACATCGCGCGGCAGATCCGCGACGAGGAGACCAAGACACGGTTCCTCGAAGGCGTGCGGCGGCAGCTGTCCCCCTTCATTGCCGACCGTGGCCTGCGCTGGGAGATGCATGTGGACGAGACGCCCTTCAGCCTGTGGAGCATCCAGGGCCTGCGCCCGCCCGTGCCGGGCACGCCCGAGGGGGAGAAATGGCGCCTGGACAATCGGCCCTCTCCCCTCTGAGGACCTGCCTGCACCTCAGCGCAGCGACAGCCCCGCCGACTGGATCGCGCGGGCGTAGCGCGGGCGCTCGCTTTGCAGGCTCTGGCCCAGGTCGGCAGGGGAGCCGCCCGCCACCTTGAAGCCCATGTGCTCCAGCTGCGCGCGCACATCGGGGGCCTGCAGCACGGTCTGCAGGTCGCGGTTGATCTTGGCGACGATGGGCGCGGGCGTGCCGGCCGGGGCGAAGTAGCCCTGCCAGCTCTCCACCGAGAAGCCGGGCACGCCGGCCTCGGCCATGGTGGGTACCTGGGGCAGGGCGTCGGAGCGGTAGGGCGTGGTCACGGCCAGGGCACGCAGCTTGCCGGCGCGCACGTACTCGGTCACGGCGGCCAGCGTGATCAGCGTGGCATCGGTATGGCCGCCCAGCACGTCCAGCGCGGCCGGGCCACCGCCCGGGTAGGGGATGTAGTTGACCTTGGCGCCTGTCTCCTGCGTGAGGATTTCATGCGCCACATGGGCAATGCCGCCATTGCCGGGAAGGCCCAGGCTGATGCTTTGCGGCTTGGCCTTGGCGCGGGCCAAGTAGTCACCCAGCGTGTTCAGGCCCGTGCCGGGGTTGACCACCAGCACCTGCGGATTGACCACGGCCTTGATGATGGGCGTGAAGGCCTTTTGCGTGTCGTAGGGCAACTGGGCGAACAGCAGGCCGTTGAGCGTGAGGCCCTCGCCCTGCTGCAGCAGGGTGTAGCCGTCGGGTGCGGCCTTGGCCACCTTGGCCGCGCCGATGGTGCCGCTGGCCCCGGCCACGTTCTCCACCACCACCGACTGGCCCCACAGCGCGGCCAGCTTGTCGGCCAGCGTGCGCGTGAGCTTGTCGGCGCTGCCCCCGGGCGCCACGGGCACGATGATGCGCACAGGCTTGTTCGGAAAACTGTCGGCCGAGGCCAGGGCCGCCGGCGCGTGCAGGGCCAGGGCGGAGAACAGGGGAAGCAGCAGTGCGCGCAGCGCAGACGGGGTGCGGATCATGGGAGTGCCGGAGTGCAGAGAGTCGATGCCCGCAGTCTGGGAGGCTCCTGGCGCGGCGTGAACTAAGCATTGCGGCTATGCATATGCGGCTGCCGCACAACGTGCGTCACGCTTGCGCCACGCATGCGCGCGCAGTGCCCAAAGCTCATATCCATATCCGCAATGCGTCGTTGGCGCCAGGGCGGGAGAGGCCTAACTTCGTGTCCTCCCGCGAACGTCCTCCCAGGCACTCCCATGACACAGACCCATCTCTCCATCGACTTCAGCGGCAGCGACGTGGCCAGCCGCCGCGCAGCCGCCATCACCGGCTTCATCGCCACGGCCCGGCGCCTGCTCCCCGATCCCGAACGGGCCACGCCCGAGCAATTGCAGGCCGTGGCCCGCGAGCTGGAGGCGCTGGGCCTGCAGCGCGAACTGTTCCCGCACGCGCACTTCCCCGTCTCGGCCAGCAACCCGGCCCAGGTCTACCGCCTCAGCGAAGACCTGGGCGGGCGCTATGCGCTGTACCTGTCCACCGGCCTGCCGGGCAAGTCCCAGCCGCCGCATGACCACACCACCTGGGCCATCATCGCGGGCGTCGAAGGCTTGGAGCGCAATGTGTTCTTCACGCGCGGCAAGACCGACGACCCGCTGCGCGACACCCTGGCGGTGGGCCGCAGCGTCGATGTCGGCAGCGGAACCTCGGTAGTGCTCACGCCCACCGACGTGCACACCATCGAGCTGATCGGCGAGGAACCCGGCCTGCACCTGCACTTCTACGGGCGCGGCCTGGAGCGCATGCCCGATCGCGTGGTCTTCGAGAGCCTGGAAGGCGGCAGCTTCCGCACCTTCGGCCCGCCCAAGTCGATTCGCCATGCGCTGGTCACACCGGCCGCTCTTCGGCAGGCCCTGGCCGACGGCGAGGAAATCGCCGTGCTCGACGTGCGCGAGGCCGGTGTCTTCGCACACCGCCACATCCTGTTCGCGGCGCCCGCCCCGGCCTGGCGGCTGGAGCAGCTCATCGACCGCCTGGTGCCGCGCCGGGGCACGCGCATCGTGCTGGTGGATGGCGACGGCACGCTGGCCCATGAAGCCGCCGCCAAGCTCGTGCGCCTGGGCTGGCCCAATGTCTCCGTGCTCGAAGGCGGCACCGAAGGCTGGGCGGCCGAGGGGCTGGAAATCTTCAGCGGCACCAACGTGCCCAGCAAGGCCTTCGGCGAAGTCATCGAGCATGAAAAGCACACGCCCTGGATCACCTCGGACGAGCTGGGCGCGCGCGTGCAGCGCGGCGACAACATCGTCGTCGTCGACAGCCGCACCCCCGAGGAATTCGCGGCCTTCAGCCTGCCCTTTGCGCTCAGCGTGCCGGGGGCCGAACTGGTCTACCGCATCGGCGAAATCGCCCCGGACCCGCAAACCCTGGTCGTCGTCAACTGCGCGGGCCGCACGCGCTCCATCGTGGGCGCGCAGACCCTGATCGACGCCGGCATCCCCAACCCTGTCGTCTCGCTGCGCAACGGCACCATGGACTGGCTGCTCACCGGCCGCAGGCTCGCCCATGGCCGCCGCACCCCGCTGCCCGAGCCCGGCGCCGTCGCCCTGGCCACCGCCCGCGAGCGCGCAGCCAGCGTGGCGCAGCGCGCGGGCGTGCAATCCATTGATGCGGCCGAACTGGCCCGCTTCGAGTCCGAAGCCACCGAACGCACGCTCTACCGCTTCGACGTGCGCACCCGCGAGGAATACCAGGCCGGCCACCTGCCCGGCTGGCGCTGGGCGCCGGGCGGCCAGCTCGTGCAGGCCACCGACGAATACGCGGCCACGCGCGGCGCACGCATCGTGCTGGCCGACTGGGACGGCGTGCGCGCCCTCACCACCGGCGCCTGGCTGGCCCAGCTGGGCTGGGAAGTCTTCACCTACGTTCCGCCCACGCTGGCCACCCTGGAGGTCGGCGCCGAACCCGTGCGCGTGCTCGCCTCCCACGCGCCTGCGCCGCAGCTGTCCGTGCAGCAGGCGCAGGAGCTGCTGGGCGAAGGCCGGGCCATCGTCTTCGACGTGGACAGCCGGCCCGCTTTCGAGAAGCAGCACATCGCCGGTGCGCGCTTTGCCGTGCCTGATCGTCTGCCCTCCTTCGTGCAGGCCCTGCCGCCAGCCCAAGTGGTGGTGCTCACCTCGCCGGACGGCGTGCTGGCGCGCAGCGTGGCGGCCGAACTGGCGGCGCGTACGGGGCGCGATGTGCGCTCCGTCGTCGGCGGCACTTCTGCCTGGGCTGCTGCCGGGCTGCCGCTGGGGCAGGGGGATGCGGATGTGCTGACGGGGGATGATGACCAGTGGTACAGCCCTTATGCGCATCGGGATCTGGGGTTGAGGGATGCGGGGTTTCGGGCTTATCTGGATTGGGAGTTGGGGTTGGTTGAGCAGTTGGAGCGGGATGGGTGGGCTTCTGAGATTCGGCTGGTGCCTGCTGTTTGAGTCTGGCTCTGGGTCTGCTTTTTGTCCCTGCCGGGTGGTTGTTTTTCGAGGCCGGGTTTCGGCCCGGCGGCCGACCTACTTTCTTATCGCGCGACCGGAGTGCCGGCCATAAGAAAGTAGGCAAAGAAGCGCGCCCCGCACTGCCCACGACCCTTCGCTTCGCTGCGGGCGACCTGCGTTGGGCGGGATGCGGGGTGTGCCGCAGAACTCGCTTTGCGCTTCGCGCGCCGCTCAAACAACTGCGGCAAGTCAGATGACGAAGCAGCCCTGTCCTTCGGCAGGGCTGCCACCCCGCATCCCGCCCAACGCAGGCGTGGGCAGAAGGGGGGAGGCTGGGGCAGCCAACAGCCAACAGCCAACAGCCAACAGCCGGAAATGCAAAACAGCCGATGCGCCATTGTTGCGCTCGGCTGTTTTGCATGCTGCTTCAGACTTCGGGTTTGGCGGTGTTGCGCAGAAGATAGATCTCGTCTTCCACGTAGGTGGCCAGCCGCTCGGCGCTGTGCTGGATGGTGCGTAAGGCGTTGGTCACCACGTCCGTATCGCGCAGGCCTTCGGGCGATAGCAGCCACGCCTGGGCAAGCTGGGAGATGGAAGAGACCTCGTTGCAGCTCATCTGGACCATTCGGTTCACCTCGGTGATGGAGAAGTTCAGCTGCGTGGTTCTGGCGCTGGTGGATCGTGTTTCCTGCTTCATGGCCTGACCCTCCGTGTGATGGTGAGGGTTGCGAGGCTTATGGACGCTGTATGCATGGTTGCTTGCTCCGTTGCGAGTCTTCGGTCACCAACGCATGTTCTTACGCATGAGCAGGTGGACGGGATGTTAAGAACACGTGCAACGCCGTGCGGACATCCTTGCGGGTAGCCCCATCCCGTCCAAAACTGATGGACGTGGGAATGCCCCACGATCCGAAGTATTCAGACGCGACAAGGCCTCTCTGATGGGGAGGCCAGCACCAGCTGCGATCGGTGTTCTTACGCACCAGCCCCTGAACAGGGGGCCGGTCGAAATGATAGAGGCTTTGGACGACAAGCGCGCTCAAAAAAAGGCCGAGCGCAGCGACGGCCCGCACCCACTCCCCGTATGTCAGCGCCTGCGGCGTGGTGGTTGCGGGGTTGCAGTCCTGCCGAAGGACAGGACTGCTTCGTCATCTGACTCGCTGCGGTTGTCTGAGCGGAGTTCACGCAGTGAACGCAGCGAGTTCCGCAGCGAACCCCGCAACCGCCACGACGCAGGTTGCCCCGCAGCGAAGCGTAGGGGTCGCGGACATTCGGGTCGCCTTTGCTTTGCCTACTTTCCTTTGGCGAAACAAAGGAAAGTAGGTCGGCCGCCGGGCCGAGACCCGGCCTCGAAAAGAAACCTCCCGGCAGGGCCGGAACCAGCAAACGCAGCAAACGCAGCAAACGCAGCGCACGCAGCGCACGCAGCAAACGCTGCAGAGCCCAAAAAATCTCAGGCAGCCAGCCTGAACCGCTCCACCACCCCCCCAAACCCCCTCTCCAGATCCGCAATCAAATCCAAAGGATCCTCCAGCCCCACATGCAACCGCACCACAGGCGCAGTCCCCGTCCACACACTGTGCTCCCGCAACCGCTCAGGCTGCGCCACCAGCGCCAGGCTCTCGTACCCGCCCCAGGAAGCCCCCTGCGCAAACTGCCGCAACGAGTCAACGAACACGGCGCCGGCACCGGCGTCCACCCCTTCGGCAAACGCGAATGACACCAGCCCGCTGGCCCCGCTGAAGTCCCGCTTCCACAGCGCATGGCCGGGATCGGAGGGCAGGGCCGGGTAGAAGACGCGGCCGACCTGGGGGTGCTGCTCCAGCCATTGGGCGATTTCGGTGGCGTGGCGCTGGTGCTGGGCCAGGCGCACGGGCAGGGTGCGCAGGCCGCGCAGTGCCAGGTAGGCGTCGTCGGCGCCTATGGTCAGGCCCAGGGCCTCGTAGGCGGTGGATATCTTCTTCGACAGCGCGGGGCCGTCGGTGATGACGATGCCCTGCATCACGTCCGAGTGGCCGGCGATGTACTTGGTCGCGGCCTGGATGGAGAGGTTGGCGCCGTGCTCCAGGGGCTGGTAGAACCAGCCGCCGCTCCAGGTGTTGTCGGTGGCCACGGCAATGCCGTGCTGGCGCGCCACGGCGGCCAGGGCGGGCAGGTCCAGCACTTCGTAGAGAAGGGAGCTGGGCGATTCCAGGTAGACCAGGCGGGTGTTGGGGCGGATCTTGCCGGCCAGATCGTCGCGCGAGGGCGAGAAGTACTCCAGCGTGATGCCCAGGCGCTGCAGCAAGGTGGCGTCCACGCGGCGCACGGGAGAGTAGACGCTGTCGGCCACCAGGGCATGGTCGCCGGGCGAGAGCAGGGCGATGAGCACCAGGGTGATGGCGGACAGGCCCGAGGGCGTGAGAAAGGCGCGGTGCCCGCCCTCCAGCGCGACCACGGCGTCTTCCAGCGCGCGGTGCGTGTCCAGGCCGTGGCGGCCGTAGGAGGCCACGCGCTCGCCGGCCTCGCGGCGGTGGTGCAGGTCGGCGTAGGCGGCGCTGTCGGCAAAGCGCACGGTGCTGGTGCGCACCACGGGCACGTTGACGGGGCCGGAGCCGCCCTGCAGCGGCGGCGTGCCTGCGTGCAGCAGGCGGGTCGACGGGCCCAGGGGCCGTTGCTTGTTTTGGGGGGTGCTCATGCCACGGCCTCGCTGGGACGGAAGTAGGCGGCGTTGTAGTTCTTGACTTCGCCAGTGTCGGGGTCGATGGCTACGCGGCCGCTCAGGGTTTCCAGCGGCTGGCCGTAGAGATGGAAGTGCAGCGTGGGCTGCTCGCCCACGACGGCAATGCTGTGGATGTCATCGGGCAGGAAGGCGATGGAGGCGCCCGGCTGAACGGTGAATTCGCGCGCCAGGTGGATGCTGGCGCGTGCGGGGTTGCTGCGGTCGTCCGTGCGCTCGTAGAGGCGGTTGAGCTCCTGGCCTTCGACGGCAACGATCACGGCCCAGGTCGTGTGGTTGTGCGGCGCCGTGGTCTTGCCGGGGTTGATGGAGTTCAGGTACAGGGCCAGGCCCGCATCGCCATCGGCCGGGTTGAGGCGGTAGCGCGTGGAGGCGCCCACGCCTTCGGTCTGCGCGGGCGGGGGAAAGTCCGCGCGGCTGAACAAGGCCTTGTGCGCGGCCAGCTGCTCCAGGCGCGCGGTGATGGCCGACAGGGTGCTGCGGTCGGGCGCGCCGGCCTGCAGCAGCTGGCGCACGTCGGCCAGGGCGGCGTCCACGGCCTGGCGGCGCAGTGTGGTGGCGTCTGTATGGGTGCCTGTATCTGCGCCTGTGCCGGCCGGGGTTTCAGTCGTTGTTTCTGCGGTCATGGGGATGTGCTCCTGGAGGTGGGGGATCAAAGGGCAAAGCGCAGGCTGTTGAAGGGCAGCGGCGTTGTGGCCGGGGCGGCTGGCGCAGCCCTGGGCCGGGCGCCATCGCCCAGGGCGCGCTGCAGGAATTCGCGCGTGCGCTCGCTGCGCGGGCTGCCGAAGATCTGGGCGGCCGGGCCGTGCTCGACGATGCGGCCGGCTTCGGTGAAATAGACCTGGTCGCTGACCTCTTCGGCAAAGCGCATTTCGTGCGTGACCAGCACGCAGGTCATGCCATCCCTGACCAGGTCGCGGATCACGGTCAGCACTTCGCCCACGGTCTCGGGGTCCAGGGCCGAGGTCACTTCGTCGAACAGGATCAGCTCGGGCCGCATGGCCAGGGCGCGCGCAATGGCCACGCGCTGCTGCTGGCCGCCGGACAGCTCGCCGGGGTAGGCGGATTCCTTGTGGTCCAGGCGCACCTTCTGCAGCAGGGCGCGGGCCTCGCGCTCGGCCGTGGCGCGGTCGCGGCCGACCACGCGCGTGGGGGCGATGACCAGGTTCTCCAGCACCGACAGATGGGGGAAAAGGTTGTACTGCTGGAAGACGAAGCCCACGCGCTTGCGCAGGGCGATCAGCTCGGCCTCGGTGCGCAGCTGGTCCACGCGCGTGCCCGCCACCGAGATGGCGCCGCGCTGGGGCCGCAGCAGGCCGGTGATGCAGCGCAGGATGGTGGACTTGCCCGAGCCCGAGGGCCCGATGATGGTCACCGCCTCGCCGCGCCGCACCTGCACGTCGATGCCTTGGAGCACCTGGTTGTCGCCAAAGGACAGGTGCACATCCTGCAGGTGGACCAGTGCGGGCGCCGTGCCTGCGGGGGCATCGGCCGTGGCGAGTTGGGAGAGAAAGGAGTCAGTGGCGTTCATGGCGTCGCTCCAATGCCCGGGTTGCCCGGGCGATGGGATAGCAATAGGCAAAGAAAAGCGCGAGCAGCGTGAAGTACACAAGGATGGTGAAGTCCGTGCGTGCCACGGTGTTGCTGGCGATCTGGGCGGTGTCCACCACGTCGTGCACGCCCACCAGCGAGGCCAGCGAGGTGCTCATGGTGATGCTGGCGTAGAGGTTCATCCACGGCGGCAGCATGCGGCGCACGCACTGCGGCAGCACGATGAGGCGGAAGATCTCGCTGCGGCGAAAGGCCAGCGACTGGGCCGCCTCCCACTGCGCGCTGGGAATGGACTGGATGGCGCCCCGGAAGATCTCGGCCACGTTGGCGCTGGTGGGCAGGGCCAGGCCCAGCACCACCTTGACCCAGTCGGGGAACGGAAAGGTCCAGCTCACCAGCTTCAGCTCGAACGGGAACACATAGGTGGTGAAGTAGATGAGCACCAGGATGGGCGCATTGCGAAACAGCTGCACATACCAGCGCACGCCCGTGCGCACGGCCGGCGTGGGCGACAGCGACAGGGCGCCCAGCACCAGGCCGGCCACGGTGCCGATGGCCACGGCCAGCACGCTGATCTCGATGTTGACCAGGAGGCCGCGCAGCAGCGCAGGCAGCCATTTCCACAGGTGCACGAAGGCGGGCGGGGCGCTGTCCGTGGCGGCCCAGCAGGCGCACAGGGCCAGCAGTGCGGCGCCCGCGATCAGCAAGGGGCTGCGCGCCGCGCGCAGCAGGGCGGCGGGCAGCGGACGGGGCGCGGCGCCGGTGTTCAGGGTGGCTTCATTGGCCATAGCCGGGCATCCTCAGGTGTTGTTCCAGCCAGCGGCCCGCCAGGCTGACCAGCCAGGTCAGCAGGCCGAACCACAGCAGGATGAGCAGCAGCAGCTCCAGCACGTTGTCGCGCTGCGACCAGATCATGATGGACTCGTAGGTCACGTCGCCCACGGCGATGGCCGAGGCCACGGCCGTCATCTTCACCAGGTCCACCAGGTTGTTGGTCAGCGAGGGCAGGGCAAAGCGCACGGCCAGCGGCAGCTGCACGCGCACCAGCAGCTGGCGCTGCGAAAAGCCCAGCGAGCGCGCCGCCTCCAGCGTGGTGGCGGGCACGGCCTCGATGCCGGCGCGCAGCGCCTCGGCATGGAACACGCCCTTGTGCAGCGAGACCACGATCACCACCCAGACAAAGGGCGTGAGAGGGTTGTTGCCCGCGCCCCAGTCGCGCAGTTGCTGGGTGATCAGCATGTTGAGCACCAGGAAGGCGCAGTACAGCTGCACCAGCGTGGGCGTGTTGCGCGTGACCTCCACAAAGGCGCGCGCAGGCCGTGCCAGCCAGGCACGGCCCGAGGTCAGGGCCGCCGCCAGCGCCACGCCGGCCGCCAGGCTGCCGGCAATGGTCAGCAGGGCCAGCTGCACGGTCACGAACATGCCGCGCACAAAGGCCTGGCGCTCGGCCACGTCCAGCACGAAGGCGTAGTTCAGGCCCAGGCCCTTGAGCGCTTGCACGCCCTGGGCGAGTAGAGAGTCGTTCATGGTGGGAAGGCGCAAGGCGGCCGGCAGGTCCGGGTGCCCGGGGCGCAGCCCGGTGCAGCTTGTCGTGCCGGTCCTGCGTGTCAGCCAGCCGTGCCCTTGAACCTGGCCTGCAGCTCGGGCAGCAGCGGGTTGGCCGGCTCGATGCCCACGCGCTTTTCGGCGGCGATCAGCCAGCCCGTGCGGTGCCAGTCCTGCACCACCTTGTCCACGGCGGCGATGGTGTCGGCCTCGCCCTTGCGGGTCCAGACCACGGAAGGCGCGGGCAGCACCTCGCCGGCGATGGGGGCCGAGTACTGCGCCCATTCGGGGTTGCTGCGCAGCAGCGGGTAGATCAGCGTGCTGTCATGCACGGCGGCCACGCAGTTGCCGCCCTTGAGCGCCAGCAGCGAGTCCGACGAGCTCTTGTAGCCATGCACCTGGGCGCCGTACTCGCTGGCCAGCGGCTTGGCAAAGCTGCTGCCCTGGGACACGCACACGGGCTTGCCGCGCAGGTCTTCCCACCTGGCGATGCCGCTGCCCTTGCGCACGGCGGCAGTGCCGCCCACGCGGTAGAAGGGTGTGGGCGCGTAGCCCAGGGTCTCGGCACGGTCGGGGTTCAGCTCCATGGAGGCGATCAGCAGATCCACCTTGCCGGCCTGCAGGAACTGCACGCGCGTGGCGGTCTGCACCTGGACCAGCTCGGCCTCCACGCCCAGGCCCTTGGCCAGGGCGCGTGCCAGCTCGGGGTTCCAGCCCACCAGCTGCTGGGTGGACGGGTCGATGGAGCCGAAGGGCCCGCCATTGACCAGCACGCCAATGGTGACCTTGCCGCGCTGCTTGATCTTGTCCAGCGTGGCATCGGCCCGGGCCTGGGTGCAGGCCAGGGCCAGCGCGGCGGCGATGAAGGTCAGGGATGCGGAAAGGGTGGCGCGGGACTGGCGGCGCAGGGTGGGGCTTGTGTGCATGGCGGGAGCGGGGCGGTCGGGACGAACGAAAGATGCGTACGCCCGCATCTTCTGGCCGCCCTTGACCCACGGCAACAAAGCTTTGGGAGCATGTTTATGCGCTTTGCGTCGCTGCATCAGGGTGATCACCAGGGAAATGTGGGCCCGAGGCAGGGCGGGTCGATGGTGTAATCGCGACGGCCGGGGTGCTGCGCGCACCGGCACCTCCCAGCGAGCCCTCTTCCATGCACCAAGCCCTAGCGTCCCTACTCGCCCCTCTCGCCTGCGCCGCCCTGCTGTGTGCCAGCCCCGTGGCCCGGGCCGCCAATCCCACGAGTTCTGGCAATTGCGAGGAAAGCTCCACCAACATGTCCGAGGTGCGCGCCTGCCTGCAGGAGCAGAACGTGGCCCTGGTCAATGCCGCCTACGTCTCGCTGTCGCTCAAGCTCAAGGCCCGCATGCCCCAGGCGTCGGAAGAGCTGGAAGTGGCGCAGAGGAACTGGGGGCAGTACGCGCGCAGTGCCTGCGAGTTCCTCTCTGAATTCAACTCGGCCAGCTTTGCCAAGGACGATACGCGCGCCAACTGCTGGAGCGACTTCGCCCGCGCCCGCGCCAAGCAGCTCAAGTCCTGGGAAATGCAGCTGGACAAGAAGCCCTGAGGGCGGGGACGCTGCTCACTGGTAGTTCAGCGTGAAGGTGGCCCTGCCGTTGGCCTGCCCCGTCGTGACTGCCGCAGCGGTCTGCACGTATTTGGCAGTCAGCGGGATCTTGAACTGGGCAACGCCCTGAACGATGGTCCCCGCACTCCATTGGTTGGTGTTGCCAGGCACGTTGGAGTCGGGGCCGTATGCGAGTGCGGTGCCATCCTTCAGTATCTGTATGCCTATTCCGGTGGCAACCGGTTTGCCGCCTGACGTGGCCTGGCTCAAGGTCAGGATGGTGCTCCGATTGCTGGTGTCGTTGGCATCGGTGAGCGTGACGTGGGGGTGCAGAACGCTTGCGGGCGCGCCGCCCTTGCATTCCAGCGTGATGTCGAAGTGCTGGGGGATGGAGGTGGATTGGAGGCCCGTGAATCGCAGGATGGGCACAGCGCCCATGGGTACGGAGATGGCCGAGGCGGCCACCGAGCAGGAGGGACCGACCACCACCCTGGTACGGCCGGACAGGTTGGCGTATCCTGCGGTGCAGCCGGGGCACTGGAATCGCATCTCGACGTTCATCCCGGAGCCCGTTAGCGTGCCAGCGGAAACGTTGCCGGTTTTCACCAGCTCGATCCAGACATCCTGGCGGGATGAAGCATTCCAGAAATAACCCAGCGCGCCCGAATTATTTTCTGATTCGGTGGTAATGGGCATGGTTCTGCCACTGGGAGCGCCGGGGCCGCGCCATGTGGCCCACCAGCGGATTCCAATGCCGGGAATATTGGTGCTGTAGACATTATTGTATCCGGGCGTCTTGCTTCCGGATTGAACATTGGCAGCTACAACGGCTTTTTCAACATCGTACTCGAATGCCGTGTTCAGCACTGCTCGCAGATTAAATACGGTTACCGTAGACTTCCATAGCGTCGATCCGTTGGCGTAATTTCCGGGTACTGTTATTTCCTCGGGCAGTGAAATGTTGGAGCTGGTGGGGGAGAATACGCCGCCGGCAAAGGCATTGGTGTTCATCGTTGCCGCTGAAAAGGCGATGAGAAATGGAAGGGCGATCAATGCAAGGCGGCGTACTTGCGAGAAAAATGAGGGAATGAAAGAAGAATGCATGATACTGATTCGGTCCATTGCTGAAGTATGATTCTCGAAAATATCACGCAATAGTTTTATCGAACTTTTGAGTGACTAAGGAGGGGGTGGAAATGAAAGCATCGAATCATTCGATGTGTGGCCTCTTAGGTATTTCACACTCTACGCCGAAGATATGAGTTGATGCAATCAGATTGTTCTGAAAATGGAGCGTGGCTCAGTCAAAAGCCGCCCATGCACGCCATTCGTAAAGAGCAAGGCCCGCGTGTCACGCAGCTCGGGCGTGTGGGTTGTCGCGCAGACAAGCCTGGTTCAGTCCGCTCGCGGCCCCGGCGACTGTCGTGAGCGCACCAGGCCGCTCAGGTGCTGAGAGGTGCGGTCGGAGAAGCGTCCCTGGCACCTCTGGCGGCTTGCCAGAGCGCATCGGCCAGGGCTGTGATCTCAGGGGCCAGGTGCAGGCGTTCCAGCCAGCGGCCCGCAATGCCGCTGGCGCCGTGGAAGGCTCCGGCCAACTGGCCCGTGATGGCTGCCGTGGTGTCGGCGTCATCGCCCAGGTTGGCGGCCTGCAGTACCGCGCCTTCAAAGCTGTCATGCCTCGCAAAGCACCACAGGGCCGCCTCCAGGCTGTCCACCACGTAGCCGCTGCCGCGTATCTGTGCGGCCGGCTTGTCGCGATAGTCGCCACGGGCAATCTCCCGCAGGCGCGGGCTGGCGCCGTCTTGCAGAACGCCGCCCAGGTCCAGAACCTGCGACCGGGGCAGTCCCTGCAGCGCCCGGCACAGCGCCACGGCGAACAGGCGGCAGGCCTGCAGGCATTCAGGTGCCGCGTGGGTCGTGCGTGAGCTGAGTTCAGCCATGCGCTGCACCAGGTCCTCGTCGGGGCCGAAGAACATGGGCACGGGCGCCAGCCGCATCAGGGAGCCGTTGCCGGCCTGGTCCGGGTCGGGCGACCCGGCCAGCGGATCGCCGGTGGCCAGGAAGCGCTGGATGGCCGCCCTGGTGGCCATTCCGATGTCAAAGCAGTTGCCGGTGGAACTCCAGTACCCCCATTCGTACCAGTTGGCATAGCGCGTCATCTGGTCGTGCGGGTCGCAGCCGCCGCGCTGGAGCAGGCTTTCGGCCAGGCACAGGGCCATGGAGGTGTCGTCGGTCCACTTGCCTGCGGGCAGCGAGAAGGGGCCGCCGCCCACCATGTCGGTCAGCGGCGCAAAGCTGCCGCGCGGCTGGAATTCCAGCGTCGTTCCCACGGCGTCGCCACAGGCCAGGCCCAGCAGGGCACCACGGTATCGGTCCAGCGTGTCCATGGCCATGCCTGTGCTCTTGATCATGGTCGGTCAGGGAGCGGTGCTGCGCAGCCGCGCGCGCACCTGCATGAGGGCAAAGCCCAGCAGGTTCAGGCCCTGCCAGCGCGCGGGGTCGGTGGCGCGCACATCGTCGGCAGCCAGGCCGATGCCCCAGATGGCGTCCACGGGGCTGGCTTCCACCAGAACCCGGTCGCCCGTGTTCAGCAGATAGCTGGCCAGGGCCGGGTTCTGGGAGAACTTGGCCTGGTTGGCGCGCACCACGATGCCCATGCGCGCTGCCACCCAGGCCGCTTCATCGAAGCCCTGGATGCCACGCCCCAGCTTCTTGGCCTCGCCCGGCGTGCGGCAGCGCACGATGGCCGCGTGCGCCGCCTCGTCGCCAAACAGCCGCGCCTTGCCCGCCATCATGAAATGCTCGGCCGTGGGGTAGTGCTGGCCATCGACCTCGAAGCCTGCCTCGAACCACTGGCTCATGCAGGTCTTGCCGATGGAGCCATCGGCCGCAGGCTGGTGGCCCCAGAACGGCAGGAAGCGCGGGGTGAGACCCTGGGCCATGGCGTGCTGGAGGTCTTGCAGGGAGGCGATGTGGTCTGTGGTGGTCATGGGCTGTCTCGTTGCCGTGTGTGCCGTTTCAGGAATGCGATGGAGCTTGCTGCAGCCACCACTGGCTGAAGGCCATCAGGTCTGCGTGCTGCGAGTGGGCGTGGACCAGGTCCGGCCCGGTGTTGGGCGTGCCGTTCGGGCCACGGCACACCAGGGCCGCGTGAATGCCCGGGCCAATGCCTCGGAGGTAGGGCAGATAGTCGTCCACGAAGGCGACCGGGCCGAGCCGCTGCAGGGCGTCTGCCTTGGGGCTGCGCATGCCGGTGGTCCGGCCCGTGGCGATCACGCGGTCGATGGGAAAGCCGAGGTCGCGCAGGTTGCCCAGGCGGGCCTGCTCGAAGCGCGCCGCCAGGGCCGTCACGCAGACCAGTTCGTAGCCGGCGCCCTGCAGGTCGTGGCAGGCCTGCAAGGCATTGCCCAGCGCGGGAATGCTGCGCCAGAAGGCATCGTCCATGCAGGCCCTGAACTGTTGCAGGCGCTCGCCGTCCAGCGCCTGCACGGCCCAGCGGTCCATGGCCCAGTAGGCATGGGGGTCGGCCTCGGCGGGGCGCTGGCCGAACGCACGCTCCCAGGCTCCGGCATAGGCGCTGTTGTAGTCCAGCAGCACGCCATCGGCGTCAAGGGCAATGATGGGTTTCATCGTGTTCCTCTTCGGCCAGCACGCGCAGGTAGTGCGGTGCCACGCTGTCCGTGAGCCAGACGCCGTTGTCCGAGCGGTAGAACAGGCAGGCATCGGCATGCATGCGCGCCGCATCGATCTCCAGCAGCACCACCCGGCCATAGCGCTGGCCCACGGAGCGGGCCGTGGCCAGGTTGTCGGTCAGGTGCACGTGGTGGCGGTTGCGCCGGTCAAGGCCGGTGCGCAGGATGGAGTCCAGAAAGCGCGTGGCCGTGCCATGGTAGAGGCGCTGCGGCGGCACGCTGGCCTGCAGGCCCAGGTCGATCTGCACGGAATGCCCCTGGCTGGCGCGGATGCGCAGGCCGTCGGCGCTGATGGCAAAGCGCTGCTTGGGGCAGCTTTGCACCACCTCCATCAGCAGTGCGGGCGAGATGTTGCGGCCGGCCGCCTGGGCGCCGCGCAGCAATGCGTCTATGGAGACCCAGCCCTGGGCGTCGAGGGCGAGCCCGGCGCGGCCGGGGTTGTGGCGCAGGACCAGGCTCATGAATTTGCTGGTCGATGTCAGTGTGTTCTTGTTGTTCATACGGTCCATTTCCATGGATTTTCTTGTTGTGTCGATGATTGTCCGTGCTTCGGGCTTCACACCACCAGGCAGCCCTGCCGATCCGACAGGCCGATGGTGGCCTGCATGCCCGCCGTGAACTGCAGGTAGTCGGCCTCCATGCCGTCCGAGAAGATGACGCCATGGTCGGGCATGCGCGAGCGCAGGGTCAGCGGCTGGCCGGCGGTGACCTGGCCGTAGACCAGCTCGGCCGTGGAGGAGCGGCTGGGAAAGGGCTCGCGCACGGCGAAGTCCAGGCGTGGCGCATCCCAGGCGAAGGGCTGGTAGTCGAAGTCGGTGGACGCGCCGCGCACGGCGCGGGCAATGCCCATAGATCCCGTGACGATGCTCTTGATCCAGGCCGACGAGCCCAGCCCCGTGGCGACGCTGAGGCCGGAGGACGACTGGGATTCCTGCCGGTCGCCCAGCGCGATGTCGTACAGGGCGGAGGTGTGGCTGCGCGGGCCGATGAACAGGTCGTTGGCGGCGCGCAGCACCTGGCCGTCGCTCAGGCGTGCCTCGGCCAGGGTGACGGCGCGCGTGGGGCGGCGGTTGGCGGCCACGTCGCCCAGCAGGGCGGCCAGGTCGGCGGGGGCGAAGGGCAGCAGCAGGCCGTCCCAGCGCGCGGGCTCGGGGTTGATGCCGATGAGCGGCTGGCCGTCCAGGTATTTCATGGTGTTGGCCACCATGCCGTCCTGGCCCAGCGCCACCACGATGTCGTCGGCGCCGAAGACGAAGTTGGGCACCAGGGCGCGGTCCACGATCTGGTAGCGGCCGCGCGCCTCCAGCGCCTGCACCACGGCCTGCAGGGCGGTGGCGTAGGCGGCGCTTTCGCGCAGGTAGTCGCCGAAGTCGGCGCCCAGGTGCTCGATGTAGAAGCGCGCCTGGGACAGCGTGTGGTACCTGGCCACCAGCTCATCGAGCCGCGTGCGCCGCACTACCAGCACGGTCTTGCGTTCATTGGCGTTCACGGCGGCTCCTTGCGGGTTCGGTATCGGCCACGGCAGCTGCATGGCCTGCACCGGCGCCCATGAGCGACTGCAGCAGCTCGGGCGAGACGTTGAGCTGGCCGATGCGCTCGGCCTTCTCGGCAATGCCGCCAAAGGCCTGGGCGATGAGCTGGCCCGGCTGCATGCCCACGGCGGCCAGCGATTGCACGATGCGCGGATCGGCCTTTTCCAGGGCCTGCATGACGGCGCCCACGCGGTAGGCCTCGGCCTCGGCCAGGGTGCGGCTGTTGGCGGCCTGGCCTTCGACGAAGTCGCGGCGGCTGGTCTCCAGCGCCACGTCGGCAGACATCTGTTCGGCGCGCAGCTCGTTTTCCTTGCGCATCTGGGCGGCCTTGGCTTCCAGCTGGGCCTCGCGGATCTGGCGCTTTTTCTTTTCCACGGCCACGTCGGTATCGAGCTCGTTCTGGCGGATGGCGCGCTCGTTTTCCACGGCAGCCATGCGGCGGGCATAGACGGCGTCGTCGGCGGCCTTGAGGTTGGACTCGCGCGCCTCGGCCTCCAGGGCGCGGGCGATGTCGGGCGTGGGTTTGACGGCCATGACCGAGACGCCCAGGATCTCCAGCCCCAGCGCCTCGATCTCGGGCTGGGCGGCCAGCTCCTGCTGGGCCGTGCGCGCAATGAGTGCCGAGGAGCGCAGCGCCTGCTTGAGCTCCAGCGCCTGCACGGCCTGCTGGATGATGACCTCGGCCTGCATGGTCACGCGGTCGCCCAGGCGCTGCGGGTCTTCGGACAGGTATTTCTGGCCGTCGCGCGCCAGGGAGAAGTCCATCAGCGTGGCGGTCTGGCGCGGTGTGCTGATGCGGTAGGTGACCTGGCCCTGCACGGTGACGCTCTGGAAGTCGGCCGTCACCAGCTCCAGCATGAAGTGGCAGTCCTGGCTGCCCACGGGCACCGCGACCAGGGTGGTGGTGGGGGCGTAGTAGAAGAAGGACTGGCCCGCACCCTCGCGCACCACCTTGCCGGCGCGGAACTGCATGAGGTGGACCGTGGATTGGGACTTGATGAAACGGATGCCGAACATGGTGCTTCTCCTTTTAAGTTGTTCTGTACAACTCGTATGGGTTGCATAGTGCAACTTAAAATCAGGCACGTCAAGCACAATCCATCCCATGGCTGAAAAAAATTCCCCATCCCCGCAGGGCGTGCTGGACTTCCCGCGCCCTTTCACCACGGTGGACGTGGTCATCTTCACGGTGGCAGACGATGCCCTGCAGGTGCTGCTGGTGCAGCGCCCCACGGCGGGCAGCGAGCCGTTCCCGGGGCTGTGGGCGCTGCCCGGCGGCTTTGTGGATGTGCGCCAGGACGCGGACCTGCTGGCCTGCGCGCGGCGCAAGCTACTGGACAAGACGGGTGTGGACAGCCCCTACCTGGAGCAGCTGGGAAGCTGGGGCGGCGCGGCGCGCGACCCGCGTGGCTGGTCGGCCACGCATGTGTATTTCGCGCTGATCCCGGGCCATGACCTGATCCTGGCCAAGGGCGCGAATGCGGCCGATGTGTCGTGGTTTGCCGTCGATGAACTGCTGCGCGCGCCTGCGCTGGCCTTCGACCACGGCGAGATCCTGCGCGCAGCGGTGGAGCGGCTGCGGGGCAAGGTGGAATACACCTCGCTGCCGGCCTTTCTGTTGCCCGAGCCTTTCACGCTGCCGCAGCTGCAGCAGGCCTACGAGGTGGTGCTGGGCCGCCCCGTGGACAAGAGCGGTTTTCGCACGCGCATGATGGCGGCCGGCTTTCTGGTGGAGGCCGGCCAGGTGGAGGGCACGTCACGCCGCCCCGCCATGGGCTACCGCCTGGCCGACCGCAGCGCGCCCGTGGTGTTTCCGCGCACCTTCAGCCCGCGGGGGTGAGGACGGCCTTCGATCAGGGCCAGGATCAGGATCAGGCGCCCAGCAGGCTGCAAAAGCGCTGCATGTCCACGTTGCCGCCGCTGAGGATGATGCCCACGCGCCGTCCGCGCAGCTCCTCGCCTTTCTGGCGCGCGGCGGCCAGGCCCAGGCAGCCGGTGGGCTCGACCACGAGCTTCATGCGCGAGGCCAGGAAGCCCATGGCATCGACCAGCTCGGCATCGCTGGCGGTGAGGATGTCGGTCACGTCGCGCTGGATGATGGGGAAGGTGATGCCGCCCAGGTGCTGGGTCTGGGCGCCGTCGGCAATGGTCTTGGGGGTGTCTATGTGGACGATGCGGCCTGCGCGCAGCGACTGCTGGCCGTCGTTGCCGGCCTCGGGCTCCACGCCGTAGAGCGCGCAGTCGGGGCTGAGCGCGCGTGTGGACAGGGCGGTGCCCGACAGCAGGCCACCGCCGCCCAGCGGCACGAAGAGGGCGTCCAGCGGGCCGGTTTCCTCCAACAGTTCCTTGGCGGCCGTGCCCTGGCCGGCCAGCACGTCGGCATGGTCGTAGGGCGGGATCAGGGTCAGGCCGTGGCGCTCGGCCAGGTCGCGGCCGATCTGCTCGCGGTCTTCGGTATAGCGGTCGTAGACCACCACCTGGCCGCCATAGCCCTTGGTGGCCGCCACCTTGGCGGCGGGCGCGTCATGCGGCATGACGATGGTGGCGGGAATCTCCAGCAGCCTGGCAGCCAGTGCAATGGCCTGGGCGTGGTTGCCCGAGGAAAACGCCACCACGCCGGCCTTGCGCTGCGCCGGGCTGAAGCGAGACAGGGCGTTGAAGGCGCCGCGGAACTTGAAGGCGCCCATGCGCTGCAGGTTCTCGCACTTCAGGAAGACGCGGGCGCCCAGCGCCTCGTCCAGCGTGCGCGAGGTGAGCACGGGCGTGCGGTGGGCATGGCCCTGGATGCGTTGGGCCGCTGCGGCCACGTCGTCATAGGTGGGAAGGCTTGTCATCGGTACGGGAGAGAAGGGGTTGCAGACCGGCGGGGTGCCGGGAGCTATTTGGCGTAGCTGTAGACCGTGGCGCGCGACACGCCCAGGTGGGCGGCAATGGTCTCCATGGAGCGGCGAAGGTCCAGCAGGCCGTCGCCCTTGAGTTCACGGACCAGGGCGCGCCGCTCCTCGGGCTTGAGGGCGCGCGGCGTGGTCGCCAGGCGCGCCGCGAACTGGTCGATGCGGGCGCGCACCGTGTCGGCACCGGCCCCGGCGCCCATGGGCGCCAGCATTTCGCGGGCCGGCGTGTCGCCGCTGACGGCGGCAAAGCGGTTGAGCATGCCCTGGAAGCCCTGGAACATCGTCAGGTCCACATTCATGCACAGGGCGGCGATGTAGCGGCCCTCGGAGTCGCGGATGCCGATGGACGTGCTCTTGGCCTGGCGGCCATCGGCGAACTGGTTGGGGTAGTTGGCGATGACCTGCTCGTAGCCGGGGTCCTGGATGCGGGCCAGGCCCAGCTCGGTCGCGCCCTGGCCGACCTCGCGGCCCGAGAGATTGTTGTGGATGGCCAGCACCGCATGGGACGGGTCGAGCAGGTCATGCACCACCACCTCGCAGAACGGGGCAAGGGTCTGGCCCAGGCCTTCGGCGATCTTGGCCACCTGTTCCAGCAGTTGGCGCTGCTCGGGAGTGCGTTGTGTCATATTGGACATTTTGTTTTGAATTGGACAAAATGTCAAAACCCAGGCGACCTGCCTTCTTGTCCGTTTCTTGTGCTCCCTGCCATGTTCGACACCCTTGTTCACCTGCTGCAATCCCAGGACGCGCGCTTTCGCGTGATCGAGCACCCTGCCGAGGGCCGCTCCGACCTCGTCGCCGAAATCCGGGGCACGGCACCCGGCCAGGGTGCCAAGGCCATGCTCTGCAAGAGCCGCGATGCGTCCGGTGCGGGCGATCCCCAGCTGTTCCTGGCCGTGCTGCCCGGCGACCGCAAGCTGGACTTCAAGCGCCTGGCCCAGGCCGTGGGCGTGCGCAAGGCCACGCTGGCCTCGCCCGAGGAGGCCCAGGCCGCCACCGGCTGCGTGATGGGATCGGTGCCGCCGTTCTCCTTCAACCCGCAGGTGCGCCTGGTGGTGGACCCGGCACTGGTGGAGCGCTTTGCCGAGATCGCCTTCAATGCGGGCCGGCTGGACCGCTCCATCGTGCTGGACTCGGCCGACTATGTGCGCATTGCCCGGCCCGCGCTGCACAGCCTGAGCGGGGATGGCGCCGATTGACCCGGGGGCCGGGCGGTGCCCACAATCGCAGCAACGCCCGCACATCCTTTCCTGACCATGACCACCCCTGCCAGGCAGTTCCCCGACCGGCCCGATGCGGCCGGCTTTGTGCGTGCGGCGCTGGCTGCCGCACTGGCCCAGGTGCAGTCGCATATGGATGTCGTGGATGCCGGCAGCGGCGAGGCCGAACGCATCCACCAGCTGCGCGTGGCCCTGCGGCGCCTGCGCACCCTGCTGCGCGAATGCGCAGGGCTGGCGCCCGGCATGCGCGCCGAATGGGATGCCCCGCTGGCCCTGGCCTTTGCGCGCCTGGGCACGCTGCGCGATGCCGGCACCCTGGCCGACGTGGTGCGGCTGCTGCTGCAGGACGCCGATGCGCCCTTGTGCGATTGGGCCGTGCCGGATGCCGGGCAGGCCGACGCGGACGCGGCCGCTGCGGTCCGCGAGCCGCAGTTCCTGCAAACGCTGGCCGAGATCCATGCGCTGGCGCAGGCGCCTGCAGGCAAGCGGCAGCCCGGCCTGGTCAGCCTGTCCGCCGCAGGCACGCGCAAGTACCTGGCACGGCGGCTGGCGCGCCTGCACCGCCAGGTGCTGCGCGACGGCCGGCAGTTCGACCGCCTGCCGCTGGCGCAGCAGCACCGCGTGCGCAAGCGGCTCAAGCGCCTGCGCTACCTGGCGGACTTTGCGCGGGAATTCGCGCCCGGAATGTGGCCCGGCAAAAAGGGCCGGCGCTTTGCCGAGGCGCTGGTGCCCGCCCAGGACGCGCTGGGCCTGCACAACGACATGGCCGTGGCGGCCGCGCTTTTTCGTGACGAGGCCGGCACGGATCCGCGCGCCTGGTTTGCCGCCGGCTACCTGCAGGCCCGCCTGGCCACCAGCGCGCGCAGCAGCCGCCGCGCGCTGCGTGCGCTGGCCCGCGTGCCGGGCTTCTGGGCCTAGACCGCATCAGCGATAATCCGCCGCTGGCGCACCGCCGCAGCCCCTGGGCCGTGGCGGTGCGCTGTTGCTGAAGGTGCCCCATGCCGCTTGCCGGCCAGGGGTTCAACGGGAAGCAGGTGCGCGATGCCATCGAGGTGGCCGCTCGCAATGCCTGCGCTGCCCCCGCAACGGTCAGCGGAATACAACTCCCCACGCTGGCGCGCCACCCACCGGTTGCGCGCCGCAAGCCACTGTGTCTGGACGGACATGGGAAGGCGGGGATGCCTGCTGCAGCGCGCCCACCCTGCGCGCCGCAGCGTTCCGCAAGCCCGGATACCGGCCTTCTGCATTGCTTTCGGACGCCGCGGGAGTGCGCCTGTCCGGTCCGGCCCCAGCCTGCGCTGGCGTGGCCGGCTCCGGCGTGCGCGCCGTGCGGCATGGTTCAGACGATAGGCCCCACGGGTGACTGGGGCAGTTGGATTCAACGCATGCGCTTCGCTTCTTTGGCCGCCGATTGTTCCGGCCCCTTTCCCCTTCCTCCCTTCCTGCGCCCGGCCACCGCTGCGGCCGTGCTGGCCTGCTGCGCCGCGGCGGCCGGCGCCGCACAGGAACCGGCGGCCGGCAAAGCCGGTGCATCCGCCGACGATGCGCTGGACGCCGTCTTCGTGACCGCCACGGCGCGGCCCGAGGCGCGCAGCCGCATCGCGGGCACCACGCAGACCATCGACCGCGAGGCCATAGAGCGCTCCAGCGCGCGCTCGGTCACCGACCTGCTGGCCGAGAACGCCGTGGGCTTTCTCAGCGAATGGACGGCGGCCCAGACCTCGATGAACCTGCGCGGCGCCTCCACCGACGGCCAGGGGCGCGACTTCCGCAGCCAGGTGCTGGTGCTGGTCAACGGCCGGCGCGCGGGCACGGCCAACCTGTCCAAGCTCAGCCCCTCGGATGTGGAGCGCATCGAGATCGTGCGCGGCCCGTCCTCGGTGATCTACGGCAGCCAGGCCATGGGCGGGGTGGTCAACATCATCATGAAGACGGGGGCTACGGCGCCCGGCACGCGTGCCCAGGTCCAGGCCGGCTCGTGGGACCTGTGGCGCACCGATGCGCAGACGGCCGGCGCCAATGACCGCTTCGACTGGTACTTCGGCGTGAGCGCAGGCGGGCGCGGCGACTACGATTCGGGCGACGGCGGCACGCGCATGGAGAACACGGGCTGGAAGCGGCGCGGCGCCAGCGGCGCCCTGGGCTGGCAGCTGCACGAGCTGCACCGCGTGGAGCTGCAGCTGCGCACGGACGGCATCTACAACGCGGGCTTTCGCGGATCGGGCGCCAACATCTACAGCCGCGACAACCGCAGCAACCGCTCGCTGGACCTGACCTACGAGGGCGCACTGCCCGGCCAGCGCCTGAGCTGGACGACCCACCTCTACAGCCTGGTCGATACCGATGAGTTCAACTGGGCATCGCCCGTGATCCGCTCGGGCAACAGTGCCGTGCCCGGCACGGCGCGCGACTACAACCACCGCCAGCTGGACGCCACGGGCCTGCGCTTTCAGCCGCGCCTGCGTGTCAGCCAGACCAATGACCTGCTGATGGGCTTCGACTGGGAGCGCAGCAAGCTGCGCTCCGACCGCCTGCGCGTGGCCATGCCGGGCGGCCCGGCGGGCCAGGTCGCGCCCTACGACAACAACCAGACCGAGCAGGTGCACGCGCTGTACGTCGAGGACGCGCAGACCCTGTTCGACGACCGCCTGACCCTGCGCGCCGGCCTGCGCAAGACCTGGGGCACGACACGCTTCGACGATACGCCCAACCTGGCCCTGGCCCAGGCCAGCACGCGCGACTACGACAACCACACCTGGTCGGCCGGCGCCACCTGGAAGGCCACGGACCGGCTCACGCTGCGCGCTGCGGCCTCCACGGGGTTCCGCGCGCCCACGGCCACGGAGCTGGCCTCGGACTTCACGGCCGTCGGCGGTGGCCGCACCTTCGGCAACCCCAACCTCAAGCCCGAGACCAGCCGCCAGATCGAGGTCGGCGCCGCGCTGCAGCAGCCCGGCTGGCGCGTGGATGCGGCCCTGTTCCAGAACACCATCAGCGACCGCATCATCACCGTCTCGCGCGGGGCCACGACCAATACCTCGGACTACGCCAACAACGCGGCCGACATCGTGGCGCGCGGCTTGGAAATGCAGGCCGACATGGACCTGGCGCGGGCGCTGAACCTGACGGGCCACCAGCTCAAGGCCTGGGCTGGCGGCTACTACCACTTCAGCATGCGGGACAAGGGCTCGGCCGCCTCGGCCAATACCGACAAGGTGCAGCGCATGTACCGCTACGAGGCCTCGGCCGGCGTGCGCTACGGGCGCGGCAGCGGGCGCCTGCAGGGCGACTGGAGCCTGCAGCTGTCCACGCTGCTGCGCGGTCCCATGTGGTACGACACGGAAGAGGCGCTGCTCATCCCCCAGGGCGAGCCCCGCAGCACCTTCATCCACCGCAAGGGCGCCTTCACCATCTGGAACCTGCGGGCCGACTACCGCGTGTCGCGCGGCGTCAAGCTGTTCGCAGCCGTCAACAACCTGTTCGACCTGAACCGCCATCCCATCTTCATCGCGCTGGACCGTGCGCCCTGCATCGCCAACCCGGCGTACCAGAACGGCGGCTGCGGAACGTCGATGGCGGGGCGCGAACTCATGGTCGGCCTGCAGGCAGAGTTTTGATGAAGCACCCCCTGAGTCGCTTCGCGCCTTCCCCCGTGTGCACGGCGCCCTCTCTCGCTACGCGGGAGGGGGACGACACCCTCGGGGCGGGGCGGCGCGGCCGGCATAGGCCCTTCCTCGGTGTCCCTCGCTTTGGACTGCGCCGGTTTCATAGGTCATGTACGGCGCCTTGCGTCATGGAACACTGAGATGAAGGCTGTCTGCACACCACGCCGCCAGTTGCTGCGCCAGGGCGCGGCGGCGGCCCTGGGCTGCGGCCTGCCCGCGGCCTGGGCCGACACCGTCGCTGCAGGCGGTCCGGTGGTGCTGCAGGATGCGCTGGGCCGGCGCGTGGAGATTGCCGCGCCGCCGCAGCGCATCGTCTCCATCTTTGCCTCCAACACCGAGCTGGTGGCCGCGCTGGGCCTGCTGGACCGCGTGGTGGGCGTGGAGGATTTCACGCGCTTTCCACCGGGCGTGGAGCGCATTCCCAAGGTGGGCGGGCGGCTGGGGTTTTCGGTGGACGCCGTGGTGGCGCGCCAGCCGGACCTGGTCATCGTCACGCCCGCGCGCCAGGCAGCGCACCAGCTGGTCGATCCCATGGAGCGCATCGGCGTGCCGGTGATGGTGCTGCTCAGCCGCTCGCTGGCCGAGGTGATGGACAACCTGCGCCTGGTGGCCCGCGCCACGGGCGTGCAGGCGCGCGGCCAGGAGCTGGCCACGGCGCAGGAAGCGCGGCTGCTGCGCGTGGACCGGCAGGTGGCCGGCCAGCCCCGGCCGCGTGCCCTCATGGTCACGGGCCGGCTGGGTAACGGCATGCTGCTGGCGGCCCGGCCGGGCACCTATACGGGAGAGGCCATGGTGCGCGCGGGCGCCGCGTTCGCGCTGGACGGCCTGGGCACCGTGCCCCAGGTCTCGCCCGAGGCCGTGCTGGCCGCCGACCCTGATGTGCTGCTGTTCGCAGGCACGCAGGAGGCCATGCAGGACCTGATCGGCCAGCGCGGCTGGCGCGACCTGCGTGCCGTGCGCGGCGGCCGGGCCACCACGGTGGCGCGTGCCGAGTTCCTGATTCCCGGGCCGCGCACCTTTGGCGGCGTGGAAAAACTCTCGCGCTGGCTGCACCCTGCGGCCTGGGCCGGGGAGGCCGCATGAATTCCCTTTCACATCCACCTGCGTGGCGCCCCTGGTCCGGTGCGGTCCTGCTGCTGCTGGCCAGCCTGCTGATCGCCGCCTGCGCGGGCCACCAGTGGGCCAGCCCGGCCGACCTGCTGGCCGCGCTGGGCGGCGAAGACAGCCTGCGCAGCCGGCTGCTGCTGCAGTGGCGCGTGCCGCGCGTGCTGGCAGCCGCCCTGGTGGGCGCGCTGCTGGGCCTGTCGGGCGCCATCTTCCAGGGCGTGTTCCGCAATCCGCTGGCCGAGCCCTATCTGCTGGGCGCCTCGGGCGGCGCGGCGCTGGGGGCGACTGTCGCACTGCTGGTTCCGATGCATCTATTGTTCGGCCTGCCCCAGGCCTGGACGCTGCCCGTGCTGGCCTTTGCGGGCGCCTGGGGTTCGACCGTGCTGGTGCTGGCCGTCTCGCGCGTGGCCGGTGCCACCGATGCGGCCGGCATGCTGCTGGCCGGCGTGGCGCTGGCGGCCGTGCTGGGCGCGCTGCGCTCGTTCCTGATGCTGGCGCTGTCCGATGAGACGGTGAGCCTGCAGGTGGTGCTCAGCTGGGTGCTGGGCGGCATACAGACGCCGTCGTGGAGCGGGCTGGGCCTGCTGGCCGGTGCCTCCCTGGCCTGCCTGGCCGGGGCCATGGCGCTGGCGCGCGGGCTGGACCTGCTGGGCCTGGGGCAGGATGCGGCCCAGGGCTTCGGCCTGGACGTGGCGCGCTTCACGCCGCTGGCCGTGCTGGCCGGCTCGCTGGTGGTGGCCGTGGCCGTGGCCTATGGCGGGCTGGTGGCCTTCGTGGGTCTGGCTGCGCCGCACATCGCGCGCTGGATGGCGGGACCGCTGCACCGCGCAGCCCTGCCGGCGTCGGCGCTCACGGGCGCCATCATCGTCACGCTGGCCGATGCGATTGCGCGCAGCGTGCTGCCGCCGGCCGAAATCCCGTTGGGTCTGGTCACGGCCGTGGCCGGCGGGCCCTTCTTCATCGTGCTGCTGGCGCGCAGGCTGAGGTCCGCATGAACGATCAAGCCATGGACGACGCCGTGCCAAGCCTGCAAGCCCGGTCCCTCACGCTGCGCCACCGTGGCCGCAGCGTGCTGGACGCTGTCTCGCTGCAGCTGCCCGCCTGCGGCGCCGTGGCCCTGGTGGGGCCCAATGGCGCGGGCAAGTCCAGCCTGCTGTCCCTGCTGGCGGGGCTGCAGGCGCCCGCATCCGGCAGCGTGCTGCTGGACGGGCAAGACATTGCAACCCTGCCCGTGGCCGAGCGCGCGCGCCGCGTGGGCTACATGCCGCAGCGCTTTGCGCCGCACTGGGACCTGACGCTGGCCGAGCTCATGCACATGCGGCTGGCGGGCCGGGGTGATGTCGAGGCGGCCATTGCAGGCGCCGGGCTGCAGGATTTCGCGCGCAGGCGCTGGTCCACGCTGTCGGGCGGCGAGCAGGCGCGTGCCCTGCTGGCCACCGTGCTGGCCACCGACCCGCCCGTGCTGCTGGCCGACGAGCCCGGCGCCGCGCTGGACGTGCGCCACCGCCTGGCCCTGGTGCAGGCGCTGGCGCAGCGCGGGCGCGAGCGGCTGGTGCTGGTGGTCATGCATGACCTGGACCTGGCGCTGGCGCACTTCGGGCGCGTCATCGTGCTGGACCAGGGGCGCATTGCGCTCGATGGAGCCCCTGCCGAGCTGCTGCATGCGCCGGGGCTGGATGCCGTGTTCGGCGTGGATTTCGAGCGCATCGACGCACCCCCGCAAACCTTGCTGCGCGCGCGGCTGAAACAGGAGAACTGACCCCATGCGCATCGATCTGGCCGGCTGGACGCGCGACGCCACGCGCGGCGACCACCGTGAATTCCTGGCGCTGTTCGAGCGCGCCGAGCGCCTGGGTTTCCAGGGCGTGTGGTTCAACGAATTCCGCGTGCCCGATACCGCCTGGCCCTATCCCTCGCCCCTGCTGCTGGCCGCCGCCGTGCTGGCGCGCACCGAGCGGCTGCGCGTGGGCACCTCGGTGCTGGTGCTGCCGCTGCACCATCCGCTGATGCTGGCCGAGGAGATTGCCCAGCTGGACCTGCAAAGCGCCGGCCGCATCGACGTGGGCGTGGGCCGGGGCACGGAGCCGGCCGCGCTGCGCGCCCTGCAGATCGATGCGGACAGCACGCGCGAGCGCTTCGAGCAGTCCTGCCGCATCCTGGTGGAGGCGCTGTCCGGCAAGCCCGTCGCAGCGGGGCAGGGGCCGTGGCGCTTCGAGGACCGGCCCGCCCTGCCTTCGACCGTGCAGCGCCCGCCCCCTCCCTTGTATGTGGCCGGCTCCACGGCTGAGACCCTGGGCTTTGCCGTCGATCAGAATCTGCCCCTGCTGCTGAGCCTGGAGCCGCCCGAAGGCATGCAGCTGGAGCGCCTGGAGGCCGCTGCCCGGGAGCGCGGGCGCGATGCCGCCGCGCTGCGTGCGCGTTCATCGCTGGCGCGCTATGTCTGCATCGGTGCCGACGAGGCCGCCGTGCAGGCCCAGCTGGCCACGCTGTGGCCGCAGCTGTACCAGCGGCGCGTGTACTTTGCGGGCAAGCGCGGCGTGCCGGCCGACCAGGTGCTGCCCATCGATGTGACGCGCGTGCTGGCCGAGCAATTCATCCATGGCACGCCCGAGCAGTGCCATGCGCAGATCGCCGTCTTGCGCGAGCGCACGGGCATGGGCCAGCTGCGCTGCGTCTTCAACGCCAACGGCCTGTGGAGCGATGCCCAGGCCCTCGCCGGCATGGAACTGTTTGCGCAGGAGGTTCTTCCTTCATTGCGCAGCGCCGTGCCTTTCGCCACCGTCTGACTTCCTCTTTTTTCTGGAGAACCTTCCATGCAAACCGCCAAGATTCCCGCCACCATCGTCACCGGCTTTCTGGGCAGCGGCAAGACCACGCTGCTGCGCCACATCCTGGACAACGCGGGCGGCCGGCGCATTGCCGTCATCGTCAACGAGTTCGGCGAGCTGGGCATCGACGGCGAGATCCTCAAGGGCTGCGGCATCGGCTGCGACGACGAGGGCAACGAGCGCGAAGGCGCGCTGTACGAGCTGGCCAACGGCTGCATGTGCTGCACGGTGCAGGAAGAGTTCTTCCCCGTGATGCGCGCGCTGGCCGAGCGCCGCGACCAGATCGACGCCGTGATCATCGAGACCTCGGGCCTGGCCCTGCCCAAGCCCCTGGTCCAGGCCTTCCAGTGGCCCGAGATCGCCAACGTGTTCACCGTGGACGCGGTGGTCACCGTGGTGGATACGCCGGCGGCCGCCAGCGGCCAGTTCGCCGCCAATCCCCAGGCCGTGGACGAGCTGCGCCGCGCCGACCCCAACCTGGACCACGAATCGCCGCTGCACGAACTCTTCGAGGACCAGCTGGGCGCGGCCGACCTGGTGGTGCTCAACAAGACCGACCTGGCCGATGCCGAGGCCCTGGCGCGCGTGACCGCCCTGGTGCGCGAGGAGCTGCCGCCCGAGGTCAAGATCGTGCAATCGTCCCAGGGCCGCCTGCCGCTGGACGTGGTGCTGGGCCTGGCCAAGGCGGCCGAGACCACCATCGACCAGCGCGTGAGCCACCACGACCACGACGAGGACCATGACCACGACGACTTCGACTCCTACGTGATCGACCTGCCCGCCGTGGACCGCGACCGCCTGCTGGCTGCGCTGGAGACGCTGGTGGAGCAGCACAGCATCCTGCGCGTCAAGGGCTTTGCCGACATTCCGGGCAAGCCCATGCGCTGGCTGCTGCAGGGCGTGGGCCGCCGCTTCGACCACCACTTCGACCGCGCCTGGCGCGAGGGCGAGGCACGCGGCACGCGCCTGGTGTTCATCGGGCAAGACCTTGACGAAGCAGCGCTGCGCAAGGGCCTGGAGAATGTGGCCGCCTGACCTTCCGATTCCGTACTGAAACCTGTTCCATGCACCTGCTGTCCACGCGCCCCGGCGGCTTTGTCGAGGATGAGAGCATCGTCACCCGCCTCGACCAGACGCCGGCCGACATCGTCATCCTGAGCTCGGCCGACACCACGCTGGCCCTGCTGTCCTCGGCCGTGGCCGCGCTGGCCGGGGCGTCGGCGGACTTTCCCTCGGTGCGGCTGGCCAATCTGCTGTACCTGCGCCAGCCGGCCTCGCTGGACCTGTATGTGGACGAGGTGCTGCGCCATGCGCGCGTGGTCATCGTGGACCACCTGGGCTCGGAATCGGCCTGGCCCTACGGCATCGAGCAGATCGGCTCGCTGGCGCGCCGCAAGGGCCAGCGCCTGGCCATGTTCTCGGGTGACCTGCAGGAAGACCCGCACCTGCTGGCGCGCAGCACGCTGCCGGCCGCCGCCTGCCGCCAGCTGTGGCAGTACCTGCGCTCGGGCGGCGCGGCCAATGCGCGCGAGTTCCTCAAGGCCACCGTCTACCACGGGCTGGACCGGGGCGATGCGCCGCTGCCGCCGCGCACCCTGCCGCAGGCGGCTGTCCACGTTCCCCCGGCGCTCTTCGCTGCCAGGAGCCATGCCCAGGTCCAGGCCCAGGTCCATGCCCATGAGGTGGCCGGCATCGACGACCTGCAGCGCGCCTGGACGCCGGGCGCGCCCACGGTGGCCCTGGTGTTCTACCGCTCCCACCTGCTGGCGGGCAACACGGCAGCCTTCGACGCCATGGCCCTGTCGCTGCAGCAGCGCGGCATGAACCCGCTGCCCGTGGCGCTGGACTCGCTCAAGGACCCGCTGTGCCTGGCCACGCTGCGCCAGCTCTGCGAAGACCATGCCGTGCAGCTGGTGCTCAACACCACGGCGTTCTCGGCGCTGGAAACGGGCACGGCCCTGGCCGGCGATGCGCCCGTGCTGCAGGTGATCGCCAGCGGCGGCAACCGCGAGGACTGGTGGGCCGACAGCCAGGGCCTGCGCCCGCGCGACATCGCCATGCAGGTGGTGCTGCCGGAGATGGATGGCCGCATCATCACGCGCGCCATCAGCTTCAAGGGCCTGTCCCACCGCTGCGCCTTCACCCAGGCCGACGTGGTGGCCTACCAGCCCGAGCCCGACCGCGTGGACTTCGTGGCCGACCTGGCCTGGCGCTGGTGCCGCCTGCGCAGCCTGCCCGCGCGCGACAAGCGCCTGGCCCTGGTGCTGGCCAACTATCCGGGCAGCGAAGGCCGCATCGGCAGCGGCGTGGGGCTGGATACGCCGGCCTCGGTGATCGCCATCCTGCAGCACCTGGCGGCCGAAGGCCATGAGCTGGGCGACCCCGCGCAGCTGCCCGCCGATGGCCAGGCGCTGATGCACACCCTGCAGCAGGGCATTGCCAACGACCCGGCCCAGTGGCCGCTGCGCCCGGCCTGGCAAAGCTATGCGCTGGACGAGTACCTGGCACGCCTGGCCGCGCTGCCGGACGGCATGGCCGACGCCATCACGGCGCGCTGGGGCGCGCCCGAGGCCGACCCGCTGCTGCGCCAGGGCCGATTCATGATCGCGGGCCTGCGCCTGGGCCATGTCTTTGTCGGCATACAGCCGGCGCGTGCATTGGTCGGTAAAGGCATGGGCGTGCAGGACTATGCGAGCTACCACGATGCCGAGCTGGTGCCGCCCCACGGCTACCTGGCCTTCTACTTCTGGCTGCGCGACCGCTTTGCCGTGGACGCCATGGTCCACGTGGGCAAGCATGGCAACCTCGAATGGCTGCCGGGCAAGAGCCTGGCGCTGTCGGGCGCGTGCTGGCCCGATGCCATCCTGGGCCCGCTGCCGCACCTGTACCCCTTCATCGTCAACGATCCCGGCGAAGGCGCCCAGGCCAAGCGCCGCAGCCAGGCCGTGATCATCGACCACCTGATGCCGCCGCTGACGCGCGCCGAAAACCACGGCCCGCTGCAGGACCTGGAGCGCCTGGTGGACGAGTACTACGACGCGCTGCTGGTCGATGCGCGGCGCGGCGCGCTGCTGCGCCGCCAGATCCTGGACATCGTGCGCCGCCAGCACCTGGACCAGGAACTGGACCTGGCGCCCGGTGCCGCGCAGGACGACGATGCCGTGCTCGAACGCATAGACGCCTACCTGTGCGAGCTCAAGGAAACCCAGATCCGCGATGGCCTGCATGTCTTCGGCGCCTCGCCGCAGGGGCGCCAGCGCCGCGACACGCTGCTGGCGCTGGCGCGCTTCCCGTCGGACGAAGGCCAGGGCCTGATCCAGGCGCTGGCCGCCGACCTGCTGGACAGCCCCGGGTTCGACCCGCTGCGCATGGAGCCCGCACGCCCCTGGACCGGCGCGCGCCCCGCCGCCCTGCAGGCCGTGAGCGACGAGCCCTGGCGCCATGAGGGAGACACGCGCGAGCGCCTGGAGCTGCTGGCCCAGCAACTGCTGGAAGGTGAGGCCCCGGCCGGTGACTGGCCTCAGACGCGCGCCGCGCTGGCGCAGGTGCATGCCGTGCTGGCGCCCGCGCTGGATGCCTGTGGCGGCGAGGAACTGCGCCAGCTGCTGCGCGGCCTGCAGGGCCGCTTCGTGCCGCCCGGGCCCAGCGGATCGCCCTCGCGCGGGCGGCCCGACGTGCTGCCCACGGGGCGCAATTTCTACACGCTGGACACGCGCGCCATTCCCACGCAGGCGGCCTGGGAGCTGGGCCAGCAGGCCACGCTCAGGCTGCTGGAGCGCTATCTGCAGGAGCATGGCGAGTACCCGCGCACCCTGGGCCTGTCGGTCTGGGGCACGGCCACCATGCGCACGGGCGGCGATGACATCGCCCAGGCCTTTGCGCTGATCGGCGTGCGCCCCAAATGGGCGCCCGGCAGCCAGCGCGTGGTGGACTTCGAGGTGGTGCCGCGCGTGGGCATGGGCCGGCCGCGTGTGGATGTGACGCTGCGCATCTCGGGCTTTTTCCGCGATGCCTTCCCCGGCGCCGTGCAGATGTTCGACGCGGCCGTGCAGGCCGTGGCCGCGCTGGACGAGGACGCCGAGGACAACCCCATACGCGCGCGCATCCTGGCCGAGGTCGAGCAGCTGCAGGCGCAGGGCATGGACGCCGTGCAGGCCCGCCTGCAGGCCGGCTGGCGCGTGTTCGGCGCGCCGCCCGGCCACTATGGATCGGGCCTGGGCGGACTGTTCCAGAGCGGCGACTGGCAGGGCGATGCCGACCTGGCCCAGGCCTACCTGGGCTGGAGCCAGCACGCCTACGGCCAGGACGCCGAGGGCGTGCCCGCAGGCGATGCGCTGCGCCGCCGCCTGGGCGAGCTCGACGTGGTGGCCCACAACCAGGACAGCCGCGAGCACGACATCCTCGACTCGGGCGACTACTTCCAGTTCCAGGGCGGCATGGCCTCGGCCGTGCGCCACCTCTCGGGCCGCCAGCCCGCGCTCTACCACGGCGACCATGCCAACCCGGCCCAGCCGCGCGTGCGCTCGCTCAAGGAGGAGATTGCGCGCGTGGTGCGCTCGCGCGTCACCAATCCCAAGTGGATGGACGGCGCCAAGCGCCATGGCTACAAGGGCGCCTTCGAGATGGCGGCCACGGTGGACTATCTCTTCGGCTTCGACGCCACCACGCAGCAGGTGGGCGACCACCAGTACGCCCTGGTGGCCGACGCCTATGTGCTGGACGCGGCCACGCGCGACTTTCTCGTGCAGCACAATCCGCAGGCCCTGCGCGACATGCTGGAGCGCCTGCTCGAAGCCATGCAGCGCGGCCTGTGGGAGCAGCCCGGCGACTATCGCCAGCAGCTGGAAGACCTGCTGCTGGAACATGAAAACCATCTCGAAGGATTGCGCGCATGACCGCATCTCCTGACCTGGGCAGCGGCGCCCCGCCCGCGCTGCCGCCGCTGTTTCCCTTTGCCGCCATTGCCGGCCAGCCCCTGCTGTGCCAGGCGCTGCTGCTGGCCGCCATCGACCCGCAACTGGGCGGCGTGCTGATCGAGGGGCCGCGCGGCACGGCCAAGTCCACGGCCGCGCGGGGGCTGGCCGAGCTCATCGATGCCGCGCCCTTCGTCACGCTGCCGCTGGGCGCCTCGTTGGAGCATCTGGCCGGCTCGCTGGACCTGGGCCAGGCAATGGCCGGCCATGCGCTCAAATTCGCGCCCGGCCTGCTGGCACGCGCCCATGGCGGCGTGCTCTATGTGGACGAGATCAACCTGCTGCCCGATGCCCTGGTCGATGTGCTGCTGGATGCGGCCGCCAGCGGCGTCAACGTGGTCGAGCGCGACGGCATCTCCCACCGCCACGCGGCGCGCTTCGTGCTGGTGGGCACCATGAACCCCGAGGAAGGCCAGTTGCGCCCGCAGCTCCTGGACCGCCTGGGCCTGTGCGTGCGCCTGGCCAATGTGCAGGATGCGGCCCAGCGCCAGGCCATCGTGCGTGCACGCCTGGTGTTCGATGCCGACCCGGCAGCCTTCCGCGCCCGCCATGCAGACGCCCAGGCCGCGCTGGCCGCGCAGCTGCGCACGGCACGCGAGCGCCTGCAGCCGGCCGGCGCGCTGCCCTGGTCCGACGCGGTGCTGCAGGCCGCAGGCGCGCTGTGCATTGCCGCCCAGGTGGACGGCCTGCGCGCCGACCTGGTGCTGCTGCGTGCCGCACGCGCCTGGGCCGCCTGGCTGGGCGATGCCGAGGTCACGCCCGACCATGTGCAGGCCGTGGCCGAGCTGGTGCTGGTGCACCGCCGCAAGCCGGGGGCGCCGCAGCAGCAGCCGCAGCAGCAGCCATCCCCACAGCAGGCGCCACCGAATCCGCCTTCGCAGTCGGCGGCACAAAGCCGGCCGCCTGCCCAGGCCACGGCCAACGGCGAAAGCGGCAGCCAACCCTCCGAGGCCGACTGGGGCGCCATGCCGCCCGAGCCCGTGGGCCTGCTGCGTGTCGCCGTGCCTTCGTTGCTGGCCCGCGAGGCCGCAAAGCCCGGAGCGCCCGCCGCAAAAAAAGCCTGAGCCCTCGCGGCCCCGCGCCACAGGCAAGGGATGCGAGGGCGGGCCAGCAGGCGGCCAGCCAGCCCCGGCTGGCCCAGGCGCAAGGCGGGCCGCCCACCGGCAGCTGGGACTGGCCGCGCACGCTGGCCGCGCGCGGCGCCCAGGCGCTGGCGCCCGAACATCTGCAGCGCCGCCGTGAGCCGCCGCAGGCCACGCGGCTGCATTGCTTTGTGCTCGATTGCTCGGCCTCCATGGCCGCCAGCGGCGCACTGGCGCGGGCCAAGGGCGTGCTGCTGTCGCTGATGGAAGAGGCCTACCGCCGCCGCGAGCAGGTGGCGCTGATCTGCTTTGCGGGCACGCGCGTGGAATTGCGCCTGCCGCCGCGCAAGGCTGCGGCCTGGAATGACGACTGGATCGCGCCCATCGGCGGGGGCGGCGGCACGCCGCTGCAGGCGGCCGTGGAGCAGGCGGGCCAGTTGCTGCAGCGCCATTGCGGCGCAGAGGCCTCCTGCCAGGGCTGGCTGTGGCTGCTCACCGACGGCCGCACGCGCGAGCGGCCCGCGCGGCCTGCGGCGGCGCAGGAGGCAGGCATCGTTGACTTCGAATCAGGCCGCGTGCGCCTGGGCCGGGCGGCTGCGCTGGCCGCCGCCTGGGACGCACGCCATGTGCGGGCCGATGATTTCGCAGGCTGATCTGCGGCTCTGACGAGGTCAGGCCGGCCAGCTCAGCTCGAACAGCGCGCCGCCGCGCTCGCCCGGCAGGCATTGCGCCCGCCCGCCATGGGCCTGGGCAATGGCCTGGACCACGGCCAGGCCCAGTCCGCTGCCCTTGCTGGCCCCCACGCCGGCGTTTTTGCGGCTGCGGGCGCCTTCGCCGCGCTGGAAGGCGTCGAAGATGCGCGGCGCAAGGTCCGCCGCCACGCCGGGGCCGCTGTCTTCCACGCGCACGGTGCACAGGCCCTGGCGCACGCGCGCGGCCACCAGCAGGGGGCCGGGCTGCGCATACAGCATGGCGTTCTCCAGCAGGGCCAGCAGGGCCTGGCGTATGCGCACGGGGTCGCAGACCACGGGCTGCTCATCCAGCTCCAGCGCCAGTTGCAGGCCCGCCTGCTCCAGCGCCGGCCCCACGGCCAGGGTCACCGATCGCACCTCGCCGGCCAGGCAGGTCTGGCGCAGCTCCAGATGCAGGTGGCCGTTGTCCTGCAGGCCCAGCAGGCGCAGATCGTCGATCAGGCGGGTCAGCCCCTCGACCTGGGTCATCAGGCTGGCCAGCATGTCCTTGCTGGGCAGGAAGACGCCATCGGACAGGCCTTGCAGCCGTCCGCTGAGAATGGTCACGGGCGTGCGCAGCTCATGGGCGATGGCCGCGCTCCAGAAGGCGCGCTCCTGCGCCATGCCTTCCAGGCGCTGGGCCAGGCTGTTGAAGTCGTGCACCAGCTGGGCGGCCTCGTGCAGCGCGCTGTCGTCGGTGTGCGCGCGCGCCGAGAGGTCGCCCTGGGCCAGCTGGCGCAGGCTGATGGCCACCGAGTCCAGCGAGGGCAGGATGCGCCGCGACAGCCGCGTGGCCACGAAGATGGCGATCAGCAGGGCGATGACCAGGGTCAGCAGCACCCAGGCCAGCTCCACGCTGGAGGGCATCCAGCCGTCGGATACGCTGGCCGGGTGAAAGGTCAGCAGCAGTGCATAGAAGGCGTACGAACCCAGCACGCACAGCACGACCACGGCCAGCGTGACGGCCGACATGGTCAGCACCACCTGCCGGCGCAGGCCCGGCACTGCGCTCATGGATCCATCCCCAGCCGGTAGCCCACGCTGCGCACGCTGTCGGGCATGCCCTGCAGGCCCAGGCCTTCGAGCTTCTTGCGCAGCTTGCTGATGTGGCTGTCCACGGTGCGTTCCAGCGTGTGGCCTTCGGGCAGGCAACTGAGCAGCAGCTCGGCGCGGCTGAACACGCGCCGGGGCGAACGCACCAGGCTGGCCAGCAGGTTGAATTCGGTCACGGTGAGTTCGGGCACATGCGTGGCGCCCTGCACCTGCACGCTGACCTCGCGGCTGTCCAGGTCCACGCGAAAGGGGCCGGCCTGCAGCAGCTTGGTATCGCGGAGCCGGCCCTGGCCGCAGCGGCGCAGCACGGCCTGCACGCGCGCCACGACCTCGGCCGCATTGAAGGGCTTGCCCACGTAGTCGTCCGCGCCAATGCGCAGGCCGATGAGCTTGTCCACGTCCTGGTTGAGGGCGGTGAGCATGATGACGGGCGTGTCGCCGCGCCGGCGGATTTCGGACAGCACCTGCCAGCCGTCGAGGCGTGGCATCTGCACGTCGAGAAGAACGAGATCGGGTTTCAAGTGGTGGTGCAGTTCAAGGGCCTGCTGGCCATCGGCGGCATGGACGGTGCGCAGGTCGCTGCGGGCCAGGTAGGCGCACAGGATGTCTGCGATCTCGGGCTCGTCCTCGGCAACGAGGATGAGCGATGTCGATGGCTGGAAAGGCAAGGGCTGGGCAATGATAGAAGCCATTTTGGGTCGCGGCGGCGGCTGTGTTCATCTCCATCGTTCTTCCACATTTCCCGGGCCGAAATGCCATCGAAAGAACGCAAGCTGTTTCCCTGTGCCGCCGCCATTGGCCGGCATGCGAAACAAAGCGATGAATATGAAGTCACAGCGGCAGTGCCGTATGAGCGGGTGGAGCGGTCAGCTTTTGCAGCGGCTCCCTGAGTGAATGGCCCTTGCGGCAACACGCCGCAGGCCGAAGCCGCACCGGCAGGAGTTTCCTTCATCCCCATGCCTCCTGGCAATCTGGATTTGCATCCGGATGGCCCCTCAGATGATTCGGCGCCAGGCGCCGTATTTTTTCCGCAGCGCGCCCTGGCGCGCATTGAAAACCAGACCTCGCGTCCATGCCACAGTTCTTCATTCACCGGCCCGTCTTTGCCTGGGTCATCGCGCTGTTCATCGTGCTGCTGGGCGTGCTCGCCATCCCGCAATTGCCGATATCGCGCTATCCCACGGTGGCGCCGCCCACGGTGAGCCTGTATGCCACCTATCCGGGCGCCACGCCCAAGACGCTCAATGACTCCGTGGTCTCGCTGATCGAGCGCGAGCTGTCCAGCGTCCGCCACCTGCTGTACTTCGAGTCCTCGGTGGACACCTCGGGCTCGGCCGAGATCAAGGCCACCTTCAAGCCCGGCACCAACCCCGAGCTGGCCCAGGTGGATGTGCAAAACCGCATCAAGGCCGTGGAGCCGCGCCTGCCGCAGGCCGTGCGCCAGAACGGCCTGCAGGTGGAGTCGGCCACGTCGAGCTTTCTGCTGCTGGTGGGCCTGATCTCGCCGGGCGGCGAGTTCGACGAGCTGGCACTCAATGACTACATGGCGCGCAACATCGTGGAGGAGCTGCGCCGCATCGAGGGCGTGGGCCGCGTGCAGCTGTTCGGCACCGAGCAGGCCATGCGCGTCTGGGTCGATCCGGCCAAGCTGATTTCCTACGGGCTGTCCATGGGCGACCTCACCCAGGCCATACAGCAGCAGAACATGCAGATCGCCCCGGGCCGCGTGGGCGATGCGCCGACCGCGCCGGGCCAGCGCGTGACCACGCCGCTGACGGTGCAGGGCCAGCTGACCTCGCCCGCGCAGTTCGCGGCCATCGTGCTGCGCGCCCATGCCGACGGCTCCCGCCTGGTGCTGGGCGACGTGGCGCGCGTGGAGCTGGGCGCGCAGTCCTATGCCTTCTCCAACCGCGAGGACGGCAAGCCCGCCACCAGTGCCGCCGTGCAGCTGTCGCCCGGTGCCAATGCCGTGCGCACGGCCGCTGCCGTGCAAAAGCGCATGGCCGAGCTGGCCTCCATCCTGCCGCAGGGCATGCAGCACACCATCTCGTTCAACACCGCGCCCTTCGTCAAGATCTCCATCGAGAAGGTGGTGCAGACCCTGGTCGAGGCCATGGTGCTGGTCTTCCTGGTGATGTACCTGTTCCTGCAGAACCTGCGCTACACGCTGATCCCGGCCATCGTGGCGCCCGTGGCGCTGCTGGGCACCTTCGCCGTGATGCTGGTGGCGGGCTTTTCCATCAACGTGCTGACCATGTTCGGCATGGTGCTGGCCATCGGCATCATCGTGGATGACGCCATCGTCGTGGTGGAGAACGTGGAGCGCCTCATGGCCGAGGAAGGCCTGTCGCCGCGCGATGCCACGCTCAAGGCCATGAAGGAGATCACGGGCGCCATCATCGGCATCACCCTGGTGCTGACGGCGGTGTTCATTCCCATGGCGTTCGCCAGCGGCTCGGTGGGCGTGATCTACCAGCAGTTCACGCTGTCCATGGCCGTGTCCATCCTGTTCTCGGCCTTCCTGGCCCTGAGCCTGACACCGGCGCTGTGCGCCACCTTGCTCAAGCCGGTGGCGGCAGGCCACCATGAGAAGAAAGGCTTCTTCGGCTGGTTCAACCGCGGCTTCGAGCGGCTGACGAACCGCTACGAGGCCCATGTCACGGGCCTGGTCCGGCGCACGGGCCGCATGATGCTGCTGTTCGCGGCCATCGTGGCCATCCTGGTGTTTGCGCTGCGCCAGCTGCCCTCGGCCTTCCTGCCCGAGGAGGACCAGGGCTACTTCATGACCTCCATCCAGCTGCCGGCCGATGCCACGGCCGAGCGCACGCTGGACGTGGTCAAGCGCTATGAGGAGCATGTGGCGCAGCGCCCCGGCATCGCCTCCAGCATCTCGGTGCTGGGCTTCAGCTTCGCGGGCTCGGGCCCGAACGCGGCCATGGCCTTCACCACGCTCAAGGACTGGGACCAGCGCAACGGCGCCACGGCCGGCGAGGAAGTCTCGCTCGCGCAAAAGGCCATGGAACACGCGCCCGAGGGCGCCATCATGGTGCTGCAGCCCCCGGCCATCGACGAGCTGGGCACTTCCTCGGGCTTCACCATGTACCTGCAGGACCGCACGGGCCAGGGCCATGCCGCGCTCAAGTCGGCCACCGACCAGTTGCTGGCGCTGGCCGGCAGCAGCAGCGTGCTGGGCTCGGCCTACCAGGACAGCCTGCCTTCGGGCACCAGCGTGCGGCTGGAGATCGACCGCCAGAAGGCCCAGGCCCTGGGCGTGGGCTTTGCCGCCATCAGCGAGACGCTGTCCACGGCCATGGGCTCGCTGTACGTCAACGACTTCCCCAACGCCGGACGCATGCAGCAGGTCATCGTGCAGGCCGACGCGCCCGCGCGCATGCAGATCGATGATGTGCTCCGGCTGAACGTGCGCAACGCTGCGGGCGGCATGGTGCCGCTGGCCGAGTTCGCCACGCCCGTGTGGTCCGAGACGCCGTTGCAGCTGGTGCGCTACCAGGGCTTCCTGGCGTCGCGCATCTCGGGCACGCCTGCGCCCGGCACATCCAGCGGCGCGGCCATGGCCGAGATGGAGCGGCTGGTGGCCCAGCTGCCGCCCGGCTTTGCCGTGGCCTGGACCGGCCAGTCGCTGCAGGAGCGCCAGTCGGCGGCGCAGGCTCCCCTGCTCATGGCCCTGTCCATGCTGGTGGTCTTCCTGGTGCTGGCCGCGCTGTACGAGAGCTGGTCCATCCCGCTGTCGGTGATGCTGGTCGTGCCCCTGGGCCTGCTGGGCGCGGTGGCGGCCGTGCTGCTGCGCGGCATGCCCAACGATGTGTTCTTCAAGGTGGGCCTGATCACCATCATCGGCCTGTCGGCCAAGAACGCCATCCTGATCGTGGAGTTCGCCAAGCAACTGCGCGAGGAAGGCCAGGATCTGCGCGAGGCCGCCATCAAGGCCGCGCGCCTTCGGCTGCGGCCCATCCTCATGACCTCGCTGGCCTTTGCGCTGGGCGTGGTGCCGCTGATGCTGGCCTCGGGCGCCAGCGCCGAGACCCAGCACGCCATCGGCACGGGCGTGTTCGGCGGCATGGTCAGCGGCACGGTGCTGGCCGTGTTCTTCGTGCCCGTCTTCTTCGTCTTCGTCCTTGAATGGCAGCGGCGCATCGCCGGGCCGCGCGGCAGCGCGCGCCGGCCGCCGCCCGCTGCGGACCCCGGAACATAAACACATGCCCCTCTGGATCGCGCTCAACGCCCTGTGCTTTCAGGGCCGCCCGCCGGCACAGTCTTCGAACCCTTGCGCGCCATCGGCGCCTGCAGCCCCCGCGCGGCAGGCCGGGCCCACCGGACCCGAGCCGCCGCGTGCAAACGCCGGTGCGCATGCCGGCCCCCTTGGCCCCGACGGCGCCGATGGCGCCCCCTCCGGCACGGCCAGCACGTCCGTCCCATGATTTCTATAATGGCGGCTTCGTTCGCCATTGCAGGAGGTATTCGTCCCATGCGCCATTGATGCTGCCGCTGTCCCAGCGGCCCGCTTTTCCCGACCCTGCCCACGGCATGCGCAATGCATGCAAAGCGGCAAGGAACTGCGTTGGCATCCATGAACCGCGATATGACGAATACCACGATCACGCTCGACGGCGTTTCCTGCGTGCTGCCCGATGGCAGCCCCCTTTTCTCCGATCTTTCCGAAACCCTGGACCACCGCCGCACCGGCCTGGTGGGGCGCAACGGCGTGGGCAAGTCGCGGCTGGCGCGCATCCTGGCCGGGCTGGATGCGCCCTCGCAGGGCCGCTGCCTGCGCTCGGGGCAGGTGCTGTACCTGGCCCAGCGCACGGACTGGCACGGCCAGCCTTCGGTGGCGGCGCTGGCCGGGCTGCAGCCCGCGCTGGAGGCGCTGGCGCGCATCGAGGGCGGCAGTTGCGAGCCCCGCGACTTCGAGCTGCTGGCCGACCGCTGGGACCTGCGCCAGCGCCTGCAGGCCCAGCTGGAGCTGGCGGGCCTGGGCCATCTGCGTGCCGATACGCCGGGCCACGCCCTCAGCGGCGGCGAGGCCATGCGCGCGGCCCTGGCGGGCGCGCTGCTGTCGGGCGCCGACCACCTGGTGCTGGACGAGCCCAGCAACCACCTGGACCGCGAAAGCCGCCAGGCCCTGGCCGCGCAGCTGCAGCGCTGGCCCGGTGGCCTGGTCGTGGTCAGCCATGACCGCAGTCTGCTGCAGGGCATGGAACGCATCGTGGAGCTGTCGCCGCAGGGGCTTCGCAGCTACGGCGGCGGCTACGCCTTCTATGCCGAAGCCAAGGCGCGCGAGATGGCCTCGGCGGTGCAACTGCTGGAGCAGCGCAAGCTGGAGCGGCGCCGCGAAACGCAGCAGCTGCGCGAGCAGCAGGAGCGCCAGCAGCGCCGCGAGGCGCGCGGCCGCCGCCAGGGCCAGGAGGCCAACCAGGCGCGCATTCTGCTGGACCGGCAAAAGGAGCGCAGCCAGGCGTCGGCCGGCCGCCTGCGCCGCCAGCATGCAGACACGCGCGAGGCGCTGGACCAGCGCGTGCGCGAGGCGGCGCGCCAGATCGATCTGCAGGCCGGCATCCGCATGCAGGCGCCGCCACCGGTAGGCGCTGCCTGCGACGTGGTGGCGCTGCTGGACGATGTGCTGCTGCCGTTTTCGTTGTCCACGGGGCCGCGCCTGAACCTGTCTCTGTACGGCGGCCAGCGCCTGGCCGTGACCGGTCCCAACGGCTGCGGCAAGACGCGCCTGCTCGATGTGCTGGCGGGCCGCCTTGCGCCCCGGGCGGGCGAGGTGCGCCGCATGCAGGCCTGTGCCTACCTGGACCAGCGCCTGTCCCTGTTGCAGCCCGGGCGCACGGTGATGGAGCAGTTGCAGGACGCCTGCCCCGGCACCCCCGTGGATGTGCTGCGCACGCGTCTGGCCTGGCTCGGGCTGGCGGCCCGGCAGGTGGAGCAGCCCGCGGGGCGGCTCAGCGGCGGCGAGCAGCTCAAGGCCGCCCTGGCCTGTGCGCTGCATGCCGAGCCGCCCGCGCCCCTGCTCCTGCTGGACGAGCCCTGCAACCACCTGGACCTGCCTTCCCTGCAGGCGCTGGAGGCCATGCTGCGCGGCTACGCCGGCACGCTGGTCGTGGTCTCGCATGACGAGGATTTTCTGCAGGCCATCGGGCTGACCGACCGCCTGGTGTGGTCGCCGCAGGGCTGGCGAATGGAGCCCGCCTAGCTTTCCTGCGCTATCAGCGCCTGCAGTGCGTTCACGTCGGTCACCAGCAGCGCCTGGCGCCCCTCCTTGCGCAGCAGGCCGCGTCGGGTGAGGGCTCCCAGCTCGCGCGTGACCTGCTCGCGGTTGGTGCTGATCTTGCTGGCCAGCACCGAGTGCGAAGGCACGGGGCTGATGAGGGCCGTGTGCTCGGGCGAGACGCCCGCCTCCCGGGCCAGGCACAGCAGCTCCCTGTGCAGGCGCGTGGGCACGCCCAGGGTGCTCAGCTCCATGACGCGGTCGGTCAGCCGCCGCACCAGGCCGGCCAGGCCTTCCATCATGCGCAGGGCAACGGCGGGCTCGCGCGCCAGCAGGGCCAGGAAGTCCTGGCGCGAGAGGCTGGCCAGCAGCGAGGATTCCAGGGTGACCACATCGGTGGAGCGGGCCTGGCCGTCAATGGCCGCCAGGTCGCCGAAGTGCTCGCCGGGCCCGTAGTCGCGGAAGCTGACCTCGCGCCCGCCCGGCGAATAGGTGGTGATGCGCACGCGCCCGCTGACCAGGAAGAACACGTCGCTGCCCGTGGAGCAGCGGTTGAACACGGGCTGGCGGGCCTGCAGCGGGCGCCATTCGCAGTCGGCGGCGATGCGGTCCAGGCTGGCGGTGCCCAGGCCCTCGAACAGGGTGATGCCGCGCAGGGCGAAGCTGGAAGGCTGGGTAGGGTGGGCCATGGAACCAATAGCGGGCGGAATGTACAAAGATTCTGGATCGGGCTGCGCTGTCCCAAGTTCCTTCAAGCCGCCATTGTTCCTGTCTTGTCCTGCCGTCGGGCGCATCATCCGTTTCCATGGCCCGTGTCCTTCCTCTGTCCCTGCGCAGTCTCCACTGGTCCACCGGCCTGGTGCTGTGGACCTATGCGGCGCTGCACCTGTCCAACCATGCCCTGGGCCTGGTCTCGCTGGCCACGGCCGAGGCCGTGCGCGAGGTGATCCACGGCGTGTGGCGATCCCTGCCCGGCAGCCTGCTGCTCTACGGCGCGCTGGCCGCGCACATGGGGCTGGCGCTGCAGGCGCTGGCGCGGCGGCGCAGCCTGCGCATGCCGGCGCTGGAGGCCGTGCGGCTGCTGCTGGGCCTGGGCCTGCCGCTGCTGCTGGCCCTGCACGTGCCGGCCACGCGGCTGGCGCAGGAGGCCTGGGGCGTGGACCCCTCGTATGCGCGCATCGTGCGTTCTTCCTGGAATCCGTCCAGCATGGCCATCCAGCTGCTGCTGATGGCGGCCGCCTGGACCCATGGCTGCATGGGCCTGCACATGGCCCTGCGTGCACGCGGCTGGTGGCGGCGCTGGCAGCCGCTGCTGCTCACGGCCGCCGTGCTGCTGCCCGTGCTGGCGGCGCTGGGAATCGTCTCCATGGCGCGCGAGATCGCGGCGGCCGGTGTGCCCGCGCCGGCCGGGCCTTCGCCGCAGGCGGCGCAGCTGCTGCGCGATCTGACATCGGGGCTGCGCCAGGGCTGGCTGGCCGGCCTGGCTGCCTTGCTGGCCGGCCCCTGGCTGTGGCGGCGCATGCGCCTGCGCGGCGTCCGCCAGGTGCTGCTGCACTATCCGGGCCGCACGGTGCAGGTGCCCCAGGGCATGAGCGTGCTCGAAGCCAGCCGCGAGCATGGCATTGCCCATTTGTCGCTGTGCGGCGGCAGGGCGCGCTGCTCCACCTGCCGGGTGCGCGTGTCCGGCCCGGCGGCCCACCTGCCTGCGCCGGGGCGGGACGAGCGCCTCACGCTGGAGCGCGTGGGCGCGCCGCAGGATGTGCGGCTGGCCTGCCAGCTGCGGCCCACGGGCGATGTGCAGGTGGCGCCGCTGTTCCGCTCGCCGGCAGCCGCCCAGGCCGGGCGCGCGGGCCAGGAGCGCGAGGTCCGCGAAGTGCGCGAGGTGGCCATCCTGTTCGTGGACCTGCGCCGCTGGTCCGGCCTGGCCGAGCGGCAATGGCCCGTGGACCTGTCCTGGGTGCTGGACCAGTATTTCGAGCGCGTGGGCCAGGCCGTGCACGACAGCGGCGGCATGGCCAACCAGTTCATCGGCGACAGCGTGATGGCCATCTTCGGCCTGGACACCGACCTGGACACGGCCTGCCGCCAGGCCGTGCAGGCCAGTGCCCTGATAGACCGGCGCATGCAGGAGTGGAGCGCGAGCTTCGAGGCGCAGTTCGGCCAGCCGGTGGATTTCGGCATGGGGCTGCACGCGGGGCGCGCTGCCGTGGGGCGCGTGGGCTTCGAGCACACCACCACCTTCACGGCCGTGGGCGAGGTGGTCAACACGGCCAGCCGCCTGCAGGAATACACCAAGAGCGCCCAGGCCCGGCTGGTGCTGTCGCTGGAGGTGGCGCGCCGCGCGGGCGTGGCCGATGGCCTGGGCGAAGTCCGGCAGGTGCAGGTGCGCGGGCGCTCCGAGTCCTTGCAGGCCCTGCATGTGGCGCGGCCCGGCCTGCAGTGGCCCTGAGGGTGGATGGTGAGCGTGGGAGCTGGAGAGTTTGCGCAAAGCTGTGCGTTTAGGCACTGACGTGCAGGCGGGCGAAGACGAGACTGCAGCCATGCAGAACGCAATCACGCGCTGCAGGATTTGACAAAGGATTCGCCATGAAGCACGCAAAGACCCTCTTCGCCATCACCGCCCTTTCTGCCGCCCTTTCCTCCGCGTTGTGGCCGGGCATGGCCTCGGCCGCACCGGCCGCCACGGTATCTGCAGAAACCTGGTTCGGCGCCGAGCCCGCCAGCTCCGGCCCCGCGCTGTCGCGCGCCGAAGTGCAGGCCGACCTGGCCCTGTGGAACCGCGCCGGCCTCAACGTCTACCGCGAGTCCGACGTGAACCACTGGGATGCCGACTACCAGCAGCGCCTGGCCCGGTACCAGCGCATGCGCAGCGGCCCCGAGTACCTGGCCGAAGTGCAGCGCCTGGGTGGCTCGGTGAAGGCGGCCGAAGGCCAGGGTTCCGGCCGTGTCCCGGGCTGATGCGATGACGCGCGCCGCCACTCATCGCGCTGCCCACGCCGCAGCATCGCCCTGGGCCGACTTCGCACCGCTGCTGGCCCGGGTGCTGCTGAGCCTGCTGTTCATCTACAGCGGCATCGGCAAGCTGATGGGGCCGGAGGGCACCATGGCCTATATCGCCAAGGCGGGCCTGCCGCTGCCCATGCTGTCGTATGCCATGGCGCTGGTGGTGGAGCTGGGCGTGGCCACGGCCCTGCTGCTGGGCTGGCGCACCCGCGAGGCCGCGGCCGTGATGGCCGTGTTCAGCGTCATGTCGGCGCTGATGTTCCACAACCAGTTCGGCGACAAGGGCCAGCTGGTGCAGTTCCTGAAGAACCTGGCGATTGCCGGCGGATTCGTGCAACTGATGCTGGCGCCCGTGGCGCGCTGGAGCCTGGACGCGCGGCGTTGAATGCGAGCCAGTGTTGTGCACTGAACACTGCCAATGAAACCGGCGCTGCCCAAAGCCGGGGACACCGAGGTAGGGCCGCCCCGACCCGAGGGTGTCGTCCCCCTCCCTCGCGAAGCGAGTAGAGAGGGGGAAGCGGCGTCAGCCGCTCAGGGGGTGCCGCCAGTTTCACACCTTGATGCCTTTTTCAGCCAGGCGTCGGGCGTAGGCGGCCAGGATCAGCCGCTCCGAATGCACCAGGTAGTCATTGAGTGCGGCAGCGGCCTCGGCCGGCTTGCCGTCCTCGAACTGCTGCAGGATGCGCGCATTCATGTCCACATAGGGCGCATGCAGGAAGTGCGGGTCGCGCAGCAGGCCGAAGGCCAGCCGCAGCTCGGCCAGCAGGTGCTCGAACATGGTGTCCAGGCGCTCGCTGTCGGCCAGCTGCACCACGGCCTTGTGGAAACTCATGTTGGCCGTGCCCACGCCGGACCAGTCCTGGGCCTCGCGGTGGCGCTGGGCCGCTTCCACGGCTTCGCGCATCAGGCTGCGCGCCGGGTGCATGGGATAGGCCTGGGCCAGGGCCTGGCACTCCACCATGCGGCGCACGCGGTAGATGTCGATGATGGAGGCGATGCTGGGCGCCGCCACCGACACGCCCTTGTTGGGCTCGTGCACCAGCAGCCCCTCCTTGGTCAGCAGCCGGAAGGCCTCGCGCAGCGTGTTGCGCGAGATCTGCAGGCTTTCGCTGAGTGAGGCTTCCGACAGCTTCTGCCCGGGCTCCCAGGCACCATCGATGAGCTTGCTGCGCAGCTGCTCGGTCACGCGGTCGGTCAGGTTGAGGATATCGGTGCTGCGGGTCATGGTGATGGGGGATGCAAGGGTCGATGGGCAGTGTAGCCAGGGCCGGCACTCCTGCCGGCCTCGCGCGGTGCTCAGTTGTCGTGATGCAGCCGCGTGAAGGTCTGCAGGGTGCTGTCCACGGCCTTGTCGTCAATGTGGCGGTGCGTGACCAGGCGCAGCAGGCCCGCGCTGCCCGTGCGCACCAGCACGCCGGCTTCGGCCAGGCGTGCCTCCCAAAGGCGCGCATCGGCCGCGCTGGTGCCCACGCGCACCTGCACGATGTTGGTCTGCGGCAGCTCGGCCGCGCACCATGCCGGGTGGATGGCACGCAGGCCCTGATGCAGGCGGCGGGCATGTGCATGGTCCTCGGCCAGGCGATCGACCATGTGCTCCAGCGCCACCAGGCCCGCCGCCGCGATCACGCCGGCCTGGCGCATGGTGCCGCCCAGCATGCGCCGTATGCCACGCGCCCGCGTGATGAAGTCGGCCGGTCCCATGAGCACCGAACCCACCGGAGCCGACAGGCCCTTGGACAGGCAGACGGTGACCGAGTCCGTGTGCGCGGCGATCTCGCGGCAGGACAGGCCCAGTGCCACGGCGGCATTGAACAGGCGCGCGCCATCGGTATGCACGGGCACGCCATGGCGGGCGGCCAGGGCATGCAGGGCCGCCAGCGACTCGGGCGCCGCCACGCTGCCGCCCCGTGCGTTGTGGGTGTTCTCCACGGCCACGAGGGCGCTGGGGCAGCGCGCGGATGCCGAGGTGTCCAGCGCCGCCTCCAGCGCGGGCAGGGCGATCAGGCCGCCGTCGCCGGGCAGGCTGCGGTAGTGCATGCCGGTCAGGCCCGCGGCTGCGCGCTCGGCGTTCAGCAGATGGCTGTCGGCCTCGGCCAGCACCTCGCCGGGCATGCGGCCATGGGCGAGCACGGCCACGAGGTTGCCCATGGTGCCGCTGGCCACGAATAGGCCTGCGGCCTTGCCAAAGCGCTGGGCGGCCGTCTCTTCCAGCGCACGCACCGTCGGGTCGCCGTCCAGGCCGTCGTCGCCCAGCGGGGCGCAGGCCATGGCTTCGAGCATCTGCGGCGTGGGGCGCGTGACGGTGTCGCTGCGCAGGTCAACGGCGTCGTGGTGATGGTGCAGGGAGGGCATTCAGTCCGCCTTGATGTTGCGTTCCTTGATGACGCGGGCCCAGCGTGCGGCGTCGGTCTCCATCTGGGCGCCGAACTCCGCTGGAGTGCGGGGCGTCAGTTCCAGCCCCAGGGATTGCAGCTTGGCCTGGAGCGCGGGCGTGGCCATGGCGCGGGCCACGGCATCATGCAGCGCGGTCTGTATGCCGGGGGGCAACCGGGCAGGCGCCAGCAGGCCGAACCAGTGCAGCACGGTGAGGCCGCGCACGCCGCTTTCGGCCATCGTGGGCACCTGGGGCAGGGCCGGCGAGCGCTGGGCACCCGTGGTGGCCAGGGCGCGCAGCGCGCCGCTTTTGATATGGGGGATCACGGTGGGGGCCGAGGAGAACATGCTCTCGGTATGGCCGGCCACCACGTCGGCGACGGCCTGGCCCGAGCCCTTGTAGGGAATGTGGGTGATGAAGGTGTCCGTCTGCTGCTTGAACAGCTCGCCTGCCAGATGCGTGGCCGTGCCCGTGCCGCCCGAGGCGAAGTTGATCTGGCCGGGCCGTGCCTTGGCCATCGCGATGTATTCCTTCACGCTCTGCGCCTTGAGCTTGGGATTGACGGCCAGCACCAGCGGCGAGGAGCCGATCAGGGCCACGGGCGTGAAGTCCTTGAGCGCGTCGTACGGTGTCTTGTAGAGACTGGGCGTGATGGTGTGCGGAATGTCGGCCAGGAGCAGCGTGTAGCCGTCGGGCGCGGCGCGTGCCACCAGCTCGGCGCCCAGCATGGCCGAGGCGCCGGGCTTGTTGTCCACGACCACGGGCTGACCCAGTTCGCGCGACAGCTCCGTGCCCAGCGCGCGGGCGATGTTGTCCGAGCCGCCTCCGGCCGTGTAGGGCACGACGATGCGCACGGGCTGCGCAGGCCATTTCTGCGCCAGCGCAAGGCCGGGCAGGGCAGCCGCTGCCAGGATGAGCAGGCGGCGCTGCAGGCCCCGGTGGGAAGCGGGACGTGCAGCAGGGTGCAAGGCAGCGTGCAAGGCGGGGTGCGGAAGTGGGTGACGTTCGGCAGGCATGGCGAAGGCTCCTTGGTGCAGCGACAGGAAGAAACGATGGGCCGATCCGCCAGCGGCCTGGCCCGCAAGCCACCCGCCTTCATCAACCGATGAAGCGCCCCGCATTGCCCAGCACGCCCAGGTCGATGAAGCTGGAGCCGACATGGGGCGTCTGGCCGCTGTAGTCGATGACGAAGCCGCCCATGTCCCAGTTGCGGATGCCGGCCAGCGCCGAGCGCAGCTTGGCCTGGCTGGGGTCGCGGCCTGCGCGTTCCAGGCCCTCGGCCAGCACGCGTGTGTTCACATAGGCTTCCAGCGTGCCCAGCGAGAACTCCTGCTGCCCGTGGGCGCGCATGGCGGCCTGGTAGTCGCGCACCACCTGCAGCTTGGCCTGGTGCGGCGCGGGAACGACCATGGTCAGGGCAATGCCCCGGGCGTCCTCGCCCAGCGGCTTGAGGCTGTCGTTGGGCAGGGTCACGCTCAGGCCGGTGAGCAGCACGCCGGGCGCGCTCTTGCGCAGGCCGCGCACCAGATCGACCGACACCGTGCCAGCCGTGGCCAGCAGCACGGCCGAGGGGTGGGCCGCGTCCACTTTGTTCAACACATCGGCCAGATTCTTGCCATCGGTGGCGATGGCCGCCTGCACGGCGGGAGCCATCTTCTCGGCCTCCAGGGCGTGCGTGGCGTCCTCCAGCATTTCGCGGCCGTAGGCGTTGTCCAGGTAGACGATGCCAATGCCCTTGAGCCCCATGCCCGCAAGGCGCTGGACCAGGCGGCGGACCTCGGTGGTGTAGCTGGCGCGCACATGGAAGACGTTGCGCGATCCCTTGCGCAGCGACGAGGCGCCCGTGAAGGGCGCCACATAGGGAACGCCGGCTTCCTCGATCAGCGGGATGACGGCGGCGTTGTTGGGCGTGCCCACGCAGGACAGCAGGGCAAAGGCCGTGCCCTTGGAGAGCATCTGCCGCACGTTGTCGGCCGTGCGCTGGGGCACGTAGCCGTCGTCAACCATCTGCAGCTGCAGCGTGCGGCCCTGGATGCCGCCACGCGCGTTGATCTGCGCCATGGCCGCTTCCGTGCCCAGCTTGATGTCGGTGCCGAAACCGGCCAGCGGGCCGCTCATGGCGGCCGAGCAGCCGATGGTGATGGTCTTGGCGGACAGGCCTGCCTCATCGGCGAAGGCATTGCGCACGAAGGCCGGCGCCAGCGCGGGAACCGCTGCGATGGCTGCAGCACGGGGAAGCAGGGAAACAAGTTGACGGCGTTGCATGGATTCAGAGCTCGGACAAAAGGGATGGGAGCAGGAAGGTGCCATTCACGCCGACTGCCACGCGTGCGCCGCAGGCCGGGAGGGCGGCCCATTGTAGGAGGCGGCCTCGTCACAGGCGATACCGGGGCAGGGGCATTGTTGTGTTAATGCCTTCTATGGATGTTCAATATTCGATAGTTTTTGACATTTGAAAACCTCGTGCTTGCTCAATCCTTGGGCAACGATATGCGGGTTTGTACTATCAGCATGCGCTGATTGTCTTATTCACAATTCGTTTCTGTAAGACAAATTCTTTGTTTTGTTGAACAAAACCAGGTTGGCTGCGCACTCCACGCCACCGGGTTGGGCCTGCGGGGCGGCTTGACGGCCGCCCCGCACCGCGGGGTGTGAAGGGGGAATCAACATGCTGACTGACGTCAATCTCTGGCCGCTTATCGGAGTGGCCATCATCGTTGCGGGCTTCGTGCTGCGCTTCAATCCCATGCTGGTCGTGATCGTCACGGCCATCGGCACGGCACTGGCGGCGGGCTTCCCCGTCGACAAGGTGCTGGCCACCATTGGCACGGGCTTCATCAAGACGCGCAACCTGCCGCTGATCATCCTGCTGCCGCTGGCCGTGATCGGCCTGCTGGAGCGCCATGGCCTGCGCCAGCACGCGCAGAACTGGATCAGCTCCATCAAGTCGGCCACCGCAGGCCGCCTGCTCATCGTCTACCTGGCCGCACGCCAACTGACGGCCGCCGTGGGCCTGACCAGCCTGGGCGGGCATCCGCAGATGGTGCGCCCGCTGCTGGCGCCCATGGCCGAAGGTGCGACCCAGTCGCGCTTCGGCATCCTGCCCGCCAAGGTGCGCGACAAGCTGCGCGCCTACTCGGCCGCCACGGACAACGTGGGCCTGTTCTTCGGCGAGGACATCTTCGTGGCCTTCGGCGCCATCGTGCTGATGACCACCTTCCTGAAGGAAGCCGGCATCGAGGTCGAGCCCATCCACGTCGCGCTGTGGGGCATTCCCACGGCCATCTGCGCCTTCGTGATCCATGCCTGGCGCCTGCGCCGCCTGGACCGCATGCTGGAGCGCGAACTGGCCCAGTACAAGGCCGGTGTCGAGGCCGACGCAGCCAACGCCAACGCCACCCAAGCCAAGGGAGCCTGAAATGACGCTGACCATCCAACACCTGTACTACCTGGTCGGCTTCGTCCTGGCCGTCACGGCCGTGATGACGCTGCGCGATGCCAGCAATCCCAAGCGCTGGTCCAGCGGCCTGTTCTGGGCGCTGTATGCAGCCGTCTTCCTGGTGGGCAATGAACTGCCGCCCGTGGTCGTGGGCGTGATCGCCGTGGCCATGGCGCTGATCGCCGGCTTCGGCGGCGTGGGCAGCGGCCGCCATGCGCCGCGCAGCGATGCCGAATACCTGGCCAGCGCCAAGCGCCTGGGCAACAAGCTGTTCGCACCGGCGCTGGCGATTCCGCTGATCACCATGGTGGGCACGCTCAGCGCCTCGCACCTGGTCTTCGGCGGCACGCCCCTGCTGGACCCCAAGGCCACCACGCTGGTGAGCCTGGGCGTGGGCTGTGTGCTGGCGCTGGGCCTGGCCTGCTGGCTGACCCGCGAGACGCCCGCCCAGGGCATGCGCGAATCGCGCCGCCTGACCGATGCGCTGGGCTGGGCCCTGGTGCTGCCCCAGATGCTGGGCATGCTGGGCCTGGTGTTCTCGGACGCCGGCGTGGGCAAGGCCGTGGCCTATGTGACCACCACCTATATCAACATGGACATCCGCTTCGTGGCCGTGGCCGTCTACGTGCTCGGCATGGCGCTGTTCACGGTGGTGATGGGCAATGGCTTCGCGGCCTTCCCGGTGATGACGGGCGGCGTGGGCGTGCCCATTCTGGTGGGCGTCTACCATGGCGACCCGGCCGTGATGGCGGCCATCGGCATGCTCTCGGGCTACTGCGGCACCCTGCTGACGCCCATGGCGGCCAACTTCAACCTGGTGCCCGCCGCGCTGCTGGAGATCGACAAGAATGCCGTGATCCGCGCCCAGGTGCCCACGGCCCTGGCCCTGCTGACGGCCAACGTCTTCCTCATGTATTTCCTGATGTTCCGTTAAAGGACGGACTGTTGCCATGACCGATTTCACTTCCCCGCGCATCCTGGTGACCGGCTTCGAGCCGTTCGAGCAGGACCCTGTCAATCCCTCGTGGGAAGTGGCGCGTGCCCTGCATGGCGAGATCGTGGAGGGCGCCACCGTCCACGGCCTGCAGCTGCGCTGCGTGTTCGGCGAATCGCTGCGCCAGCTGCAGGAGGCGCTTGCGCAGCTGCAGCCGGTGCTGGTCATCAGCCTGGGCCTGGCCGGCGGCCGCAGCGAGTTCACGCCCGAGCGCGTGGCCATCAATATCGACGACGCCCGCATTCCCGACCATGCGGCGCGCCAGCCCGTGGACCAGGTGGTGATCCCGGGCGCGCCCGCCGCCTACTTTTCCACGCTGCCCATCAAGGCCGTGGTGCACAACCTGCGTGCGCGGGGCATTCCGTCTTCCGTTTCCAACACGGCGGGCACCTTTGTCTGCAACCACGTGTTTTTCGCGCTCATGCACTGGCTGGCCCAGGGCAAGGCTGCGCCGGGTGCGCGGGGCGGCTTCATCCATGTGCCGGCCCTGCCTGAGCAGGCAGCGCGCAAGCCGGGCATGCCCAGCATGTGCCTGGCCGACCAGGTGGCTGCCGTGCGCGAGACCATCCGCACGGCCCTGACCGTGTCCCAGGATCTGAAGGAAAACGCCGGCCAGTTGCACTGAACCCCGTGCACCGAGTCCGGTGAGGAGAGAACGATGAAAATTGACCTGAACAGTGATCTTGGTGAGAGCCTGGGCGGATGGCGCATGGGCGACGATGCCGCCATGCTCGATATCGTCAGCAGCGCCAACGTGGCCTGCGGATTCCATGCCGGCGACCCGGCAGGCATCCTGGAGACGCTCAAGGCCGCCCGCGCGCGCGGCGCCATCGTCGGCGCCCATGTGTCCTATCCCGACCTGGTCGGCTTCGGCCGGCGCAACATGGACGTGGCCAGCGCCGACCTGGTGGCCGGCGTCATCTACCAGATCGGCGCGCTGCAGGGCCTGGCCCGCGTGGCCGGCACCGAGGTGCGCTACGTCAAGCCGCACGGCGCGCTCTACAACACCATCGCCCACGACAGGCGCCAGGCCACCGACGTGATCACGGCCATGCGCGCCATCGACCCCAGCCTGGTGCTGGTGGCGCTGGCCGGCTCGCCCCTGATCGACTGGGCGCGCGACGCAGGCCTGACCGTGGTGGCCGAGGCCTTTGCCGACCGCGGCTACACGCCCGAGGGCACCCTGGTCTCGCGCCGCGATCCGGGCGCCGTGCTGCACGATGTGGACCAGATCGCCGCGCGCATGCTGTCCCTGGTGCGCGACGGCGTGGTCGAGGCCGTCGATGGCAGCCTGGTGCGCATTGCCGCCGACTCCATCTGCGTGCACGGCGACAGCCCCGGTGCCGTGGCCATTGCACGCCACCTGCGCGAACGTTTCGAGCAGGAGGGCGTGCGCATTTCCTCCTTCGTGGGCTGAGGGCACACCATGCGTTTTCTACCCGTCAACCGGCAGGCCCTGATGGTGGAGCTGGCCGATCTGGATGAAACCCTGGCCCTGCTGGGCTCGCTGCAGCGCGAGCCCATCGATGGCGTGCAGGAGCTGGTGCCGGCCGCGCGCACCGTGCTTGTGCAGTTCACCCCCGCCCAGGTGGGCGTGGCCGAGCTGGTGAACCGCATCGCCGCGCGTGACCTGAGCCAGCGCGCCGAGCGCAGCGATGTGCTGGTCGAAATCCCCGTGCACTACGATGGCGAGGACCTGGGCGATGTGGCGCAGCTGCTGGGCATCACGCCCGAGGAAGTCGTGCGCCGCCACACGGGCAGCGAGTACGCCGTGGCCTTCACGGGCTTCGCGCCCGGCTTTGCCTACCTCAGCGGGGGCGATCCGATCTTCAACGTGCCGCGCCGCACCACGCCGCGCACGCGCGTGCCGGCCGGCTCGGTGGCGCTGGGCGGCACGTTCAGCGCCGTCTATCCCCAGGCCAGCCCGGGCGGCTGGCAACTGATAGGCCGCACCTCGGCCCGCATGTGGGACCTGGCGCGCGAGCTGCCTGCGCTGCTGCAGCCCGGCTACCGCGTGCGCTTTGTCGATGCGGCCGGCATGGCCCAGGTGGATGACGCGCCCGCGCCCGCCGTGGCGCAGGCCGCGCCGCATGAAGGCAACGCGCTGCGCGTCAAGGCCACGGGCTTGATGACGCTGTTCCAGGACCGGGGCCGGCTGGGCCAGGCCGGGCAGGGCGTCTCGGCCTCGGGCGCCATGGACCAGGCAGCCTTCAAGGCCGCCAACCGCCTGGTCGGCAATGCCAGCGACCTGGCCGTGCTGGAGACCGTGGGCGGTGGCCTGTCGCTGCAAAGCCAGGGCGAGACCGTGGTCGCCATCACGGGCGCCGATGCGCCCCTGACCGTGACCACCGGGTCCGGCCAGCGCTGGAGCGTGCCGCGCTACCAGGCCGTGGCCCTGGCCGATGGCGACCTGCTGACCATTGCCCAGCCCGTGGCCGGCGCGCGCTGCTATGTGGCCGTGCGCGGCGGCTTTGCCGTCACGCCCGTGCTGGGCAGCGCCTGCACCGACACCCTGGCGAATGTCGGCCCAGCCGCCCTGGCCGTGGGCCAGATCCTGCCCGTGCGGGCTGCGGACCGCACGGCCGTGTCCGCACCCGAGCTGCCGCCCGAGTCCCTGCCCATCGCCGGGCAGGACGTGGTGCTGGACGTGGAGCTGGGCCCGCGCACCGACTGGTTCACGCCCGAGGCCGTGGCCCTGCTGGCCGCGCAGCGCTGGCAGGTCACGCCGCAATCGAACCGCGTGGGCCTGCGCGTGGCGGGCGAGCAGCCCCTGGCGCGCGCCGTGGCCGGCGAGCTGCCCAGCGAAGGCACGCCGCTGGGCGCCATCCAGGTGCCCCCCAGCGGCCAGCCCGTGCTGTTCCTGGCCGACCATCCGCTGACGGGCGGCTATCCCGTCATCGGCTGCGTGGCGCCGCACCACCTGGATCTGGCCGGCCAGATTCCCGTGGGCGCCTGGATCCGCTTCAACCCCATCCGCGCCTTCGAGGAATACACCCCCGGCGCGCAAGGCTCCAAGAACTGAACGCGGGGAGCGCCCGGTGGCGCCTGCCCGCAACTGAAAGAAGCTGATCATGAAAAAAGTCCTGATTGCCAACCGTGGCGAGATCGCCGTCCGCATCGCCCGCGCCTGCGCCGACTACGGCGTGAAATCCGTGGCCGTCTACGCCGATGCCGATATCGACGCCCTGCACGTGCGCATGGCCGACGAGGCCTATGGCCTGGACGGCGAGCGCCCGGCCGACACCTACCTGAACATCGCCAAGCTCATCGCCATCGCGCACAAGAGCGGCGCCGACGCCGTGCACCCCGGCTACGGCTTCCTGTCCGAAAGCGAAGCCTTTGCGCGCGCCGTGCTGGATGCGGGCCTGCGCTGGATCGGCCCCACGCCCGAGACCATCGCCAAGCTGGGCGACAAGGTCGAGGCGCGCAAGATCGCCCTGCAGGTCGGCGCTCCCCTGGTGGCCGGCACGCCCGACCCCGTCAAGGATGCCGGCGAAGTGCTGGCCTTTGCCCAGCAGCACGGCCTGCCCATCATCATCAAGGCCGCCTTCGGCGGCGGCGGGCGCGGCATGAAGATCGCGTGGCGCATGGACGAGGTCGAGGAACTCTTTCACTCGGCCGTGCGCGAGGCCGTCACCGCCTTCGGCCGCGGCGAATGCTTCGTCGAGCAATTCCTGGACCGCCCCCGCCACATCGAGGCCCAGGTGCTGGCCGACACCCATGGCAACGTGGTCGTGCTGGGCACGCGCGACTGCTCGCTGCAGCGGCGCAACCAGAAGCTGGTGGAAGAGGCCCCGGCGCCCTTCCTCAGCGACGATCAGCGCGCCCGCATCCACAGCTCCGCACGCGACATCTGCGCGGCGGCCGGCTACGTCAGCGCGGGCACGGTGGAATTCCTGCTGAGCCAGACGGGCGCCATCTCCTTCCTCGAAGTCAACACGCGCCTGCAGGTCGAGCACCCCGTGACCGAGCAGACCACGGGCGTGGACCTGGTGATCGAGCAGTTGCGCGTGGCCGATGGCCTGCCCCTGTCCATCACCGAAACCCCGGCGCCGCTGGGCCACTCCATCGAATTCCGCATCAACGCCGAAGACGTGGGCCGCGGCTTCCTGCCCACGCCCGGCCCCGTGGTGCGGTTCGACCCGCCCTCGGGCCCCGGCGTGCGCCTGGACACGGGCGTGCAGACCGGCTCGGTCGTGCCCGGCAGCTTCGACTCGCTGATGGCCAAGCTCATCGTCAGCGGCGCCACGCGTGAACAGGCCCTGGCCCGCGCACGCCGCGCCCTGGCCGAGTTCCGCATCGAAGGCCTGTCCTCCGTCCTGCCCTTCCACCGCGCCGTCATCGGCCATGCCGACTTCGTGGGTAACGACGGCTTCAAGGTCCACACGCGCTGGATCGAATCCGACTTCGCCGAACCCCTGGCCGCCGCCGTGCGCGCCGAGCCGCTGCCCGACGCCAGCCTGGTGCGCTGCGCGGTCGAGATCGACGGGCGACGGGTGTCGCTGGGCCTGCCTGCGGTGCTGCTGCAGGGGCTGGCATCGGCTGGCGGCGGTGTGGTTGCCGCGCCCGCTGCCGAATCTGCCGTGGACCCCGCTGCCGTTACTTCACCCATTGCAGGCAATCTGCATGCGTGGAAGGTGGCCGATGGCGATACCGTTCAGGAGGGCGATGTGATTGCCGTCATGGAGGCCATGAAGATGGAGATGCAGGTGACTGCGCATCGCAGTGGGGTGGTGGCTTTGGTGGCTGAGGCGGGGAAGGCGCAGGTGTTGGGGGCTGTGATTGCTCGGATTGGCTGATTTCTGGTTGACCTGTTTTTTATTCTGTTGTGCCTCTGGCGGCAGGAGCCGGGTTTCGGCCCGGCAGGCGACCCACTTTCTTATCGCGCGACCGGAGTGCCGGCCATAAGAAAGTAGGCAAAGAAGCGCGCCCCGAACTGCCCACGACCCTTCGCTTCGCTGCGGGCGACCTGCGTTGGGCAGAAGGGGGAGAGGCTGGGGTAGCCAACAGCCAACAGCCAACAGCCAACAGCCAACAGCAAAATGCCAAAGGCCAGAAATGCAAACAGCCGACGCGCCACCGCTGCGCTCGGCTGTTTTCTCATAGAGGCCGAGCGAAGCGACGGCCCGGGCAAACTCCCCGTATGTCAGCGCCTGCGGCGTGGTGGTTGCGGGGTTGCAGTCCTGCCGAAGGACAGGACTGCTTCGTGATCTGACTCGCTGCGGTTGTCTGAGCGGCGCGCGAAGCGCAAAGCGAGTTCCGCAGCGAACCCCGCAACCGCCACGACGCAGGTTGCCCCGCAGCGAAGCGGAGGGGTCGCGGACATCAGGGTCGCCTTTGCTTTGCCTACTTTCCTTCGGCCGGCGTACCGGTGGCGAAACAAAGGAAAGTAGGTCGGCCGCCGGGCCGAGACCCGGCCTCGAAAAACAACCCCCCGGCAGGGTCTCAAAAAAGAGCGTGAACTAATCAGCGCCCACCCTGAAAACTACGCGTGCTGTACAGATCCGCCGGCAGCCGCGACAGCAGCGGCAGACCAGACACCGCATCCACAGGCTGCCTCTCGATGTAGTTGAAGAACACATCGGAATCGAGCACGCCAATGTCCAGACGGCGCGCATCAGGCACGGCCGCCAGCGTCTTGTAGCCGTCGCCACCCGTGGCATTGAAGCTCAGCACGAACAGCTTGTACGTGCGTGCCGTATCCAGCGGCTTCCACGTCTTGCTCGCGTTGTCATACACCTCGATGCCCGACACGCGCTGGCCGGCCGCCGCTGCCGCATTCACGTCAAAGCGCAGGCCGCCCGTGTAGGGGTAGGGGCCGGTCGTGCCGCTGGGGCCGTACACGGCCTGCAGGCCGTCCTCGAGCATGCCCTTGACTTCCGTGCCGGTGATGTCCAGGCGGAACAGCTTGTTGCCGAAGGGCAGGACCTGGATGACCTGGGCGGCCGTGACCTGGCCCAGCAGCGGGATGCGCACGCCGCCGCCGCTTTGCAGGGTGATGTCGGCGCCGCCGTAGTGGCGGTTGGCTTCTTCCAGGTAGGCCTGGGCCACGAGCTGCTGGATGTCGCCGCCGCGCACGCTGACGCTGCCTTCGGCATTGCAGGCGGCGCTGGACTGGCTGTAGTTCATGGTGCCGACGCCGCCGGGCACGCGGCGCGAGCACAGTTCCCGGGGCACGGTGGCGACCTGCTTGAGGTTGAACTGGGCAACCTTGTCCTTGAAGGGCTGCAGCGCGGCCGTGGCCTTGGCCGAGGGCGTGGTCACGCGCAGCACGCCGGTGGCGGCGGCGCTGGCCTTGAGAGCGGTCTTTTGCGCATCGGTGGCGGCCTTGCCGGCGATGGTGAAGCTGTCGCCGATCAGCACATGGGGCGTGCCCGTGCACTGGGTGACGCGGCCGTCGGCGTCGAACTGGACCTTGAGGTCGCCGACGACCTGGGCGTACTCCCAGGCCTGGACCACGCAGACGGGGCTGCCGTCCTTGTCGGTCAGGCGCGTGGGGTAGGCGCCGCCCGGTGTGCCCACGCCGGTGGTGTTGAGCACGTCGGGGCCGAGCAGGGTGTGCGAGTCGCCGCCCACGACCACGTCCACGCCGCTGAGCTTGGGCACGATCTGGCGGTCGTACTCATAGCCCACGTGGCTCATGACGATGATCTTGTTGATGCCCTTGGCGCGCAGCGCGTCGATTTCGCGCTGGGCCGCCGTGGCCTCGTCCTCGAAGGTGGTGTCGGCATCGGGGCTGGACGATGCCTTGGTTTTGCCCGCAATGGTCAGGCCGACGATGCCGATCTTCTGGCCGCCGCGCTCCACCACGGTGGAGGGGTTCACATAGCCGGGCGCCTTGGCCGCGTTCAGGGCCGAGTTGGCGCCAAAGCGCACGTTGGCGCTGAGCACGGGCGTCTTGCAGGTGCCGGCGCGCAGGCGGTCCAGGAAGGACTTGAGGCCGCTGTCGCCCTTGTCGAACTCGTGGTTGCCCAGCGTGAAGGCGTCAAAGCAGACGGTGTTCATGAGGGCGGCATCGGCCTCGCCGTCGGCGCCTGCACGGTTGAAGTAAAGCGTGCCGGTGAGCGCGTCGCCGGCGTGCAGCTTGAGCACGTTGGGCGACTGCGCGGCCAGCTCCTCGATGGCCTGGGTCACGCGCGCAAAGCCTGCGGCGTCCACGGCCACGGCTTCGGCCTTGCCCGTGCCGGCGTCCAGCTGCAGGGTCTTGCTCTTGGACTCCAGCGTGGAGTGGTGATCGTTGATGTGCAGAATGCGCAGCTCCAGCGGCTGGCCTGCGGGCGTGTCGTTGCCGGAGCCGCCGCAACCGGCGATCAGGGCGGAGGCAGCCAGGGCCACGGCCAGCGGGCGCAGGGCGGGGCGATGGGAGGTCAAGGACATGAACGGGTTCTCTCTGTATCGGTTTGTCACGGCCGCCGATGCTGGGCAAGGCAGATGACATGGCGATGAAAGCGCCCTGCAGGGGGCTTGACCTTGACATGGTGGCAATCTCTAAAGTGCCTCCAATGCGAGAACAAAGGAGTCAGGCAATGAATGCATCGACCAAGGCCGGCATGGCCATAGACCTGCCCGTTCAGGGCATGACCTGCGCCTCCTGCGTGGGGCGTGTGGAGCGCGCGCTCAAGAAGCTGCCGGGCGTGCAGGAAGCCGTGGTCAACCTGGCCACCGAAAAGGCCAGCATCCGCTTCGAGGGCGCGGCCGATCTGCCCGCCGCCATTGCAGCTATCGAGAAGGCCGGCTACGAAGTGCCCCAGTCCAGCGTGGAACTGGAAGTGGAGGGCATGACCTGCGCCTCCTGCGTGGGCCGCGTGGAGCGTGCGCTGAAAAAGGTGGAAGGCGTGCAATCGGCCAGCGTGAACCTGGCCACCGAGCGTGCAGTGGTGACGCTGGCTGGCAGCGCAGATGTGGCGGCCCTTGTGGCAGCTGTGCACAAGGCAGGCTACGAAGCGCGTCCGCTGGGCGCCAGCGCGAACCCGGCCAGTGAAGGCGGCGCTGCGCAGTCGCCGGCCGAAGACGGCACGGAGCAGCGCCAGGCGCGCGAGCGGGCCTCGCTCAAGCGCTCGCTGATCGTGGCCACGGTGTTTGCTTTGCCGGTGTTCGTGCTGGAGATGGGCGGCCACATGGTGCCGGCCTTCCACCACTGGGTGGGGCAGGCCATCGGCACGCAGAACAGCTGGTACCTGCAGTGCCTGCTGTCGGCCATCGTGCTGTTCGGGCCGGGCCTGCGCTTTTTCCAGAAAGGCATTCCCGCGCTGCTGCGCGGCGCGCCCGACATGAATTCGCTGGTGGCCGTGGGCACCTCGGCGGCCTTTGCCTATTCGCTGGTGGCCACCTTCTTGCCGCAGTGGCTGCCGGCCGGCACGGTGAATGTGTATTACGAGGCGGCGGCCGTGATCGTGGCGCTGATCCTGCTGGGCCGCTTCATGGAGGCGCGCGCCAAGGGCAATACCTCGGAGGCCATCCGCCGCCTGGTGCGCCTGCAGGCCAAGACGGCGCGCGTGCGCAAGGACGGCGCCGTGCAGGAGGTGGACATCGCCGCCGTGCGTGCGGGCGACACCATCGAGGTGCGGCCCGGCGAGCGCATTCCCGTCGATGGCGAGGTCATCGAGGGCAGCAGCTTCGTCGATGAATCCATGATCAGCGGCGAGCCCGTGCCGGTCGAGAAAACCCCGGGTGCCGAACTGGTCGGCGGCACGGTGAACCAGAACGGCGCGCTGGCCTTTCGCGCCACCAAGGTGGGCGCGGACACGCTGCTGGCGCAGATCATCCGCATGGTCGAGCAGGCCCAGGGCTCCAAGCTGCCCATACAGGCGCTGGTGGACCAGGTCACCATGTGGTTCGTGCCGGCCGTGATGGCCGTGGCCCTGTTGACCTTCGGCGCCTGGCTGGCCTGGGGGCCGTCGCCCGCACTGAGCTTTGCGCTGGTCAATGCCGTGGCCGTGCTCATCATCGCCTGCCCCTGCGCCATGGGCCTGGCCACGCCCACTTCCATCATGGTCGGCACGGGCCGGGCCGCGCAGATGGGCGTGCTGCTGCGCAAGGGCGAGGCCCTGCAGACCCTCAAGGACGCCCGCGTGGTGGCCGTGGACAAGACCGGCACGCTGACGCGAGGCCGCCCCGAGCTGACCGACCTGGTGCTGGCCCCGGGCTTCGAGGGCGAGCGCAGCCGCGTGCTGGCGCTGGTGGCGGCCGTGGAAGACCGCTCCGAGCACCCGATTGCACGCGCCATCGTGGATGCTGCCAAGGCCGAGGATCTGCCGCTGGGTGCTGTTGATCGCTTTGAATCGGTGACAGGCTTTGGCGTGCGCGCCCAGGTGGACGGCGTGCGCGTGGAGATCGGTGCCGACCGCTTCATGCGCGAATTGGGCCTGCAGGTGGACACGCTGGCAGACGAGGCCGCGCGCCTGGGCGACGAAGGCAAGACGCCGCTGTATGCCGCCGTGGACGACCGCCTGGCCGCCATGATCGCCGTGGCCGATCCCATCAAGGACAGCACGCCGGCCGCCATTGCCGCGCTGCACGCCTTGGGCCTGAAGGTGGCCATGATCACCGGAGACAACCGCCGCACGGCCGAGGCCATTGCGCGCCAGCTGGGCATCGACGAGGTGGTGGCCGAGGTGCTGCCCGGCGGCAAGGTCGATGCCGTCAAGCGCCTGAAGGCCGAACACGGCACGCTGGCCTATGTGGGCGACGGCATCAACGACGCGCCGGCCCTGGCCGAGGCCGATGTGGGCCTGGCCATCGGCACGGGCACGGACATCGCCATCGAGGCGGCCGACGTGGTGCTGATGTCAGGCGACCTGGGCGGCGTGCCCAATGCGATTGCGCTGTCCAAGGCCACCATGGCCAATATCCGCCAGAACCTGTTCTGGGCATTTGCCTACAACGTGGCCCTGATCCCCGTGGCCGCGGGCCTGCTGTACCCCGTCAACGGCACGCTGCTGTCGCCCGTGTTCGCGGCCGGGGCCATGGCGCTGTCCAGCGTCTTCGTGCTCAGCAACGCGCTGCGCCTGCGGCGTTTCAATCCGCCGCTGGCGGCGGGGCGTTGAACGACGAAGGCAGTCAGCCGGGCAGCTTGGGGACGTCTATGAAGTCGTCCAGGCTCAGGCCCTTCTCTTTCAGCAGGGCCTCGAGCACGGGCTGCAGGCGGCCCAGGCTTTGCTGCACGGTCTCGCGCACCGTGTCCACCACGACCTGGGTGCTGCGGTCGATCTCCACATTGAGCAGGTCGCCCACGCCCTTGGACTCGAACACGGTCATGCGGCGCGTCTCGGGGATCAGCCAGACCTCGAACCAGCCGGCCTGGCGGTCCACCTCGGACACCGTGAGGCTGGCGCCGTTGATGGCGATGTAGCCCTTGGCGAACACGTAGTGGCGAAAGCCCTCGGGAATGCCGAAGCGGATGCGGTGGTTGGTGTCGCTGGAGGCCACTTCCAGCACGGGCGAGGTGAAGTCCACGTGGCCCGACAGCGGATGGCCGCCGATCTCGGCGCCGTCCTTTGCCGCGCGCTCCACATTGACGCGCCCGCCCACGGCATAGCCGCCCAGCGTGGTGATGTTCAGGCTTTGCAGCATCACATCGAACGTGGCGCGCGTGGGCGAGAGGATCTCCGTCACCGTCAGGCACACGCCGTCGGTGGAGACGCTGGCGCCGATGGCCAGGTCCTGGCAGAAGCCTTCGGGAAAGTCGAGGGTGAAGGTGCGCAGGCCGTTCTGGTCGCGCAGCGCGGCAATGCTTGCCACGGCCTGGATGATGCCGGTGAACACGATGTGGGATTCCTTGGAGCCGCCCGGTCGGCGGCGAAGCGGGTATTTTGCATCGCGGCGCTGCGCTGCGGGGGCGCAGGCCGGCGTGTCCCTGCGGGCATCAGGCCGGTGCCGCGGCCTCTTCCCACCAGCCGCTGAGGAGGGCGGGAGGGCGCTGCGCCGCATGCACCCAGGCACAGGACGGCCAGGCATCCTGCTGCACGTTCATGCCCGCATAGATGCCGTAGCCGGGGCCGGCCGCGATCTCGCCTTCGGCATGCAGGGTCTCGCCCGCGCGGATGCTGCAGGCCGCACGGATGTCGCCCAGCGCACGCATGCCCCAGTCCACCTCGATGTGGCTGCCGCCTTCCACGTCGGCGCCAGCGTACAGGCCGTGGCCCAGCTCGATCAGGCCGCTGGCGCGGATGCTGCCGCCCGCGCGCAGGCCCTTGCCGCAGCGGATGGCGCCCTGCACCTCGATGTCCTGGCCGGCCTGTGCCCCTCCGCCCAGGCGCAGGTCGGCGCCGCAGCGCAGCTCCCAGCCGGCGCGCACGTCCTCGGCGCGCAGTTCCTCGTGCACGTCCACGCTCCAGGCGGCCTTGACCAGGCCGCCGGCCTGCAGCGGGCCGCTGCAGAAGATGGCGCCGCCGCTGTGCAGGTCCTGGCCGGCCTCGATGCGTCCGGCGTGGATGCCGGCGCCGGCCTGCAGCGTGCGGCCCACGGCCAGCAGGCCGGGCACGCGCAGCTCGCCATGCACGACGACGCTGCCCGAGAACACCAGGGCATCGGCCTCCAGGTGATCGACCTCCAGCACGGCATCGGTGGGGCCGAACTGGTTCATGAGCCAGCGCGCGTCCTCGACGCGGCCATCGCCCACCAGGGCGTCGAGCACGCGCTGGTAGTCGTTGCCGTCATGGCGGTTGCGCACGAACCAGCGAAAGCCCGCCGCGCAAGGGCTTTTGGCGCGCAGAAAGTTTTGGGAGAGTTCCATGTCCATCGTCAGCTCCTGGGTCACAGCGGCTGTGCCATGCGGCGGCGCAGCCTGAAAGGCGTGCAGGCCAGGGCGATGCGGGCGTGGGCCGGCAGCTCCTGGCATGCGTTTGCATGCGGATTCGCTGCGGGGGCCGTGCGGGAAGCTGGGGGTGGACCTCAGGCTTTCCGCACGGCGGCGGAAAGCAGGGCCGTGAAGCCGCACAGGCTGATGAAGGCCGTGGGCACGCCGTGCACGCGCTGCGGCCGCTGCGCGCGCAAGGCGGTGCAGCGGGTCGGGGCGTGGCGGAAAAGGCGTGTAGGGGCCATGGACAGGGGCAGGAGCAGCCGCGATTATGCCGCGAGGCCATTTGCGCACGGGGGCATGGGGCCGTGTACAGGACGGGGCTTCGTTGCTTTGGGTAACATCACGGACCCTGCGGGCGCCCGGTGGAGGACCATCGGCGCCCGGTTGCCCTGCTGCGCGGCGATCGGCCCGGCAGGGTCCTCTCGCCAAGAGAAGCCCATGAATTCCAAGACTCCCCCCTCGTTCCTGAGCCGCATCGCCATCGCGATCGGCAGTTTCTTCGCCATCCTCGGCAACGGCCGCCTGGCCGCTGATGTGTCCCGCCTGCGCGACGGCGAGCCGCTGGCCGCCGACGTGCCGCCGCCCGCACCCAAGGAGGTGCGCGTGGAGGTGCCCGTGGACCGGATCGTCGAGGTCCGCGTCGAGGTGCCTGTCGAGAAGGTGGTCGAGAAAGTGGTTGAAAAGCGTGTCGAGGTGCCGGTCGAGAAGATCGTCGAAAAGACCATCGTGGAGCCGGCCGCACCCGCTGGCACCGCCGCACTGCAACTGCTGGGCCTGCTGCAGCGCGAGGCGCGCTTCGTGGACTTCGTGCAGGAAGACGTGGCCGGCTATGCCGACGCCGAGATCGGCGCCGCCGCCCGCGTGGTGCACGAAGGCTGCCGCAAGGTGCTGCGCGAGCATTTCAGCATCGCTCCCGTGCGTGCCGAGGCCGAAGGCAGCCGCGTCACGCTGGCCGCAGGCTTTGATGCCGCCGCCGTGCGCCTGACGGGCAACGTGGTCGGCCAGGCGCCGTTCACGGGCACGCTGGGCCACCGCGGCTGGCGCGTGGACGATGTCCGCCTGCCCCAGCTCACCGATCACAAGGCCGCCGCCATCGTGGCCCAGGCCGAGGTGGAGCTGTAAGCATGGACCAGTCCCTTCAATCCTCCCAGGCCCGTTTCAGCATCGGCATCGACCTGGGCACCACGCATTGCGCGCTCTCCTATGTGGACCGCCAGGCCAGCGATGGCGAGAAGGTGGAGCAGGGCGTGCTGGACATTCCCCAGCTCACCGGCCCCTCCAGCGTGGAGGCGCGCCCACTGCTGCCATCCTTCCTCTACCTGCCGCATGAAAGCGAGCTGACTGCGGCCGACATGGCCCTGCCCTGGGGCGCCAGCCAGGACTTCGTGGTGGGCGAGTTCGCGCGATCGCGCGGCGCGGCCACGCCGATCCGGCTGGTCTCCAGCGCCAAGAGCTGGCTGTGCCATCCGGGCGTGGACCGCCGCTCGCCCCTGCTGCCGGCCGATGCGCCCGAGGAGGTGCACCGCGTCTCGCCCCTGACCGCCTCCATCCGCTACCTGTCGCACCTGCGCTGGGCCTGGGAGCAGGCCCATCCCGAGGCGCCGTTCGACGCCCAGGATGTGACGGTGACCATTCCCGCATCGTTCGACCCGGCCGCGCGCGAGCTGACGGCCGAGGCCTGCCGCGCCGCGGGCTTCCAGAGGCTCACGCTGCTGGAGGAACCCCAGGCTGCGCTGTACAGCTGGATCCAGGCCAGCGGCGGCCAGTGGCGCAAGCAGGTACAAAGCGGCGAGATCATCCTCGTCGTGGACGTGGGCGGCGGCACTACCGACCTGTCGCTGATCGCCGTGCTGGAAAAGGACGGCGGCCTGGAGCTGCAGCGCGTGGCCGTGGGCGAGCACATCCTGCTGGGCGGCGACAACATGGACCTGGCCCTGGCCTACGGCGTGGCCCGCAAGCTGGCCCAGGAGGGCAAGCAGCTCGACGCCTGGCAGACCCGTGCCCTGGCCCATGGCTGCCGCCAGGCCAAGGAGCAACTGCTGGCCGACGCCTCGCTGCAGTCCGTGCCCGTGGTCGTGCCCAGCCGGGGCAGCAAGCTCATCGGCGGCAGCATCCGCACCGAGGTCACGCGTGACGAGGTGCTGCAGATGCTGGTGGAAGGCTTCTTCCCGCGCGCAGCCGTCTCCGACAAGCCCCAGACCCGCGCGCGCGCCGCGCTGACCCAGCTGGGCCTGCCGTATGCGCAGGACGCGGCCGTCACGCGCCACCTGGCGGCCTTCCTCTCACGCCAGGCCGGCGCCACCGAGCAGATCGAAGGCCTCCAGGGCACGCAGCCCGAGGGCGCGTCCTTCCTGCATCCCTCGGCCATCCTGTTCAACGGCGGCGTGCTCAAGGCGCCGCAGATCGAGCAGCGCATCCTGGAAGTCGTCAACGGCTGGCTGGCCGGCGAAGGCGCGCAACCTGCGCGCCTGCTGGATGGCGCCAACCTGGACCTGGCCGTGGCGCGCGGCGCCGCCTACTTCGGCCATGTGGCGGCTGCGGGCCGTGGCGTGCGCATCCGTGGCGGCACGGCGCAGAGCTATTACGTGGGCGTGGAAAGCAACATGCCCGCCATCCCCGGCATGGAGCCGCCCATCTCGGCCCTGTGCCTGGCGCCCTTCGGCATGGAAGAGGGCACCGAGGTGGCGCTGGACACGCAGGAATTCGGCCTGGTCGTGGGCGAGCCCGTGCGCCTGCGCTTTTTCGGCTCCTCCGTGCGCCGCGCCGACCAGGTCGGCACCGTGCTGGACTTCTGGGGCCCAGAGGAACTGGTCGAGCTGCAGGAGATCGAGGCCCACCTGCCCGCCGAAGGCCGTGCGCCCGGCGAGATCGTGCCCGTCACCCTGCATGCGCGCGTGACCGACATCGGCACGCTGGAACTCAACGCCGTGCCCGTGGGCGGTGACGAACGCTGGAAGGTGGAGTTCGACGTGCGGGCCGATGTAGCGTAGCCCGCCCCGGCGGCAGGCCCGGTCCGGGCCGCGCACCGTGCCCTGTATGACTGCCGATATGCCTGATACTGCCGCCCCCGCCTCCGCCACCCCCTTCGCTCCCGACGCCGCCCACATCGTGGGCATCGACCTGGGCACCAGCCACACCGTGGTGGCGCATGTGCCCGTGGGCGGCACGGCGGCCGACATCGCCTTGCTGCCCGTGGCGCAGCGTGTCTCGGCTGGCGAGGTCGCTGCCCAGGTGCTGCTGCCTTCTGCGCGCTACCAGGCGGCGCCCGGCGAACTGGGCGATGCCTGGCAGCAGCCCTGGGCGGCACTGGGCGCCGATGCGCAGGCGCCCGCCGTCAATGGCCGCTGGGCGCGTGATCTGGGCGCGGCCGTGCCGTCGCGCCTGGTGGCCAGTGCCAAGAGCTGGCTGTCGCACGCGGGCGTGGACCGCACGGCGGCCATCCTGCCCTGGGGCGCGCCCGAAGAGGTGGCCCGGCTGTCGCCGCTGCAGGCCTCGGCCAGTTACCTGGACCATGTCCGGCAGGCCTGGGACCGCACGCACCCCGGCGCGCCGCTGAGGGACCAGCTGGTCGTGCTGACCGTGCCGGCCTCATTCGACGAAGGCGCGCGCGCACTGACGCTGGAGGCCGCGCGGCTGGCCGGTCTGCCTGCGGTGCAATTGCTGGAAGAACCCAAGGCCGCCTTCCACGACTGGCTGGTGCTGCAGGGCGAACGCCTGGCGGCCGAGCTGGCGCACTGCCGCCTGGTGCTGGTGGTGGATGTGGGCGGCGGCACCACCGACCTGACCCTGATCCGCGTGCAGCCCGCTGAAGCTGGAGGCCTGCCCGTGCTGACACGCACGGCCGTGGGCGAGCACCTGATGCTGGGCGGCGACAACATGGACCTGGCGCTGGCCCATCGGCTGGAGCCGCAGTTCGCCCCCCCCGGCGAGCGTCTGCCCGCCGCACGCTTCGCCCAACTGGTGCAGCGCTGCCGCATGGCCAAGGAACAGTTGCTGGCCAGCGAGGCGCCCGAGTCCGTGGCCGTGACCCTGCTGGGCGGCGGATCGAAGCTGCTGGCGCAGACGCGCACGGCCATGCTGCGCCGCGACGAGGTGCGCGAGGCCGTGGTCGAAGGCTTCATGCCGTTGGCCGGCCTGCAGGATCTGCCCACCCGGCGCCAGGGCGCTTTGCGCGGCCTGGGGCTGCCCTATCCTGCCGATGCGGCGATCACACGGCACCTGGCGCAGTTCCTCGCGCAGCACGCGGCTGGGGAGTTGCCCGATGCGGTCCTGCTCAATGGCGGCGTCTTCCACGCCCATGCGCTGGCCCAGCGGCTGGTGGCGCAGCTGCAGGCCTGGCGCGGCCAGCCGCTGCGCCTGCTGCACAACCCGCATCCCGACTGGGCCGTTGCACGCGGCGCAGCGGCGCATGGCCTGGCCATGCATGTCCAGAGCCGTCCGTCTGAGGATCTGCCGGAATCGGAAGATGCCCGGACTGTGCCCGCCCCGGTACCGCGCATCGGCGGTGGCTCGCCGCGCAGCTACTGGCTGGTCCTGCCCGAGAAGGCGGGTGCCGCACCACAGGGCATCTGCCTGCTGCCGCGCGGCACGGAGGAGGGCGTGCGCATCGTGCTCTCCGGCCGGCGCTTTGCGTTGCGCCTGGGCCAGGCCGTGCGCTTTTCGCTGGTGGCCAACAGCCTGGCCGCCGCGCCTGCGCAGGCCGGCCGCATCGCGGCGCTCGACGGCGAGGGCTGGGTCGAGCTGCCCGCACTGTCCACCGTGCTGCCCGCGCCCGAAGGCCGGGACAAGGCCCAGGTCGAAGTGCAACTGCAGGCCTGCATGACCGAGGTCGGCACGCTGGAGGTGCGCTGCGTGGCCGCCGACGATGCACAGCGCCAGTGGCTGCTGCCGTTCAGCGTGCGTGGTGCGCTGGCCGCAGATGCGCAGGACACCGGCGATCGTTCTGCCCGGCAGGGCCGGCTGGCGGACGCCGTGGCCCTGATCGAGCGCATCTTCGGCAGCCAGGCCCAGGAGGTGACGGCCAAGGAGGTCCGCCAGCTGCGCCAGTCGCTGGAGCGACGGCTGGGCCCGCGCGAGGACTGGGACCTGCCGCTGCTGCGCGCACTGTTCGACGCCTTGCTGGCCCGCGCCAGGCGCCGCCGCCGCACGGCCGAGCACGAGCGCGTCTGGCTGAACCTGGCAGGCTGGTGCCTGCGCCCCGGCGTGGGCGCCGAGCTGGACGGCTGGCGCATGCAGCAGGTCTGGCAACTGCATGGCCAGGGCCTGGGCCATGGCGGTGAGGCGGCCAACCGCACCGAATGGTGGGTGTTCTGGCGCCGCGTGGCCGCAGGCCTGGATGAGGCCCGGCAGATGGAGCTGCTGGAAGAGGTTGCCGGCCACATGCAAAAGGCCGTGCAGCAGTCCACGCAGCGCAGCCAGGGCAAGTCCGCCCATGGCAGCTACGACGACATGCTGCGCCTGTTCGCCGCCATGGAAGCTGTGCCCTGGCAGTACCGCCAGGAAATGGGCCAGTGGATGCTGCAGCGGCTGAAACACCCCGGTGAATCCGTGCAGACCTGGTGGGCCATAGGCCGGCTGGCCGCGCGCATGCCGCTGGCCGCCAACGCCCACCGCGTCATGCCGCCCGAGGCTGCGCAGGAGTTCCTGGACGCCACCCTGGCCCAGGACTGGCGCCGCAATGAAACCGCCATGTTCGCTGCCGTGCAGATGGCCCGCATGACGGGCGACCGTGCGCTGGACCTGTCCGATGTCCAGCGCGCCCTGGTGCTGGAACGGTTGCGCGGCGCCGGTGCACCGCAGCGCTGGATCGACCTGGTGGAACAGGTCCAGCAGATGGACGCCCAGGATGCGAAGCGCAGCTTTGGGGATAGCCTGCCGCCGGGGCTGGTGCTGGTGGGGTGACGGCTGTTGCCCAAGAAGAAGGCCCCGCAGTGCGGGGCCTTCTTCTTGGGGAGGCACTGCAGCAAGTGCAGTGCGCTGTGCTTACTGCGAGTTCCAGACGTAGTAGGCGACACCTTCGTACTTGAAAACGGGATAGCTGGCGATCACGAAATCGCGTTCAGCCGCGTTGGCCGTGTAGAAGTGCGTGCCTGTCTGCACGTTGAAGAAGCGGAACATGGGAACGGTGCCATTGCCGGCGGCCGTCTGGGCATACCAGGACGTGCCCTCGCTCTTGAAGCTGGGATAGGTTGCGAGCACGTAGTCACGTTCAGGCTGGCTGATGGTGAAGAAGTGTGCGCCGGAGGCCGTGTTGAAGAAGCGGAACACAGGGTCCAGGCCCTGCTGCGGCTGGGTGGACGCATAGAAGGCCACGTTCTCGTACTGGAAGGCCGGGTAGGTGGCCACCACATAGTCGCGCTCGGAGGCGCTGGCGGTATAGAAGTGAGCGCCGGTCTGGCGGTTGAAGAAGCGGTAGATGGCGGTGCGGGCCTGTCCGGTGCCGACGCCGCCCGTGCCCGTGTCTGCAGCAAGCCACTTCTGCACATTGGGGAAGAGCAGGTCAAAGCGCCCATAGATCGACGTCCCCCCGGAAGCGGGGCAGGTCTGGTCGTCGCCACCGTAGAGCACGCCGACCAGACGTCCATCCAGGAACATGCCCGAGCCACTGCTGCCCCCTTCGGTCAATCCCCGGTTCCATGTCACGAGGTTGAAGCCGCCGCTGCGGTCATAGCAATTCATCCTGCCTTCGCTGGATGGTTCGCACGCCACGGATCCATAGACTGTTCCAAAGCTGATTTTCTGAAGATCGCCTCGAGGATGGTGGATGCCGACCATGCTGCTGCCACGCTCCACCACCTTGCTGCTCCAGCCTGCAAAGACGGCGCCAGCCGGAGGCGCTTCATTGAGGCGCAGCAGGGTCGAGTCGTAGGTCGCCGTCGCATAGAGCAAGGTGGCACCGTTCCTGAGCACTTTGCTTGCAGAGGACAGCGTGCGGCTGTTGCAGGAGGGAGTGCGATAGAACCAGGAGGTTTCCAGGGAGGATGCTTCAGTCTGGCTGCTGATGCAATGGTTTGCCGTGATGAAATACGGTGTGCCGGAAGAGGCTTGGTCATTGAGCAGCGTACCCGTACACAAATAGCCCCCGCCATTCTTCACGTACAACATGCGGGCCACGGCATTGCGCTGCGAACTGTATGCGTCGTAGCAGGTGGAGTCCAAGTGGCAGGACACTGCCTCGTTGAGCTGAGCCGAGAACTGCATTTCGCCTTCCAGCGGAAGCGAGAGGTTCTCATGCACATGCATCACGCGCGGGATGGCGATGCGCAGCGTGTCGGCCGGGACACCTGGGGGCAGATCGATCTCCAGCGTTGCTTCGTCACCGCCCGTGTCAGGCGTCCACCAAGTGCGGCCTTCGGCAGTGTCGTCACCGGCGTCCTTGTTGGCCTGCAGCAGTTGCAGCACGCGCTGGCCCGAAATTTCATAGGCGCTGGCGCGGTCGCCCTGCGCATAGATGCGCAGCAGTGCGCTGCCAGGCAACTGGTCGATTTCCACGCCCAGTCGGATGCCGTAGGCGCCTTCTGAGCGCACGCTGACGGCGGCAGTGATGCCTCCATCGGCAGAGGCCTTCCATTGCAACTGCCCGCCCAGGGCCCGTGTGCTGCCTGTCTGGTTGCTCAGGCGCTGTGCGCCGACCTGCAGGGCGCCACCCACGGCAGCCGAGGCGGCGCGTACGTCCTTCCATGGACCCAGTTCCACGCGCAGCGGCATGGGGGTGACGGCTGCGGGGGAAGACATGCTGCGCGAAGCCAGGAACTCCCGAGGCGTGTCCTGCGGCTGGACGCGCGAGTCCACGCTCATGCGGGGGATGAACTGAGGCACATCTGTGGCGCCCTCCTGCCCCCATGCCAGCCCCAGGCTGCCGGCCAGGGCGAGCGCCAGCGCGACGCTGCGCAAGCCCCTGCGCGCAGTGGTGTCGAAAAGATCGGTCATGAGCTCCCTCTCAACGGATTGGTGGATATTGCGAAACCCGGGCATTTTAGGTGTTGTGTGCGTGACAGCCCGGTGACGGCAGGGCCGTCCGGCGCTTCCTAGAATGGTCGCTGCGCTGCAGCGGCAGCCGGGTGCGGACACTGCGAGCGCCGTGCCTGCCCCACACATCTGCCCCCTGTCATCTACCAAGGATCTGATCCAGCATGAGCCACTCCTACTCCGACACCCAACTCCTGATCGACGGCCAATGGCAGGACGCCGCCAGCGGCAGGAAGATTCCCGTGCGCAATCCGGCCAGCGGCGAGGTCATCGGCCATGTGGCCCATGCCGACGTGGCCGACCTGGACCGTGCGCTGGCCGCCGCTCAGCGCGGCTTCGAGACCTGGCGCAAGGTCTCCGCCCATGAGCGCGGAGCCGCCATGCGCCGTGCCGCAGCCCTGCTCAAGGACCGGGCCGACGAGATCGCCGCCCTGCTGACGCAGGAGCAGGGCAAGCCGCTGGCCGAGGCCAAGGGCGAGATCCTGGCCGGCGTGGGCATCATCGAATGGTTTGCCGACGAGGCGCTGCGCGTGTATGGCCGCATCGTGCCCTCGCGCCGTCCCGAGGTGCAGCAGCTGGTGATCAAGGAGCCCGTGGGCCCCGTAGCCGCCTTCACGCCCTGGAACTTCCCCGTCAACCAGATCGTGCGCAAGATCGGCGCGGCGCTGGCCACGGGCTGCTCCTTCCTGTGCAAGGCGCCCGAGGAAACGCCGGCCGCGCCTGCCGCCCTGTTCAAGTGCTTTGTCGATGCCGGCGTGCCGGCCGGGGTGGTGGGCCTGGTGTTCGGCGATCCGGCCCAGATTTCCTCCTACCTGATCGCCCATCCCGTGATCCGCAAGGTCACGTTCACGGGTTCCACGCCCGTGGGCAAGCAGCTGGCGGCGCTGGCCGGCCAGCACATGAAGCGCTCGACCATGGAGCTGGGCGGCCACGCGCCGGTCATCGTGGCCGAGGATGCCGACGTGGCGCTGGCCGTCAAGGCGGCGGGGGCGGCCAAGTTCCGCAATGCAGGCCAGGTCTGCATCTCGCCCACGCGCTTTCTGGTGCACAACAGCGTGCGCGAGGAGTTCACACGCGCCATGGTGGCGCATGCCGAAGGCCTCAAGGTCGGCGATGGCCTGGTGCAGGGCACGCAGATGGGCCCGCTGGCCAATCCGCGCCGCGTCACCGCACTGGCCCATTTCATCGAGGACGCGCAAAAGCAGGGCGCCAAGCTGCTCACGGGCGGCGGCTCCCTGGGCGACAAGGGCAACTACTTTGCACCCACGGTGCTGGGCGATGTGCCGCTGAGCGCCGAGATCTTCAACCAGGAGCCTTTCGGCCCCGTGGCTGCCATCCGCGGCTTCGACGATCTGGGCGATGCCATCGCCGAGGCCAACCGCCTGTCCTATGGCCTGGCCGCCTATGCGTTCACGCGCTCCATCAAGACCGCTCACCAGCTGGCGCAGCAGGTCGAGGCCGGCATGCTGTGGATCAACCAGCCGGCCGTGGCCTCGGCCGAGATGCCGTTCGGCGGCATCAAGGACTCGGGCTACGGCTCCGAAGGCGGACCCGAGGCGCTGGAGGCCTACCTGGTCTCCAAGGCCGTGTCCATTGCCGCCGTGTGATCATGACCGGCTGAACGATGAACGGCCCCTGAGGGGGCCGTTTTTCATGGGCGCGGCTTGCGCGCGGGAATGCGGTAGATGACGGCCGCGTACTTGGGCCGCTGCTGCTGCTCCACGACGACTCCGCCCAATCCTTCGGCGATGCGCCGGCTGGCCGTGTTGGCCTCGGCCACCGGGTAGCTGAAGGACTGTGGGGCGAAGGTTTCCGCGGCCCAGGCGGCCAGGGCGGCAACGGCCTCGCGGCCATGGCCCTGGCCATGCGCGTCCTCGCGTATCCAGATGCCGAGTTCGGGCTCGGCATCGCGCGCGCGGTGCAGGCCCAGCAGGCCGGTGAATCGGCCTGACGCGCGCTCGCGCAGCGTGAAGTTGAAGTCCGTGCCGGCTGAGATCTCTCGCAGCCATCCGCGCCAGACCGCCTCGAAATCGGCAGGCGCCGATGGCGGCTCGAACGACAGGTAGCGCGTCAACGTGGGCGTGATGCAGGCAAAGGCCTCATCGGCATCGGCGGCAGTGAAGGGGCGCAGCGCCAGGCGCTGTGAGGTGATGGTGGTGTCGCTCCACGACATGGATGCTTTCCTTGCAACAGGGGGACAGGGAGCGTGGGGCGCTGCCGGCCTGGGCTGGCCTTAGCCGTTCATTCTGGCATGGGTCCGTGCTTCAGCCGGCATTGCGGAAGAAGGCTTCGTGCTGCGCGATCTCGTGCGCGGCATGGCGCAGCTGGCGGGCCTGGTCGGGGTGGCGTTCGGCCACGCGCTGCGCCAGCGCGCGCAAAAGCGGCGGGCACTGGCCGGGCGCCTGCTGCAGCCGCTGCAGGCGCAGCAGCGCGGCGCGCACGGCGCGGGCCGTGCCGTCGCCCAGGGCCGCTTCCCCGGACAGCTGGTGCAGCGCCTGGATGGCGCGGCCCACATGCAGGGCGGCCAGGCCGCACTCCGCTGCCTGCGCACCCAGCTGCCCTCCGGCCTGCTCCGACATGCGCACCAGGCGCAGCAGCCGGTGGTACAGGCGGGCACGCCAGATGCGGCCATCGCGCGCATGGCCGGGCGTGGCGGCCATGTCCTGCAGCTCGTGGACCATCATGGAGCGCAGGCCCTGCAGCCGTCCCTGCAGCGTGACCGGCAGGATGAATCGGTAGGCAGCCCAGCCGGCCAGCGGCCCGGACACCACCGCCAGCCCCAGGGCCAGCGCATGGCCGAAGCTGGCCGTCTGCGGGTAGTGGGGCTGCAGCAGGAGCAGCAGCACCATGTTGCAGTCATAGCCCGAGAGCGCGGTGCGCTGGTGCGAGAACAGCAGCGCGCCCACGAAGACGAAGGGCAGCATCAGCCACACCAGGCCCGCCTGGCTGCTGGCGAACGGCCAGACCAGCCACTGGCAGGCCAGGGCCACCAGCACGCCCATGGCCTGGCCCAGGGTCACATGGCGCATGGTGGCCGACGGGTTCTCGAAGCCCGAGAACACGGTCAGCATGATGGACATGCCCAGCAGCATGTAGGCGCCGCCGCTCCAGCCCGAGGCCACCCACAGCAGGCCCACGATGGCGATGGCCGCGCTGGCGCGCAGCATGGCGCGGCGCGCGCCCAGCCAGTCGCTGTGCAGCACCACGGGCCATTGGCGCGCGCGGTGGCCGGGCGGCAGCGCCACGTCGTGGGTGGCGGCCAGGTGGGCCTGCAGTGCAAAGCCCATCGGGGCCAGCATGTCGGCCGCGCCGGGCCAGGTTACGGCGGACTCGCGTGCGCGTATCAGGGCCGCCGCGGCCTCGTGCAACTGCACGCGCGTCTCCAGTGCCACAGCGGCTTCGCGCAGCGCCTGCGCGGCGGCCAGGGCCTGCGCGTCGCCAAAGGCCGCAGGCGGCTCCTGCGATGGTGCATCGCGCAGCCACAGCAGGGCCGAGATCTGGGCATTCATGAGTCGGCGCAGCGCGTGCACGGCCTCGCGCGAGCGCTGCGATCCTGCGGCGTGCGGGTCCAGCCCCTCCTCGATCACCGCCATGGCCAGCAGGCGGGCGGCGATCTCCTGCGAGCCCAGTGACGAACGGCCGCGCGCCTGCAGGCTGTCGGCCAGATCGCGCAGCAGCCGGGCAAACAGCTGGCGTACCTCGGCATTGCCGGGAATGCCGCTGCCCTTGGGCGTGAACAGCCAGCCCACGAGCAAGGCTGCGAACACGCCGGTCAGCGCGGTGAACAGCCGGTCCCAGCCCAGGGCGAAGACCTGCTCGGGATGGGCGAAGTCCAGCAGCGCCACCATGGCTGCCGAATAGCCGGCCAGCATGGTGCCGTAGGCCACGAAGCTGCGCTGCAGATTGCCCACGCCCGCACACAGGCCCAGCCAGACGGCCAGGCCCAGCACCAGCCACAGCAGATTGCCCTGGGCCAGCAGCACCAGGCCCACGCCGACGGCCGTGCCGGCCACGGTGCCTGCGACCCGGAAAAAGCTTTTCTCGACCAGTTGCCCGCGCAGCGGCTGGGATGCGGCCCAGGTGGCCATGGCGGCCCACTGCGGATGCTCCAGCCCCAGCTGCCATGCGGCCAGCAAGGCCAGGCAGGCGGCGAAGGCCGTGCGCAGGTGCTGGCGCAGGCGCACGGGGTCGAAACCCCAGCGGGCCGAGGCCTGCAGCAGGCGGCCATAGGCATCGTGGAGGGCGCTCATGGCGCGCCTTCCGTGCGCAGCGCGCCCATGCGCGCCTGGATCTTGGCCATGCCGGCCAGCATGGCCTCGACCTCGGCATCGTCCAGGTCCTGCAGCATGGCCAGCTCGGCCTGCAGCATGGTGGCGCGCACGCGGTCCACGGCGCCGTTGCCTTCATCGGTCAGGAAGATGCGCTTGCTGCGCCGGTCACCGGGGTCGGCGCGGCGCTCCACCCATCCATGGCCTTCCAGAATATCGAGCAGGCGCACCAGGCTGGAGCCATCCAGCCCCACGCGCTCGGCCAGTTCCTTTTGCGTGACGCCATCGCCCCAGGCGCGCAGGTGGATCAGCGGCGCCCAGGTGGCGTCGGTCAGGCCGTCGGCCAGCAGTTGTTCCTCGACCTGGCGGCGCCATTGGCGTACCAGGGTGACCATGAGAAAGCCGAGACGGGCGCGGGGAGGGGCAGAGGCAAAGGACATGCCTCGATTATCTTTGTAGTTCAATTAATTTGCATTGCAAATTAATTGTGCCTGCATTTGATTTAAGGGTATTCCCTTGTTCTGGAAGGCAGGCCGTCCATGAAAAAGGCCCTGCGAGACGATGCCTCGCAGGGCCGGTCGATGGATGCTGGCAGCTTCAGAGCAGGCCGGGCACCCAGCGGTTGAAGAGCAGGCCCGCCACCAGAAGCCATGCGAACAGCAAGGCGGCCAGCAGCAGGGGCTTCGTGCCTGCGGCACGCACGGCGCGGACATGGGTGGTCAGGCCCAGGGCCGCCATGGCCACGGCCAGCAGCGCGTTGTCCAGCTGCACGCCCACCTGCACCACGGCAGCGGGCAGCACGCCCAGCGAGTTCACGCCGGCCATGGCGACGAAGCCCAGCGCGAACCAGGGAATGGTGATGCGGCGCGGCTGGCCGTCGCTCATCTGGCTGCTGCGGTTGCCGCGCGCCACCGCCATGGACAGCAGCAGCAGGAAGGGGGCGAGCATCATCACGCGCACCATCTTGGAGATCACCGCCACGTCGGCGGCTTCGGGCGCAATGGCTTCGCCGGCGGCCACGACCTGGGCCACCTCATGCACGGTGGAGCCCACGTACAGCCCGTACTGCGCGGGCGACATGTCCAGCCAGCCGTGGGCGGCGTTCCAGTGGAACAGCGCGGGGTAGAGAAAGGTGCCCACGGTGCCGAAGACCACCACGGTGGCCACGGCCACGGCCACGTCTTCGGCACGTCCCTTGATCACGGGTTCGGTGGCCAGCACGGCAGCGGCGCCGCAGATGGAGCTGCCCGCGCCGATCAGCACCGTGGTGCGCGCATCCAGCCCGAAGACGCGGCGGCCCAGCCACTGCGCCAGCAAGAAGGTGCTACCCAGCACCAGGGCATCGACCACCACGCCGGCCATGCCCACATGGCCTATGTCCTGGAAGGTCAGCCGCAGGCCGTAGAGCACGATGCCCGCGCGCAGCAGGCGCTGCTTGGCCAGGCCCACGCCGGCATGGCAGCTGGGCGCCAGGCGCGGATAGACGGTGTTGCCGATGACCAGGCCGATGCAGATGGCCAGCGTCAGTGCACTCAGGCCCGAGCCGGCCAGCAGGGGCTGGCGTGCGCCCCAGGTGGCGGCTGCGGCAATGGCGCCTGCCAGCAGCAGGCCGGGCGCAAGCTCGGTCAAATGGCGAAGCCAGCCAGGGAGGGAGGAGCGTGGGAGGGAAGTGGTGTTCATGGTGCCTGCGCGCCGCGTCAGGAGCGCGGTGCATGGGAGGCACTTTAGATTTCTTGGCTATATTCGTATAACGAATAGTTTTTGTAGCATCAACCGGGGAAACAGGTTGATGCCTCGTCCAGACTGCACGCCATGCTGCACCTCACCCTGCGACAGCTCGAAATCTTCTGCGCCGTTGCCCAGGCCGGCTCCACCGTGGCGGCGGCCGATGCCGTGGCCCTGTCGCAGTCGGCCACCAGCGCCGCGCTGCAGCAGCTGGAGCAGGCCATGGGCGCCCAGCTGTTCGAGCGCGTGGGCCGGCGGCTGGCGCTCAACGACGCGGGGCGCGCCCTGCTGCCCGAGGCGCTGGCGCTGCTGGAGCAGGCCAGGGGCATAGAGCAGGCGTTTTCGGTGCGGGCCGCCAGCCTGCCCGTGCGTCTGCGCGTGGCAGCCAGCACCACCATAGGCACCTATGCGCTGCCGGCCGTGCTCGCGCACCTGGCGCGCAGCCATCCGCACCTGAGCGTGGACCTGCAGATCGCCAACACGCGCGAGGTGGGCCAGGCCGTGGAATCGCTGGACGTGGACCTGGGCCTGATCGAGGGCACCAGCCACTGGCCCGGGCTGGAGGTCGAGCCCTGGATGCGTGACGAACTCGTCATCGTGGCTGCAGCACAGGACCCGCTGGTGCAGGCCGCAGGCCAGCGCCCGCTGGGCGTGGCCGCCTTGCGCGGTGCGCGCTGGCTGCTGCGCGAGCCGGGCTCGGGCACGCGCGAGATGGTGGAGCATGCCTTGCTGCCGCATCTGCACCAGTTGCCGGCCGCCGCCACGCTGGGCAGTTCGGAGGCGATTGCGCGCTGCGTGGCGCAGGGCCTGGGTGTCAGCTGCCTGTCGCGCGTGCTGGTGCAGGCCCTGGTCGCCTCGGGAGAGCTGGCCGTGCTGCCGACCACGCTGCCGCGCATGTGGCGGGATTTCTCGCTGGTGCAGCGGGCGGGCAAGCGCCGCTCGCCGGCGCTGGCGGCCTTCGTGCAGGCCTGCAGGTCCCAGGCGCAGGAATGAGCCCAGGCTACTTTTGCAGCGGTATCGGCGTGTTGCGCGGCACGGGCACGGCCGTGACGCTGTTCTGCGGCGAGCCTTCGATCACGCGGTCCGAGTAGGTCATGTAGACCAGGGTGTTGCGCTGCGCATCGACCATGCGCACCACGCGCAGGCGCTTGAACAGCAGCGAGATGCGTTCGGTAAACACCTCGTCCTGCTGCTTGAGCGGCGCAGGGATCTGGATGGGTCCGGTCTGCACGCAGCTGATCGAGGCTTCGGCGCGGTCCTCGGCCAGGCCCAGGCCACCCTTGATGCCGCCGGTCTTGGCGCGCGAGACATAGCAGGTCACGCCCGCCACCTTGGGATCGTCATAGGCATCGACCACGATCTTGTGGTCCGGGCCTATGAACTTGAACACCGTGTCCACCGCGCCCACCTGCTCGGCGCGCGCACCGCAGGCGCCCAGCAGCAGCGTGGCCAGAGCGGCCGTGAGCAAGGCGCGGCCGTTCATATCAGGCCTCACCCGCCACATGGCGGCGCAGGTGTTCGAGGGCTTCCTCGACCTGGTCCACCAGCACCAGGCACAGGTCGCCGGGCGTCAGCCGCGCCAGCGCATGGTCGATGGCGTTGAACTCACCCTGGATCTGGGTCACGTAGTCGGTGCGCGGTGCGCCTTGCAGGCCTTGCTGCAGCAGGGCCAGGACTTCACCGTCGGCGCGGCCGCGCTGGCAGGCATCCTGGTAGAGGATGACGTCGTCGAAGGCCTTGCCCAGGATCTGGGTCTGCTCGGTGATGTCCTGGTCGCGGCGGTCGCCCGCGCCGCTGATGACCACACTGCGGCGCTGGGCCGGCATGGCATCCACGGCCTGCACCAGGGCGCGGATGGCGTCGGGGTTGTGGCCGTAGTCGGCGATCAGCGTGGCGCCACGGTAGTCCATGACGTTGAAGCGTCCGGGGGCGTTGTCGCTGTCGTTGACGAAGCCGGCCAGCCCGCGGCGGATGGTCTGCCACGGCAGACCCACGCCCCAGGCGGCGGCGATGGCGGCCATGACGTTCTCCACCTGGAAGGTGATGGTGCCGTTGCGCGTGATGGGGATCTCGCGCAGGGCGATGGTCTCGCGCCACGAACTTTCGGCCGCAACGATGCTGTCGCCGTCCACGTAGACCACGCGGTTGCCCTGGGCGCGGTGCGTGGCCATCACGGGGTGGTGGCGGTCGGCCGCGAAATAGATGACCTTGCCCGGCGAGGTGGAGGCCATGGCCGCCACCAGCGGGTCGGCGGCGTTGAGCACGGCATAGCCGTCGGCGGCCACGTTCTGCACGATGACGCGCTTGAGCACGGCCACGTCTTCCACCGTGGTGATGTAGTTCAGGCCCAGGTGGTCGCCCGCGCCCACGTTGGTGACCACGGCCACCTGGCAGCGGTCGAAGCCCAGCCCTTCGCGCAGGATGCCGCCGCGCGCGCATTCGAGCACGGCCGCATCGGTCTCGGGGTGGGCTAGGGCGTTGCGCGCGCTGCGCGGGCCCGAGCAGTCGCCGCTGTCGATCTGGCGGCCGTTGACGTAGACGCCGTCGGTATTGGTCATGGCCGTGCGCCAGCCATGCGAGGTGAACAGGTGGGCGATCAGGCGCGTGGTCGTGGTCTTGCCATTGGTGCCGGTGACGGCCACCAGCGGGATGCGGCCATCCTGGCCGGGTGCGAACAGCTCATCGACCATGGGCACGCCCACGTTGCGGGGCTTGCCGAAGGACGGCGCCAGGTGCATGCGCAGGCCCGGCGCGGCGTTGACTTCGACGATGCCGCCGTTTTGCTCCTCCAGCGGGCGCAGCATGGTCTCGCAGACCACGTCCACGCCGCAGATGTGCAGGCCGATGGTCTGGGCGGCCTCGACGGCGCGCGCGGCGATGTCGGGGTGCACGTCGTCCGTCACATCGGTGGCGCTGCCGCCGGTGGACAGGTTGGCGTTGTTGCGCAGCACCACGCGCTGGCCCTGGGCCGGCACGGATTCGGGCGTGAGCCCTTCGGTGGCGATGCGCGCGATGGCGATGTCGTCCAGGCGGATCTTGGTCAGCGCCGTGCCGTGGCCCGAGCCGCGGCGCGGGTCCTGGTTGACCAGCTCGACCAGTTCGCGGATGGTGTGCTGGCCGTCGCCCAGCACCTGGGGCGGCTCGCGGCGCGCAGCGGCCACCAGCTGGCCGCCGACCACCAGCAGGCGGAAGTCGTGGCCCGGCAGGAAGCGTTCGACCATGATGTCGTCGCCGAATTCCGAGGCGGTGGCGAAGGCGGCCTTGAGCTGCTCGTGCGTGGTGATGTTGACCACCACGCCCTTGCCCTGGTTGCCGTCCTGGGGCTTGACCACCACGGGCAGGCCCACTTCCTGGGCCACGAGCCAGGCTTCTTCCACGTCCTTGACGGGGCGGCCCAGCGGCACGGGCACGCCGGCGGCGTGCAGCAGGCGCTTGGTCAGGTCCTTGTCCTGGGCGATGGACTCGGCCACGGCGCTGGTCTGGTCCAGCTCGGCGGCCTGGATGCGGCGGGCCTTGGAGCCCCAACCCAGTTGCACCAGCGAGCCCGAGGTCAGGCGGCGGATGGGAATGCCGCGCGCCACGGCCGCATCGACGATGGAGCCTGTGGAGGGGCCGATGCGCTCGTCCTCGTCGAGTTCACGCAGCTCGGCCACCACCTTGTCGGCGTCGAAGGGCGTGTCGGCCAGTGCCGACTGCAGCAGCGCATCGGCCTGTTCCATGGCCAGGCGGCCCACGGATTCCTCGGTGTACTCCACCACCACCTGGTAGGTGCCGGCTTCCACGGTCTCGTGCGTGCGGCTGAAGGTCACGGGGCAGCCGGCCTGGGCCTGCAGCGACAGGGCCGCCACTTCCAGCACATGGGCCAGCGACAGGCGCTGGTCGGCACCGTGCGGCTGCAGCGTGCCGATCTTGGGAAAGCGTGCGCGCAGCCGGTCCTCGAACCCTGCCAGGGCCGAGTAGTCACAGTCGCCGGGCTCGCATTGCACGATGGCTTCGATGGCGGTGCTGCGGGTCCAGAGATTGGGGCCGCGCAGGGCTCGGATGCGGGTGATCTGCATAGTGTCTTCTTTCGGAGGGCAGGCCCGCGTCGCCGGGCCTGCCTGCATGTCATCGTGTGGTCGGGCTCAGGCGGCGGCGGTGGAAACTGCAGCGGCGGCCGGCGTGTAGTCGAAGGTCTTGATGCCGGCGACGATGAGGTCGGGGGCAATGTCCATGGACCACGCCGCGGCAATGGCAGCGAGCAGGGCCGGCGTGTCCGGGCGCAGGCCACCGGGCAGGCTCAGCGCGTCCAGCGTGCCCAGCACGCGCTCGGCGGCGCCCGTGGCCAGGATCACCTGGTTGCCGCGCACGAAGACGGCACGGCCTTCGCTCTCGCAACGGTGGGCCGCGACCACGGGGCTGTCGGCCTGCATCGAATAGAACAGCACCTCGCCGTCGCACAGGCGGGCCAGGTCGGCCACCTGCTCGATGTCGGCATTGAGGACGCCCGCGCCTTCGTCCAGCACCACGTCGATCTGGGTGCGCATCACGCGCGTCATCTGCGACTGCTCGTGCACGTCATGGTCGGGCAACTGCTCGAAGCCGTCCATGTCGGTGACCACGCCGACCAGGCAGCGGTCGTAGGCCAGGCCTTCCTCCAGGATGGAGCGGGCCGTGGTCTGGATGACGGCGGCCTGGGCCAGGCGGTTGGTCAGCAGGCGGTGGGCGCCGGCCCAGTTGGCGGTATTGGTCTTCTGGGTCTGGCGGTTGGACAGGAACATGCCTTCGCTGCTGGCCACGCCCGTGAGCTTGCCCGACAACTGCAGCAGCCAGCCCACCAGGCGGGCCGTGAAACCGTTGTTGCGCGTGCCGGCAATGCCGACCAGGGGGATGCGGCCGGCGCCCGTGCCCTCTTCGGTGCGCGGGAACAGGTGGTCGGCGATGGCCATGCCCACGGGGCGCGGCGCGCCGCTGGTGGGCTTCAGATGCATCAGCAGGCCGGGGCCGGCGTTGACTTCGAGGATGGCGCCGCCCTGCTCCTTCATGGGGCGCGAGACGTCCTGCAGGATCATGTCCATGCCCGCGATGTCCAGGCCCACGATCTTGGCGGCCAGCGTGGCCATGTAGGCCACTTCGGGATGGACTTCGTCGGTGCAGTCGATGGCCATGTTGCCGTTGCGCTGCAGCAGCACGCTGGTGCCCTGGGCAGGAATGGTGTCGGGCGTGACGTTCTGGCGCTTGAGTTCCAGCTTCACGGCCGGGGCTTCGAGGTTGATCCAGTCCAGCGGGTATTCCTGCTCGGGGCCGCGGCGCGGGTCCTGGTTGACCACGGCGACCAGTTCGCGAACCGTGGACTTGCCATTGCCGGCCACGCTCACGGTCTCGCCACGGCAGGCGGCAACCACCTTGCCGCCCACGACCAGGATGCGGTGCTCGGTGCCGTCGATGAAGCGTTCGACGATGACGTCCGAGCCTTCGGGCTGGGCCAGCGCGAAGGCGGCCTTGATGTCGGCCTCGTCGCGCAGGTCCAGCGTCACGCCGCGTGCGTGGTTGCCGTCCGAGGGCTTGACGGTGACGGGAAAGCCGATGTCCTGCGCCACTTCCCAGGCTTCCTCGGGGCTGTGGACGATCTGGCCTTCGGGCACGGGCACGCCGCAGGCGGCCAGCAGGCGCTTGGTGAAGTCCTTGTCCTGGGCAATGCCCTCGGCGATGGCGCTGGTCTGGTCGCTCTCGGCGGTCCAGATGCGGCGCTGCGCGGCGCCATAGCCCAGTTGCACGAGGTTGCCGTCATTGAGGCGGATGTGGGGGATGCGGCGCTCGCCGGCCGCATCGACGATGCAGCCCGTGCTCGGGCCCAGGTAGCGGTCGTTGATCTCGGTCTTGATGGCCTTGATGGCGGCCTTCAGGTCGAAGGGCTCGTCATTGATGGCGGCCATGATCAGCCTGTGGCCATGAGCCAGGGCCGTGCGCGCCACGGTTTCCTCGGGGCAGCGGAAGACCATGCGGTACACCCCGCGCTGCGAGATCTCGCGGGTCTGGCCGAACTCGGCAGGCATGCCCGCCAGGTTCAGCAGCTCGATGATGATGTGCTCCAGCACGTGGCCGCACCAGGTGCCGCCTTCCAGGCGCTGGATGAAGCCGCCGCGCTCGCCCACGCCGCAGTGGTGCTCGACCAGGTCGGGCAGCCAGGCCGTCAGGCGCTCGTTGAAACCGGGAAGCTTGTTCGAGGGATAGTCCTCCAGCTCGCCCAGATCCAGCCAGACCTCCAGCACGGGACGGTAGGTCCAGACGCTGGGTCCACGCAGGTAGGTGGTGCGCAAGAGTTGGATGTCTTTGAATTTCGCCATGTCGGTCAACGGGTAAGCGTGAACGACGACCCGGATTCGGATCGCCGGAGAATGGGAGAGGATTGTGCGCCCAGAAAACCCATGCGCAGTTTTGTCAGCCTAAACCAGGGTTGGCGCGTTGAGCAGGGTATGCCGTGCAACGCGCGGGATATCCACCGGGGAGCTGCGGTTGCCCGCATGACACCAGGAGCCGCCAGGGGCGGGAAAAACAACTCAACATGCAAGAACACCATTCTGTGGACGTTTCGGCCTTCCTTGCCAGCCCCCGCGGGGCTGAGCTGCGAGCCAGGCTCGCTTCCAATGAAAACGTGCTGGCCCTCGCCACGGTTGACCTGACCCTGGATATGCGCTTCGGCGAAGGCTGGGTTGTCCTGACCAACCAGCGCCTCATCGCCTGTGATCCTGAGGATCAGCGATGGAGTGAGTGGATACTCTCGGTCGATCAGAATTTGCGTACGCTGGACCACGGCGGCGTGGGCAACCTCGAATTGCATGGTCCTGCGGCTCGGCTGGCGCTGTGGCGCTTCACCCTGCGCCACCAGGCGGGCGTATTGCGCCTGCTGCAACAGTTCGATCACCAGCGTGAGCGCATGGCGCGTGGCGAGGACTTCGACGGGCCCGAGGACGATGTGCCCCGCTGCCCGGCCTGCCAGACCGAGCTGCCGCCCGAGGCCGACGAATGCCCGGCCTGCGCGCGCCAGCAGGGTCCGCAGACCTCCACCTGGGTGCTGCTGCGCCTGTGGCGCTTTGCCCATCCCTACCGGCACCAGCTGCTGCTGGGCTTTTTGCTGACCCTGGCCTCCACGGGCGCCACCCTGGTGGCGCCCTACCTGACGATTCCCATCGTGGACAAGATCCTGATCCCGTTCCAGAACGGGCAGCAGATCGACAGCAGCCTGGTGGTCTTCTACCTGAGCGGCCTGCTGGCTGCGGCCCTGGTGGCCTGGGGCCTGGGCTGGGCGCGCACCTTCGTGCTGGCCAAGGTCTCCGAGCGCATTGGCTCGGACCTGCGCACGACCACCTACAACCACCTGCTGACGCTGTCGCTGGACTACTACGGCAGCAAACGCACGGGCGACCTGATGGCGCGCATCGGGGCGGAAACAGATCGCATCAATTTGTTTCTATCCTTGAACGCGCTGGATTTTGCGACCGATGTGCTGATGATCGTGATGACCTCGGTCATCCTGTTCTCCATCAATCCATGGCTGGCCCTGGTCACCCTGGTGCCGCTGCCCTTCATCGCCTGGATGATCCACCTGGTGCGTGACCGCCTGCGCACGGGCTTCGAGAAGATCGACCGCGTCTGGTCCGAGGTGACCAATGTGCTGGCCGACACCATTCCCGGCATCCGCGTGGTCAAGGCCTTCGCCCAGGAAAAGCGCGAGGCCGACCGCTTCGCCCAGGCCAATCTGGTCAACCTGCAGGCCAACGACAAGGTCAACAAGACCTGGTCGCTGTTCACGCCCACGGTGACGCTGCTGACCGAGATCGGCCTGCTGGTGGTCTGGGGCTTCGGCATCTGGCTGGTGGCGGGCGGCCAGATCACGGTCGGTATCCTGACGGCCTTCATCGCCTACATCGGCCGCTTCTACAGCCGCCTGGATTCGATGAGCCGCATCGTCTCGGTCACACAGAAGGCGGCAGCCGGCGCCAAGCGCATCTTCGACATCCTGGACCACGTGAGCAACGTGCCCGACCCGGTCAACCCGGTCAAGCTGCCGCGCGTGCAGGGTGCCATCACGCTGGACAACCTGACCTTCCGCTACGGCAGCCGCGCCGTCATCAAGAACCTGGATCTGCAGATTCGCCCGGGTGAAATGATCGGCCTGGTCGGCCACAGCGGCTCGGGCAAGAGCACCCTGGTCAACCTGATCAGCCGCTTCTACGACGTGAGCGAAGGCTCCATCCAGCTCGACGGCGTGGATATCCGCCGGCTCAAGGTGTCGGACTTCCGCAGCAACATCGGCCTGGTGCTGCAGGAGCCCTTCCTGTTCTTCGGCACCATTGCCGAGAACATCGCCTACGGCAAGCCTGACGCCACGCGCGAGGAAATCGTGGCGGCCGCGCGTGCGGCCCATGCCCATGAATTCATCCTGCGCCTGCCGCACGGCTATGACTCCCTGGTCGGCGAACGCGGCCAGGGCCTGTCGGGCGGCGAGCGCCAGCGCATCTCCATCGCGCGCGCGCTGCTGATCGACCCGCGCATCCTGATCCTGGACGAGGCCACCTCGGCCGTGGACACCGAGACCGAGAAGGAAATCCAGAAGGCGCTGGACAACCTGGTGCAGGGCCGCACGACGATTGCCATTGCCCACCGCCTGTCCACGCTGCGCAAGGCAGACCGCCTGGTGGTCATGGACCGGGGCGAGATCGTGGAAGTGGGTCCGCACGACGAACTGATGGAAAAGCAGGGCGCCTACTGGCGCCTGTACCAGGCCCAGGCGCGGCGCGCCGAAGAGGATGCCCAGGCCGCAGGCCTGACCCTGGTCGCAACCACCATCGAGGAATAAGCCATGTCCACTGCCCAACATTGCGCCGCCGGCGCCGATCTGAGCCGCGTACGCGTGGAGCGCAACGCCCATGGCCGCCTGGTGCTGATCCTGGCCGACGGCACGCGCCATGAATCCGTGGTGCCCGTGCGCGCCTTTCCCATTGCCGCGCCGCTGCAAGGCCTGTCCCTCGTCTGTGCCGATGGCAAGGAGGCGCTTTGGGTGGACCACATGGACCACCTGCCCGCGCAGGCCCGCACGCTGATCGAGCAGGATCTGGCCGTGCGCGAGTTCGTGCCCGTCATCCAGCGCATCCGCAAGGTGTCCAGCTATTCCACGCCCAGCACCTGGGACCTGGAGACCGACCGCGGTCCCGCGCAGCTCGTGCTCAAGGCCGAGGAGGATATCCGCCGCCTGTCGGGCCGCACGCACCTGATGATCACCAGCCAGGACGGCGTGCAGTTCAGCGTGCCGGACAGCACGGCGCTGGACCGTGCCTCGCGCAAGATGCTGGAGCGCTTCCTCTAGCGCCTGGTCAGGGTGGTTTCGGGGTTTACCCTTGGTTTGAGGCAGGCCTGGGCGTCTTTCAAAAAAAGCGCTTCAGTTCTTTCAGGTTCTGTCGATGATGAGGCGACGGCGGGAAATTCCCGCCCACAGCACACATCCAGCAAGAGGGTCGAGCCATGCCAATTCCACCTGTTGACCGATCGCCCATACCGTGGCGCCCGCAAAGCGCCGATCTGTACTCCACCGGCGCGTCGGGCGCGGTGCCCGTGCGTCCCGTGAACGCTGCCAATCCTGTCGAATCCACGGACCGCATCGGCGAAGGCCGTGTGATTCGCGATCCTGAAAAACCGTCCGTGGTGGACCAAGAAAACCGCGACTGGACGCTGGCCGAGGAGATCAAGCAGAAGGAAGAGGTCGAGGAGCCGCCCAAGGAGCCGATTTCCAAGCAGCTCATCGAGTTCATCCAGTCCATGTGGCGCGCCAGCGCCATGGCCGTGGAGCAGGCCCAGGAGGTCAGCAAGGCCGATGAAGTGGCCCGCAACAAGCTGCAGGTGCGCGAGGAGCCGTTGACCTATTCGGAACCCAAGGTCAAGCGTACCGGCGGACTCTGAGTGTCAGTGGCTGAATGCGCAGGCTCAGTCCTTTGAGCCTTCGCCTTCCTTCGTGTCCCTGGCAGCGGACACGGCTGCGGCATGCTCGGCGGCCTTTGCCTCTTCGGCCTGCGCCTTGGCCTTCGCCTTGTCGCGCTCGGCGCGGTACTTGACGGCAAAGGCCTGCACTTCCGCATAGGAGACGTAGCCGTCCTTGTCGGTGTCGGCCTCGTCGAAGGCCGCCGCCAGGCGCGGGAACAGCGCCACTTCGGTGCGGCTGAGCTTGCCGTCCTTGTTGAAGTCCAGCATCTTGAATTCGCGCTGGGCCTTGATTTCCCCCTTGGTCAATGGCGCCGGGCTGGCCGAGGCCTGTCCGGTGGACGCCTTGTCGGCCGTCTCGGCCGCCTGCGCGCGCGCGGCGGGCAGCATGAAGGCGCTGGTCAGCAGGACGGCAGCGGCGGCCTGCAGCACAGGCGGCCGGCGCAGCAGGGCGGAGCGGTTCATGAGGGGAAAATGCATGGCACCTATTTGGGCATGGAACCGGTGTCTGCAAGCCAGGGCTGTGCGCCCTTTGCAATTGTTTACTTCAGCGGATCGGCGTCCGGATTGGAGACGCCGCTGTTCACATGGCCTGCGGGCACATGGCGGGCCGCCGAGCTGACATGGCCCGATTGGTCGTCGAAGAAGAAATCCGGCTCGAACTCGCGCAGGAAGGGGCCTTTTTCCAGGCCGCCGAGGAACATGGCCTCGTCCACGGTGATTCCCCAATCGAGCAATGTGCGGATGGCGCGCTCGTGCGCCGGCGCACTGCGCGCCGTCACCAGGGCCGTGCGAATGCGCATGGTCTGGGACGAGTCCGCCTGCTGCTGAAGCCGGTGAAGGGCTTGCAGCAGGGGTTTGAACGGCCCTTCTCCCAGGGGCGTGGCGGCATGGGAGACCTCATGGCGCAGAAAGGCCGGCAGCCCGCCTTGCTGGTAGATGCGCTCGGCCTCGTCGGAGAACAGCACGGCATCGCCGTCGAAGGCAATGCGCACTTCCTGCGGGTAGCGGTCGCCTGCGGGCGTGGAGTCGACCATCACGCGCGCCGCGGGAAAGCCGATGGACAGGGCCCTGCGCACATCGACCTCGTTGGCCGAGAGGAACAGGTGGGCGCCCAGCGGCCGCAGGTAGGAAAACGGATCGCGCCCGCGCGTGAACACGCCGCGCTCTATGTGCATGTCGGCCGCCTTGGCCGAGGCGAACACGCGCATGCCGCTGGCCGGGTCGTTGCGCGAGAGCATCATCACCTCCACGCGCTGCACTTCGGGCGTATTGAAGGCCAGCAGCTTGCGCACCAGCGGGAAGGCGATGCCCGGGCGTGCCGGCTGGTGCACCAGGTCCAGCTGGCGGCGCATGTAGGCCTGCTCGTCGCCCGCATCGAACAGCCGGTTCTCTTCCTCGAAGTCGAACAGTGCGCGCGATGAGATGGCAACGACCAGCTTGTCTTGCAGGGTCACGGGCATGGCTTGGCGCTTGTCGCTATTTGACGAACTGGTTGAGCTGGATGATGGGCATGAGCACGGCCAGCACGATCAGGGCCACGACCATGCCCATGGCCACGATCAGCAGCGGCTCCAGGATGGTGGCCAGGTGCATGGCGCGGCGCTGCACCTCGGTGGACAGCTGGTTGGCCGCGCGCTGCAGCATCACGGGCAGCTGGCCGGTCTGCTCGCCCAGGCGGGCAAACATGGAGATCAGGCCCGGGAAGCGCTTTTTCTGCGCCAGGGCCGAGGCCAGCGGCGCGCCCTCGCGCACCAGGGCCAGCGCGTCCATGGCATCGGCGCGCAGCGCGCGGTTGCCCAGCGTTTCGGCGGCGGCCTGCAAGGCCTTGAGAATGGGCACGCCTGCGCCCGCCAGCATGGCCAGCGTGCCGGCAAAGCGTGCCGCGTTGTAGTTGCGCGCCAGCCGGCCGATCAGCGGCAGGCGCAGCCACCAGGCGTCGAAGCGCTCGCGCAGCACGGGGTTCTTCATGGACAGCCGGAATCCCACGGCGCCCAGCACCAGGGCGACCAGCGCGGCCCAGCCATAGCTGCGCACAAAGTCGCTGAGCGCCAGCATGGCCACGGTGAGCCAGGGCAGGGCGCGCTTGGTGCCCGCGAACACGCTGGCCACCTGCGGCACCACGTAGCTGACCAGGAACAGCACGATGACGATGGCCACCAGGGTCACGATGGCCGGATACAGGGCTGCGCCAATGAGCTTGGACTGCAGTGCCTGGCGCGATTCCAGGTCGTCGGCCAGCCGCTCCAGCACCGGGCCCAGGCTGCCGCTGGCCTCGCCGGCGCCGATCACGGCGCAGTAGATGTCGGAGAACTCGCGCGGATGCTGGGCCAGTGCCCGGGCAAAGGTGGAGCCTGCATTGACCTCGGCGCGCAGCGCGGCCACCAGGTGGTGCTGGCGCGGGTCGTCGGCTTCTTCGGACAGTGCGGCCAGGGCGCGCTCTATGGGCAGACCTGACCCGACCAGACCCGCCATCTGGCGCGTCCACACGGTGAGCCCTGTGGATCCAAGGACGGGACGGGTCAGCCAGCGCGAGGCGCCGCCCTGCGGGCCGGACGCGGAACCCGAGGCCACGATCTCCACGGCCATGGGCACCAGGGCCTGGGCCCGCAGCTGGCTGCGCGCGGCGCGCGCGTTGTCGGCTTCGATCGTGCCCTTGCGGGTCTGACCTTGTGCATCCAGGGCTTCGAAGGAAAAGGCAGGCATGCGCGGCGGGAGTCGGGAGGGGCTGGGGAAGGATGGCGTTCAGGAAACGCCAGGCGGCGATCCAACCCCCGATGGTAGCCGCTGCCGGTGACGGCTGGATGGCGAGGCCGTCTCGGGCCTCGTCCCCAGGTCCCGGAGGTGCCTATGCCGGCTGGGCGGCCAGGTCCGCTTCGTTGAGCTGGATGGAGCGCAGCGAGGCCGGGCGTTCCATCAGCGGCTGGCCGTAGTCGCTGAACTCGGGCAGCGCGGGCAGCAGCTTCATCATCGTCCCCCAGCGCAGGTAGCTGGCCATGAGCACGTCGGCGGCGGTGAACTGGTCGCCGCACAGGTAGCGCCTGCCGGCCACGGCCTGGCGCAGCGTCTGCACCACGTCGTCATAGCGGCCATAGCCGGCGGACATGGCCTGGTCGGCCGTCTGCTGCTCCAGGTGGCCCTGGCTCTTGGCTGTCATCAAGGCGTCGACGGGGCCGGCCAGGAAGAACATCCAGCGGTGGTAGACGCCGCGCAGCGGGCTGTCCACGGCCGGTGCGAGCCTTCGTTCGGGGAAGATGTCGGCCAGATAGGCAAGGATGGCGGCCTGTTCGGTGATCACGGTCTCGCCGTGCACCAGGGCGGGGACCTTGCCCATGGGGTTGACAGCCAGGTAGTCGGCAGCCTTCATGGTGCTGCCGTATTCCAGCCGCACGGGCTCATAGCGGGCGCCGCATTCCTCCAGCATCCAGCGCGCGATGACGGCGCGCGAGCGGGGGTGGAAGTAAAAGCGCAGCGGCTTGATCGAGTCGTTCATGAAGGCTCCCAGTGGTTTGAATGCATGGCGAGAAGGCCATGGGAGCGACTGTAGGAGGCTATGCTGACAGTTTTTGTCAGCAGTGGTGTCAGCGGACCGTGTAGCCCAGTTGCCGCGACCAGCGTTCGATCAGGCCGCTGCGGTGGTCGGGATAGCGTTCCTGCAGATCGGTGACGGAGCGCACGCGGTCGGCGCGGAAATGGCGGAAGTCCTGGCGCAGTTCGCACCAGGCCGCAAGAATGCGCCGCTGGTCGAAGAAGGCCATGGCAAAAGGCCAGATCCGGCGCTCGGTCGGCTGGCCCTTCTCATCCGTGTAGTGCAGCAGCACCCGGTGCTGGCGCCGTATCGCCAGGCGCAGCGCGGTCTGCCAGGGCTCGGTCACGGATTCGTGGCAGATGGGCGGCACCAGCAGGCCGCTGGTGTCCACCTCGATGCGCAGCTCCAGCGGCAGCGCGCTGCGTATGCGGTCCAGCGCGGCGGTGGCGGCCTGGGCGAGCTCGGGGTCGGCCTGGCGGCTGGCCCAGCGCGCGCCCAGCAGCAGGGCTTCCAGCTCATCGGGCGTGAACATCAGCGGCGGCAGCAGAAAGCCGGGCCGCATCTCGTAGCCCACGCCCGGGTCGCCCGCAATCGCGGCACCCTGTTCGCGCAGGGTGGCGATGTCGCGGTAGAGGGTGCGCAGGCTCACGTCCAGCTGCCGGGCCAGCACCGGCCCGGCCTGGGGCAGGCGCGCGCGGCGCAGCAGGTCGATCAGCTGCAGCAGCCGGGCGGAGCGGCTCATGCCTTCAGCGGCCCATGACGCCGGCCGTGATCTCCAGCGAGCGCAGGCGCAGGTCGCGGTCATACACGTCGCTGACCAGGATCAGCTCGTCGGCCTCGGTGTCGGCCTGCAGCTTCTGCAGGCGCGTGCGCACCTTGTCCGGGCCGCCGATGGAGGCCACGGCCAGGAAGTCGCCGATGGCGCGGCGCTCCTGCTCGCCGAGCTGGGCCGCGTAGTTCTCGATGGGGCGCGGCAGCAGTCCGCGCCGGCCCGTGATGATGCCCAGCACGCGCTGGTAGGTGCTGCTGGCCAGGTACTCGGCCTCGTCATCGGTGGGCGCGGCGATCACGGGTGCGCCGACGATCACGTAGGGCTTGGCCAGTTGGGCCGACGGCTTGAACAGGCTGCGGTACAGCTGTACGGCCTGGTAGAGCATGCGCGGCGCGAAGTGCGAGGCAAAGGCGTAGGGCAGGCCCAGATGGGCTGCGAGCTGGGCCGAGAACAGGCTGGAGCCCAGCAGCCAGATCGGCACGTTGGTGCCCGCGCCGGGCGTGGCCACCAGCTTTTGATCCGGCGTGGCCGGGGCCAGCAGGCGTTGCAGCTCCATCACGTCGCGCGGGAAGTCTTCCTCGGTCTCGACGCGGTCGCGGCGCAGTGCGCGCATGGTGGCGCCATCGGTGCCGGGCGCACGGCCCAGGCCCAGGTCGATGCGGCCCGGGTACAGCTCGGCCAGCGTGCCGAAGGCTTCGGCCACCACCAGCGGGGCATGGTTGGGCAGCATGATGCCGCCCGAGCCCACGCGGATCTTCGAGGTGCCGCCTGCAATGTGGCCGATCAGCACGGCCGTGGCCGAGCTGGCGATGCCGGGCATGTTGTGGTGCTCGGCCAGCCAGTAGCGCTCGAATCCCAGTGCCTCGGCCTTGCGGGCCGTGGCCAGCGCGATGTCCAGGGCCTCGGCGACGGTGCCGCCTTCGCGCACGGCCACGAGGTCGAGCATGGACAGACGGACTTCATTGAATGATGTCATGGCAGGTTCCAACTTCCAGTTCACGGTGGGTGGGGGCGGCGCGGGCCTTGCCGCGCCAGGGCATTCCTGGTGCGCGTTCGCGCACTCAGTTTCTTCTGGACATTTCCCGCGCGCAGGTGATGCCCAGCACCACGCACCAGACCAGGGGGAGGATGGCTGCCGCCAGATGGTTCTCGCCCTGCTGGATGGCCAGCCAGGACAGCGGCAGCGCCACCAGCGCCGACAGGCGGATGACGCGGCGCAGCTGGCTGGTGGACAGCCGTGACTTGAACCACCACAGGGCGATGTAGCTGATCAGGCTCAGCGTGGCGACCCACAGGAACAGGTCGCCGCCATAGGGAGCGCTCCAGGCGCGTAGGGATTCCAACATGCCGACCATTGTGGCAAACAGGGATGCCCCGTGCTGCGCAGGGTCGGGCGTGGGCGCCTGCGCCTAGTCGCGCGTGACGCGCAGCACTTCCTCGGGCGTGGTGATGCCCTCGCGCACCAGGCGCTCGCCGTCGTCGCGCATCAGGCGCATGCCCGCGGCCAGCGCGGTGTCGCGGATCTCGGCCTCGCTGGCCTGGCGGTGGATCTGCGCGCGGATGGTGTCGTCCACCACCAGCATCTCGAAGATGCCGGTGCGCCCCCGGTAGCCGCTGGGCTCGGTGGTGTCGATCTTGCGCACCAGGCGCTGGGCCAGCACACCCAGCAGGGAGGACGACAGCAGGAAGGGTTCCACACCCATGTCGATCAGGCGCGTGACGGCGCTGGAGGCATCGTTGGTGTGCAGCGTGGCCAGCACCAGGTGGCCGGTCAGCGAGGCCTGGATGGCGATCTGCGCGGTCTCGAAGTCGCGGATTTCGCCGATCATGATCACATCCGGGTCCTGGCGCAGGATGGCGCGCAGGGCCTTGGCGAAGGTCAGGTCGATCTTGGCGTTGACCTGGGTCTGCCCCACGCCGGCCAGCTCGTACTCGATGGGGTCCTCCACCGTCATGATGTTGCTGTGGCTGGCGTCCATGCGCGACAGTGCCGCATACAGCGTGGTGGTCTTGCCCGAGCCCGTGGGGCCGGTGACCAGCACGATGCCGTGCGGCTGGGCCGTCAGGTGGGTGAATCGCCTCAGCGTCTCGCCCTGCATGCCCACGGCCTCCAGGCTGAGCTTGCTCTCGCTCTTGTCCAGCAGGCGCAGCACGGCGCGCTCGCCGTGGGCGCTGGGCAGGGTGGAGACGCGCACGTCGATGGCGCGCGTGCCCAGGCGCAGGCTGATGCGGCCGTCCTGGGGCAGGCGCTTTTCGGCGATGTCCAGGTCGGCCATGATCTTCAGTCGCGAGATCAGCGCTGCATGCAGTGCGCGGTTGGGCTGCACGACTTCGCGCAGGTCGCCGTCCACGCGAAAGCGCACGCTGGAATGGCGCTCGTAGGGCTCGATGTGGATGTCGCTGGCACCGTCGCGCGCGGCCTGCGTGAGCAGGGCGTTGAGCATGCGGATGATGGGCGCGTCGTCGGCCGTCTCCAGCAGGTCCTCGACCGCAGGCAGCTCCTGCATCATGCGCGAGAGGTCGGCGTCGGACTCGACCTCGCTGACCACCAGGGCCGCGCTGGACTCGCCCTGCGAGTAGGCGGCGCTGATGCGGTGGGCCAGCGTGCCCGCGTCCAGCATCTGCCAGCGCTGCACCGCATGCCTGCGCTGGACTTCGGACAGGGCCTGCCAGTCGGGCGAGGGGCCGTGCCAGAGCAGGGGCTCGTGGCCGTCGTCCTCGATCAGCAGCTGGCTGGTGCGCGCAAACGCATAGGGCAGGGGGTAGCGCATGGGGCCTTCCTGCCTCAGAGCGCGCCGGGAGCGGCCGGCACGGGGGCGGGCGCGGCGGGCTGCGGCTGGGTGAAGTCGATCAGCTCGGGCCTGGCGCCCGGCACGTTGACGATGGCGGCCGGGTTGGTGAACGAGCCGGGGTCCGGCTGCGGCGTCAGCGTGGGCAGCACGGGCGCGGCATTGACCGAGCGCAGCAGGGCGCTGGGCTCGGGCTGCAGGCTCTGTTGCTGCGCGCGGATGGCTTCGTAGCGCTCGGAAGAGACCTGGTTGGTCGCAGTCGCATCGCGCATCACCACGGGGCGCAGGAAGACCATCAGGTTGGTCTTGTTGCGCTTGCGGTTGGTGTTGCGGAACAGGTTGCCCACGACGGGAATGTCGCCCAGCAGAGGCACCCGGTCCTCGGCCTGGGAGTAGTTGTCGTCGATCAGGCCGCCGAGCACGACGATGTTGCCGTCCTCGACCAGCACGTTGGACTCGATGGAGCGCTTGTTGGTGGTCAGGCCGTTGGTGTCCTTGCGCGTGGACTCGTCCACCGAGGAGACTTCCTGGAACACGGCCAGCTTCACCGTGCCGTTCTCGTTGATCTGCGGGCGCACGCGCAGCATCAGGCCCACGTCCTTGCGCTCCACGGTGGTGAAGGGGTTGACCGTGCCGCCCGTGGAGTTGCTGGCGTACGAGCCCGTGACCATGGGCACGTTCTGGCCCACGATGATGCGCGCCTCCTCGTTGTCCAGCGTCATCAGGTTGGGCGTGGACAGGATGTTGGCGTCACCGCTGTTTTGCAGGAAGTTGGCCAGAAAGCCCAGCGTGTCCTTGCCGTTGACGCGCTGCGTGAAGCCGAGGTTGGTGCCTCTCAGGCTGGACAACGTGTCTCCCGTGATGGCGCTGCCGTCGAGGCCTCCATCCTTGACCAGGCCGAGCAGGTTCAGGATGTTGGCGCCCGCCACATTGGAGTTCGTGCCCAGGGTGCCGATCACGCGGCCGTTGTTGCTGAGCATGGCCTGCCACTGGATGCCGAACTGGGCCAGCCGGTTGTCCTTGATTTCGACGATCAGGCTTTCGATCAGCACCTGGGCGCGGCGGCCGTCGAGCTTGTCGATCACGGCGCGCAGTTGGCGGTAGACGGGCGGCGGTGCCGTGATGATCAGCGAGTTGGTCGAAGGATCGGCCTGGATCATGCCGCCCGTGGAGGGCTGCTGGGCCACGCCCAGCGCGCCGCCCCCGCCGCCGCTGCCCAGGCCCGAGGACGAGCCCATGCCCATGGATGCCGTGCCGCTGGAGTCGCGCGAGACCACGGGCTGCGAGGTGGGGATGGAGGACATGCCGCCGCCCTGCGGCAGGGTGCCGCCCGCACCGGGCTGGCCGCTGGCCGTGCCGGCGGCCGTGGCCTGGGCGCCGATGGCGGCGCGCAAGGTGGCGGCCAGCGCCACGGCGTCGGCGTTCTTGAGATAGACCACGTGGATGTTGCCCTGGTCGCCGCCGCCGTTCATGGCGGGCTGGTCCAGCCGCGCGATCAGCGAGCGCACCTGGGCCAGGCGTGCCGGGTTGGCCGCGCGCAGCACGATGGAGTTGCTGCGCGGCTCGGCCATCAGCGAGGTCTTGAAGGCGTTGTCGCTCTGTCCCGGAATATTGGCGCCGCCTGCGGTCACGGTGAGGCCGCCGGGGCTGGCCGTGCCGCCTTCGATCAGGCGCGAGACCAGGGCCACCATGTCGGTGGCCACGGCATGGCGCAGCGGGATGATTTCGACATCGGTGGCGTTGGACACATCCATGGTCGCCACGATGCGCGAGATGCGCTGCAGGTTGTCTGCGTAGTCGGTGATGACCAGCGAGTTGTTGCCCGGGTTGACGTTGATGGTGTTGTTGGGGCTGATCAGGGGGCGCAGCACAGGCACCAGGTTGGCCGCGTTCTCGTAGTTGAGCTTGAAGATCTGGGTGACGATCTGGCTGCCGGTGCTGCTGCGGCCCGCGCCCACGGCCACCTCGCTGGCCTGCAGCTTGGCGTCGGCTTCGGGGATGACCTTGTACAGGCCGGCCGATTCGACGATGGTGAAGCCCTGCAGGCGCAACGCGGCCAGGAACTGCTGGTAGGCGGTGGCGGGCGGCACGGGCTTGTCGGTCAGCAGCGTGATCTGGCCCTTGACGCGGGGGTCGACCACCACGTTGCGGTTGGTGATGGCGCCGATGGCACGCGAGACGGCCTCGATGTCGGCACCCGAGAAATTCAGCGTCACAGGCTCGCCCGGACGCAGGCTGGGCGTGGCGCCGGCCGGTGCATTGGTCTGCTGGCCCTGGGCGGTGCCAGCGGTGCAGGCTAGCATGGCGCTGACGGCCAGCGTGTGCAGGGTGTTGCGCCAGAACGGGGTCGTGTGCTGCTGAGTCATGGATCAACCAAAGGAAATGATGGACCGGGGCCCCTGGCGCCGTCCCAGAATGTTGAGCAAGTTGGACAGCGCGGTTTCGCGCTCGGGGCTGGCCGAGGCCTCGCCCTGGAAGTGCAGCCGCTGGCCTACCCATTGGCCCTGGCCGCTCAGGCGCAGGTCGCCGGTCAGGGTACTGAGCTGCAGCTGCGGACTGTCGCCCCCGAGGATGTCGAGCCGGTAGCTGCCCAGCGGGCGCAGAGGGGACAGCCGCGAGGATACGGCCAGCGCCTCCAGCCGCGTGCTGCCGTCGCTGCGCCAGCGCCCCGATTGCCACAGCAATTGCAGTTGCAGGGCCTGCGTGGCCAGCCGCAGCTGGCCTTGCAGGTCCACCGTGTTCCAGGGCGTGCCCAGGCCGGACAGCAGCGAGGCAGGCCAGCGCGTGTCGCTGTCGTGCACCACGGCGCTCAGGCCCTGCCAGCGCGGCAGCAGGTCCAGCACCACGGGCGTGGGTGTGCAGCATTCGCTGCGCAGCTGAATGCGGGCGCCGTCCAGGCGCGGGCGCAGCGTCCATTCCAGCCGCGTGGGCAGGGCCGTGCGGTCGCGGCTGCCGGCGCCTCCGGTGAAGGCCAGGGAGGCCGAGCCGTTCCACAGCGTGCCGCGCGGTTGCAGCAGCAGTACCTGGCCCTGTGTGGCGGAATCCACGCCGCGTGCCAGCCAGGCGGCGGGCGCCCAGACGACGGTGGTGGCCACCAGGCCGCACAGGGCGCCTGCCAGCGCCCACCCGCGCGGTGAGCGCAGGACAGGCTGGGAGCGGGGCTTGCGTTGCATGCTCAAGGCGCCCGCGACGGATCGACGGGCAGGTCCAGCACCAGGCTGCCATCCCAGCGCACGGCATCGGCACCGCCTGCCGCGCCGGAGGCGGCGGCAGTGCTTGCAGATGCACTGCGGGCCAGCTTCATCTCGGCCGGAACGGCGTGCGTGTTGCTGCGGACCTGGGCCAGCCAGCGCGCCAGCGCGGCGGCGGGTGCGGCCTTGAGCGTGATCTGTGCGCGGTCGCCCATCCAGTTCAATTGGGCGGAGGCGCCCAGTTCGGCGGACAGCGAGCTTTGCAGCAGCGCCTTGGCATCGCCGACCACGGGGCGTGCGTTGCTGCGCAGCTGCTCGGCCTCGGCCTGCAGCAGCTGCATCTGGCGCAACTGGCGGTCGGCCTGGGCATGGCGTTCGGGCGCGGTGCGCAGGCTGTGCAGGGCGGGGGCCAGGGCCAGCCACCACAGCAGGGCCAGTGCCACCACGCCACCGGCCAGCAGCGTCATGTTCTGTTCACGTGGCGCCAGGGCATTCCAGCGCGCGCGCAGTGGGGCCAGGCTTTGGCGGGATGCGCGCATGTTCATGGCCGGGCCTCCTGGGCAAGCAGCAGGTCGGCACCGTCGCGCTGCAGTCGCAGGCCGCTGCCGGCCAGATGTTGTTGTGCCTGCTCCAGTGCCTCGGCCTCCAGCGAGACGCCCTTGAGGCGCAGCTGACGGTCCTGGTAGTCCATGGCCTGCGGCAACTGGCCGGCAGGCAGGGCCCGGGATGCGGCGGCCAGCAGGGGTTCCAGGTCGCCCTGCGTCAGCGCGCCGGCGCTCTGGCGCAGCGTGGCGACTTCGCGCTGCATTTGAACGGGCGCATCGACGATGACGGGAACGCGCGGAAAGCTGGTGGCCAGCGTGGAGCGCACCTGGACCTGCTTGGCCGCGATGGCGCGGTTTTCGGTCCAGGCCCAGGCATTGAGGCCCACCACCTGGGCCAGCAGTGCGAGCGCGGCACCCCAGCGCGCGGCCTTCCATTGCGGCGCGCGCAGAAAGCTCTGCCAGCCGTCGAGCATGCGTCGGCGGGTGCGGCTGCCGCCGCCCAGGTCGAGGTCGAACTGCGCCAGGTCCCAGTTTTGTGCGCGGGCCGCCAGGCCGCGCTGGGCGTCCGTCAGCAGGCTGACGGGGCGCTGCAGGGCCTCGGCGGCGCGGGCCAGCGCCGGGTCCGCCTGGATCGGGGTGTCGGGGGGCAGGGCCTGCAGCAGGGCGGCCAGCATGGCGGGGTCGGCACTGTCGGTGCGCAGCGGCAGGCAGGCCAGCGAGTCCATGCCTTGCGGGGCCGTGCTCAGGCCGGTGGCCAGCAGCCAGGCCGATTCAGGCGTGCCCACGGCCCACAGCTGGGGCGTGGACTGGGGCGGGCATTCGGGCACGATGCGGCCCACGGGCCGGCCTGCGGACTCCAGGGCCTGCAGATGGGCATGGAGCCAGGCCTTGTCGCAGGCGGCAACCCAGCAGGGCTCGCCCGCGCGTGCCTGAGGCTGCAGCGCCAGATGCAGTTGGGAGGGGTCGTCGAGCAGGCGCTCTTCCAGCAGCCCGTCGAGCACGGCACGCAGGCGCACATGTCCACGCCGGCTCCCCGTAGGCACGCCATGGGGGAGGCTGACCAGATGCCAGGACAAGGCCTGGTGCGGCACCACGGCAACCGTCTGGCCGGTGCGGCCAGGATCGGGCAGCAGGCCTGCTGCGGCGTGGCCATGCCGGTCGGCGCGCAGGCCGTCGCTGCTGAGTGCGTAGGCGTATTCGCCAGCGGGGCCCGCAGGCAGATGAAGAATCAAGGTGCTCATGGACGGAAGCGGGCATTGTAGGGGCCGAGTGTGACAGGCATCTGTCACGGCGCGGGAGCTTCGGGCAATCCCCAGTCCCCCCTCTCGCGCCAGATGGTAGTGACTGTCATGTTGTTGCGCCGCAACATGGAGCGTTCGCTGGCCACGATCTCGCCCAGGCGCATGCGGCCACGCGCCTCGAAGAAGCTGGTGGCGACCGACAGGTTCTGTCCCTCGAATTTCTGAGGCAGGCCCAGCGCGTTAGAGGCATCGGCCAGGCTGCGCAGCGGGCGCGATGCGCGCAGCTGCACCAGCTGGCTGGCTTGGGACCAGGTCAGGTCCTCCACGCTGGCCCAGATGACTTCGGCGCTGGCGGTGTTGAGGTTGACGGGCGTGTTCTCGGGCAGCAGGGTGATGTAGGGCTCCAGGCGCGAGACGACCTCGGGCGGCAATCCCAGCCAGCCGAACTGGCTCAGCGTGCGCGGCATCAGGAACTGCGCGCCCTCGCCGGCGGTGGCCGCTGCGCGCAGGGCCTGGACGATCTGGGCGGCATAGGCGGGCGGCAGGTTCAGGCGTTCCAGCAGGCGTGCCAGCGGGCGCAGGGTTTCGGGCTTGTCGGGCGCGCCCAGCAGGTTGCGCAGGTTCAGGCGCGACTGCAGGTCGATGATCTGGCCCGAGAGAAAGGCGTCCTGCATGTCGGCCATGCCGTCATCGACCTGGCTGACGTTGTTCTGCGCCGCAAGAAACGTGGACAGGCGCGCCTCCTGCAGCGGCACGGCCCAGGGTTCGGCCAGGTGGTCCACCTGCAGGCTGGTGCGCGCATCCTCGGCCAGCACCACGCGCGACCAGTCCAGCGCACCCAGCAAAATCCAGGCGGCCTGCATGCGGTTGCGCTCGGCGGTCTCGACCTCCACGCTGCGCCACTGCTGCCACAGCGCGGTGGCGGCAAAGGTGGCGACCAGCGTGACCGTGAGCATGGCGGCCAGCAGGGCCACGCCGCGATGGCGGCGGCGGACGGGCAGGGTGCGGGGTGCGCGCATCATGATCGGCTGTTGGATCGCAGGGGGTTGACCCAGTCCATGGTGACGCGGCCGGGGACGGCGCTGTCGGGCGGCAGGGTCAGTTCGACGCGTATGCCGTCAGGAATCGCGGGCAGCTGTGCGCTGCTGTTGGTGCCGCCGGATGGTGGATTGGGCGTGCCCGTGCCGTTGTCCGAGCCGCTGGACTGCGGGTTGCTCCAGGCGTTGTCACGGTAGTAGTACAGGCGCCACTGGTCCAGGGGCAGCAGCACGGTTTCGCGGCGGCGCTGGTCGTCCGAAGGATTGCGTCCCCATTGCGCCCCCTGGTTCCAGGCCTCGCGCCACTGGGCGCGCGTGCGCAGCGGTGGCGACTGCCAGCGCAGCCACTGGTCGCGTCCGGCTGTCTGGCGGCGGGCCCAGGCCACGACCACGGCGCCATCGTCCACGGCGGCACTGCTCTTGCGGGTCATGCGCAGCACCTGGCCATCCCAGTCGATGACCTGGGCGTGCTCCAGCGGCATCAGTGCTTCGAGGTCGGCATTCCACTGGGCGATCACGGTCTGCAGCACGATCTGCTGCTCGTTGCGCGCGCGAATGGTCTCCTGCGAGCGCACCATGCTGTCCAGTCCGCGCCAGCTCACCAGGGCCAGCAGGGCCATGACGGCGATGGCCACCATCAGCTCCACCAGGGTGAAGCCTTGCGCGCGGGAGAAAGGGCGCAAACGCATCTAGAAGCGGCCCACGATGGTCGATACCCGCAGCACCGGATGCTCGGCCGTGACGACCAGGGCATCCACGCGGCGGAAGCTGGGGTTGGGCGTGGGGCGCACGCTGAGCTGGACCTGCAGCTGCCGGCTGCCCTGCTCGCAAGTGAAGCTGTTGTCGCCCACGGGCGGCATCTGGCGCGACAGGCGCAGGCGCACCAGTTCGTTTTGCGCGCACAGCTGGGCCAGCAGCACCTCGGACTGGCGCTCGGCATTGCGAGTCAGGGCCGATGTGGCCTGCAGGCCTGCCATCAGGGCAATGCCCACGATGCCCAGGGCCACCAGGACCTCGATCAGCGTGAAGCCGTGCGGCAGGCGCCTTGGCGCGCCGTGCCTGCGGCGTGGTCCGTGGATGCCTGTCATGGCAGGGATTGCACGGCAAAGGGCCGCAGTCCATCCGTGGCCACGCGCAGCGGCGGGCTGTTGGAGTCGCGCAGCGTCAGCGTGACGGACTGGGGAGGAATCAGTGGCTCGGGGCCGAGGATCAGCGGCGTCGCCGGCTGTGCCTGCACCCCGGGCTGCAGCCATTGCGAAGGCAATTGCGCGCTGGCCGGCAGTCCCTCGAAGCGAAAGCCCTGCGGCATGGGCCGCCAGCGCACGGGAACGCCGTTGGCTCGTGCCTGTGCGCGGGCCGATTCCAGCAGTGCGGCCAGGCGCTCGGCCTCGCGTTCCAGCTGGGCCTGCCCGCTGTCGCGCAGAGACAGGCTTGCGCCGGCAGCGGCAATCGCCATGATGCTGATGACCACCAGCAGTTCCAGCAGGGTGAAGCCGCGCGAAGGAGTGGTCAGGGTGGGCGCAACCGTCTGGTGGGGCATGAGAGCAGGCAGGCCCGCCGGGAGTGCGGGCCTGTGGTGCGGTGCAGCGCGGCGCTTGCGGGCCATCGCCCGGGCCATCGACTTACTGCCAGCTGCCGATGTCGGCATCCTTGCCCTCTCCGCCGGCCTGGCCGTCGGCACCGAAGGACATGATGTCGATGGGGCCCTTGATGCCCGGATTCAGGTACTGGTACGGGCGGCCCCAGGGATCGTTGGGCAGCTTTTCCAGATAGGGCTTCCAGTTGTTGGGCAGCGGTCCGCTCGTGGGACGGATGATCAGCGCCTGCAGGCCCTGCTCGGCCGTGGGATAGCGCTGGTTGTCGAGGCGGTAGAGCTTGAGCGCCTGGGAGATGTTGGTGATGTCGGTGCGTGCAGCCGTGACGCGGGCATCGTCGGCGCGGTCCAGCACGTTGGGCACGATCAGGGCCGCCAGCACGCCGATGATGACCAGGACCACCATCAGCTCGATCAGCGTGAAGCCGCGCTGGACGGCGGTGCGCAGGGCAGGCAGCGGACGGCGGGGAAGGCTGGTCATGGAACGGTGCAGCAAATTGGACATATCGCTCCATCATAATCGCGCGATGGTGACACTTTCATTGAACCGGGGCCAGGCCCGGACCTGGCACGTCAAGGCGGCCACATTCGTGCTCTGGCTGCTGGCGGCCGGCATCGTGGCTTTCTGGGCCATGCGCCTGGGCAATGGCGGCGCGGGGGCGCCCGTGCCACCGGCTCCCCCCGAGGCACTGCAGGTCGATGCGCCCGCGCTGGCGCAGGCCCTGGGGGGCGTGGCCGCTGCTCAGGGTGTTGCTGTGCCGGTCGCGGCGCCTGTGGTCTCGCGCTATGCGCTGGTGGGTGTGCTGGCCGGTCGCGACAGCGGCGGCGGCGCGGCGGTCATCGCCGTGGGCAACCAGCCGGCCAAGCCGTTTCGCGTGGGGCGTGCCGTGGAAGAGGGCGTGGTGCTGCAGTCGGTCTCGGGCCGCGAGGCGCGCCTGGGGCCCAGCGTCGATGGCCCCGCCTCCATCACGCTGCAGCTGTCCCTGCCCGACAAGCGCTGAGTCCGGTCAGTGCGGCGGCTGCAGTTCCAATACCAGCCAGCCGCCAAAGTCAGGCGCCGGCAGCGACCACTGGGCCGCCTGAGGCAGGGCGTTGCCTTCACGCATCAGCCATTGCACGCAGCGCGCCACGCCGGCATGGGTGATCCAGACGATGTCGCTCCCGGCGCCGTCGTCCTTCGAGTACATCCTTGCCTGCTGCAAGGCCTCGTCCACCCTGCGCAGCATGGCGGCCAGGGACTCTCCCCGGCCCGGCGCGTGCCCGGCAAGGTCTGCCGCCCAGGCATCGATGGCGCTGCGGTCCAGCGCATCCCATGGCTGGCCTTCCCACTCGCCGAAGTCCATCTCCAGCAGGCGGCTGTCCGCCGCCGATGCCAGGCCGGGCCGCAGTGCCTGCAGGGCCCGTGCCAATTGATGGCATCGGCGCAGTGGCGAATGCGCCAGCAGACAATCCGCAGGCAGGGCGAGGTGCAGGGCCTGCGCTGCATCGGCCGTGGCCTGGGCGTCGGCCTCCATGTCGAGCCGGCCATAGCAGGTGCCGGGCTCCACCAGGGGGCGGGCATGGCGTACCAGCCAAAGGCGCGGCGTGGGGAGAGCGTTCATTGCATGCGCATCAGCACAGCGGCGGCGCCCAGCAGCATGGCCAGTTCACAGACCTGCTGGGCGGCGCCCAGGCAATCGCCCGTCATGCCGCCCAGGCGACGGCGCAGCCAGCGCACCATGGCGGCCGTGACCAGGGCGCCGGGCAGGACCAGGCCGATGACGAGCGGCAGGTCCGCCAGCCACGCCGGCAGCGCCAGGGCGGGGAGACTCCAGAGCATTGCCGTGACCAGGCCTTTGGCGCTCAACGGCCTGCCAGCCGCATGCAAGGCCTTGGAGTGGGCGGCCTGGCCCAGATAGGGCAGGCATTGCATGAGGGCCAGCGGCGCCATGCGCGACAGCACATGGATGCTGCACAGCAGCAAGGCCGCCCATTGCACGCGAATGTCGACCAGCAGCGCGACCAGGGAGATCCTGGTCATCAGCGCCATCACCAGCGCCATGGCGCCGTAGGCTCCCAGGCGCGAATCCTTCATGATTTCCAGCGCGCGCTGGGGCGGGACAAAGCCGCCCAGGCCGTCGGCCACATCGGCCAATCCATCCTCGTGCAAGCCCCCTGTCATCCATAGCGTGGCCACGGTGGACAGCACGGCAGCCACCAGAGGCATCCAGGGGCTGGGTGCCAGCAGCCAGCCTGCGGCCAGCAGCCACGCCGCGCCCCAGGCGCCAACCAGCCAGCCCACGCCCGGCAGATGGGCCACGCTGGCGTGCTGCATTGCCGGACTCCAGCCGGCCCAGGCCGCAAGCCGCCCGGTGACCGGAATGCGGCTGAAGAACTGCAGGGCCAGCAGGAAATGGCGTATGGGCTGCATGTCTGGACAGCCGAGGCGGGGCCTACTTCAGGAAGAGCTGGTAGGCAGGGTTACCGGTTTCCTCGACCCAGGGGTAGCCCAGATTGCTCAGGAAGGCGTCGAATTTACGGCCATCCTTGGCGGGCACCTGCATGCCGACCAGGATGCGGCCGTAGTCCGCGCCCTGGTTGCGGTAATGGAACAGCGAGATGTTCCAGGTCGGCGCCATCAGGCTGAGGAACTTGAACAGTGCGCCGGGGCGCTCGGGGAAGACGAAGCGCAGCAGGCGCTCTTCCTGCGCCAGCGGCGAATGGCCGCCGACCATGTGGCGCAGATGCTCCTTGGCCATGTCGTCGAAGGTCAGGTCCAGCGCCTCGAAGCCCTGCTTCTCGAAGTTCCTGGCGATCTTCTCGGACTCGCCGCGCGCTGCCGTGGTCAGGCCCACGAAGACATGGGCCTTGTTCTCGTGGCTGATGCGGTAGTTGAACTCGGTCACGTTGCGCGGGCCGCCAGGCAGCTTGCCCACGACTTCGCAAAAGCGCTTGAAGCTGCCGCGTTCCTCGGGGATGGTCACGGCAAAAAGCGCCTCGCGCTCCTCGCCCACCTCGGCACGCTCGGCCACGAAGCGCAGCCGGTCAAAGTTCATGTTGGCGCCGCACAGGATGGCGGCATAGGTCTCGCCCCTGGTCTTGTTCTTCGCGACGTACTGCTTGATCGCCGCCACGGCCAGGGCGCCGGACGGCTCGACGATGGAGCGCGTGTCCACGAAGATGTCCTTGATCGCGGCGCAGACGGCATCGGTATCGACCACCACGTAGTCGTCCACCAGGCCCTGGGCGATGCGGAAGGTCTCCTCGCCCACCAGCTTGACGGCCGTGCCGTCGGCGAACAGGCCCACATCGGCCAGCTCCACGCGGCGGCCAGCGCGCACGGACTGCAGCATGGCGTCCGAATCCTTGGTGTGCACGCCGATCACCTTCACGTCGGGGCGCACGGCCTTGATGTAGTTGGCCACGCCCGAGATCAGGCCGCCGCCGCCGATGGCGACAAATACGGCATCCAGGCGCGGGCTGCCCAGCTTTTGCAGCTGGCTCAGCATTTCCATGGCAATCGTGCCCTGGCCGGCGATCACATAGGGATCGTCGAAGGGGTGCACAAAGGTCAGGCCCTTTTCCTTTTGCAGCCTGACGGCGTGCTTGTAGGCGTCGGAATAGCTTTCCCCGGCCAGTTCCACCTCGCCGCCCAGCGCCTGTACCGCATCGATCTTGACCTGCGGCGTGGTGGTGGGCATCACGATCACGGCGCGGCAACCGAGCTTGCGTGCGCCCAGCGCCACGCCTTGCGCATGGTTGCCGGCCGAGGCGCAGATCACGCCCTTTTCCAGCTGCTCGGCGGACAGGTGTGCCATCTTGTTGTAGGCGCCTCGCAGCTTGAAACTGAACACCGGCTGCTGGTCCTCGCGCTTGAGCAGCACCTTGTTGTGCAGGCGGCGGCTCAGCGCCTTGGCGGGCTCCAGGTCCGACTCCACGGCCACGTCGTACACGCGCGCGGTAAGGATCTTGGTCAGGTAGTCGGCAGGGGTCAGGGGGTGGTTCATCGTCGGCGAAAGGCTGGAGAGCAGCAGGCCGGGAGGCGGCCCGTCGGTGTCAGGCGGCCATCATAGGCGCTTGTGACTCATGCTGCAGTGCAGCGTCCAGGCTGGGCCAGGGACGACAAAGGCAAAAAAAAGCCCCAGGCTGTAAAGCCGGGGGCTGAATCCACCAATAGAGGAGGTGGAGGAGACAACTGGTGCGATGCAGGGTGAAGTTGGTTCACAATCTGCAGTCCATCTGGAGGGGTGTCCGGGTTAACCCTTCAGATAACGCTTGGGTGCATTGTATGCACGGCAGGTGCTGCGTTGCAACAAAATCAGGGTTTTTGTGTAGTTGATGCAAAATAGCAACAGTTTTTTGAGGACGCAACAATGGAATGCACAGTGAGTTGGACAGGCGGCACGACCGGCATGCGCTCGGGCATGGGCTTCGTGGCGGAAACGGGCAGCGGCCATGTGGTCAATATGGACGGGGCGCCGGATGCGGCCAATCCTGCCAATGGAGGCCAGAACCAGGCACCCCGCCCCATGGAAATGCTGCTGGCAGGCGCAGGCGGCTGCACGGCCTACGACGTGGTGCTGATCCTCAAGCGCGGCAGGCACGCGGTCAAAGGCTGCAGCGTCAAGCTCACTTCGGAGCGCGCGGACACCGATCCCAAGGTGTTCACCAAGATCCACATGCAGTTCACCGTCAGCGGCACCGGCCTGCCAGCGGGTGCGGTGGAGCGGGCCATTGCCATGAGCCACGACAAATACTGCTCGGCCACCATCATGCTGGGCAAGACGGCCGAGATCACCACGGGGTTCGACATCGTCGAGGCCTGAGGTATCTGGTGCTTGGGTCCGTGCCTCGACAGGGACTCGGCAAGAATGAAGAAAGCGGGCCGGGCCCGCTTCTTTTTTGGCTGGATGCAGCTCCCGTCGTTTCAGAAGCTTCGGATCTCAGATGCGGTGAGCGGTAGTCGTCATGACCTTGGCGGCCAGGCGCATCAAGGCGCGGGCGGGCGGCGGCAGCTCCAGCGCGCCGGCTTCACGCGCAGCGGCGGCATGGCGCTCCTCATCGTCCTTCATGCGGGCCACCACGGCCAGCGAAGGGCGGTCCTCCTCAGGCAGACGGCCCAGATGGGATTCCAGGTGGGCGGAAACCTGCTCCTCGGTCTCCGCCACGAAGCCCAGGCTGGCGGCGTCACTGATCTTGGCGGCCACCACGCCGATGGCGAATGCCCCGGCGAACCACAGCGGGTTCAGCAGGCTGGGTCGGTCGCCCAGGGCGTTGAGCCGGTCGCGGGTCCATGCCAGATGGTCGGTTTCCTCGCGGGCCGCCTCCAGCAGATGCTCGCGCAGCACCATGTCGCGCGTCACCATGGCCTGGGCGTTGTACAGCGCCTGGGCGCAGACCTCTCCGACATGATTGACGCGCATCAAGGCGCCCGACAGGCGGCGCTGTGCCTCGGTCAGCTCACCCTCCGCGATGCCGGTGGCGGGAGAGCGCTCGGCCGCGGAAGGCTGTGCAAACAGGGTGCGAAGCGCCGCATCGGCGGCAGTCAGTATCTTGTCCATGGGCGGTCCCTAGAGCGGAAAATCTTGGCAAATTCAGGGTCTGAACGGTACACCAGGACGACATGCCCTCTCTTTGTGCGAGCGCAACAAGGCCGGCGCGATGTTCGGGTTGGGCCTGATTGTGTTGGTCTGCAGGTTTGTTGCGGCAGTGCAACGAAAAACGGGGGTTCAAGCCCGTTTGTGGGTGAATTTCTTTGCATGGGCAGCGGCGGTCTGGTGCAATAGGCCCTAACTTCCCCACCAGGAGGTTGGCGCGGGAAACCGGTGGAGCCTCAGGCCAAGCCTCTCTTCCTCACGACCGGCGCCCTTCTAAACCTTGGAGTAACTCGTAATGAAAAAATCTCTGATTGCCCTGGCAGTGCTGGCTGCTTCCGGCGCCGCAATGGCTCAATCCTCCGTGACCCTGTTCGGTATCGTCGACACTGGCGTTGCTTACGTGAACAAGAACCAAGCGGGCGACAGCGTGTACGGCCTGGGCACCAGCGGCTCTTCCACGAGCCGTCTGGGCCTGCGTGGCACGGAAGACCTGGGTGGCGGCCTGAAGGCCGGCTTCTGGCTGGAAGGCGAAATCTTCGGTGACACCGGTGGCAGCGGCTTCGACTTCAAGCGTCGTTCGACCGTGAGCCTGTCTGGCAACTTCGGTGAAGTGCGCCTGGGCCGCGATCAAGTGCCGACCTTCCAAAAGCTGACCCGCTACGACCTGTTCAGCGCCACCGGTATCGGCCAGTTCATGGGCTTCCGTAACTGGGGCAACGTTGCTGGTAGCCAAAGCCCGACCGTTGGCGATGACAACGGCATCCGCGCTAACAACCTGATCGCCTACTACACCCCGAACTTCGGTGGTTTCAATGCAGGTATCGGCTACGCATTTGATGAAAAGAACACCGTTGCTGTCGTGAACGGCAACAACGTCGCTGGTTCTGCCAGCAACGTGGGTCGCTACATTGGTGGCTACGTCGCTTATGACAATGGTCCTCTGAGCGTGAGCCTGGGCCTGGCTCAGCAAAAGACGTTCCTGGGCGGCGGTACGATCAACGCCATCGCAATCCCCCGCGTTGCTGCTGACCGTGACGAGCTGACTCTGGGCGCTTCGTACAACTTTGGCGTCGCCAAGCTGTCTGGCCTGATTCAGCAGACCAAGTACAAGGCTCTGGGCGATAGCGGCAAGTTCAACTCCTACATGCTGGGTGCTTCCGCTCCCGTGGGCGGCGTGGGCGAAGTCAAGCTGCAATACGCTCTGTACGACCAGAAGGCCATCGACTCCAAGGCTCACCAGATCACCCTGGGCTATGTCCACAACCTGTCCAAGCGCACTGCTCTGTACGGCAACCTGGCATTCCTGAAGAACAAGGATTCTTCGACTCTGGGTCTGCAAGCCAAGGGCGTGTACAACGGCGCAGTTGCCGCTGGCGAAAGCCAGACTGGCGTGCAAGTCGGTATCCGCCACGCTTTCTAATGAACGGCTGGCGTAAGCCAGTTGCCATTTGAAGCAAAAAAGAGCCAGTCTTCGGACTGGCTCTTTTGTTTTGTGCTAGGGAAAGACCTGTGTTGTGCTTGTGCCAACGGTGACGAGGCGGGAAAAGCGTTTCTAGAATGAAATTTCCACCAACCAATCGTTAACAAGAGAGAGACAACACAATGAATTCTTCATTCGTGAAAAAGAGCGTGGCACTGGCGGTGTTGGCAGCAACGGCACCCTTGGCAGCATTCGCCCAGCAAAGCAGCGTGCAGCTGTACGGCATCGTCGATGCCGGCGTGCGCCACACCACCAATGAAGGCCCGACCAAGAGCGGCAAGACCCAGATGATCGGCGGCGGCATGTCGCAAAGCCGCTGGGGCATCAACATCACCGAGGACCTGGGCGGCGGTCTGGCAGCCATTGCCAACCTGGAAGCCCGTTTCCTCACCGACACCGGCGAGCAGGCTGCGGCAAGCTACTTCCAGCAATCCTGGGTGGGCCTGCGCAGCAAGAGCTTCGGCCAGATCACCCTGGGTCGCCAGTACAACATGCTGTTCGATCTGGTGACGTCCACCTATGCCTCCTTCCCGTATTCGCCGTACATGGAGGCCTACAAGCCTGAAATCGGCATGTCCATGGGCGCGCGCGCCAGCAACATGGTCAAGTACCTGGCCGAGTTCGGCCCCGTGCGCGGCGCATTGCAGTATTCGTTCGACGAGAACAACACCTTCGACAAGGTCGGCACTGGCGTGGTGCCCGGTGGCGCCATCAAGACGGCCGGCGGCTATCTGCGCTACTCGCAAAGCGGCATTTCCGCAGGCGCCGGCTACCTGGGCACGACGCTGCCGGCCGGCACCAAGGTCGATGCCTATACCCTGGGCGGCTCCTACCGCGTGGGTCCCTGGTACGTCAACCTGGGCTACGGCCTGAACAAGCGCAAGGACGCATTCCCGGCGGCAACCGCAGGCGGTGGATTCGACCAGGCCATCCTCAACTCCTTCTGGACGGGTTCGTCCAACGGCGGCTTCGTGGCCGGCGACGCCAACAAGCGCCAGATGTATAAGATGGGCTTCGGCTACCAGATCACGCCCCAGATCAATGTGGGCGCGCATTACTACCATGCCAAGCAGTCGGGCTCGGGCACGGGCAATTTCAATGGCAAGGCGGACTTCCTGGTGGCGGTGGTCGACTACGCCTTCTCCAAGCGTACCGATGCCTATGTGGCCCTGGACCACACCAAGACCAGCGGTGGCTCGGGCGTGATGCTCGACGCCAATGGCGCCACCAAGCGCACGGGTTTCACCGTCGGCCTGCGCCATCGCTTCTGAACACGCGGCGTCTGCGCAACGGATGGCCTCCTTCGGGAGGCCTTTTTGTTTCCTGTCGATGGGCTGACGGTGGGCGGGCGCGATTTCCTGCGTTAAGGTAATGCGCAGGCCAATGAAGCGAAAGAACCAAGGCGATGGAAGCCACTCGATACAGGGCAGGCGGTCGGGTCTTTGCCCAGATCGCTCAGTACCACCCCGAGCTGACGGCGCTGCGCCGCGAGCTGCATGCGCATCCTGAGTTGGGGTTCGAGGAGCGCTTCACGGCGGCGCGCGTCAAGGAGGCCTTGCGGCAATGCGGCGTGGACGAGATCCACGAAGGCCTGGGCACCACGGGCCTGGTGGCCGTGATCCGTGGCCAGGGGCATAGCTCGGGAGCGATGGTGGGCCTGCGTGCCGACATGGATGCACTGCCCATGGTCGAGCACAACGAATTTCCCTGGAAATCGGGCAAGCAGGGGCTGATGCACGGCTGCGGGCATGACGGCCATACGGCCATGCTGGTGGGCGCCGCCCGCTACCTGGCTGCGACACGGCGTTTCGACGGCTCGGCCGTGCTGGTCTTTCAGCCTGCCGAGGAAGGACGGGGCGGCGCGCGGGCCATGATCAATGACGGGCTTTTCGACCGCTTTCCCATGCAGTCCGTGTACGCCATGCACAACTGGCCCGCCATGCGCGCCGGCACCGTCGGTATCAACATGGGCGCGATGATGGCGGCGGCCGACCGCATCACCATCGAGATCACGGGGCGCGGCGGCCACGGCGCCCATCCCTATCAGACGGTGGACGTGGTGCTGGCGGCCGCGCACATCACCACGGCGGTGCAGAGCATCGTCTCGCGCAATGTGCGCGCCATCGACAGCGCCGTCATCAGCCTGTGCGCCGTGCAGGCCGGGGACCTGGGCGCCTTCAGCGTGATGCCGGGCACGGCAACGCTGGTGGGAACCGTGCGGACCTTCGATCCCGCCGTGCAAGACCGTGTCGAGCAGCGCCTGCAGGAGTTGTGCAGCGCGGTGGCGCTGGGGCTGGGTGCCACGGCCAAGGTCAACTACGAGCGCATCTATCCCGCCACCATCAACTCCCCCACGGAGGCCGCCTTTGCGGCCGACGTGGCCCAGGCGCTGGTGGGCGTGGAGAACCTGGACCGGCAGCTGGAGCCCAGCATGGGTGCGGAGGATTTTTCCTTCATGCTGCAGCACAAACCCGGCGCCTACCTGCGCCTGGGGCAATCCACGGGCGCCCAGCCCGGGGTGCCGCTGCACAGCAGCCGGTATGACTTCAACGACGAGGTGCTGCCGCTGGGCGCTGCCCTGCACGCCAGCCTGATCGAGCAGGCCATGCCGCTGCCTTCGCAGGACGTATAGCGCAGGCGGAGCCGGTCAGCGGGGCTGTCCCTCGATCGCAAGAAGGTGGGCCTTTACCGTTTCCAGGATCTCGTCGGACAAGGCTGGATTGGCGGCGACCGTGGCACGTGCCAGGACCAGGGCGCCCACCATGCTGCTGAGCATGGCCATGGCCTGGGCGCGCTGTGCGGCATCGGGTGCCTGATCGTCGCCAAGTGTGCCGATCACGCGCGCAAACCTGCCGATGTTGCGCTCCACCCCTTCGGCGAACACCGCTGAAAGATCACCACCTGCCCGAGCCACGTCCACGGCCAGCGCCGCAGCGGGGCAGCCCTCGCCGGGGCTGTCGCGGTGCTGCGGCGACAGATAGGACTGCACGCGCGCGGCAAGGCTGCCGGCCTGTTCACCCTGCAGGCCGTCCAGCGGCGCGATGGACCAGTCGAAGGCGCGTGCGCAGGCCTCGCGCACCAGCGCGTCCTTGGATTCGAAGTGGCGATAGAGCCCGCCGTGCGTGAGCCCCGCGCCGCGCGTCACCTCGGCCACGCCGACGCCGTCCAGCCCGTGCTCGCGGTACAGCCGCGCAGCGGCTTCGAGGATGTCCTGCCGGTTCTGCGCGGCCTGGGCTTTCGTGACTTTCATGTGCACTGTCCAATGATTATGGTTGTCATCAAAATGCGTTTATGATGACGACCATCATCATAAGTCCGTCCCTGCAGGCAATGCTCACCATCTGCGGCAGGGGCTGTGCACTCTACAGGGAAGAACCGATGAACGCCTCTTCAATCCCGAGCAGCCTGTGCCCCGTGCGCGCTGCAGTCTCTGCATGGTCCATCAGGGAGCGTTCATGAGCACGGGTCCTCTCGCACGCCGCGTGGTCATCACGGGCATGGGCATGGTCTCGCCGCTGGGGCGGGGCACTGAATTGGCCTGGCGCCGGCTGCTGTCCGGCGCATCGGGCCTGAGCCGGCTGCCCGAGGATCTGGCGCCCGATGTGCCGGGTCAGGTGGCAGGCCAGGTGCCCGACCTGGCCTGCGACCCGGAAGGCGGCTGGGACATCGATGCCGTGGTCTCGCTCAAGGACCAGCGCAAGATGGACCGCTTCATCCCGCTGGCGCTGGACGCTTCGGACCAGGCCCTGGCCCAGGCCGGCTGGCCGCCGGCCAGCGAGCAGGAGCGCACGCGCACGGCCTGCATCATTGGCTCGGGCATCGGCGGCTTTGGCGCCATTGCCCAGGCCGTGCGCACCACGGACAGCCGGGGGGTGTCGCGCCTGTCGCCCTTCACCGTACCGTCTTTCCTGGTCAATCTCGCGGCCGGGCATGTGTCGATACGCCATGGGCTCAAGGGCCCGCTGGGTGCGCCGGTCACTGCCTGCGCAGCCAGCGTGCAGGCCCTGGGCGACGGCCTGCGCATGATCCGTTCGGGCGAGGCCGATGTGGCGCTGTGCGGCGGCGCCGAGGCGGCCATCGACCGCGTGAGCCTGGGTGCGTTCGCGGCGGCCAAGGCCCTTTCCACGGGATACAACGACCGGCCCGAAGAGGCCTCACGCCCCTTCGACGCGGGCCGCGACGGCTTTGTCATGGGCGAGGGCGCGGGCGCCCTGGTGCTGGAGGGACTGGACCACGCCCTGGCGCGTGGCGCTGTGCCGCTGGCCGAAGTGGTGGGCTACGGCACCAGTGCCGATGCCTATCACATCACCTCGGGCCCGGAAGATGGCGACGGCGCGTGCCGCAGCATGGCACAGGCGCTGGCCATGGCCGGGCTGTCGCCGGATCAGTTGCAGTACCTCAATGCCCACGCCACCTCCACGCCCGTGGGCGACCGGGGCGAGCTGGCAGCCATGCGCTCCCTGTTTGGCGAGGGCAGCGGCGTGGCAATCAGCTCCACCAAGTCGGCCACGGGCCATTTGCTGGGCGCGGCGGGCGCGGTGGCGGCCATCTTCACGGTGCTGGCGCTGCGCGACCAGATGGCGCCGGCCACGCGCAATCTCGTGGAGCCCGATCCCCTGGCCCAGGGGCTGGACCTGATCGCCGGCGCGGCAAGGCCCTGGGCCATGGAGCATGCCCTGGTCAACGGCTTCGGCTTTGGTGGCGTCAACGCCTCGCTGGTGCTCCGGCGCTGGCAGGGCTGAACGAGGCGGGTGGGCCTGGGGGCCGGTGCTACGTGTAGCGCTTGGCCCGCAGGTTGTTCTTCATCTGCTCCAGCGCAGGCTGCAGGGCCGGGCCGATGCGCAGCGCCACGCAGGTGGCCAGCACGTCGATGACCAGCAGGTGCAGCAGGCGCGACACCATGGGGCTGTAGCGGTCGTAGCCCTCGGGATGGTCGGCGGCCAGATGGATGTGGCAGGCCGAGGCCAGGGGCGAGCCGCTGGCGGTGATGGCAATCGTGGTGGCGCCGTTCTTGCGCGCGATGTCGGCGGCGTCCATCAGATCGCGCGTGCGGCCCGAGTTGGAGATGATCACCGCGCAGTCGCCGGGTCCCAGCAGGGTGGCGCTCATCACCTGCATGTGGCCGTCGCTGGTGGCCAGGCTGGTCACGCCCAGGCGAAAGAACTTGTGCTGCGCGTCCTGCGCCACGATGCCCGAGTTGCCTGCGCCGTAGAACTCGATGCGTCGCCCCGTCTGCCAGGTCGAGGCGATGGCCTGCGCCGCCTGCTCTATGGCCGTGGTGCTGGCGGCATTGCGGTATTGCAGGAAGGCGGCCACGGCGTTGTCCACTACCTTGACCATCACGTCGCTGGTCTTGTCGTCGGTGTCCACGCTGCGGTGGATGAAGGGCACGCCCTCGCTGACGCTGCCGGCCAGCTTGAGCTTGAAGTCGGCCAGGCCGTCGTAGCCCATGCTGCGGCAAAAGCGCACCACCGTCGGCTTGCTGACGTGGGCACGCTCGGCCAGTTCGCGCACCGGCTGCCGTGCGAAGGCCCGTGGATCGGCCAGCACCAGGCGGGCCACGCGTTGTTCGGCGGGAGCAAGCGAGGGCAGCGAGGCGGTGATGCGGTCCAGCATTAGGCGGTGGGCGTTGTTCTATGGGTAAAGGGAAGCGGTTGCCGCAAGGCAGGTCCAGCGCGCATTTTGCATGAGCGGCAGCCTTCGCTTACTTTCCTGACGCCGATGCAAACCATGCGGGCGCATACACTCGAAGGATTTGCCGGTACAACCGCACCGCCCTGGTGCGATGCCGCCCCTCGCCAGGCTCCCGCCCAAAGGATGTTCCATGAACCAGCTTGATGCGCTTCGACAGTACACGACCGTGGTGGCCGATACCGGCGACTTCCACCAACTGGCCCAGTTCCAGCCGCGGGATGCGACCACCAATCCCTCGCTCATCCTCAAGGCGGTGCAAAAGCCCGAGTACGCGCCGCTGATGCGCGCCACCGTGGCCCAGTACAAGGGCCGCAGCCTCGACGAGGTCATGGACCGCATGCTGGTGCGCTTCGGCTGCGAGATCCTGAACACTATTCCGGGCCGTGTCTCCACTGAAGTCGATGCGCGCCTGTCGTTCAATACCTCGGCCACCGTGGCGCGTGCCGAGCGCCTGATCGAGCTGTACCAGGCCGAAGGCGTGCACATCGACCGCGTGCTCATCAAGATCGCCTCCACCTGGGAAGGCATCGAGGCCGCACGCCAGCTGGAGCTGCGCGGCATCCACACCAACCTCACCCTGCTGTTCTCGTTCTCCCAGGCCGTGGCCTGCGGACAGGCCAAGGCGCAGCTGATCTCGCCCTTCGTGGGCCGCATCTACGACTGGTACAAGAAGCAGGCCGGCGCCCAGTGGGACGAGGCCGCCATGGCCGGCGCCAACGATCCCGGCGTGCGCTCCGTGCGCGCCATCTACGAGCACTACAAGCACTTCGGCATCGCCACCGAGGTCATGGGCGCGAGCTTTCGCAACACGGGCCAGATCGTGGCGCTGGCGGGCTGCGACCTGCTGACCATCGCCCCCGAACTGCTGGCCCAGCTGGGCGCCAGCGATGCGCCCCTGGCGCGCGCCCTGGACCCCGAGGCCGCGCGGACCCTGGCCCTCGATCCCGTGCACTACGACGAGGCCGGTTTCCGCCTGGCCCTCAACGAGGACGCCATGGCCACCGAGAAGCTGGCCGAAGGCATACGCGCCTTCGCTGCCGACACCCGCAAGCTCGAAGCATTGATGCAGCAGGCCGCAGACTGATTGGATGAAGATCTTGCCCGTTTTGTGCAACACCTTGCCGGCCTGGTCGGTACTTGAACGCCATTTCAACGAAGACATCCGGTCCCTGGATCTGCGCCAGGCCTTTGCCGCGGACGCGGGCCGGCTGGACGCGCTGAGCCAGCAGGCCCCGCATGTCTTCGCCGACCTGTCCAAGAACCTCTGGACCGAAGCCACCGAGACGCTGCTGCGCGAGCTGGCGCAGCAGGCCGGCGTGCTGGCCCAGCGCAACGCCATGCTGGCCGGCGAGCCCGTCAACTGCACCGAGGGCCGCGCCGTCATGCACTGGCTGCTGCGCATGCCGCGTGACGGCGGCCAGCTGCGCCACTGCGCCACCGTGCAGCAGTGGCAGCCGGCCATGCACGAGGCGCTGGCACAGGTGCACGAGACGCTGGATGCCATGCTGGCCCTGGCCGAGCAGGTGCGTGGCGACGAGGGCATCACCGACATCGTGAACATCGGCATCGGCGGCTCGCACCTGGGCCCCGAAGTGGTGGTCAATGCGCTGGAGGACTGGGTCGATGCGGGCAAGAATTTCCATTTCGTCTCCAACGTCGATGGCCATGAGCTGGGCCATGTGCTGCGCCGCGTGCGCCCGCACAGCACGCTGTTCCTGATCGCCTCCAAATCCTTCACCACGGCCGAGACCATGCTCAACGCGCACTCGGCGCGCCGGTGGTTTCTGGAGCAGGGCGGCAGCGAGGACCCGCTGGCCGCGTGCTCCATCGACCGGCACTTCGTGGCGCTCACCACCAATGTGCAGGCCGCAGCCGACTTCGGCATCCGCCGCACGCTGGGATTCTGGGACTGGGTGGGCGGTCGTTTTTCGCTGTGGTCGGCCATCGGCCTGCCGGTGGCCATCGCCATCGGGGCGGCGCAGTTCCGTGCGCTGCTGGACGGCGCCCATGCCATGGACGCGCATTTCTTTTCCTCCGGCGTGGAGGGCAACCTGCCGCTGCGCCTGGGCCTGCTGGATGTCTGGTACCGCGATTTCTGCGGCTTCTCCAGCCGCTGCATTGCCCCCTACAGCCATGGCCTGCGGCGGCTGACCGCCTACCTGCAGCAGCTGGAGATGGAGAGCAACGGCAAGGGCGTGACGCGCGACGGGCAGGCACTGCCCGTGCGCACGGCGCCCGTGATATGGGGCGAGCCCGGCACCAATGGCCAGCATGCCTTCTTCCAGATGCTGCACCAGGGCCAGGACGTGATTCCCGTGGAATTCATCGCGCTGCGCGACGGCGGCAAATACCTGGGCGCCCATCACCAGAGCCTGGTCGTCAACGCCATTGCCCAGGCCCAGGCCCTGATGGAGGGGCGCCACGGCGAGGGTGCGGAGCGCCATTGCGCGGGCAACCGGCCCAGCAGCTTCCTGCTGCTGCAGCAGCTCGATCCGGCATCGCTGGGTGCCCTGATCGCACTGTACGAGCACCGTGTCTTCTCGGCCGGTGCGGTCTGGGGCATCAACAGCTTCGACCAATGGGGCGTGGAGCTGGGCAAGCACCTGGCGCGCCAGCTGCATGCGCGCCAGGACAGCGGCGACTGGCAGGGCGTCGATGCCTCGACGCAGGGCCTCATGCACCGGCTTGCGGCAGGGTCGGCCGGCTGACCGGGCGCTGCGGGCCTGTGGCCCCCGCGGCGCACCAGCAGGGTGCCGGGTCATGTGGGTGGAGCATGACCTTCTTCCATTTCATCGTTATGCACAGGCGCCTGATTGCTCGATAGTTGATGCAATCGCCTTGACGGCGGCCCTGCTTGCATGCAGCCAGTGACGGCGGCTCGGCAGGGTGGAGGCGCAGCGCGCCTTCGGACCTGCAACAACTATCCAAGGAGACCCTCGATGCGATTCGTACTGGCCCATGTGGCGATGGCATGTGTGGTGGCGGCAACTGGCGCTGCCCATGCACAGGAGGCGGCCGGCACGCTGGACAAGATCCAGAGCACAGGCAAGGTGGTGATGGGCGTGCGCGAAAGCTCGGCGCCCATGGCCTATGCCTTCGGGACCACGCAGAAGTACGTGGGCTACCACGTGGAGCTGTGCGAGAAGGTGCTGGCCCAGATCGTGCCCAAGGCCAAGATCGAGTACATGGCCCTGACCTCGCAGAACACCATGCCCCTGGTGCAGAACGGCACCGTGGACATCGGCTGCGGCCCGACCACGAACAACCTCGCTCGCCAAAAGCAGGTGGCCTTTGCCGTGACTACCTACGTGAGCCAGGTGCGCATGGCCGTGCGTGCCGACTCGGGCATCACCTCCTTCAAGCAGCTCGACGGCAAGCCCGTGGCGGCCTCGGCCGGCACGACCGCAGTGCAGCTGCTGCGCAAGTACGGGCGCGACAATGGCGTGAACCTGCCCACCTCGCTGGGCAAGGACCATTTCGAAAGCTTTCTGATGCTCGAATCGGGCCGTGCCGATGCCTTCGTGCTGGACGACAACCTGCTGGCCGGCGTCATCGCCAACTCCAAGAACCCTGCAGGCTTCAAGATCGTGGGCGAGGTGCTGGGCTCCGAGCCCATCGCCATCCTGTTCCGCCGCGATGATCCCGCCTTCAAGAAGGCCGTGGACGACGTGCTGGTGGGCATGATGGCCTCGGGCGAAGTGGCGAAGATCTACGACAAGTGGTTCGTGCAGCCCATTCCGCCCAAGAATGCCCCGCTGAACCTGCCCATGAGCGACATGCTCAAGCAGCTGCTGCAAAAGCCCAACGACAAGCCGCTGGAGTCCTACGCGCAGCAGTGACCACGGGCCCGGACCCGGTCATCGCGACCGGGCCAGTTCGGCCACCGCCTGTGCCAGTGCCGCAATGCCTGCATCGATCTGATCGGTGGCAATGGAGGACAGGCGCAGCCGGAAAAAGGGGCAGGGCTGGCGCGGCGTCGCAAAGAACGCGCTGCCCGCCTCGATCAGCACGCCGTGGCGGCGCGCCACGGCGGCCAGCGCATCGGCGTCCAGCCAGGCCGGCGCCTGCACCCACAGCGACGCGCCTCCCTGGGGCTGGCGGAAGATGAAATCCGGCAGGTGCGCGCGCAGCGAGCGGTCCACCTGCGCCACGCGTTCCAGCATGGCCTGGTTCACGCGGCGCGCATGGGCCTCATGGTGGCCCAGCGACAGGAACAGCGCATAGGCGTGCTGCAGAAAGGCGCTGGGGTGGCGCACCATGGCATGGCGCAGCACGCGCAACTCGTCGATCAGCGCGCGCGGCGCGACGATATAGCCCAGCCGCAGCGCGGGCGACAGGCTCTTGGACAGCGACCCCACATAGATCACACGCCCGCCCTTGTCCAGGCTCTTGAGCGCGGGCATGGGCGTGCCATGGTAGAGGTTCTCGGCCTCGTAGTCGTCCTCGATGATCACGAAATCGCCCTGCTCGGCGCGGCGCAGCAGTTGCTCGCGCCGCTGCAGGCTCAGCGTCACGGTGGTGGGGCTCTGGTGCGAGGGCGTGACGAACAGATAGTCCAGCGGCGGCAGGCCCTCGACCACCACGCCTTCCTCGTCCACGGCCACGGGCACCCAGTGCGGGCGGCGCAGCGAAAAGGTGTTGCGCGCATGCGGGTGGCCGGGCTCCTCGAAGCCCAGGCGCTGCGAGGGGTCCAGCAGCGCGTCGGCCAGCAGGTAGAAGGCCTGCTGCGCGCCCACGGTGACCAGGATCTCTTCCTTGAGCGCGAACACCCCGCGCCGGGGCAGCAGGCGCAGGCGGATCTGCTCGATCAGGTCGGGCACGTCGTCGGTCTCGAAGTCCGGCGTCCAGTGCGGCAGCTGGGCGCGCGCCAGGCTGCGCGTGCAGCATTCCCGGAAGCCTTCGGTGGGAAACAGCGCGGGATCGTGCATGCCGTATACGAAGGGGTAGGGGTACTCGCGCCACTGCAGCGGCTTGGACAGCGTGTGCCTGTCCGTCAGCGAGCGCAGCACGCGTGCAGACCAGTCTGGTGCGGGCTCCCCGGGACTTGCCGCAGGCAGGGCCAGGGCGCCGTCCACACCAGCCAGGCGCGAATCCCGGGCCACGAACACGCCGCTGCGCGGGCGGGCCTCGAGAAAGCCTTCATCCACGAGCTGCTCGTAGACCGTGGTCACGGTATTGCGCGACACCTCCAGCAGGCGCGACAGCTCGCGCGAGGGCGGCATGGCCGCGCCGGGCGGCAGGCGGCCTTCGAGGATGGGCTGGACCAGGGCCAGGCGCAGGCGGTCCTTCAGGGGAAGGCCGGGCTGCTCGGGCAGCGCGAACAGGCGGGCCCACTGGTGGCGTGGGTCTGTGGCGGAAGGGGTGCTCATGGCGCAACGGAGGCAATCGGGGGGCGTGCTTGGCGCGGCCGTGCAGAGGGCGCGCGGTCGGCGCCATGTTGCGGTGCGGGTGCGGGCAAGTAAAGGTTTGGGCCGGCCGACGCGGGTAAACACCGGGCCTCTGGCTCCTACGTTTGGACGGCTGTGGCCCCCGCGGCCCGCGCCCTTGTTGCGTATTCTGGATTGAAGGCAGCGAGCCGCGCGGCCTGGCGATCCAACGAGGGAGACAGTCCATGCACACCATCACTTTCCGACGCCGCGCCCTGGCGGCCCTGGCCCTGGCTGGCGCGCTGGCGGGCCTGGCGGCCACGCCGCTGCAGGCCCAGGCCCAGGAGCCGCAGCGCGGCGGCACCCTGATCGTGGGCAGCACCCAGGTGCCACGGCACCTGAACGGCGCCGTGCAATCGGGCATTGCCACGGCCATGCCTTCCACCCAGCTGTTCGCCAGCCCGCTGCGCTTCGATGACCAGTGGAAGCCCCAGCCCTACCTGGCCGAGTCCTGGAAGCTGGCCGAGGACGGCAAGTCGCTGACCCTGAACCTGCGCAGGAATGCCGTGTTCCACGACGGCAAGCCCATCACCTCGGCCGACGTGGCCTTCTCCATCATGGCCATCAAGGCCAACCATCCGTTCCAGACCATGCTGGGGCCCGTGGAGAAGGTGGACACGCCCGACCCCTACACGGCCATCATCCGCATGAGCGCGCCGCATCCGGCCATCCTGCTGGCCATGAGCCCGGCGCTGGCGCCCATACTGCCCAGGCACATCTATGGCGACGGCAGCGACCTCAAGACCCATGCGCGCAACAGCGCCGACGTGGTGGGCTCGGGGCCGTTCAAGCTGACCGAGTTCCGCGCGGGCCAGCGCATCGTGATGGAACGCTTCGACAAATTCTTCCTGCCCGGCCGGCCCTACCTGGACAAGCTGGTCTTCAACATCGTGCCCGACTCCTCCAGCCTGCTGCTGAGCCTGGAGCGCGGCGACGTGCAGATGGTGCCCTACCTGCAGGCCTCCATCGACCTGAAGCGCCTGTCCACCAATCCCCAGATCACGTTGACCGGCAAGGGCTTCGAGGGCATAGGCTCGATCAACTGGCTGGCCATCAACACCGACAGGAAGCCGCTGGACGATGTGCGTGTGCGCAAGGCCATTGCGCATGCCATCGACAAGAACTTCATCACCAAGGCGCTGATGGGCGGCTTTGCCACCGTGGCCGACGGCCCCATCGTGGCGGCCAGCCCCTTTGCCTCGGCCGACCTGGTGCGCTATCCGCTGGACCTCAAGAAGTCGGCGGCCCTGCTGGACGAGGCCGGCCTCAAGCCCGGCGCCAACGGCGAGCGCTTCAAGATCACCATCGACTACCTGCCGGGCACGGACGAGCAGCAAAAGAACGTGGCCGAGTACGTGCGCGCCCAGCTCAAGAAGGTGGGCATCGCGGTCGAGGTGCGGGCCTCGGCCGACTTCCCGGCCTGGGCCCGGCGCCTGGCCACGCATGACTTCGACCTGTCCATGGACATCGTCTTCAACTGGGGTGATCCGGTCATCGGCGTGCACCGCAGCTACCTGTCCACCAACATCAAGCCCGTGGTCTGGACCAACACCCAGTCCTACCGCAATCCCAAGGTGGACGAGCTGCTGAACACGGCCAGCAGCACGCTGGACACGGCCGAGCGCAAGAAGCTCTATGCGGCCTTCCAGAAGACCGTGACGGACGAGCTGCCCGTGATCTTCATCAACAACTCGCCCTACCACACGGCCGCGCGCAAGAATGTGGGCAACCTGCCGACCACGGTCTGGGGGCCGGCCTCGCCCTATGACGAGATCTTTCTGAAGTAGTCGGGGAGTGCAGTCCATGGCTTTTCTTCGCACACTCCTCAAGCGGCTGCTGCAGGGCCTGGCGCTGGTGCTGGCCGTGGTGGTGCTGAACTTCATGCTGGTGCATGCGGCGCCCGGCGATCCCGTGGAGACCATTGCCGGCGCCAGCGGCGGCATGGAGCCCGAGCTCATGGCCGAGCTGCGCACACGCTACGGGCTGGACCGGCCGCTGCCCGTGCAGCTGGGCATCTACCTGGCGCGCGTGGCCAGCGGGGATCTGGGCTACTCCTACTTCTTCAACCTGCCGGTGGCGCAGATGATTGCCGAGCGCGTGCCCGCCACCTTGCTGCTGGTGCTGGCCGCCGTGCTCACGGCCTTCGTGGTGGGCACGCTGCTGGGCGTGCTGTCCTCGCGCCGGCCCAACGGCCTGCTGTCGCAGTGCATCACCGTGCTGTCCCTGGTGGGCTTTGCGGCGCCCGTGTTCTGGACCGGCATGCTGCTGGTGCTGGCCTTTGCCTCCTGGTGGCCCGTGCTGCCGGTGTCGGGCATGCGCTCGGCCGATGCCGCAGGCGGCGCAGGCCTTGCCGACCTGCTGGACGTGGCCCGGCACCTGGTGCTGCCCGCGCTGACACTGGCCCTGGTCTACCTGGCGCAGTACAGCCGGCTGTCACGCTCGTCCATGCTGGACGTGCTGGGCGCCGACTACATCCGCACGGCGCGCGCCAAGGGGCTGGCCGAGCATGTGGTGCTCTACCGCCATGCGCTGCGCAACGCGCTGCTGCCCGTGGTGACCATGCTGGGCCTGCAGTTCGGCAACGTCATGGCCGGCGCCATCATCGTGGAGACGGTCTTCAACTGGCCGGGCCTGGGCCGGCTGGCCTTCGACTCGGTGCTGCGGCGCGACTACCCGACCATCCTGGGCGTGCTGCTGTTCTCCTCCATCGTCGTGGTCGTGATGAATCTCGTCACCGACCTGTGCTACCGGCTGATCGATCCCCGCATCAAGGCGGCCTGAGACCATGAATGCCATCACACCACCTTCCGTGTCCGTGGCGAGCGTCGCGGCGCCGCAGGCCGCAGCCCATGCCGAGCACCCGGCGCGCGAAGCGCTGCGCATGTTCCTGCGCAACCCCTCGGCCATTGCCGGCATGGCCATGCTGCTCATCGTGCTGCTGGTGGCCATTGCCGGCCCCTGGATCTGGCCTGCGGACCCGTTCGAGATCCGCACCATGCCGCTGAGCCCGCCGTTCAGCGAGGAGGCCTGGCTGGGCAGCGACCAGTTGGGGCGCGACGTGCTCACGGGCATCATCCACGGCGGCCGCGCCACGCTGATGGTGGGCGCCTTCGCGGCTTTGCTGTCGGTGTGCATCGGCGTGACGCTGGGGGCGATGGCGGGCTACTACGGCGGCCGCGTCGATGCGCTGCTGATGCGCGTGACCGAGTTCTTCCAGGTGCTGCCTGCGCTCCTGTTCGCCATGGTGGTGGTCACGCTGTTCTCGCCCTCGCTGGTGACGGTCACGCTGGCCATCGGCAGCGTGAGCTGGCCGGCCACGGCGCGGCTCACGCGGGCCGAGTTCATGCGCATCCGCCAGCTTGAATTCGTGCGCGCGGAGAGCGCCATCGGCGCGCGCCACGGCCGCATCATCTGGAAGGTGATCCTGCCCAATGCGCTGCCGCCGCTGGTGGTGTCGGCCACGCTGGCCGTGGGCGCCGCCATCCTGTTCGAGGCCGGCCTGTCCTTCCTGGGCCTGGGGGACCCCAACCAGATGAGCTGGGGCCTGATGATCGGGTCGGCCCGCCAATACCTGCTGTCGTGCTGGTGGGCCGTGGCCTTTCCCGGTGCCGCCATCTTCGTCACCGTGCTGGCCGTCAGCCTGATCGGCGATGGCCTCAACGATGCACTCAACCCCAAGCTGAGGGAGCGCTGATGGACACCGACACCCCCCTGTTGCAAGTCAGCGGCCTGCGCGTGGCCTTCCAGGGCTGGCGCGGCCAGGCCACGGTGCTCAACGGCGTGGATTTCGATCTGCGCGCGGGCGAGACCCTGTGCGTGGTCGGCGAATCCGGCTGCGGCAAGAGCATGACGGCGCTGGCGCTGCTGCGCCTCATTCCCTCGCCTCCGGGCCGCATCACGGGCGGGCAGGTGCGCTTCCAGGGCGAGGACCTGGTGGCCGCCGGCGAGGCCCATATGCGCCAGGTGCGCGGCAACCGCATCTCCATGATCTTCCAGGAGCCCATGACCTCGCTGAACCCGGTGCTCACCGTGGGCGAGCAGATCGCCGAGCCGCTGCGCCTGCACGCTGGCCTGGACGCGGGCGCCGCGCGCCAGCGCGCGGTGGAGATGCTCCGGCAGGTCGGCATCCCCGCACCCGAGCGGCGCGTGCACGAGTACCCGCATCAGCTGTCGGGCGGCATGCGCCAGCGCGTGATGATCGCCATGGCCCTGGCCTGCCGGCCCGACATCCTGATCGCCGACGAGCCCACCACGGCGCTGGATGTGACCGTGCAGGCGCAGATCTTCGACCTGCTGCGCGAGCTGCAGCGCGACAAGGGCACGGCCATCGTGCTGATCACGCACGACATGGGAGCCGTGGCCGAGATGGCTGACCGTGTCATGGTCATGTATGCGGGCCGTGTGATCGAGCAGGGCCGCTGCGAGCAGGTGCTTTCAGCGCCCGCCCATCCGTACACGCGCGGCCTGATCGCCTGCCTGCCCGAGCTGGGCAGCAGCCAGTCAGGCGGGCGCACCGAGCTGCCCGAGATCCCCGGCGTCGTGCCCTCGATCTGGGAGTTGGGCAGCGGCTGCGCCTTTCGTGCGCGCTGCCGCGAGGCCCAGCCGCGCTGCGCCAGCGAGGCGCCGCCGCTGGTCGCGCTGGATGATCCATCCCACGGCGTGGCCTGCTGGCTGCACGCTCCCGCTTCCCGCATCCGAGCCCATACGGAGGCCCTGGCATGAACGCACGCATGGACGATACCCTCTTGCAGGTGGACGATCTCCAGGTCCACTTTCCGCGCCCGGGCAAGGGCCTGTTCGGCAGGCCCGAGGTGGTCAAGGCCGTGGACGGCGTGTCCTTCAGCCTGCGGCGCGGCAGCACGCTGGCCGTGGTGGGCGAGTCGGGCTCGGGCAAGACGACCACGGCGCTGGCCGTGATGCGCCTGGCGCCCGTGACGGCGGGCCGCATGCAGCTGGGCGATACCGACCTGGGCGGCCTGTCGGGCGAGGCCCTGCGCCAGGCGAGGCGGCGCATGCAGATCGTGTTCCAGGACCCGTTCTCCTCGCTGAATCCGCGACAGCGCGCGGGCGATGCGGTGCGCGCTCCGCTGGACCTGATGGACGTGGGCACGCCGGCCGAGCGCGAGGCGCGCGTGGCCGAGCTGTTCACCCAGGTCGGCCTGCGGCCCGAGCAGCGCCAGCTGTTCCCGCACCAGTTCTCGGGCGGCCAGCGCCAGCGCATCAACATCGCGCGCGCCCTGGCCACGCGGCCCGAACTCGTGGTCTGCGACGAGCCCGTGTCGGCGCTGGACATCGCCATCCGCGCCCAGATCCTCAACCTGCTGGCGCGGCTGCAGCGCGAGCTGGGCCTGAGCTACCTGTTCATCTCGCACGACATGGCCGTGGTCGAGCACATCTGCGACGACATCGCCGTCATGTACCTGGGCCAGATCGTGGAGCGCGCACCGCGCCAGGCCTTCTTCGCGCGGCCGCTGCATCCCTACAGCGTGGCCCTGATGTCGGCCGTGCCCACGGTGCGCGGCGGGCGTGAGCGCGCGGCGCGGCGCATCGGGCTGGCCGGCGACCCGCCCAGTCCCATCGACCCGCCCGCGGGCTGCCGCTTCGCCGGGCGCTGCCCCGTGGCCGTGCCTGCGTGCTCGGCCGAGACGCCACCGCTGCGCGAAGCCGCCCCCGGCCACTGGGTGCGCTGCATCCGCGTGGACCACATCGATGGCGTGCCGCGCGCGCCGCTGGCCCTGTGAACCCGGAGCACCCGTCACCATGAGCATCACTGTCTACGCCGCCCGCAAGATCATCACCATGAACCCCATGCAGCCCGAGGCCACGCACGTGGCCGTGCGCGACGGGCGCATCCTCGCGGTCGGGGACCTCGCGCGCTGCACGGCCTGGGGCGAATGCCGCATCGACGAGCGCTTTGCCGACCAGGTGCTGCTGCCCGGCCTGGTGGAGGGCCACTGCCACCTCAAGGAGGGCAGCATGTGGGACTGGACATACACGGGCTGGTTCGACCGGCGAGACCCCGATGGCAAGACCTGGCCCGGCCTGCGCTCCATGGATGCCGTGGTGGACCGCCTGGCCGAGGTGGCGGCGCGCATGGATGCGCAGGGCCTGCCGGCCGGACAGCCGCTGATCGCCTGGGGGTTCGATCCCATCTACTTCGGCGGCGAGCGCATGACGGTGGAGCACCTGGACCGGGCCGCCGCAGGCCGTCCCGTCGTGATCTCGCATGCCAACGGCCATTTGATGAACGTCAACAGCGCCATGCTGCGCCTGGCCGAGATCACGCGCGACAACGAGGTCGAGGGCGTGGTGCGCTTTGCACCCGGCCACGCCCTGGCCGGCGAGCCCACGGGCGAGCTGCAGGAACCGGCCGCCATGTTCCTGGTGCTGCGCAAGATCGGCAACGCCGGGCTGCTGGCGCCCATGACCGAGGCGGGCGTGCGCTCCTTCGCCCGCCTGGCCTGCCGCCAGGGCGTGACCACGGCCACCGACCTGGTCAACAGGCTGGGCGAGCAGGACTGCCGCGTGCTGGAGGCCGCGCTGGGCGACGACCAGGTGCCCATCCGCATCCTGCCCGCCTTCCAGGCCTTCCACGGCACGCATGGCGCCGAGGCCGGTGCCGAGCATGTGCGCACGCTCATGGCGCGCAACACCGACCGGCTGCGCTACGGCCTGGTCAAGATGATGCTGGACGGCTCCATCCAGGGCTTTTCGGCACGCCTGCGCTGGCCCGGTTACTACAACGGCGCGCCCAATGGCATCTGGGTCACCGCGCCCGCGCAGTACGAGGCCGATTTCGAGACCTACCACCGCGCAGGCCTGCTCATCCATACGCACACCAATGGCGACGAGGCCAGCGAGGCCGCCATCGACGCCATAGGCCGCGTGCTGGCCCGCGCCCCCCGGCCCGACCATCGCCACACGCTGCAGCATGGCCAGATGATCGATGCGCCGCTGTTTCGCCGCATGGCGGCGCTGGGCCTGTGCGCCAACCTGTTCGCCAACCACCTCTGGTACTGGGGCGACCAGCACTACGAGATGACCATGGGGCCGGACCGCGCCATGCGGCTCGATGCCTGCGCCAGCGCGCTGTCTGCCGGCGTGCCGCTGGCCATTCACTCGGATGCGCCCGTCACGCCGCTGGGGCCGCTGTTCACCGCTTGGTGCGCGGTCCACCGGATCACGCCCAAAGGCCGCGTGCTGGGCGCGGCCGAGCGCCTGACCGTGGCCCAGGCCCTGCATGCCGTCACGCTGGGCGCGGCCTGGACACTGAAGCTGGACCACGAGATCGGCAGCATCGAATGCGGCAAGCGCGCCGACTTCTGCGTGCTGGAGGACGATCCGCTGTCCCTGGACCCCATGGTGCTCAAGGACCTCAGAGTCTGGGGCACGGTGCTGTCGGGGCGCGTCTTCAAGGCGGCATGACATGGGACAGCGGTTGCCGTTCACGGTCATCGGCGGCTTCCTGGGCGCCGGCAAGACCACGCTGCTCAACCACTGGCTGCGCCATGCGGATGGCCAGCGGCTGGCCGTGCTGGTCAACGACTTCGGCGCGCTCAACATCGATGCAGGCCTGATCAAGGACCACAGCGGCGACACCATCGCGCTGACCAATGGCTGCGTGTGCTGCCAGATCGGCGATGACCTGTCCATGGCCCTGATCGGCGTGCTGCAGCAACGCGAGCGCTTCGACGCCGTGGTGGTCGAGGCCAGCGGCGTCTCCGACCCCTGGCGCATCGCCCAATTGGGCCTGGCCGATCCCGCACTGGCGCTGGACGGCGTCATCGTGGTCGTCGATGCCGCTGCCCTGCCCGGGCAGGCGGCCGACCCGCTGCTGGCCGACACGCTGCAGCGCCAGGTGGCCCGTGCCGATCTGGTCATCGTCAACAAGACCGATCTGGCCGATGCCCGGACCCTGGAGCGCGTGCACGGCTGGATAGCCAGCCACGCGCCAGCCGCGCAACGCTGCGATGTGCGCGAAGCCCGGGTGCCCGTGGAGCTGCTCAGTGGCGCAGCCCTGCTGCGTGGTGCGCGGGAGGTCTCATGGGGTGCCAGCACTGCGCGCCCCCTGCATGGCCGGCAGTTCGAGACCTGGTCCTGCCAGCCGCCCGGGGGGCTGTGCGAGACGGCCTTGCAGGCGTGGCTGCAGGCCATGCCGGCTGGCGTGCTGCGGCTCAAGGGCGTGGTGCAGACCGGGGCGGGCCAGTGGAGCGAGCTTCAGTTTGCCGGGCGCAGCGGCCGGCTGCGTGCCGCATCAGCGCCCGCGCAGCAGCAGGTGCCCGCCATCGTGGCCATCGGCCTGGCCGGGCAGCTTCCGGTGGCCGCGCTGCAGGCGCTGGTGGCAGGCGCTGCAGGCGTCAGGGCTGCGGGCCGTCCCGCATGAAATCCTGGGCTGCCTGCTGCAGCCACTCGCGCAGGCTTTGCAGCGGCGGGTAGTTGCCGCGGCTCGTGGGCCAGGCCAGGTAGTAGCGCTCGGCGCTTTCCATCTCGGGCAGATGGGGCAGGGCACGCACCAGATCGCCCTGGGCCAGTTCCCGCTCGATCAGAAAACGCGGCAGCAAGGCCACGCCCACGCCGGCGATGGCGGCCTGGGCGGCGGTGGCGAACTGGTCGAACAGCATGCCCTGGCCCTCGGCCATGGGCGCATGGTGCACGGACAGCCAGCGCTGCCAGGCATCGGGGCGCGAGGCCAGGTGCAGCAGCGGCGCCTGCAGCAGGTCCTGGGGCTGGGCAAAGCCATGCTGGGCCAGCAGGGCGGGGCTGCAGGCAGGCACCACGGTCTCGCTCATCAGAAAGGCCAGCTCGGCGCCCGGCCAGTGCGGCAGGCCGAAATGGATGGCGGCGTCCACGGCTTCGAGCTGGAAGTCGAACTGGGACAGCCGCGTCGTCAGGTTGATGGTGATGCCCGGGTGGGCGCTGAAGAACTGCGGCAGGCGCGGCGCCAGCCAGCGCGTGCCGAAGGTGGGGAGGATGGCCAGGTTCAGGCTGCCGCCGCGCGGGTTGGCCCGAAAGCCCAGCGTGGCCGTGGAGATGCGCATCAGCGCGCCCCGGATTTCCTGCGCATAGGCCTGGCCGGCCGGGCTCAGGCGCACGGTCTGGCGCTCGCGCACAAAGAGTTCTGCCTCCAGCCGCTCCTCCAGCGCTCGGATCTGGCGGCTGACGGCGCTTTGCGTCAGGTGCAGCTCGGCCGCAGCTGCCGTGAAGCTCTGGTGCCGGGCCGCCGCCTCGAAGGCGCACAGCAGGGACATGGGGGGCAGGAAACGGCGGGACAGCAGCATGGCAGGGAGCGGTGGGGCAATCGTGGGAGGGGCATTCTGTTTGGGAATGACCTATGGGCCCGATTATCGTTTGACCAGGCTCAAGGCGCAGACCTAGCATGCATGCCAGGAATTCACCATGCCGCAGGCTGATCTGCGGCCCCACCATCAGTCCCCACGAGCACCATGTCCTCTACGTCCGCCAACGCCTTCGTGCCTTCCGACGAGATCCGCGCGCGCTTTTCCAGCGCCATGTCCGAGATGTACCGCGATGAAGTGCCCCAGTACGGCACGCTGATCGAGCTCGTGGCCGACATCAACCAGCGCACCCTGCAGGCCGAGCCTGAGCTGCTGGCCCGGATGCAGCGCAGTGGCGAGCTGGCCCGCCTGGGCGTGGAGCGCCACGGCGCCATCCGCGTGGGCACGGCCGCCGAGCTGTCCATGCTGCGCCGCCTGTTCGCCATCATGGGCATGGAGCCCGTGGGCTACTACGACCTGTCGGTGGCCGGCGTGCCTGTGCACTCCACGGCCTTCCGTCCCGTCAGCGATGCCGCGCTGCTGGCCAATCCCTTCCGCGTCTTCACCTCGCTGCTGCGCCTGGACCTGATCGCCGACGAGGCGCTGCGCGCCCAGGCCGCCGCCATCCTGGCGCGCCGCAACATCTTCACCGAGCGCGCGCTGGCGCTGATCGCCCAGTCCGAGGCCAACGGCGGCCTCACCGATGCCGAGGCCGATGAATTCGTCGGCGAGGCGCTGGAGACCTTCCGCTGGCACAGCGAGTCCACCGTGGACGGCACCACCTACGACGCGCTGCACAAGGCCCACCGCCTGATCGCCGACGTGGTCTGCTTCAAGGGCCCGCACATCAACCACCTGACGCCGCGCACCCTGGACATCGATGCAGCCCAGGCCGCCATGCCCGCACGCGGCATGGACGCCAAGGACGTGGTCGAAGGCCCGCCGCGCCGTGCCTGCCCCATCCTGCTGCGCCAGACCAGCTTCAAGGCGCTCAAGGAGACCGTGCGTTTTGCCGGCGATGCCACGGGCGCAGGCTCGCACACGGCGCGCTTCGGCGAGATCGAGCAGCGCGGCGTTGCGCTCACGCGCAAGGGCCGCGCGCTCTACGACCAGCTGCTGGCCCAGGTGCGCGACATGGGCAGCGCGGGCAGTGCCGCACCCGACTACGGCAGCCGCCTGGCCCAGGTCTTCGAGGCTTTCCCCGACACCCATGAGCAACTGCGCCGCCAGGACCTGGCCTTCTACCGCTTCACGCTGAGCGACGAGGGAGCCGCCCTGGCCGCAGGCGAGGCCGCCGCGGCCGCCGCCTCGGACCTGGACGCCCTGATCGCCCGTGGCCTGGCCCAGGCCGAGCCCATCGTCTATGAAGACTTCCTGCCCGTGAGCGCGGCCGGCATCTTCCAGTCCAATCTGGGCGGCGAAGAGCAAAAGCAGTACGCGGCCCATGCGGCCCAGCAGGCCTTCGAGGCCGACCTGGGTGCCCGCGTGCATGACGAGATCACGCTGTACGAGCAGGCGCAGCAGCGCTCCATCGACCAGCTGCGCAGCGCGCTGCGCACCCAGGCCGCCCAGGCTGTGGCCTGACCGGCTGCCTGGATGCCGGCTTTGGCCGGCATCCACCCTGTATCCCCTTTCCCGGGGCGCATGCGCAGGCGCCAGGCCTGTGCACGCGCCCCTTTGTTTTTTGCAAAGCCGCAAGAGGCCTTCATGAGCACTGCAGACCTGGGCATTCAGTCGCCCACCGCCCATCTGTTCAACCCGCTGTTCGCACATCCCGAAGGCTCGCCCATACGCGAGCTGTTTCCCTATCTGAGCCGCCCCGGCATGCTCTCGCTGGCGGGCGGCTATCCCTCGCCCAGCCTGTTCGATGCCGAAGGCCTGCAACAGGCCGCGATGGCCGCTTTGCAGCAGGACGCTGCCGCCAGCCTGCAGTACGGCGCCAGCGAAGGCCAGCTGCCGCTGCGCGAAGCCCTGGCCGCGCTGTGCGCCACGCGCGGCATTGCCTGCACGCCGGCCGACATGATCGTGACCACGGGCTCGCAACAGGCCTTCGACCTGCTGGTCAAGGTGCTGGTGGAGCCTGGCGATCCGGTGCTGGTCGAGGTGCCCGCCTACCCGGCCACGCTGCAGACGCTCAAGCTGGCCCAGGCACAGGTCGTGGCCGTGCCCACGGATGAACACGGCCTGGACACCGGTGCCCTGGCCAGCCTGCTGGCGCAGTGGCCCCATGCGCGCCGCCCCAAGCTGCTCTACACCGTGCCCAACTTCTCCAACCCGGGCGGCACGCTGCTGCCCGCGGCGCGGCGCGAGGCCCTGGTGGCGCTGGCGCGCCAGCACGGCTTTGCCATCGTCGAGGACGATCCCTATGGCGAGCTGCGCTTTACCGGCCAGCGCGAGCCGTCGATCTACGAAACAGGCCTGGCGCAGTGCGGCGCCCAGTCCAACCCCGTGGTCTACCTGTCCAGCCTGTCCAAGACCGTGGCACCGGCGCTGCGCATCGGCTGGATGCTGGCCGACGCCCAATTGCTGCGCCGCTGCACCATCGCCAAGCAGACGGCCGACCTGTGCACCTCGCCGCTGGCGCAGATGATCGCCGCGCACTATCTGCGCTCGGGCCGCTATGCACCCCAGCTGGCCCAGGCCTGCGCCGAGTACGCGGCGCGCATGGATGCGCTGTGCTCGGGTATGCAGTCGGCCCTGGGCGAGCAGATCCGCTTCGTGCGGCCTGCGGGCGGCATGTTCGTCTGGGCGCAGCTGCTGCCGCCACAACGGCATGCGGGCGAGCCCGAGGCCCTGGCCCGGGCGCTGTTCACGGCCGCTGTGGAGCAGGGCGTGCTCTATGTGCCAGGCAAGGCCTTCTTCCCGGCCGAGGCGGCGCAGCAGGCCGGCCTGTGCATGCGCCTGTCGTATGCGGCGCCCACCGTGCCCCAGATCACCGAGGCCGTGGCGCGCCTGGGCCGGGCCTGGGGCCAGGCCGTGTCCTGAGGACATCGGCAACAGCGTTCATGCAATGAAAAAGGCCGCCCGAGGGCGGCCTTTTTCTTGCGGGGCAAACCGGGTATGGCGCAAGGCCTGCCCGGTTGCGGCGGGCAATTACATGCCCATGCCGCCCATGCCACCCATGCCGCCCATGTCGGGCATGGCGGGGGCGCCTTCAGCTTTGGGGGACTCGGCGATCATGGCTTCGGTCGTCAGCAGCAGCGATGCCACGGAAGCGGCGTTCTGCAGGGCCGTACGCGTCACCTTGGTCGGGTCCAGGATACCCATTTCCAGCATGTCGCCGTAGGTGTCGTTGGCGGCGTTGAAGCCGTAGTTGCCCGAGCCGTTCAGCACGGCGTTGACCACCACCGAGGGCTCGCCACCGGCGTTGGCCACGATTTCGCGCAGGGGCGCTTCGATGGCCTTCATGATCAGCTTGATGCCGGCGTCCTGCTCGGCGTCGCCGGTCTTCAGTTCGCCCACGGCTTGCTTGGCACGCAGCAGAGCCACGCCGCCGCCGGCCACGATGCCTTCTTCCACAGCAGCGCGGGTAGCGTGCAGGGCGTCTTCAACGCGGGCCTTCTTTTCCTTCATCTCGACTTCGGTGGCAGCGCCGACCTTGATCACGGCCACGCCGCCGGCCAGCTTGGCCACGCGCTCTTGCAGCTTTTCGCGGTCGTAGTCGCTGGTGGCTTCTTCGATCTGGATGCGGATCTGCTTGACGCGGGCTTCGATTTCAGCAGCTTGGCCAGCACCGTCGATGATGGTGGTGTTTTCCTTGCCGATTTCGATGCGCACTGCCTGGCCCAGGTCTTCCAGGGTCACCTTGTCCAGCGCCAGGCCCACTTCTTCAGCGATGACCTTGCCGCCCGTCAGGATGGCGATGTCTTCCAGCATGGCCTTGCGGCGGTCGCCGAAGCCAGGAGCCTTGACAGCCACAACCTTCAGGATGCCGCGGATGGTGTTGACCACCAGCGTTGCCAGGGCTTCGCCTTCGACGTCTTCTGCAATGATCAGCAGGGGACGGCCGGCCTTTGCCACGGCTTCCAGCGTGGGCAGCAGGTCGCGGATGTTGCTGATCTTCTTGTCGAACAGCAGCACGAAGGGGTTGTCCAGCAGGGCAACCTGCTTTTCGGGGTTGTTGATGAAGTAGGGCGACAGGTAGCCGCGGTCGAACTGCATGCCCTCGACGACGTCGAGTTCGTTGGCCAGCGACTTGCCTTCTTCAACGGTGATCACGCCTTCCTTGCCGACCTTGTCCATGGCTTCGGCAATGATGCTGCCCACGGATTCGTCGGAGTTGGCGGAGATCGAGCCGACCTGGGCGATTTCCTTGGAGGTGGTGGTGGCCTTGGATTGCTTCTTCAGCTCTTCCACCAGGGCGGCGACAGCCTTGTCGATGCCGCGCTTGAGGTCCATGGGGTTCAGGCCGGCGGCCACGTACTTGATGCCTTCGCGGACGATGGCCTGTGCCAGCACGGTGGCGGTGGTCGTGCCGTCACCGGCGATGTCGTTGGTCTTGGAGGCCACTTCCTTCACGAGCTGGGCGCCCATGTTCTGCAGCTTGTCCTTGAGTTCCACTTCCTTGGCGACCGACACGCCGTCCTTGGTCACGGTGGGGGCGCCGAAGGAGCGCTCCAGCACCACGTTGCGGCCCTTGGGGCCCAGCGTGACCTTGACCGCGTTGGCCAGGATGTTCACGCCTTCAACCATGCGGGCGCGTGCTTCGCCGCCGAAAACTACGTCTTTTGCTGCCATTTCAATTCTCCGGATTCAGTTGGAAAGTGCGGTTTCGAAGCGCGTGGATTACTTTTCGACGACCGCGAACAGGTCGTCTTCCTTCATCACCAGCAGTTCGTCGCCATGGACCTTGACGGTCTGGCCGCTGTACTTGCCGAACAGAACGCGGTCGCCGACCTTCACGTTCAGGGCGATCACTTCACCCTTGTCGTTCTTCTTGCCGGGACCCACTGCCAGCACTTCGCCCTGGTCGGGCTTCTCGGCGGCGTTGTCGGGGATCACGATGCCCGAAGCCGTCTTGGTTTCGTTTTCGAGGCGCTTGACGATCACGCGATCGTGCAGGGGACGCAGGTTCATACCAACTCCTAAATCATCAACAAAGTTGAAACAAAGACTTGCCGGCCCGGCGGGCCGGCATTCGAAGCAATGTGGGACAGAGGATTGTTAGCACTCATACCCAACGAGTGCTAATAATAAGGCAATTCGGCCAGGTTTCAAGGGGTAGGGCCGGATGTGCCGCAAGACGGCACATCCGGCGCGGAGTGCGGAACGCCACTACCCATTAGCTTTTCCGCCACTGATCTTTAGTTTTTTCGGGGCGCGCCCGCGCTGGCCAGCGGCGAAGCGCAGCCTGCAGGAGCACACAGAACTTCCGGCGAAAGGCTGTCGCTGAATCACCATGCAGCCTTGCGGGCTGTGACCTGACGTCGCATCGAAGGCGCCCTGGCCGTGGTGCTGAGCGCACCCAAGATCAGCCAGCCGTGCAGAGTGACTGTCCTTGATCAGGCGCGAACGAGACCGAAGCCACGTCTGGTGACCTCTGAGGTCAGAGGGAGAAAAGCTCCGCCTTCGTGGCACGATGACGGGCCAGTCCTAAAGGGGAGCTTCACCAGGTCGGGTGCGGATGAGGAGCGAAGCATCTGGCGATGCCGCCAGCCCTGAAGCTTGGATGACCACCATGTGGCTGCAACTGATAGGTCACGAGGTGGCCGTGAGCAGCAGCAATCGCTGCGGAGCAGTTGGCAACTGCAGACTTTCTAACGATGGCCTCAGGCTGATCTACGCCCTTCACTGTGCAAAGCGAGAGTGACAGGGACGACCAACACCGGCCGTTGAAGGCTTCCATTGTTGGACGACCGCTTCACCGTTTGGAAGTGGCCAGTCGATTCTTCGGTGCGCCGTGCTTCGCCTCGAAGGCCCCATTTCGCGCTGCACCGCTGATTCCTGTCGACTCAATGCCGTCGCTCCGACTGGTTTCAACGAAGGTGGAATCAGCCCACGATGGTGTTCGCGCCGAGCGTCCGCACTCAGGCGTTGGTGCGCAGGTTGGTGCAATGACGATGTAGGATTTGGATACAATGAAAATAAGAAGCATTCTTGTTTGCCGCTGCATATTGCCCCGGTGCCTTTCCTCCTGCTTCACTCGTGCCGCTTTCCCATGCCCGCCGCCGACCGCGCCCTTGTTCCCGATGTCGCCACTCTCTACTCCGACCACCACGGCTGGCTGCTGGGCTGGCTGCGCAAGCGCCTGGGCAATGCCTTTGATGCGGCCGATCTGACCCAGGACACCTATGTGCGCCTGCTGGGCCGTAGCGGCGCCGAGATCCAGGCCATTCGCGAACCGCGTGCCCTGCTGATGACCATTGCCCAGGGTCTGGCCGCCAACCTCTACCGCAAGCGCTGCGTGGAGCAGGCCTATCTGGACGCCCTGGCCCTCATGCCCGAGGCCGTGGCCCCGTCCCCCGAGCACCGCGCCATCGTGCTGCAGACCCTGGTCGAGGTGGACCGCCTGCTGGCCCTGCTCCCACTGCCCGTGCGCCAGGCCTTTTTGCTGTCGCAGATCGACGGCATGAGGCAGGCCGACATCGCGGCTGAACTGGGCCTTTCCGTGCCCACCGTGCGCCGCCATATCGCGCGGGCCGTGGTGCAAGTCTGCTTTCTGGACGACGACGGCGCATGAGCCTGCCCATTCCTCTTGCGGTGCGCGAGCAGGCCGCCGAATGGCTGGTGGAGCTGCAGTCCGATGATCACAGCGCCGGCACGCGCGAGATGCTGGTGCAGCGCCTGCAGCACTGGCGCGAATCCCATCCCGACCATGAGCGCGCCTGGTTGCGCATAGAGGCCATGGGCGCACGCCTGCAGCCGCTGTCCGGTACGCCGGCCAGCGTGGCCCTGGCCCAGGCCGCGCGCACGGCACGCGGGCGCGGGCGGCGCTTGGCGGTGCGCAGCCTGGCCGTGCTGCTGTTCACGGGCGCGGGTGCCTGTGCCGTGGCATGGAGAGGTCCGGCATCCTCGGGCGACTGGCTGGCCAGCCTGGGGGCGGACCTGCGCACGGGCACGGCCCAGCGGCGCAGCCTGCGCCTGCCGGACGGCACCCAGCTGCAGATGAATGCCGACAGCGCGGTCGACCTGGATTTCAGCCCGCAGCAGCGCCTGGTGCGCCTGCGCGGCGGCGACATCGAGGTGGCCACGGCCCAGGGCCTGAAGGATAGTGCGCCGCCCTTGCTCGTCGAAACCCGCCATGGCCGCATACGTGCCCTGGGCACGCGCTTCGTCGTGCGCCAGCGCGGCCAGGGGCCCAGCCGGGTTGCGGTCTTTGAAGGCGCCACGGATATCGCGCCCCGCGAACGGCCCGGCCACCTCCATCTGCTGCAAACAGGCCAGCAGGCGCAGTTCGACGCTCAGGCCACCACGCCGGCCGGGCCCGCCGATCCGGCCCTGGCAGCCTGGACGCGCGGCATGCTGGTGGCCCAGGACATGCCGCTGGCCGAGTTCCTGGACCAGCTGTCGCGCTACCGGCCCGGCCACCTGGGCTGCGATGGCGCCGTGGCGCAGCTGCCCGTCAGCGGTACCTATCCGCTGGCCGACACCGACCAGGTGCTGGCCATGCTGCTGGCCACCCTGCCGGTGCGCCTGCGCACGGCCACGCGCTACTGGGTGGTGGTCGAGCCGGCCTGATTTCCTGGCTCTTGTCGATCCTGGCTGATCGCTTTTCGCGTCTCGCGGGGCAATGGAGATGAAGCGCTTTTTCCTGCGCCCGCATTCCATTGCCAACCATCCAGGACCGAGGGACACGCACACCATGGGCCATCACCCGACTTTTCGCGCCACACGACTGGCATTTCAACTGCGGCAGGCCTTGCGCCCCGCCGTTCTGGCACTGCCGCTGGTGGCGGTGCTTGCCCCGGCGCAGGCCCACGCACAGGCACAGCCCCACGCCCAGGCAGTGCAGCGCTACGACATTCCTGCCGGGCCGCTGACCGCCACGCTCAATCGCTTTGGCGCCCAGGCGGGCATCCTGCTGTCCTTCTCCACCGCCCAGACCGCAGACAGGACCAGCCCCGGCGTGCAGGGTGATCGAACCGTGGACCAGGCCCTGTCCGCGCTGCTGGCCGGCACGGGCCTGCAGGCCCTGCCGCGCGAGGGCGGCGGCTTTGTGGTGCGACCGTCCCTGGCCGTGGGAACGCCCACCGGCGCGGCCACGCTGGCCGAGGTGCGCGTCACCGCCCAGGTCGAGCGCAGCGCCGTCACCGAGGGCACGCAGTCCTACGCCGCCAGCGAATCGCGGGCCGCCACGGGCCTGTCCCTGTCGCTGCGCGAGACGCCGCAGTCGGTCAGCGTGATCACGCGCCAGCGCATGGACGACCAGGGCATCGTGCTGCAGGAAGACATCGCCCGCCAGACCACGGGCCTGAGCTATGCGCAGTACGGTCCCACGGGCGGCGACACCAACCAGTTCTTCGCGCGGGGCTTTCAGATCAAGAACTTCCAGGTCGATGGCGTCAACCGCCTGTTCAGCGACTACCCGGCCATCTTCCAGACCAGCGACATGGCCATGTTCGACCGCGTCGAAGTCGTGCGCGGCGCCTCGGGGCTGATGAGCGGCGCGGGCACGCCCGGCGCCACCATCAACCTGGTGCGCAAGCTGCCCACGGCCGAGTTCCAGGGCAGCGCCAGGCTCACGGCAGGCTCCTGGGATTTCGCACGTGCCGAGGTGGATCTGTCATCGCCGCTCAACGCCTCCGGATCGGTGCGCGGGCGCATCGTGGCCGTATCGCAGAACCGCCATTCCAAGGTCGACTACGAGCAGGACCGCAGCCGCTCGCTGTACGGCGTGGTGGAGGCTGACCTGTCGCCGTCCACGCTGGCCACCGTGGGCTTTTCCGCGCAGGACTACGACGCTTCTGGCGTAGGCCGTGGGGGCCGGCCTTTCTTCTACACGGATGGCACGCGCATCGATTGGAGCCGCTCCGCGTCCTCGGGCGCGCGCTGGGCCTCGGCACGGCGGGACTACCGCAGCGTCTTCGCCTCGCTCGAACACCGCATGGCCAGCGACTGGCGCCTGAAGGCCATCTACACGCTCGACCGCAGCAGCTATGACGAGATTCCGGGCTGGACCAATGAACAGCCTGTGGACCGCACCACCGGCGCAGGTGCCGGCCTGTGGGCCGCCTGGTGGACGGGGCGGCCTCGGCAGGACACGCTGGACCTCACGGCTTCCGGTCCCTTCCAGCTGCTGGGACGCCAGCACCAGGCCGCCTTCGGCGCCAGTGTGGCACGCACGCGCAACGACAGCGGCTCGCATGGCCGCTGGGCCTTCCCCGGCTGGGACAACACCATAGACAACCTCTTCACCTGGGATGGCCGCACGCCGGTGCAGCCCGACAACCCGGTACTAGGCCGCAGCGCGGCCGTGGAACGCAGCAGCAGTGCTTACGGATCGCTGCAGCTGCGCCCCACGGACCGGCTGTCCGTCATCGCGGGCGCACGCATCACGAACTGGAAGCGTCGCGACAGCTACACCGATTTCGCCAGCGGCGAGACCAGCGGCAGCGCCATGGCCGAAAACGGCAAGCTCACGCCCTTCGCCGGCCTGGTGCTGGACGTGGGCCGCGATTGGTCGGCCTATGCCAGCTATACCGATATTTTCCAGGCGCAGAGCAGCCTGGACATCCACGGCAAAAAGCTCGATCCCCTCCTGGGCCGCAGCTACGAGCTGGGCCTCAAGGGCGAGCTGCTGGACAAGCGCCTGCAGGTGGGCGCCGCCGTCTACCGCCTGCTGCAGGACAACGTGGCCCAGGCCATCACGGGCAGCTACGCGCCCAATGGCGAGCAGGCCTACCGTGCCGTCAAGGGCGCCGAAACGCATGGCTTCGAGGTGGAGATGACCGGCGAAATCCGCCGCCACTGGAACGCCTCCGTCGGCTTTGCCCGCAACATCGCGCGCGACGCCGAGCGCAACCGCCTGAACCCCGAAATCCCGCGCAACACCCTCAAGCTGTTCACCACCTACCGCCTGCCTCACATAGGCCACGGCCTGACCGTGGGCGGCGGCGTGCGCTGGCAAAGCGGCACCTGGAGCGACCTCTCCTTCCTGGGCCTGCCCAACGTCAGCCGTGTCGAGCAGAAAAGCTATGCTGTGGCCGACCTGATGGTGCAATACGCCATCAATCCGAAGCTCACGGTCTCGGCCAACCTCTACAACGTCTTCGACCGCAAGTACCAAGGGGTTTCGACCTCGTCGTACTACGGGGAGGCGCGGAATATGCGCGTGGCGGTGTCTATGAAGTTCTGAAATGTTTTCAGCTGCGCCCCGTGTGAACGTCGTCAGCATCAGTGGATGTGCTGTCCGCCGTTGATGGCGATGTTTGCGAGGGTAGAGCTGTCAGGGTGTCATGGCGAGCCTGGCCGTCCATCCGTGTTTCGGGACTGCAAGTTTGAGTGGGGGTGAGACGATCACTGGCACGGGGCGAGCGCCCGGAGAATGCCCTAGCCTTCGAGTAGTCCCACCATTTGGGCCAGCGCTTGTCGCAGGGGCTAAGGACTGTTTGGCGCCATGCAGCGTGAGTTCGCCCGGCTGCGGGGGGGCGGCAGCTGCCGAGGCAAAGCCGACACCGACAGGCCTGCGACAAACGACGGCAACGGGTAGCTGCCACACAAGAGCCCATGGCAACCCGCGACGCCGCCGCACATCGGCCCTGAGCCCTTGCGCCTCGGCCGATAGCTCGCTCCTCAGCCTTGCTGGCCAAAAAACTAAAGTGCAGTGGCGCGTTTTCCGTACAGACGAAAGTTCAGTGGCGCATCTCTCTAAGGATCGATGGTGCATGGCTTGCGAGGACGTGAGAAATCAACGAGTTATCTGCGTGACGCGCTGCGTGTTCAGTGGCGTTCCGCACGGAGCTTGCGCAATGGCGCCGCACGATCGCCTTCACTTTTTTCAACAACAATTCAACAATAGTTGTATTATTGATGAATGCAAGAAACCCAAGTCATCCGATCGCTTTCGGCCCTGGCCCATGAAGCGCGCCTGCGCGTTTTCCGCGCCCTGGTAGTCGCCGGCCCTGCGGGGCTTACGCCCAGCGCCTTGGCCGAACAGTTGGGTATCGCACCCAACGCGCTGTCGTTCCACCTCAAGGAGCTGTCCCATGCCGAGCTGGTCAGCCAGGAGCGCCTGGGCCGCAATGTGCTGTACCGGGCGTCCTTTGCGGCGATGAACGACCTGCTCGCCTACCTCACCGAAAACTGCTGCCAGGGCGCCGCATGCGCCACGGTGGATGCCTTGCCCTGCAACTGCTGAACGGAGTCCACGATGAAACGCTTCCATGTCCATATGCACGTCGACGATCTGGCCAAGAACATCGCGTTCTATTCCCAGCTGTTTGGTGCCGAGCCCGCCCGCGTGGAAAGCGACTACGCGAAGTGGATGCTGGACGAGCCCCGGGTGAACTTCGCCATTTCGACGCGAGGCGAGAAAGCCGGCCTGGACCACCTGGGCTTCCAAGTGGATGAGGCCGAGGAGCTGGATGCGCTCAAGGCACGCGCCAGGGCCTCCGACCTGGCGATGCTCGACGAAGGCGCCACCACCTGCTGCTATGCACGCAGCGACAAGCACTGGATCACCGATCCCCAGGGGATTGCCTGGGAGCACTTTCATTCGCTGGAGAACATTCCCGTGTTTCACGAGGCCCCTGATGCAGCTGTCGGAGCCAGCGGCGCGTGCTGCGCGCCGACGGCCCCGCGCCAGGCGGCCGCATCTGCCTGCTGCGCCCCAGGCACCGTAGCTGCCTCTTCCTCCACGTCCTGCTGCTAAGCCACCATGTCTGATTCCATCACCCCCCTGAATGTCCTGTTCCTGTGCACTCACAACTCGGCGCGCAGCATCCTGGCCGAAGCTTTGCTCAACGACATGGGCAATGGGCGCTTCAAAGCGTATTCGGCCGGCAGCAGCCCCCGCGCGAATCAGCAGCCCAATCCCTTGAGCTTGCAGGTGCTGCAGCGTGCCGGCGTATCTGTGCAGGGGCTGCGCAGCAAGAGCTGGGATGAGTTCGCGGCCCCGCAGGCGCCGCAGATGGACCTGATCATCACCGTCTGCGACAACGCAGCTGGCGAGGTCTGCCCGATCTGGCCCGGCCACCCCGCCACCGCCCACTGGGGATACGCCGATCCCTCGCAGGGAGACGCATCTGAAGAGGTCAAGCTGGAAGCATTCCGACAGACTCTGCACATGATGCGTCGTCGTCTGGAGCTGCTGGTCAACCTGCCCGACGACAAGCTGGAAAAGGCAAGGCTACAGGGCACCGCCCGCGAACTGGCCTCCCACTGACGCCCCCTTCGTCCACGAATGCGCGCCTTCTGAAACCCGAATCTCCCAGCACCATGCTCATGGCAGTCCTGATCTTCATCTCCACCCTTGTGCTGGTTATCTGGCAGCCGCGCGGCCTGGGCATTGGCTGGAGCGCCTCGCTGGGCGCGGTCGTTGCCCTGCTGGCCGGCGTGGTGCATCTTTCCGACATTCCAGTGGTCTGGGGCATCGTGTGGAATGCGACCGCCACCTTTGTAGCCGTCATCATCATCAGCCTGCTGCTTGACGAGGCCGGCTTCTTTGAATGGGCCGCGCTGCACTTCGCACGCTGGGGCGGCGGCCGGGGCAGCAAGCTGTTCGCGTTCATCGTGCTGCTGGGTGCGGCTGTGTCCGCCTTGTTCGCCAATGACGGCGCCGCCCTGATTCTCACGCCCATCGTGATGGCCATGCTCGTGGCGCTGGGCTTTTCGCCCTCCGCCACGCTGGCATTCGTCATGGCGGCAGGCTTCATCGCCGACACGGCCAGCCTGCCGCTGATCGTCTCCAACCTGGTCAACATCGTCTCGGCTGACTTTTTCAACATCGGCTTCAACGAATACGCCTCGGTAATGGTGCCGGTCAATCTCGCCTCGGTGCTGGCCAGCCTCGCCATGCTGATGCTGTTCTTTCGGCGCGGCATTCCCGCAACCTATGACCTGGCCCAGCTCAGGCGCCCGGCCGATGCGATCCGCGATCCGGCGACCTTTCGCGCGGGCTGGGTGGTCCTGGTCCTGCTGTTGGTCGGCTTCTTCGGGCTGGAGCCGCTGGGCGTGCCTGTCAGCGCGGTCGCGGCCGCAGGTGCCGCCCTGCTGCTGGCCGTGGCGGCACGCGGCTGCGTCATCAGCACCCGCAAGGTACTGCATGGCGCGCCGTGGCAGATCGTCGTGTTCTCGCTGGGCATGTATCTGGTGGTCTACGGATTGCGCAATGCCGGGCTGATCACCTCTATCGCATCCGTTCTGGACCGCTTTGCCCAAGGCGGCGTCTGGGGCGCAGCCATCGGCACGGGAGTGCTCTCGGCCCTGCTGTCGTCTGTGATGAACAACATGCCCACCGTTCTGGTGGGTGCGCTGTCGATCGATGCCTCCAGTGCCACCGGCGTGGTCAGGGATGCCATGGTCTACGCCAACGTGATCGGCTGCGACCTGGGCCCGAAGATTACGCCCATCGGTAGCCTGGCCACGCTGCTGTGGCTGCATGTGCTGGCCAGCAAAGGCATGACCATCGGATGGGGCTACTACTTCAGGGTGGGTACGGTTTTGACGGCCCCCGTGCTGCTCATCACGCTTTCCGCCCTTGCGCTGCGCCTGAGCGTGGCTGCCTGAATTCCCTCACAGAACCCATCTGCCATGAGCACCATCACGATCTATCACAACCCCGCCTGCGGCACATCGCGCAACGTGCTGGCCCTGATCCGCAACAGCGGCGAGGAGCCCGCCGTCATCGAATACCTCAAGACACCGCCCGACCGGGCCACGCTGGAGCGGCTGCTGGCGGACCTGGCCCTGCCTGTGCGGGAGGTTCTGCGGCAAAAAGGTACGCCGTATGACGAGATGGGCCTGGGCGACCCGGAATGGACCGATGCCCAGCTGATCGACGCCATGCTCCGGCACCCTATCCTCATCAATCGCCCCATTGTGGTGACGCCACTGGGCACGCGCCTGTGCCGGCCATCCGAGGTGGTGCTGGACATACTGCCGCGTCCCCAGCAAGGGGCATTCTCCAAGGAGGACGGCGAAGCCGTCATCGACGCGGCAGGGCAGCGTGTGGCAAAGCACTGACTTGCCAGATCCGGCCCCTGCGTGGCCAAAGGTGGCGAGGCAGCAACGACCTGCCGCTGTGGCGCGCCGAAGCCTCAGCGGCGCCCCGCTCCTGAGCCTGCTCACCACCCGGGGCGGCTCACGATCCCTTCGGCCGCTGCCTTGAAGTTCGCCATGACTTCATCGATCGGCTGACCCATCTGCGCATGGACGATGGCGCCGTCCGCCACCAGGGTGAGCGCAGCGCCCACGGACAGGGGATGGCCACCGAACAGGCGATCCAGCACGGACGACATTTCCTGCTTGTGCCGCCGGACCGTCGCCAGGATCTCAGGGTCGGACGAGCCCAGTTCGGCAGCGGCATTGAGAAAGGCGCAGCCCCGAAAGTCGGGCTGGCCGAACCAGCTCCTGAGGGTGGTGGACAGGGCATCCAACGCTGACGAGCCCCCGGCGGCCTCCTGCGCCAGGCTGGCCTGGAACCAGGAAATCCACCGTTCATGGCGGTAGTCGAGGTACGCCCGGATCAGGTCGTCCTTGCTGGCGTACTGGCGGTAGAAGGTGACTTTGCTGACCGACGACCGCTCGATGATCCTGTCCACGCCCGTGGCCCGGATGCCCTCTGCGTAGAAAAGGCCATGGGCTGCCACCAGGATGCGCTCGCGGGGTGGTAGTGACTCGAGAGATGGCTGGGAAGTTTTCATGAAGACATTGTAGACAGATCGTTCCACCTCCGTTAGAGTGGTGCATGTAGACAGATCGTTCTACATCTTTTCAAAGGTCACATCATGGAAACTCGCCCACCCCTGCCCCCGTTCTCTCTCGCAAGCGCCGTCCAAAAGGTCCGTTTGGCCGAGGATGGATGGAACACACGCGATGCGGCCAAGGTCGCGATGGCCTATACCCCCGACACGAAATGGCGCAACCGGGCGGAGTTCGCCAACAGCCGCGCCGAGGCCCAGGCCCTTCTTGAGAGGAAGTGGAAGAAGGAGCTGGACTACCGGCTGATCAAGGAGCTTTGGCTGTACGCGGAAAACCGGATCGCAGTCCGCTACGCCTATGAGTGGCACGACGATGCCGGGAACTGGTTCCGGTCGTACGGCAACGAGAACTGGGAATTCGAGGCCGACGGTCTCATGCGCCGGCGCTTCGCATGCATCAACGACATGCCCATCCAGGAATCGGAGCGCAAGTTCCACTGGCCGCTGGGGCGTCGCCCCGATGACCACCCCGGTCTGTCCGACCTGGGCCTGTAGGCAAAGCCCCGGGCCACGTCCCCAGGCAGCCAGCCGCTGCCGCGATGGCCTGGGCGGGAAGGCGCTCCGCCTTACCGACTCAGCGCCTTGCGGACCTCCGCCTGGAACGCCTCGCTGTTGCGAAGGCGCAGGTACTCCTGGTATGCGGCCCGATATTCCTGCGTTTCGACTCCGTAGGAGATCGATATCTCCGCATGGCGGTCCAATCCGGCGCGGCGCCAGAGTGCGAGATCGGCGATGACTTCGGCGCGGGAAAGCGCTGCGTCCGATGTGGCTGCCGAGGCGTCTTGCGGCTGCGAATGGGCTGCGAAGCAGGTCGAGAAGGCTATGGCCGCAAGCGCCGGCTTCAGGATGCGTGCGGCTGCAGCAACGGTGGGGGAGGGGGGTGTGTTTGGCATGGTTTGACGGATGGGGGTGGGTGGAGCCGGGCCATGGCTTCGGCCGCCCGCGTCGGCAGGTCGCCTGGGCCGCATGTCCCGCAGGGGTGTTCGGTTTCTTTGCTGTGTGGAAAGGGGGCTCCTTTCGGGAAGTGGCAGGTTCAGGGGGCAACGCTGGCGGGAAGACCGTGGCTGGCGGCTGCCAATGCCCTGGAAGGCTCCGGCGTCCAGCCGCCGCCCAGCGCCTTGAAGATCGCGACCGTCGATCGCGCCGACTCCGTCCGTGCCAGCGCCTGTGCATCGAGCACGCCCAGCAGGCTTTCATCCACCTGCAGTACCTCGATCAGGCTGACCACGCCCTTGTCGTAGGCGGCGCCTGCGGCCTGCCGGGCCCGCGTGAGCGCATCCGCGCCCCTGGCGAGCACGGCCATCAGCTCCTGCCGCTTGTCCAGCGAGACCAGGGCGTTCTCCACTTCTTCCGTGGCGCGCAGTACCGACTGCCGGTAGGCGGCAAGGCTTTCCGCCTCCTGTGCCTGCGCCTGTTGGATCTGTGCGTTGATGCGACCGAAGTCGAACAGCCGCCAGCGCAGGCCGCCCACAACGCTGGCCTGCGATGCGCCGGCGCTGAAGAGATTGCCCGCGGAGATGGAGGTGGCGCTGCCGATCAGGCCGCTGATCGACAGCTTCGGGTAGTACTCGGCGATCGCCACGCCGATGCGTGCGTTCGACGCTGCCAGGCGCCGCTCCGCCGCGATGAGGTCCGGGCGTCGCCGCAGCAGATCGCCGGGTGCCTCCGCCAGGGAAAGGGTTGGCAGCACGGGGACCGGGCGGGATTCGGCCAGCTCTGCCCGGTGCGTGCCGGGTGCCGTGGCAAGCATCACGTCCATGGCGTTGAGCGCGGCCTCGAGCGCGTTCTCCAGCGGCGGGATGGTCGCTTGCGCCCGCGCAAGTGCCCCCTCGACCTGGCGCAATTGAAGCTCCGGTGCCAGTCCTTTGCCAAACCGCAGTTCGACGATGGAGCGCAGTTGCTGCTGGGTCCGCACCTGCGAGCGTGCCACTGCCAGCCGCGCCTGCAGGCCGCGAATCTGGATATAGATGTCCGCAGTCTGGGCGGCCACCGCGAGCCGCACGGCAGTGGCGCCGGCTTCCGATGCCTGGTACTCGGCCAGGGAGGCCTGCCTGGCCCTGCGCAGGCCGCCGAAGAGATCAAGCTCCCAGCTGGCCCCGAGGTTGGCCTCCTGGGCGCTGCCGTAGCGATCGAACCCCGGCATGGAGTCGAGCACCCGGCCCAGCGGAGTCTCGACCGACTGATAGCTCCTGGCCGTTTGCGCCGAGATCTGGGCCGACGGCAGCAACGCAGCGGCCGCCGCATCCAGCCCGGCGCGTGCCTGAAGCACGCGGCCAGCGGCCTGGGCAACATCCAGGTTTTGCTGCAGTGCCGCCGTGACGAGGCGCGCCATCTGCGGATCGCCAAAGGCTGCCCACCAGGCTGCAAGGTAAGTGGAGGAGGCCGGCGAGGGCGGCTTGGTCTCACCCAGAACGCGGCTGCCCATGTAGGCCTGGGGCAGGGCCGTGGCGGGTGGCTGGTAGTCAGGGCCTACCGCACACCCTGCACAGAGGCTGGCGAGCATCAGAAAGACGGGGGCGGCAAGACGCGGCATGTTCAACAGTCAGAAGCGTGGTGACGCTGTGACTATATTCCAAAATGGTCACTTGCATAGTATTTTTTTGATGGAGTAAGCTAGGCCGCATGAGCACCACCAACGTCTATCCGACCTCTGCGCGCGGCCCGGTCGAACACGATGTCCGGCAACAGATCGTGACTGCGGCGAAAGAGCATTTCAGCCGCTACGGCTATGAGAAAACCACGGTGTCCGACCTTGCCAAGGCCATCGGCTTTTCCAAGGCCTACATCTACAAGTTCTTCGAGTCCAAGCAGGTCATCGGCGAGATGATCTGTTCCAACTGCCTGATGGAGATGGAGGCGGAGATCCGCCAGGCCGTCGCCAGCACGGATACGCCTCCCGAGCAGCTGCGGCGCCTGTTCAAGGCGATCGTCGCTGCCACGCTGCGGCTTTTCTCCGAAGACCGCAAGCTGTACGAGATCGCCATTTCCGCGTCGGCAGAGCGCTGGCAGGCAGCGCAGGCCTATGAGGAACGCATGCATCAGCTGCTGCTGCAGATACTCGATGCCGGGCGCCAGCGGGGCGACTTCGAGCGCAAGACGCCACTGGATGAAACCGGGCGCGCCATCTTCCTGGTCATGCTCCCCTATCTGAACCCGGTGATGCTGCAGCACAGCCTCGACCATGCGGACGAGGCGCCCGCACAACTGGCCGGATTGGTGCTGAGAAGCCTGTCGCCCTAAATCCTGCAGTTGTGACCATTGACATAAATGGTCACTAATCACAGAATCGGGTCCTGCTCATTGATCGGGACCCCCTCATGCTTCGGCACCGCCATCTGTCCATCGCCGCTGTCGGCGCACTGTCACTTGCACTCGCAGCCTGCGGCAAAAGCACGCCGCCGGATCCGCGCACCCAGCCACCCCTCGTTCGCACCACCCTGGTAGCGCCAGGCCATTCTTCCGAGCGCGTCTTCACCGGCACCATCGCGGCCAGGGTACAGGGCGATCTTGGATTTCGCGTGGCCGGCAAGGTGCTCGAGCGCCTGGTGGATACAGGCCAGGCGGTCAGGCGCGGCCAGGCATTGCTGCGCCTCGACCCGGTGGACCTGAAGCTGGCCGCCCATGCCCAGCAGGAGGCCGTCGCAGCCGCCAGGGCACGGGCCCAGCAGGCCAGCGACGAGGAGCAGCGCTACCGTGACCTGCAGGGAACGGGTGCCGTTTCGGCCTTGGCCCATGAACAGATCAAGGCGGCCGCGGATGCCGCCCGCGCCCAGCTCAGGGCGGCCGAAGCGCAGGCCGCCGCAGCGCTGAACGCCAGCCGCTACGCCGAACTGCTGGCCGATGCCGATGGCATCGTGATGGAAACACTTGCCGAGCCTGGCCAGGTCGTCAGTGCCGGCCAGGTGGTCGTGCGCCTCGCCCATGCCGGCAGGCGCGAAGCGGTCGTCCAGTTGCCCGAAACACTGCGCCCCGCGCTGGGCTCGGCGGCCCAGGCCCGCCTGTTCGGCAGGGAGGATGTGGCCGTCCCCGCCAGACTGCGCCAGCTGTCCGATGTGGCCGACCGGGCCACCCGCACCTTTGAGGCCCGCTATGTGCTGGACGCCGGCGCGGCGGCCAGCGCTCCGCTGGGCAGCACGGTCACGCTCAGGATTGGCGGGACATCGACAGCAACAGCGACATCGACATCTACATCGACAGCGACAGCGACAGCGGGCAAGGCAACCCTGCAGGTCCCCATCGGCGCCATCCTCGACGAGGGCAAGGGCGCCGCTGTCTGGGTGGTACAGGGCGATCAGGTCAGGCGCCAGCCCGTCACCGTGGTTCAGGTACAGGACGGCAATGCCCAGGTGGCGGGTGCGCTCGGCCAGGGGGAGCGGATCGTCGCGCTCGGCGCGCATTTGTTGAGCGAGGGGGCGCAGGTGCGGCTGGACAGCGAGGCGCCGGCGCCTTCAACGGCAACAACGGCAACAACGTCCACGGCGTCCTCCGTGTCCACGGGAGCGTCCCGTGAGTGAAGGCCGTTTCAACCTGTCGGCGCTTGCCGTCCGTGAGCGCTCCATCACGCTGTTCCTGATCCTGCTGATTTCGCTGACGGGTGTCTTTGCCTTCCTGAAGCTGGGCCGGGCGGAAGATCCGGCCTTCACCGTCAAGGTCATGACGATCATCACGGCCTGGCCTGGCGCCACCCCGCAGGAAATGCAGGACCAGGTGGCAGAGAAGCTGGAAAAGCGCCTGCAGGAGCTGCGCTGGTATGACCGCACCGAAACCTTCGTCAGGCCGGGGCTGGCCTTCACCACGCTGACCCTGCTCGACTCCACGCCCCCCGGCGAGGTGCAGGAGGAGTTCTACCAGGCCCGCAAGAAGCTCGGTGACGAAGCCCGCAACCTGCCGGCGGGCGTGATCGGCCCGATGGTGAACGACCAGTACGCCGACGTGACCTTTGCGATCTACGCCCTCAAGGCGCGCGGCGAGGAGCCCCGGGCGCTGGTGCGCGATGCCGAAGCCTTGCGCCAGCGTCTTTTGCATGTGCCGGGCGTCAAGAAGGTCAACATCGTCGGCGAGCAATCCGAGCGGATCTACGTGGAGTTCTCGCACGAGCGCCTGGCCACGCTGGGCATCAGCCCGCAGGACGTCTTCGCTGCGTTGAACAACCAGAACGCCCTCACCCCTGCCGGGTCGGTGGAGACACAGGGTCCGCAGGTGTTCATCCGCATCGACGGGGCGTTCGACGCGCTGCAAAAGATCCGCGACACGCCCATCGTGGCCCAGGGCCGCACGGTCAAGCTGTCCGACATCGCCACCGTCCAGCGAGGCTACGAAGACCCCTCGACCTTCATCATCCGCAACGGTGCGGAGCCTGCCTTGCTGCTGGGCGTCGTCATGCGCGACGGCTGGAACGGGCTGGACCTGGGCAAGGCGCTGGACCGGGAGGTGGGCGCCATCAACGCAGACATGCCGCTGGGCATGGGCCTGACCAAGGTGACGGACCAGGCCGTGAACATCAGCGCCTCCGTCGATGAGTTCATGCTCAAGTTCCTGGCCGCGCTGCTGGTCGTGCTGGTGGTGTGCTTCGCCAGCATGGGCTGGCGCGTTGGCGTGGTGGTGGCTGCGGCCGTGCCGCTGACGCTGGCGGCCGTGTTCATCATCATGGCCGCCACGGGAAAGAATTTCGACCGCATCACGCTCGGCTCGCTGATCCTTGCGCTGGGCCTGCTGGTGGACGACGCCATCATCGCCATCGAGATGATGGTGGTGAAGATGGAAGAGGGCTACGACCGCGTGGCCGCGTCCGCCTACGCCTGGAGCCATACCGCGGCGCCCATGCTGTCCGGAACGCTGGTGACGGCGGTGGGCTTCATGCCCAACGGGTTCGCACGCTCCACGGCGGGCGAGTACACCAGCAACATGTTCTGGATCGTCGGCATCGCGCTCATCGCGTCCTGGGTGGTGGCCGTGGTGTTCACGCCCTATCTCGGCGTCAAGATGCTGCCCCTTCTCAAGAAGGTCGAAGGCGGACATGCGGCGATGTATGGCACGCCCCGCTACGAGCGCCTGCGGCGCGTGCTGGGCAAGGTGATCGCCCGCAAGGGCATGGTGGCCGCAGTCGTGGGCGGGCTCATGGTGGCTTCCGTGCTGGGCATGTCCATCGTGAAGAAGCAGTTCTTTCCCATCTCCGACCGGCCCGAGGTGATGGTCGAGGTGCAGATGCCCTACGGCACCTCCATCGGCCAGACGAGCGAGACCACCCGCAAGGTGGAAGCCTGGCTGCTGCAGCAGCCCGAATCGGAGATCGTGACCGCCTATATCGGCCAGGGCGCACCGCGCTTTTTTCTGGCCATCTCGCCTGAGCTGCCCGACCCGTCGTTCGCCAAGATCGTCGTGCGCACCGCCAACCAGGCGCAGCGCGACGCGCTCAAGCTGAGGCTGCGCGAGGCCATCGCCCAGGGACTGGCTCCGCAGGCGCAGGTGCGCGCATCGCAGATCGTGTTCGGGCCGTACTCCCCGTTCCCCGTGGCGTATCGCGTCTCCGGCCCCGACCCGCAGCGGCTGCGCGACATTGCCGGCCAGGTGCACCAGGTGCTGCACGACAGCCCGATGATGCGGACCGTGAACTCCGACTGGGGCGTGCGCACCCCCGTCATGCGCTTCACCCTGGACCAGGACCGGCTGCAGGCCATGGGCCTGACCTCCGCGGCAGTCGCGCAGCAGCTGCAATTCCTGCTCAGCGGCGTGCCCGTGACCACCGTGCGCGAGGACATCCGCACCGTGCAGGTGATGGCGCGTTCTGCGGGCGGCACCCGCCACGATGTGGCCAGGGTCGGCGACTTCACGCTCACCAACGCCACTGGCCAGCGCATACCGCTGTCGCAGCTGGGCGAGGTCACCGTGCAGATGGAGGAGCCCGTCATGCGCCGCCGCGACCGCATGCCCACCATCACGGTCCGCGGAGACATCGATGACAGCCTGCAGCCGCCCGATGTCTCTGCGGCCATCACCCGGCAGCTGGAGCCCATCAGGAAGGCGTTGCCTGCGGGCTACCGCATCGACGAGGCCGGCTCCATCGAGGAATCCGGCAAGGCCATGACGGCCATGCTGCCCCTGTTCCCGATCATGATCGCCATCACGCTGATCATCATCATCTTGCAGGTGCGGTCGATATCGGCCATGGTCATGGTGTTCCTGACCAGCCCCCTGGGATTGATCGGCGTGGTGCCGACGCTGATCGTCTTTCAGCAGCCCTTCGGCATCAATGCACTGGTGGGGCTGATCGCGCTGTCGGGCATCCTGATGCGCAACACGCTGATCCTGATCGGGCAGATCCAGCACAACGAGCAGGAGGGGCTTGCGCCGTTCCAGGCGGTGGTGGAGGCCACCGTCCAGCGCGCCCGGCCCGTGATCCTGACCGCGCTGGCGGCGATCCTGGCCTTCATCCCGCTGACCCAATCGGTGTTCTGGGGAACGCTGGCCTATACGCTGATCGGCGGCACGCTGGCCGGCACGGTGCTGACGCTGGTCTTCCTGCCCGCCATGTACTCGATCTGGTTCAGGATCAGGCCCGGCGAATCCCCGCGCTGATCCACGGCAAATGCGCCAGCGGCCCGGGCCGATTGGCCACAATGGCGCATCCCGTTCCAGGCTCAGGAGGCCATGCATGTCCGATATCCGCTGCGGCGATTCCATCCACCCACGCGCATCCCTGGGCCGCCGCTGCGCGCGCGCCGCCGCACCCGTGCTGGCGGCGCTGCTGCTGTCGCCGCTGGCCCAGGCCGCGCTCAAGGTGGGCGACACCGCGCCGCGCTTCACCACGCCGGCCGCGGTGGCGGGCAAGGCCTTCGATTTCGACATGGCCGCCACGCTCAGGAAGGGGCCGGTGGTGCTGTATTTCTTCCCCAAGGCCTTCACCCAGGGCTGCACCATGGAAGCCCACGCCTTTGCCGAGGCCACGCCGCGCTTCGCGGCCATGGGCGCCACGGTGGTGGGCATGTCGCATGACGACATCGATACGCTCAAGCGCTTTTCCACCGAGGCCTGCCGCGACCAGTTCGCCGTGGCATCGGACCCGCAGGCGCAGACCATCCGCGCCTACGACGCCTCGGCCGCCGCCGACCCCCAGCGCGCCGACCGCATCTCCTACGTGATCGGCCAGGACGGCAAGGTCCGCTTCGTGCACATGGGCTCGGACCCGGACGAGCATGTGCGCCAGACCGAGGCCGCGGTCAAGCGGCTGACCGGAAAGTAGCCCGTCGCGCGGCCCCTGTCAGGGGCCGTTGCCCTCGCTGGCCAGGATCTCGGCGTATTCCTCGTCCGTGAACAGCCTGGAGCGTGTGTGGAAGGCCTTGCCCGTGCTGCCCTCCAGCGAGAAGGTGCCGCCCTGGCCCTCGATCACGTCGAGGATGAGCTGGGTGTGCTTCCAGTATTCGTACTGCGACTTGCCGATATAGAAGGGCGCGCCGCCCACGTGGCCCAGCAGCACGTCCTGGGCGCCTATCGTCAGCTCGCCGGGCAGGTAGCAGTTGGCGGCGCTGTTGTCGCAGCAGCCGCCGGACTGGTGGAAGAACACCGGCCCGTGCTGCGCCTGCAGGTCGGCGATCAGCGCCAGCGCGGCCTCGGTGGCAATCACTTTGTCAACCATGGGGTGGTCCTTTCCTGGACGGCCGGCCGCGCTGCGCGCCGCCGGCCGCATTCACCTGGGAAGAACTTCAGAAGAAGCCCAGCTTGTTCTCGCTGTAGCTGACCAGCAGGTTCTTGGTCTGCTGGTAGTGGTCCAGCATCATCTTGTGGGTCTCGCGGCCGATGCCCGATTCCTTGTAGCCGCCAAAGGCCGCGTGCGCCGGATAGGCGTGGTAGCAGTTGGTCCACACGCGCCCGGCCTTGATGGCCCGGCCCATGCGGTAGGCCACGTTGCCGTTGCGGCTCCACACGCCCGCGCCCAGGCCGTAGAGCGTGTCGTTGGCAATGGCCAGGGCCTCGGCCTCGTCCTTGAAGGTGGTCACGGCCAGCACGGGGCCGAAGATTTCCTCCTGGAAGATGCGCATCTTGTTGTGGCCCTTGAACAGCGTGGGCTGCACGTAGTAGCCGCCTTCCAGGTCGCCGCCCAGATGGGCCTGGCCGCCGCCGGCCAGCACCTCGGCGCCCTCCTGCTTGCCCAGGTCCAGGTACGACAGGATCTTGGTGAGCTGCTCCTTGGACGCCTGCGCGCCCATCATGCTGTCGGTGTCCAGCGGGTTGGCATGCCGGATGGCGGCCACGCGCTGGAGCACGCGCTCCATGAAGCGGTCGTAGATGCTTTCGTGGATCAGCGCGCGGCTGGGGCAGGTGCAGACCTCGCCCTGGTTGAAGGCGAACAGCACCAGCCCTTCGACGGCCTTGTCGAGGAAGGCATCGTCCTTGTCCATCACATCGGCGAAGAAGATGTTGGGCGACTTGCCGCCCAGCTCCAGCGTGGCAGGGATCAGGTTGTTGGCGGCGGCCTGGGCGATCACGCGGCCCGTGGAGGTGGAACCCGTGAAGGCGATCTTGGCGATGCGCTTGCTGGTGGCCAGCGGCATGCCGGCCTCGCGGCCGAAGCCGTTGACGATGTTGAGCACGCCGGGCGGCAGCAGGTCGGCAATGAGCTCGGCCAGGATCAGGATGCTGATGGGCGTGGACTCGGCCGGCTTGAGCACCACGCAGTTGCCCGCGCCCAGCGCAGGCGCCAGCTTCCAGGCCGCCATGAGGATGGGGAAGTTCCAGGGAATGATCTGGCCCACCACGCCCAGCGGCTCCTGGATGTGATAGGCCACCGTGGTCTCGTCGATATGGCTGAGCGCGCCTTCCTGGGCGCGCACGCAGCCCGCGAAATAGCGGAAATGGTCCACGGTCAGCGGGATGTCTGCATTCAGCGTCTCGCGGATGGCCTTGCCGTTGTCCACGGTCTCGGCATAGGCGAGCAGCTCCAGGTTGGCCTCGATGCGGTCGGCGATCTTCAGCAGGACGTTCGCACGCTCGGCCGCGCTGGTGCGGCCCCAGGCGTCGCTGGCGGCATGGGCGGCGTCCAGCGCCAGTTCGATGTCCTCGGCCGTGGAGCGCGCGGCGCGGGTGTAGACCTTGCCGCTGATGGGGGTGACCACGTCGAAGTACTGCTCCTTGACCGGAGGTACGAACCTGCCGCCGATGAAGTTGTCGTAGCGGGCCTTGTAGGCGATCTTGGCGCCAGCGGCGCCGGGTGCTGCGTAGACGGTCATGCTGCTTGTCTCCTGAGGATGCTTATGGGTCTGTTGTGATCGGGTGTGGATCGGGATATCCGGCCATGGCCGGACGGCAGACATGATTCAAAAGCCGTGCCAGCCCGCAGGCCGCAGGGCAGGTGCCCGCAAAGGCCCGCGGGACGTGGCTGCTGCGGGTATTCCCGTGCGCGTTCGCCCTGTGCCGTGACGTTGCGCAACAGGACAACTGTCCAGAAATGGAACAGTCGGGCGCCTGGCCTGCCACTTGGCTTGCCCGGTGCCCGCCGGCCCCGCATACTGGCCCGCAACGCGGCGCAATGACGCCCGAGCAGGAGACAGCATGCAATCGAGAGCCTCCCTTGTGGCCTTGCGCCAGGCCCGTCACAGCCTGATGGAGTCGGGCCGCTGCCCCAGCGGCCTGGTGGACGAGCGCCTGGCGCGCTCGTGGCAGCGCTGCATCGAGCAGGGACTGCGTCCCACCGGGCGCCTGGGCGCCGCCGACAACCTGGAGCAGCACGCGCTGGGCGTGCTGCGCAGCCGCCACCATGCGCTGCTGGCGCATTCACGGCCCGTCATGGAATACCTGTCCGAGCAGGTGCGCGGCAGCCAGAGCGTGGTGGTGCTGGCCGGCCCCTGCGGCACCCTGGTGGATACCTGCGGCGACCCCTTCTTTCTGGGCAAGGCCGAGCGCGTGGCCCTGGCCAGCGGTGCGTCCTGGCATGAGGCGCAGCGCGGCACCAATGCCATCGGCACGGCACTGGCCGAGATGGACTCCATCGAAATCCAGGGCGGCGAGCATTTCCTGGAGCGCAACGGCTTTCTCACCTGCGCGGCCGCGCCCATCCTGTCGGGCACGGGCCAACTGCTGGGCATCCTGGACATCTCCAGCGAACATGGCCGGGGCAGCCCGCACACGCTGGGCCTGGTCGGCACGGCGGCCCGCATGATCGAAAACCGCCTCATGGCCTGCGACGGCCAGCGCCACATCCGCCTGCACCTGCACGCGCGGCCCGAAGGCATTGGCACGGTGGGCGAAGGCATTGCGCTGATCTCGGGCGACGGCTGGGTGGTGGGTGCCAACCGCGCCGCGCTGGCCTTGCTGCGCCTGTCGCACGCGCAGCTGGGCAGCGTGGCGCTGGACCAGGTGCTGGACGCCAGCCTGCAGGAGCTGCTGTCACGCCAGCACCGCCAGCCCGATGCGGCCCAGCCGCTGCGGCGCCATGACGGCACGGCGCTGTTCGGCCAGCTGGTGCCGGATCGGCGCACCATCATGGCGGGGGCGGCGGCGCAGACAGTGCAGGAGGCGCTGGGAGCGCGGCAAGCGGGGGAAACACGGCAGTCCCCCCGCGATGCGCTGGCGCGGCTGGACACGGGCGATGCGCGCTGGCGTGCGGCGGCCGACAAGGCCCGGCGCGTGCTGGGCAAGCCGATTGCGCTGCTGATTCAGGGCGAGTCCGGCGTGGGCAAGGAATGGTTTGCGCGCGCGGCCCACGACAGCGGGCCGCGCCGCGACGGCCCCTTCGTGGCCATCAACTGCGCGGCCATGCCCGAGTCGCTGATCGAGGCCGAGCTGTTCGGCTACCGCCAGGGCGCCTTCACGGGCGGGCGGCGCGAAGGACAGGCGGGCCTGCTGCGCCAGGCGCACGGCGGCACCCTGTTCCTGGACGAGATCGGCGACATGCCGCTGTCGCTGCAGACCCGGCTGCTGCGCGTGCTGCAGGAGCGGCAGGTGGTGCCGCTGGGCGGTGGCACGCCCGTTGCGGTCGATTTCGCGCTGGTCAGCGCCTCCAACCGCAGGCTGCGCGAGGATGCCGACCAGGGACGTTTTCGTGCCGACCTGTACTACCGCATCAACGGCCTGGCCGTGGAGCTGCCTCCGCTGCGCGAGCGCGGCGACTTCGAGGCGCTGGCCGCGCGCATGCTGGCCGACATCGAACCCGCGCGCCCGCTGCGCATGGCACCGGCCCTGCTGGCGCAGCTGGCCGGCCATGGCTGGCCCGGCAATCTGCGCCAGTGCGCCAGCGTGCTGAGAACGGCCTGCGCCATGCTCGATCCCCATGAGGACTGCCTGCAGTGGCAGCACCTGCCCGACGACTTCCAGGCCGAGCTGGCGCAGACCGCCCGCAGCGGCCCCCGGCTCGACGCTGCGCCGCAGAGCCTGGATGAACTCTCGCGCTCGGCCGTGCGGCAGGCGCTGGAGAACTGCCGGGGCAATGTCACCCAGGCCGCGCGCATGCTGGGCATCAGCCGCCAGACGCTGTACCGCAAGCTGGCCCAGGACCGTGCGGCGGACGGCTTGCGGCTGCAGTGAGGCGCCTGCCGGTGCTCAGGCCTTGAAGGTGATCCAGGGCCTGAGCTTCACGGCGGCGTGGATCAGGCCGGCGGCCTCCTGCGACTCGATGACCGGGCCGATGGGCTTGTAGGCTTCGGGCGCCTCCTCGATGCGGCGCTCCTCGCGCAGCGTCACGCATTGCCAGCCCTGTTCGCCCGCACGGCCCGCATGTGCCTCGGGGCGCAGCGCGCGCACGGCCTGGCGGCGCATGCGCCGCCCCGCGCCATGGCTGCAGGACCAGAGCCAGTCGGCCGCACCCAGGCCCGTGACCAGGTAGGAGGCATCGCCCATGGACCCCGGGATCAGCGCGAAGTCGCCCTCGTTGGCTGGCGTGGCGCCCTTGCGGTGGATGTTCATGCCGCCTTGCTGCAGGACCACGTTGTGCGGCACATCGACCACGAGGCGCGAATCCGCTGCGCCCACGATCTGCTCCAGGTCCTTGCGCACCAGCTCGGCCAGCACCACGCGGTTGGCCCAGGCATAGCGCGCCGCCACGCCCATGGCCTGCAGGTACTCGCCGGCCAGCGGACCCGACAGGCCGTACAGGCCGCTGGCCGGGTGCTTCACGCCTTGCGGCCACTCGGCCCGGGCGCGGTCCATCCAGGCCTGGCCCACGTAAAAGCCCAGGTCGCGCGAGCCGCTGTGGATCATCACCACCACGTCGCCTGCGCGCAGGCCGGCGCGGTAGGCCGCGTGGCGGTCCAGCACCTCGTCGACCACCTGCAGTTCCACGAAATGGTTGCCCGATCCCACCGTGCCCAGGCACGGGTCGCGGAACACGGCATGGCGCTCCTGCAGATAGGCATGGGGCGCGTGGCGGGCGCTGCCAGCGAAGCTGTCCAGGCCGATGCAGGCGGCCAGCTCGCGGTGCAGGCGCTCCCTGTCGACATGGCCCCACAGGCCCTGGCCGCTCAGCCGGTCCACAAAGGCGGCCGGCCCGTGGTCGAACAGCGCGCGGAAGGCGGCCGTGGTCACGGGCACGTCGCGCCCGCTGCCCAGCAGGCTGGCGGTCAGCAAGTCCACCAGCCGGCCCTTGTGCGGCGCCAGCTGGTCCAGCCGGGCGCCCGTGGTCAGCAGGCGCACGCTGCAGTTGATGTCCGTGCCGATGGCGGCCGGAATGACGAAGTCCGATGGCGTGGCCACCACGCTGCCCACGGGCGCCACCGTGCCCGGATGGAAGTCGGGCGTGGCGCAGGCGCGGCAGACGGCGCCGTGGCTGCCCTGGCCGTCATGCCGGCGCACGGCCGCAAAGGCCAGCAGCTGGCGCACGGCCTTGTCCTCCAGGGGAAGGCTGTCGGGAAGAAGAATGTGGGCCTCGGCCTGGCCATCGCGCACGTGGTAGATGCCGTCGCGATAGTCGAGAGAGATGCCCGTGCGTGCAAAGGCACGCTGGAGTCGTTGAGGAGTGCTCATGGCTGCAGATCCGCGAGGCCTGGTTGGCGCTCGCCGCGTCCGCTGGGTGTACGGACGATGAAAGACACCCGGGCGGCAAAGGCCCGAAAAACGTCTTTCCTGCAGCAGCTCGTTCAAGAAAGAAGGGGCGCAGTATAGCGGGATCCGCGCTGGACGGCAGGCGCTACGCGTTGCGCCGCTCGTACTGGGCGATGGCGTTGAGCAGCAGGGGCGAGAACTTCTTCGCGTAGTCGGCGCCGCTCCACTGGCTTGACGATCCGCTCAGGTGCAGGGCGCCCAGCGGCACGCCGTCGGCGTCGACCACGGCGGCGGCCAGCGCGACCTCGCCCATGATGAATTCATCCACCACCATGGCGTAGCCGCGCTCGCGCACCTTCTTCAGTTCCGCCTGGACGGCCTTGGCCGTGGTCAGCGTCCGGGGCGTGCTGGCCACCAGGCGGCCGGGGGCCAGCAGCTGCTCCATCTGCGCCTCGTCCAGCCGTGCCATCACGGCGCGCCCGCCCGCCGTGCATTGCAGGGGCACGCGCCGGCCCACGAGCGAGGCGTGGTAGTGCTCGGTGCTGGTCTGGTGGCGCAGCACGTGCACCAGCCAGTCGCCGTCGCGCAGCGACAGGCTGATCTTCTGCTCCGTGTCCTTGGACAGCTGCAGCAGCAGGGGGTTGAGCGCCTCCGCCAGCGCATGCGTGCGCAGGAAGTGGAAGGTCAGGTCCAGCACGCCCGGGCCCAGCCGGTAGCGGCGGGTCTGGCTGTTTTGCTGCAGGTAGCCCTCGGCGCTGAGGGTGTAGGCGTAGCGCTGGGCGGCGCTCTTGTCCAGGCCGCTGCGCTCCATGATTTCCGTGAGGCTCAGGTCGCCCGCCGCGCCCTTGAAGCAGTCCAGCACGCGGAATGCCTTGCCCACGGAACCCACATACAACGCGTTTTCGATCATCGTTTTACCTGATTGTGAATCTGAAGTATTAAATAACAATACCAAGTATTGAAAAATACGGAGGCAGCGGATGCCACAGCAAGCCATTGTCAGTGCGGACCGGGCGGTCGGCGCGTCGGAGTGGATCAAGGACCAGCGGGAGAACATGCTTTCGCTGCTGGCCGACATCGTCAACATCGATTCGGGCAGTTTCGACAAGCCTGGCGTGGCGCGCGTGTTCCGGCGCCTGGAGGCCTTCTTCCTGGGCCAGGGGCTGCAGGTCAGCCCGCATTTCGTCGATGGCGTGGAGGCCGCGATCTCGGTCACCGTGAACGCGGGCAGCACCGTGGGCAGGCCCGTGCTGCTGATGGGGCACTGCGACACGGTCTTCCCTGAAGGCGAGGCCGCGCGCAGGCCGTTCCGCATCGAAGGCGGCAGGGCCTACGGCCCGGGCGTGGCCGACATGAAGTCGGGCATCGTCATGAACGCCTTCCTGCTGGCTGCGCTGGCCCACAGCGCGGAGCCTGCGCCCGAGGTCACGGGCCTGTTCACCTGCGACGAGGAAATCGGCTCCCCCCTGAGCAAGTCCGTCATCGAGCCCTTTGCGCGCAAGGCGGGCTTTGTCTTCAATGCGGAGCCGGGCCGGCCTTCGGGCAACGTGGTCACGGGCCGCAAGGGCGGCGTGTTCTTCGGCGTGGAGATCGAGGGCAAGGCGGCGCACTCGGGCGCCAACTTCGCCGAGGGCATCAGCGCCATCTCGGAGCTGGCGCACAAGGTGGTGGCGCTGGACGCGCTCACCGACCTGGACAAGGGCGTCACCGTCAACGTGGGCCTGGTGTCGGGCGGCCTGTCGGTGAACACGTCGGCGCCGTCGGCCAAGGCGGCCATCGACCTGCGCATCTTCGACCTGGACCAGCGCGAGTCCCTGGTGGGCCGCATCCGCTGCATCTGCGACAAGTCCTTCATCCAGGGCACGCGCTCCACGCTGAACATCACCGGCGAGTTCCGCCCCTTCGTTCCCACGCCGCAGTCGCAGCAATTGTTCGAGCTGTACCAGGCCGAGCTGGGCGCGCTGGGCCACAAGGCCGAGGGCGAGTTCAGCGGCGGCTGCGCGGACTCGGGCGTGACCTCCAGCCTGGGCGCCATCACGCTGTGCGGCACCGGCCCCGTGGGCGGCAAGTTCCACACCACCGACGAGTACTGCGAGGTGGACACCATCGTCCCGCGCGGCCTGGCGGTGCTCCACACCATTGCGCGCCTGCCCCACGCCCGGTGGTAGGGCGCGCCTGATTCCCGCCTTCCCCCTCAAGCCACTGCCTGGTGCACTTCCATGAATCCACTTGCCTTGCCCACACGCCGCTCGCTCCTGAAAATCGCCGCCGGCCTGCCGCTGGCGCCCCTGCTGCTGCAGCCTGCCGCGGCCTCGGCGCCCGGCCCGGTCAGCCTGATGGTGCCCTACCCGGCAGGCGGGCCCAGCGACGTCAGCGCCCGCATCCTGAGCAAGCCCATAGGCGAGGGACTGGCGGCCAAGGTGATCGTGGAAAACCTGGGCGGCGCCACGGGGACGATTGCCGCATCCAAAGTGCTGGGCGCCAGGGCCGACGGCAGCATGTTCTTCCAGGGCACGCAAAACGAACTCATCCTGCCGCCGCTCACCAACAAGGCCGTGCGCTACCAGCCCGATGCGTTCGAGAACCTGCAGTACATCACCGTCACCCACCTGGTGCTGCTGGTGCGCTCAGGCCTGCCGGCCCGGAATATGCAAGAGTTCCTGGCGCTGGCACGCTCGCGCAACGAAAGCAATTCGCTGACCTACGGCTCGGTGGGCGTGGGCTCGCTCTACCACCTGATCACCGAGTACATGGGCAAGGTGGTGAAGGTGCCGTTCACCCACGCGCCCTATGCGGGCACGGCGCCCGTGATCCAGGACCTGGCCGGCGGCCAGATCGACTTCAGCATCATGCCGTTCCAGGCGTCCATGCTGGAGATGATCCGCACCGGCCGCTTCCGGGCGCTGGCCGTGCTGTCGCGCAACCGGCCTGCGGTGCTGTCGGCCGTGCCCAGCATCACGGAAGTGCCGGCGCTGCGCGATTTCGAGTACGCCAGCCTGGCGGGCTACTTCGTCAAGCGCGGCACGCCGCAGGACGTCAAACAGCGCCTGAACCAGGCCATCGGCCAGGCCCTGCTGGACCCGCAGGTCATCGCCAAGCTGGAGGCCGACGGCCGTGATGTCGCCAAGCCCATGGGCCTGGACGATGCGGCGGCCGCCTATGCGCGCGAGATCGCCAAGTACCGCGAAATGATCCGCGTCACGGGCTACGTGCAGGCGGATTGAGAGCGAAGGCCGCAACCTACGCGAGTGCGCCCTCCAGCAGCTCGGCCATGCGCGGCAGGTCGGGATCGGCGCTGGTCACCAGCCAGATGGCGCGCTCATAGGCGGCGCCCGCAATGGGCAGCATTCGGCAGTCGCCCATGAAGCGCTCCAGGCCTGTCCAGTGCGGCACCAGGCCCACGCCCATGCCGTCGGCGGCCAGCATGGCAATGGCCTCCAGCGCGTCCAGGTCGCACAGCACCGCAGGCTCCAGCCCCTGGTCGGCCAGCCAGTCGGCCGCATGGCGGCCTCCCCAGGCATCGGGGTCGTAGCGTATGTAGGGCAGGCTGCGCAGCAGCGCGGCAGGCCGGCCGCGTGCGTTGGGCGGGGCCAGCAGCACCAGCGGCTCGCGGCGCAGCTGCACGCTGCGCAGCGCCTTGGGCAGTTCAAAAGGGGGCGCCACGATGACGGCGGCATCGAGCTCGCCGGCCTGCAGCATCTGGAACAGCGCGCGCGAGGTGCCCGGCACGATGACGGGCCGGCACTGTGGCGCCGCCTGCGTGAGCTTGCGCAGCGCGGCCGGCAGCATGCCCGTGAGCGCGGTCGAGATGGCGCCGATGCGCAGCGTGCCGGCCAGCCCATCGGCGCTGGCATCGCTGCCCAGCAGCGCGGCCTCGCGCACCAGGCGCCGCGCGCGCGGCAGCAGGGCCAGGCAGGCCTGGGTGGGGCGGGCCGCATGGCCGCTGCGCGAAAGCAGGGCAAAGCCCAGCTCGCGCTCCAGCGCCTGCACGCGCTGGCCCACGGCGGCGGCGGTCAGGTGCTCGGCGCGCGCCGCATCGGCGATGGAGCCGCTGTCCACCACGGCGATCAGGCTCTTGAGATAGCGGGTCTCCAAAAGATTTCCTTGGGGATTGCAAAGAAATCAACGCTATCACTTTCGAAAAGCCTCTGCTAGGCTCGCGCCACCCACGGCAGGCCACGGCCTGCGAGCCTGCCTGCACCACAAGCACAACCAAAGGATCAGCCATGCGCACCAGCTTCCACCTTGCCTACCATGTCCGCGATCTGGACGAAGCGCGCGCCTTCTACGGCACGCTGCTCGGCTGCCAGGAAGGCCGCAGCACCGAGACCTGGGTGGACTTCGACTTCTTCGGCCACCAGATCTCGCTGCACCTGGGCGAGCCCTTCCCGGTCACGAACACCGGCCGCGTGGGCGACCACATGGTGCCCATGCCCCACCTGGGCCTGGTGATGGCCATGGACGACTGGAAGGCCCTGGCCGCGCGGCTGTCCGGCGGCGTGGTGGATTTCGTGCTGCAGCCCGGCATCCGCTTCGAGGGCGAGCCTGGCGAGCAGGCCACCATGTTCTTCCGCGACCCCAGCGGCAATCCCATCGAGGTCAAGGGCTTCGCCGACCTGGACAAGGTCTTCGCCAAATGAGCGGTTCGCTGTCTCCTCGCGCCTCGCTCCCCCCGCTCCCCCCGCTTCCTTTCGTCTGCGCACCCGGCTACCCGGCCGCCCAGGCCTGGCTGCAGGCCCTGCAGGCCGCCCTGCCAGAGGAGCGCGTGGTGGCGCTCGATACGCTGGATGCGGGCCAGCGCGCGGCCTGCGAGGTCGCCATCGTCGCCAACCCCCAGCCTGCCGACCTGCGCACGCTGCCGCGCCTGCAATGGGTGCACAGCGTCTGGGCCGGCGTGGAGCGCCTGGTGGCCGACCTGGGCGATACCGACCTGCGCATCGTCCGCCTGGTGGACCCGCAACTGGCCGACACCATGGCCGAGGCCGTGCTGGCCTGGACCCTGTACCTGCACCGCGACATGCCGCTCTATGCCCGCCAGCAGGCCGCGCGCCAATGGCTGGCGCATGACGGCGTGCGCGCGCAGGACAGGACGGTATCGCTGCTGGGCCTGGGCGCACTGGGCGAAGCCAGCGCGCGGCGGCTGCTGGCGGCAGGCTTCAAGGTGCGCGGCTGGAGCCGCACGCCCAGGCAGATGGAAGGCGTGCAATGCCATGCGGGTGATGCCGAGCTGCCCGCCATGCTGGCGCAGACCGACATCCTCGTATGCCTGCTGCCGCTCACGCCGCAGACGCGCGGCATCGTCGGCGCGCAGGCGCTGGCCGCGCTGCCTGCCCATGCCTCGCTGATCAACTTTGCGCGCGGCCCCATCGTGGACGATGCCGCGCTGCGCGCCGCCCTGGACGGCGGCCGCCTGGCCCATGCCGTGCTGGACGTGTTCGAGCAGGAGCCCCTGCCAGAATCGTCCTGGCAGTGGGCGCACCCCGCCGTGACCGTGCTGCCCCACATCTCGGCACCCACGGACCGCGCGACGGCATCGGCCATCGTGGCGGGCAACATCCGGCGCTGGCGTGCCAGCGGCGAGCTGCCGCAGGCGGTGGACGCGGCGCGGGGCTATTGAGGGCGGCTGCGGTACGGCTATGGCACGGTCATGGACTGGCTTCTGAGCCAGTCCATGACGGCGCGCACATGGGGGCCCGACTCCCGTTGCTCGCCCACGGCCAGATGGTAGGTATGGCCGGTGATCGAGGGGCCGAAGGGCTGCAGCAGGTGGCCGGCCGCAATGTCTTCGGCCACCAGGGCCAGGCTCACCAGGGCAATGCCATGACCGGCAATGGCCGCCTGGATGGCATGGCCCTCGTCGGAAAAGCGCAGTTGCCCCGCCGGTGAATTCCAGGCCAGGCCTGCCTCGTCAAACCAGCGCTCCCAGGTGGGATTGCTGGCGTGCGCCGTCTTCCAGTCAAAGCGGATCAGCGGCAGGCGGGCCAAGTCGGCCGGACCCAGCACGTCCAGCCGGGGATTGGCCACGGGCGCAAAGCGGTCGCTGAACAGGGGCTCGGCCACCAGGCCCGGATAAGGGCCGCGCCCGTAGCGCACGGCGATATCGACGGCATGGGAGCGCAGGTCCACCACATCGTCCGAGGCCTGCAGTTGCAGGTCCACCTCCGGGTGCATCGCGCGGAAGCTGGCCATGCGCGGCACCAGCCATTTCACGGTGAACGCATTGGTGGCCGAGATGCTGACCTGGGCGCGCAGGCGCTTTTGCAGCAGGCGCTCCAGCGTGGCGGCAAAGGCGTCGAAACCGTCGCGCAGCACCGGATAGAGCTGGGCGCCGGCCTCGGTCAGCACCACCTTGCGTACCTGGCGATCGAACAGCGCCAGGCCCAGCTGTTCCTCCAGCGCGCGGATCTGGTGGCTGATGGCCGTGGGTGTCACGGCCAGGTCGTCGGCGGCCTGCTTGAAGCTGCCCAGGCGGGCGGCGGCCTCGAAGGCGCGCAGTGCGGAAAGCGGCAGCTGGTTGCGTTGCATGAGGGCTGGAGGACGCAAGGGTCGGGTAAGGAATGGGGTGAGGAAAACTCATCTTATGCCTGACAAATGAACCTTTGTCGCAATCATCCGGCTTCCCTATCGTCCACCCATGCCCCAAGCGCGATCCTGCCGGGGATGGATGAAGGAAATGAAACCATGCTGCACCGTGTCACCACGCAACCCGACCCCTACGAGCCGTTTTTGCTGTCGCAAGGCATTCGCTTTGGCGAGCTGCTGTTCATCTCCGGCCAGGCCGGCGCCGGAGACGATGGCCGCATCGTGCCGGGCGGCTTCCTGGCCCAGGGCCGGCAGGCGTTTGCCAATCTGCGCCGCGCGCTGGAGGCGGGCGGCTCCAGCCTGAAGGACGTGATCAAGGTCACCATCTTCGTTACCGACATGGGCCACTTCGACGAGGTGGTTGCCCTGCGCCGCGAGTTCTTCGGCGCCCCCTATCCGGCCGACACGATTGCCCAGATCCAGGCGCTGTACGACCCGGCGGCCATGATCGAGATCGAGGCCATTGCAGCCGTGCGTGATGGCCAGGCCCGCTGACATGGTTGCGGCCGTTCTGGTCCGATGGCCTGGCCACGGCGTGCATGGCCGACGACTGGAGCCGATGGGGCCGATATCTGATCCCTTCAACCGCCGAGCAGTCCCGAGGTGCTCAGCGGCCCCGGCGACAGCTGCTGTCCCCAGGCTTGCGTCAATGCCTCGATGGCATCGCCCACCACGCGGCAGGCCTGGGTGAGCTTGCCGTGCCGGGGCAGGGCCAGCGTCACATGGCGCACCAGGCCGGGGTTGACCAGGCGGCTGGCCTGCAGCCGGCCCTGGCGCAGTTCGGCATCGATGGAATACGGGCCGATCACCGAGTAGAGGCCGGGCGCGTGGGCCACGAGTTCCTTTTGCACGGTCAGCGAGTCGGCCTCGGCGGCTGCGGCGAGCCGAAAGCCGTGGCTGTGCGCGGCCTCATCGAGCGCATCGCGCCAATGGCTGGGGCGTCGCGGCAGCACCAGTTGCAGGCCGTCGAGCGCGGCGAACTCCGTGGTGGGCGCCAGGGTCAAGGGGTCGCCTGGGCGCGACACCAGATAGCTGTGCGCGGTGCTCAGCAGCCGCTCGTCGCCGCCGGCCGGGCGCGCGAAGCGAAAGAGGATGGCCAGGTCCACTGCGCCGCTGTCCAGCAGCGCGTCGAGCTCCGTGCCCTGGGCCTCGGTGATGTTCAGGCGTATGCCAGGGTGCTCGCGCTGCAGCCAGTCGAACACATGCGTCATCAGCGGGTGCGCGGCCGAGGGCACGATGCCCAGCCGCACCTCGCCCCATAGCTGGCCTGCGTCCGCACGCAGCGTTTCCTGCAATTGCTCGGTTTCCTGCAGCCAGCTGCGCAGCCGCAGCGCGGCCCGCGCCCCCAGCGGCGTCAGCGTGACGCCCCGGCCCGTGCGCCGCAGCAAGGGGCCGCCCAGAGACGCTTCGAATTCGCTGATCTGCCGGCTGATGTGCGACTGCACGGTGTGCCGCCGTGCCGCGACCTTGCTGATGCTGCCGGCTTCGGAGACCTCGAGGAAGAGCTTGACGCTGGGCAGGTGCATGGTGGTTACCCGGTTGAGGTATGCCTGATGAGGCAATTCTGAAAGCCTGAAATTCTATCTATCCAGATATCAAACGGATTTCTACAGTGCAGTCATGCCTTGCCAGCGGCCTTGCCGTGGCAGGTTTTCCAGACACCGAACCTAAGGAAAATCCGTTGAAACTCGCCAGCTTCATCCATGCCGGACAGCCCCGCTACGGGCAGGTTCTGGCCGAGCGCTTCCTGCTGCCGCCCGCCGACTTTCTCGCCCGCCATCCCGACCTGCTGTCCGTGCTGCGCGCACAGGCGCTGGGCGAGCTGGAGCAGGCCCTGCAGGCCGGCGCCGTGCCCGTCGATGCGGCGCAGACCCAGGCGCTGCCCGTCATCCCCAACCCCGGCAAGCTCATCTGCGTGGGCCTGAACTACAAGACCCATGTGGCCGAGACGCAGCGCGCCGACAGCGAGCACCCGTCGCTGTTCCTGCGCTTCAACGACAGCCTGGCCGCCGATGGAGACGAGCTGCTGCGCCCGGCCTTCTCGGAGCGTTTCGACTGGGAGGGCGAGCTGGCCTTCGTCATCGGCCGGGGCGGGCGCCACATTGCAAAGGAAGATGCCTTCGAGCACATCGCCGGCTATGCCTGCTTCAACGATGTGAGCGTGCGCGACTGGCAGCGCCATACGCACCAGTTCACGCCCGGCAAGAACTTTCCCGGCACGGCGCCCTTCGGCCCCTGGCTGGTCACGCGCGACGAGGTGGCCGACGTGCGCAGCCTGGCGCTGCAGACCCGCCTGAACGGCAGCGTGATGCAGCAGGCCAGCCTGGGCGACCTGATCTTCGACATCCCCACCATCGTGGCCTATGTGTCGCGCTTCACGCCGCTGTCGCCCGGCGACGTGATCGCCACGGGCACGCCGGGCGGCGTGGGCGACCGCCGCGAGCCGCCCCTGTACATGAAGCACGGCGATGTGGTCGAGGTCGAGATCACGGGCCTGGGCGTGCTGAGCAACCGTATCGGCACTGATGTCTGAGATGACACCCCCTGAGTCGCTTCGCGCCTTCCCCCTCTCTCGCTTCGCGGGAGGGGGACGACACCCTCGGTGCGGGGCGGCCCTTCCTCGGTGTCCCTCGCTTTGGGGCACGCCGGTTTCAAGGACTGTGGGCGGCGCATGGCGCTGTGAATAACTGTCTCTGGAGAATTTCATGGATAACCAACAAGCGATTTCGCAGCGGCCCCGGCTGCGCATTGCCGTCGATATCGGCGGCACCTTCACCGACATGGCGGCGTTCGACGAGGCCAGCGGCCGGCTGCTGTTCGGCAAGGCCCTGTCCACGCATGGCGAGCTGGTCAACGGCATCCAGGCCACGATAGACAGCGCGGGCATCGACTGGCGCGACGGCCATCTGTTCCTGCACGGCTCCACCATTGCCATCAACACGCTGCTGGAGCGCAACGGCGCCCACACCGCGCTGCTGATCACCGAGGGCTTTCGCGACATCTACGAGATCGGCCGCGTGAACCGGCCCGATGCCTACAACCTGTTCTTCAACAAGCACCAGCCGCTGGTGCGGCGCTCGCTGCGCCATGAGGTGTCCGAGCGCCTGCGCGCCGACGGCAGCCTGCACAAGCCGCTGGACGAGGCGGCCGTGCGCGAGCTGGCCCGCGAGCTGGCAGGGCAGGGCGTGGAGGCCGTGGCCGTGCTGCTGCTGCACTCCTACCGCAACCCGGCGCACGAGCAGCGCGTCAAGCAGATCCTGCAGGAAGAGATGCCGGGCGCCTTTGTCTGCGCTTCGCACGAGCTGTCGCAGGAGTACCGCGAGTTCGAGCGCGTGTCCACCGCCGTGGCCAATGCCTATGTGGGGCCGCGCGTGTCGCAGTACCTGGGCCAGCTGGAGAACCACCTGGGCGGCAAGGGCTTCGAGGGCGACTTCTACATCGTGCAGTCCACGGGCGGCCTGTTCCCGGTCGAGCATGCCAAGGTGGGCTGCGTGCGCATGCTCGAATCGGGTCCGGCGGCCGGCGTGATCGGCGCCCAGGCCATCTGTGCGCAATTGGACATGGGCGATGCCATCGCCTTCGACATGGGCGGCACCACGGCCAAGGCCGGCGTGATCAGCGAAGGCCGGCCGCTGACCACGGGCTCGGCGCTGATCGGCGGCTACGAGCAGGCCCTGCCGATACAGATCCCGATGATGGACATCCACGAAGTGGGCACGGGCGGCGGCTCCATCGCCCGCGTGGAGACGGGCAACGCGCTGCGCGTGGGCCCGCAGAGCGCCGGCTCCATCCCCGGCCCCGTGGCCTATGGCCGTGGCGGGCTGGAGCCCACGGTGACCGACGCCAACCTGGTGCTGGGCCGGCTGGACGCGGAGCATTTCCTGGGCGGCGAGCTGCAGCTGGACATGGATGCCTGCCAGCGCCAGATGGCCGAGCGCGTGGCGACCCCGCTGGGCCTGGAGCCCACCGAGGCGGCCGACGGCATCCTGCGCATCGCCGTGACGCAGATGTCGCATGCCGTGAAGGCCGTGACCACCGAGCGCGGCCTGGATGCGGGCAGCTTCACCATGGTCGTCTACGGCGGCGCGGGGCCGCTGCACGCCTCGGCCATTGCGCGCGAGATCGGCATCCGCAAGGTGCTGATTCCCTATGCGCCCGGCTATTTCTCGGCCTACGGAATGCTGTTCTCCGACCTGCGCTACGACTACGTGCGCTCGGTGTTCCGCAAGCTGGGCGAGGTCTCCTTCGAGGAGATCGAGGCCGCCTACCAGAGCATGGAGGACGAGGGCCGCGCCGCGCTGGCGCAGTCCGGCATCGCGCCGGACGGCATCGTGATCGAGCGCGCCGCCGACATGCGCTACGTGGGCCAGGAGCATGCGGTGACCGTGGACCTGCCCATGGCCTTCTTCGAGGGCAGGGACCGCTCGGCCATCAAGCGCCAGTTCGACGAGCTGCACAAGGTGCGCTACGGCACCTCGGCCCCGCAGGAGCCGGCCGACCTCGTGAGCCTGCGCGTCACCGTGCTGGGCACGATGAAGAAACCGCCCAGGCACAGCGTGGAACGCGGCAGTGCCGAGCCCAGCCGTGCCTCCGTGCGCACGGTCAAGCCCGTCTATTTCCGCTCCAGCGGCTGGGTGGACACGCCGGTGCATCTGCGCGAGCGCCTGCTGGCGGGCAACGAGATCGCGGGGCCCGCGCTGATCGAGGAACACGCATCCACCACCGTCGTGCAGCCCGGCGACCGGCTGCGCGTGGACGAACTGGGCAATCTGCAAATCGACATCGGGAGCGACCGCACATGAACCACCCCACTGACTCCAGGCCCGTCGATCCGGTCACCGTCGAGATCATCCGCAACGGCCTGTACGCCGTCACGGAGGAGATGAAGACCAACCTGACGCGCACGGCCTACAACCTCATCATCTACGAGGCGCTGGACTTCACGGTCGGCCTGTTCACGCGCGAGGGCGACACGGTGTCCATCGGCCTGGGCCTGCCCATGTTCATCCGCGGCATGTCGGAGACGGTCAAGGCCAAGATCCGCCACTTCGGCTACGAGAACATCCTGCCCGGCGACATCCTGATCACCAACGATGCCTATACCACCGGCAGCCACCTGAACCACTTCACGTTCACCATGCCGGTGTTCCATGAGGGCCGGCTCGAAGGCTTCACCTGCTGCATGGCCCACTGGCTGGACGTGGGCGGCACGCTGGGCAACGTCACCACGGACATCTTCAGCGAAGGGATACAGATCCCCATCATGAAGTACCAGCGCCAGGGCGAGGTCAACCAGGACCTGATCGACATCATCGCGATGAACGTGCGCCTGGCCGAGCGGGCCCTGGGCGATCTGCGCGCGCAGATCACGGCCATCACCACGGGCGAGCGCCGCTATGTGGAACTGCTGCAGCGCTATGGCGTGGATGCGGTCAACGGGGCCATCGCGCAGATCATGGATTCCAGCGAGGCCGTGGCGCGCAAGAACACGCTGTCGATTCCCGATGGCGTGTACGAGGCCGAGTCCTTCATGGACGACGACGGGCTGGACATCGGCAAGCGCATTCCCATCCGCGTCAAGGTCACGGTGCGGGGCGACGAGATGACGGTGGACCTGTCGGATGTCTCCAAGCAGGTGCGCGGCTTCTACAACTCGGGCTTCACCACGGGCATCGCCTGCGCGCAGGTGGCCTACAAATGCCTCACCACGCCGACCGACTACCCGGTCAACGACGGCAGCTTTCGGCCGCTCAAGGTGATCATGCCCATGGGCACGGTGATCAGCGCCGAGAGGCCGTATCCCATGCGCGTGTGGATGACCTTCCCCATGACGGTGATCGACACCATCTTCAAGGCCCTGGCGCCCGCGATTCCCGACCGCTCCATCGCGGGCCACCACGCGGACCTGGTGTTTCCCAACATCCATGGCATCTCGCCCGAGGACGGGCGGCTGTTCATCGTCGGCATCGGCCCGCTGGGCGGCGGCTGGGGCGCCAAGAGCCGCGAGGACGGCGTGTCCGTCACCGTCTGCATCAATGACGGCGACACCCACAACAGCCCCACCGAGCAGCTCGAGGCCAAGTACCCGGTGCTGGTGGAGAAGTACGAGATCCGACAGGACTCGGCCGGCGCGGGCCAGTACCGGGGCGGCCTGGGCGCGGAGATGGTGGTGCAGGCGCTGTCGCCCTTCACCGTCACCACGCGCATCGACCGCGTGCACTGCAAGCCCTGGGGCCTGGAGGGCGGCGGCGACGCCATGGGCAACGGCCTGGCCGTGCGCCACAAGGGCGAGTGGAAGACCGACCATGCCAACGCCAAGATCTTCAACGTGCGCCTGGAGCGCGGCGATGCCTACCGCATGCTGTCGGGCGGCGGCGGGGGCTTTGGCGACCCGCTGGCGCGCGAACTGGACAAGGTGGCCGAGGACGTGCGCGAAGGCTATGTGAGCGCCCAGGTGGCCCGCGAGGTCTACCGCGTGGCGCTGGATGGCCAGGGACAGGTGGATCACGAGGGCACGCAGGCGCTGCGCAGTGCGCCCAGAGTGCCCGGTGCATCCGGTGCAGCGGCTGCCGCCGTGGCCTGGGACGGGCAGTGAGCACGGCCATGGCCTCCGACCACGCCCTGCAGGCCGGCCGGCTCTGGGACCTGTGGTGCGCCCTGGCGCTGCGCCATGTCGCCCTGGGCGGTGCCTGCGCCTGCGGGGCGGGCGGCATCAGCCTGCGGCTGGAGGACTTCGAGCTGGACATCGTGGACTACCTGCAGGACGGGGGCGAGCGCTGCGAGCAGCCCGAGGTGGCGGCCTGGTTCCGTGCCCGGCCAGCAGTCGTGCAGGGTGCGCAGCCGCTGCGCGGCCTGCTCGATGCGCTGGGCTCGGACGAGGTGCCGCAGGCCGTGGCGCAGTGGGCGCTGGCGCGGCTGGAGCGCACGCTGCGCTCGTTCGCCGAGGTGCATGGAGGGGTGGCGTCATGAGCGGGCATTTCTCCAGCCTGCTGGCCCTGCCCGAAGCGGCGGGCCAGCGCATTCCGGTCACCGTGCTCACGGGATTTCTGGGCAGCGGCAAGACCACGCTGCTCAACCGGCTGCTGGCGCTGCCGGACCTGCACGGGACGGCCGTCATCGTCAACGAGTTCGGTGCGGTCGGCATCGACCAGGACCTGACCAGCCTGGCCTGCGAGGACACGGTGCTGCTGGCCAATGGCTGCCTGTGCTGCAGCGTGCGCGGCGATCTGGTGGAGGCGCTGGAGCGCCTGGCTCTGCGCGAACAGGGCGCGCCGCGCCGCGTGCTGATCGAAACCAGCGGCCTGGCGGACCCGGGGCCGATACTGCGCTCCTTCCTGGGCGAGCCCGCCGTGCGGGCGCGCTATGCGCTGGCCGGCGTGGCCTGCACGGTCGATGCCGTGCTGGGCAGCGCCACGCTGGCAGGCTATCCCGAAGCCGTGCGGCAGCTGGCTGTGGCTGACCTGGTGCTGTTGACCAAGACAGATTTGCTGGGCGGCGCACAGCCCGCTGCGCAACTGCTGGCCCAGGTGCAGGCCATCAACGGCGAGGCGCCGCAAGGCATGGACCCCGGCCACCATGTGGCGCTGCTGCAGCGGCTGATGTCGGAAGGCGCGACGGGGCAGGAGGACGCCGCTGCGGGCATGCTCCAGACGCCCGGCTACCGGGCCATGGCTCCGGTGACAGCGCCGGCAGGCGCGCACCGCGACGGCATCTCGTCCTTTGTGCTGCAGCGCGACGAGCCCCTGCCCGCGCAGGCGTTCGGCGAATGGATGGACTGGGTCACGGCCATGCGCGGCGATGACCTGCTGCGCGTCAAAGGCATCGTGCACCTGCAGGAGCACCCGGACCAGCCCCTGGTCATCCATGGCGTGCAGCACCTGTTCGCCCCGCCGCAGACGCTGCCCCGCTGGCCGGGTGCCGACCGGCGCACGCGCATCGTCTTCATCACGCGGGGGCTGGATGCCCAGGCCCTGGACGACACGCTGAGCGTGCTGGTGCGCAGGCACAGGCGGCGCGCGCCGAATCAGGACCCGGGCTGAGCCACGCAACGGCCGGCCCATTTTCAAAAGAAACAGGAGACAAAGCATGAAAACTCTGACACGGCTGAAGGGGCCGGTGCTGGGCGCCTTACTTGGTGCGCTGGCTGCCTTGCCCATCGCCTGCATGGCCTCGTCCAGTGTGCCCGCCGCCTTTCCCGAGCCGGGCAAGATGGTCAAGGTCATCGTCCCCTTCGTGGCGGGCGGTGGCGTGGACAGCGCGGCGCGGCTGTTCGCCGAGCAGTTGCGCAAGCAGCTGGGCACGACGGTCATCGTCGAGAACCGCGTGGGCGGCAGTGGCGTGGTGGGCGGCCGTGCGGTGCTGGCGGCTGCCCCCGATGGCTACACCCTGCTGTTCTCGGCCGCCACGCATGTGCTGGCCAAGCAGGTATTGGCCCATCCGCCCTATGACCCGCAGACCGACTTTGTCCCCGTGGCGCGCGTGGGCGAGGCGCCGTTGATGCTGGTGATCTCGCCACAGCTGCCCCACAGCAAGCTGGGCGAGGTGCTGGCCGCAGGCGCCAAGAGCACGTGGACGGCGGCCATTCCCGCCGTGGGCGCACCCAGCCACCTGGCCACGCTGCTGCTGGCCCAGCAGGGCCGCATGCGCCTCGAGTACGTGCCCTACAAGGGCACGCAGCCCGCGCTGGTGGATGTGGGCGGCGGCCATGTGGACCTGCTGCTCGACTCCATGGTCTCCGTGCTGCCGCTGGCCAAGGCCGGCAAGGTGCGGCCGATTGCCATCACCTCCGGCAAGCGCAGCCCGCTGGCGCCCGAGGTGCCCACCATGCAGGAAGGCGGCCTGCCGCGGTTTGCCTACACCTCCTGGTACGGACTGTGGGCGCCCAAGGACACGCCGGCCGACCGGGTGCAGCGGCTGAACCAGGCCTCCAACGCGGCGGTGGCCGAGTTGGCCAGGTCCGGCGCCTTCGCGAGCCTGGGCATCGACACGGTTTCGGAGAGCACCGAGCAGTTCAAGCGCTTCATCGCCGCCGATGTGGCGCAGAGCGCCGCGCTGCTCAAGGGCGCGGGCTTCAAGCCCGAGTAGCCGGGCAGACACCGGCACACGCCCGAGAAAAACAAAGAGCAAAGAGCAAAGCAAAGCAAAAAACCACAAGGAGACAACATGCAGGTTTTCATACGCCAGGCCCTGGCCGCCTCGCTGGGGCTGGCCGCCGCGCATGCGGGCGCGCAGTCCTCGGTATCGATCTCGGGCACCGTCGATGTGAGCGTCAGGCAGGTGCGCAACCAGGGCCTGGGAACGGTCACCTCGCAGGCCAGCGGCGCCAACTCCACCAGCAAGCTGGTATTGCGGGGGCAGGAGGACCTGGGCGACGGCCTGAGCGCGGGCTTCTACCTGGACGGCAGCCTGCTGGCCGACACCGGCGCCATGGGCGCCAGCGGCCCGTTCTGGGACCGGCGCTCCACGGTCAGCCTGGCCTCGCGGCAATGGGGCGAGCTGCGGCTGGGGCGTGACTGGGTGCCCACGCACCTGGTGTGGAGCGGCTTCGATCCGTTTGCCACGCTGGGCATCGGCAGCGCCAATGGCTTTCGCTCGTTCACGGCTTCCCGCGCGCTGGGCCAGGCCTTCGGCACGGCGCCGGAGTCGCAGGCTGCCAATCCCACGCTGCGCGTGAGCAATGCGGTGGAGTATTTCCTGCCGGCCGGCCTGGGCGGGCTGCAGGGCGTGTCCGGCAGCCTGATCGCCACCTTGGGCGAGAAGGGCGCCACGGCGGCAGGCCAGACGCGCGGCAACGGCTTTCGGCTGGGCTGGGCGGGCGCGGGCTGGAACGTGGCGGGCGCGCAGTTCACCACACGCAACACCCTGAGCGGCATCCATTTCAAGGACCAGAGCTACGGTGTCTCCTACGACTTCGGCTGGCTCAAGGCCAGCCTGGCCCAGCGCCGCTGGGTCCATGGCGTGGACCGCACGGTCAACACCCTGGTGGGCATGAGCGTTCCCGTGGGCAGCGGCGTGGTCAAGCTCAGCTATGTCAAGGCCGACCAGACGGGCGCAACGGCGGCGCAAAGCGCCAGCGATGCCGACCTGTGGGCGCTGGGCTATGTGCACTCGCTGTCGCGGCGCACGGCGCTGTACGCGCATGCGGCCCGCATGTCCAACCGCAATGGGGCGGCCTTCGCCATAGCCGGGGGGGCGGCAGTCAGCGGCAATCCGGCCGCGGCCAATTACTTTGGCGGGCGCGCCTCCACGGCTTTCGAGCTGGGCATCCGGCACGACTTCTGACGGGCAGCGTGGGCGGCGTGCGCGCTGGTTCGTGGTCATTGCTGCACTCCATGCAGCAGTGAACTGCACGCCGGCCTATTGCTGCCGTCAATCGCTTCTTCTACGCTGCACCCATTTCACGGAGCAGCGAGATGAACCCATTGATCAAGGTCCGCATGGACGCCGCAGGCACCCCCGACGCCATGCGCCTGGAGCCGGTCGAGGTGCAGGCGCCCGGCCCCGGCCAGGTCTGGCTGGAGCAGACCGCCATCGGCGTGAATCCGCTGGACGTGAGCCAGCGCAAGGGCGCTGTCGCCATCGACTTTCCCTCGGGCCTGGGGCTGGAGGGCGCGGGGCGGGTGGCCGCCGTGGGCGAGGGCGTGACGAATGTGGCCGTGGGCGAGCGCGTGGGCTACGCCACGGGGCCGCTGGGCGCCTATGCCAGCGCCCGCCTGTATCCGGCCGAGCGCCTGGTGAAGCTGCCCGATGCGCTGCCTGAAGACGCGGCGGCGGCCGTGCTGTTCAAGGGCATCACGGCGCAGTACCTGCTCAAGACCACCCATGCCGTGGGCCCCGGCAGCCGCATCGTGATCTATGGCGCCGCCGGTGCGCTGGGCCAGTTGATGTGCGCCTGGGCCAGGCACCTGGGCGCCCTGGTGATCGGCGTGGTGTCCAAGGCAGCCAGCGTGGAGCGCGCGCGGGCGGCCGGCTGCGACGAGGTCTTCGTGTTCGATGCGGACACGCTGCCGGGCCAGGTGCTGCAGGCCACCGGGGGCCTGAAGGCCGACGTGGTCTACGACCCCATCGGCCGCACGACGCTGGGCGCCTCGCTGGACTGCCTGCGCCCGCGCGGCCTGCTGGTGTCCTTCGGCGCGACCTCCGGCCTGCCCGATCCCATCTCGGTGGCCACGCTCAATGCCAAGGGCTCGCTGTTCCTCACGCGCCCCTCGCTGGCCGCGCACACGGCCACGGCGGCCGAGTACCAGGAGCGCGCACGGGACGTGCTGGCCGCCGTGGCGGCCGGCATCATCGTGCCCGGCGTCTGGCGCCGGTATGCGCTGGCGGAGGTGGCGCAGGCGCATGGCGATCTGGAGCAGGGACGCTCCCAAGGTGCGATCATCCTGACCCCATGAACCTTCTGGACAGCCAGCACGCCGATGAACTGGCGGCCCTGGTGGCGCTGCATGAACAAGGCTCCTTCGCTGCGGCGGGGCGGGCCTTGCTGCGCCATCCGTCCGTGCTGTCCAAACGCCTGAACGCGCTGGAGACCCGGCTGGGCGTGCGGCTGGTGGAGCGCAGCACACGCCATCTGCACCTGACCGACGAGGGCCTGCGCCTGGTGGACAAGGTACGCCAGGCGGCCGGCCTGATCGCCGATGCCCAGAAGGAGGCCGCCCAGGGCGCCTCGCAGGCGCGGGGCCGGCTGCGGCTGTCGCTGCCGGCCGCCATGGGACGGCGCTGGCTCAGCCCGCTGCTGGCCGAGTTTGCGCTGGCCCATCCGCAGATCGTGCTGGAGGTGGAGTATGCGGACCGCTTCGTGGACATCGTGGGCGAGCGCTTCGACGGGGCGGTGCGCATAGGCCGGCTGGCGGACAGCCGGCTGGTGGCGCTGCGGCTGGGCGGGCACCAGCGCATCCTGGGCGCCGCGCCCGCCTACCTGCAGGCCCACGGCACGCCGGCGCACCCCGAGGACCTGGCGGCGCACCGCTGCCTGGGCTTCACGGGGCTGCAGTCGTTTCCGCAATGGGAGCTGGTGCACGGTGGCGCATCGGGCGATGTGCCGCAGGGCCAGGCCCGGCACACGGTGCTGGTGCGCGGCCCCATGGTCAGCAATGACAGCGAGGCCCTGCTCACGGCCTCCGTCATGGGCGTGGGCATTCTGGCCGGCGGCGACTGGCTGATGAGCGAGCACATGGCCGCAGGCCGGCTGGTGCGGGTGCTGCCGCAATGGCGCCTGGATGGTGCCTCTGGCATCTACTTCGTGCGGCCCTCGGCGGCGTTCAGCAGCGCGGCCATGGCGGCGCTGCGCGACTGCCTGGTGCGGTGGTTTGCCACGCGCAGCCCCTGGCGCACGGGGCATGACACACTGGCGCCGCCCCAACCCCTGCCGCCGCCCTTTTCCGCATCCGCTCCATGACCCAAAAAACCTCGCCGCCCGCCATGGCGGCCGCCTTGCTTCCCTGGCTGTTCGTGCTGCTGTGGAGCACGGGCTTCATCGGCGCCAAGTTCGGCCTGCCCTATGTGGAGCCGCTGACCTTTCTGACGCTGCGCTATGCCATCGTCCTGGTGCTGATGGCGGCGGTGGCCCTGGTGCTGCGCGCGCCCTGGCCACGGTCGGCACGCCAGAGGCTGCACATTGGCGTGTCAGGGCTGTTCGTGCATGGCGTGTACCTGGCCGGCGTGTTCACGGCCATCGCCCATGGACTGCCTTCGGGCGTGACGGCCCTGGTGGTGGGGCTGCAGCCGCTGATCACGGCGCTGGTGGCCGGCACCTTGCTGGGCGAGTCCGTGCGGCCCCGGCAGTGGGCCGGGCTGGCGCTGGGCTTCACGGGCGTGGCCCTGGTGGTGGCGGGCAAGATCGCCTCGGTGCCGGTCCATGCCCTGCTGGCCATGCTGGTGCCGGCCGTGGTGGCGCTGGCCGGCATCACGGCCGGCACGCTGTACCAGAAGCGGTTCTGCCCATCGTTTGATCTGCGCACGGGCTCGGTCATCCAGTACCTGCCCTGCCTGGTGGCGACGGGGGCGCTGGCCCTGGCCACCGAAACCATGCAGGTGCGCTGGAGCGGCGAGTTCCTGTTCGCGCTGGGCTGGCTGGTGCTGGTGCTGTCCGTGGGCGCAGTCAGCCTGCTCAACCTGCTGATACGCCGGGGCGGCGCCGTGCACGTGGCCAGCCTGTTCTACCTGACGCCACCGGCCACGGCCCTGATCGCCTGGGCCATGTTCGGCGAGACGCTGGGCGGCCTGGCGCTGGCGGGCATGGCCTTGACGGCAGCCGGCGTGTGGCTGGCGCGCCAGGGGCGCTAGCTTGCCCCGCAAGCCGCGGGCAGGGCATGCGCAAAGGCGGGATACTGCGGCACTGTCAGCCCTCGAATACCGGATTCCCGCACCATGCCCATCAATGAACTGCGCGCCATCGCCACCTTTGCCAAGGCGGTCGAGCTGGGCAGCCTGCGCCAGGCGGCGCTGTCCCAGGGCGTGAGCCCCCAGGCCGCCAGCCAGGCGGTGGCCCATCTGGAGCAGCACCTGGGCGTGCGCCTGCTGCACCGGACCACGCGCAGCCTGGCGCTGACCGAGGAGGGCCAGCGTTTCCTGCAGGACACCCAGCCGGCGCTGGCCGCGCTGGACCGCGCACTGAACCTGGCACGCGACAGCCGCGAGGGCATTGCGGGGCCGTTGCGGATCGTGGGCCCCAAGTCCTGCTTTGCGCCCGTGCTGATGCCGCTGCTCGATGAGTTCTGCCGCCTGCACCCGGGCATCGTCCCCGATGTGCGGCTGGACGACGGCATAGGCAACTGGGTGCTGGACCGGGTCGATGCGGGGTTTCGCATCGGCGCCTCGCCCGATGAAAGCGTGATCGGGCGGCGGCTGTTTCCCGTGCAGCTCATCGTCTGCGCGGCGCCGCAGTACCTGCAGCGCCATGGCGTGCCCCGGTCGCTGGACGAGCTGGCCGCGCACCGCTGCAGCATGTTCCGCCATGCGGCCACGGACACGGTGATGCCCTGGTACCTGCCGGTCGATGGCGAGCTCACGCACCGCTACCTGCAGCCGGCCCTGTCCACCAACGATGCCGAGCTGGAGCTGCATGCCGTGCTGGCCGGCCAGGTGCTGGGCCAGCTGTCCAACATCTGCGCGGCCGCGCACATCCGCGCGGGGCGCCTGGTGCCCGTGCTGCTGGAGCATGTCAGCGAGCACATCGGCCTGCATGTCTACTACGGCAGCCGCGACGCGCTGCCCCGGCGCGTGCGTGCCTTCATCGACCTGGCCGTGCAGCGGCTGCAGGACTGCCCGGACTATCTGCTGACCATGGAAGAACTGGAAAGGGCGGCGGCCGCAGGTGCCGCCGCCCTTTCCGGGGGCTGACCGGGATCAGGTCCGGCCGTTCAGGCCAGATCGATCACGCCAGATCGATCACGCCAGGTCGAACGGCAGCTTGCGCACGGGCTTGCCCGTGAGCTGCGCCACGGCGTTGGCGAAGGCCGGGGCCAGCGGCGGCAGGCCGGGCTCGCCCATGCCCGTCGGCGGCTCGGCGCTGGGCACGACGTGGACGGCGATCTCGGGCATGTCGGTGATGCGCGGCACGGCGAAGTCGCCGAAGTTGCTCTGCTCCACCACGCCGTCCTTGAGCGTGATCGCCGCGCCGGGCAGGCACATGGACAGGCCCATCAGCGCCGCGCCCTGCACCTGCGCCTCGATGGTGCGCGGGTTCACGGCCAGATTGCAGTGAACGCCGGCCGTGGCCTTGTGCAGCACCGGGCGGCCGTCCTTGACCGAGGCCTCCACCACATAGGCCACCACCGTGTCGAAAGACTCGTGCACGGCCACGCCCCAGGCGCGGCCCGCGCGCAGCTGGCGCTTGCCGTAGCCGCTCTTGTCCACGGCCAGCTGCAGGGCCAGGCGATGGCGCGGGTGCTTGTCACCGAACATCTGCATGCGGTAGGCCACGGGGTCCTGGCGGCTGCTGCGCGCGATCTCGTCGATCAGCGTTTCCATGACGAAGGCCGTGTGGGTCGATCCCACGCTGCGCCACCACAGCACGGGCACGTTGACCTTGGGGTGGTGCACGGTCAGGCGCATGGGCAGCGGATAGGGCTCGCGCATGCCCTCCACGGCCGTGGCGTCGATGCCGTTCTTGATCATGCCGCCCTCGAACATGGTGCCCGCCGTGATGGACTGGCCCACGATGGCGTGGTCCCAGGCCAGCACCTTGCCGCGTTCGTCGAAGCCGATCCTGGCGCGGTGCAGGTGCATGGGGCGGTAGTAGCCGCCCTTGATGTCGTCCTCGCGGCTCCAGACCATGCGCACGGGGGCGCTCAGGCCGGCGCGGCGCGCGGCCAGCGCCACCTGGCAGGCCTCAACCACGTAGTCGCTGGTGCCCACGCCCCGGCGGCCAAAGCCGCCGCCGGCCATCTGCACGTGCACGCGCACCTGCTCGGGCTTGAGGCCCAGCACACGCGCGGCGGCCATGCCGTCCACGCCCGCGAACTGCGTGCCCAGGTAGAGGTCGGCACCCGCCTCGCCGGTCTCGCCCATCTGCACCGTGCAGTTGAGCGGCTCCATGGGCGCATGGGCCAGGTAGGGGAAGCTGAACTCGGCCTCGATATGGCGCGGCGCCTTGTCCAGCGCCGAGATATCGGCGTCGAAGTGGCGTGCGCCGGGCTGCGTGGCCAGCTCGCGGTACTGGGCCAGCTGGCGTTCGCTGTCCACCTTCTCCACGGCGTCGGTGTTCCATTGCGCCTTCAGCGCCTCGCGGCCCTTGCGCGCTGGCCAGTAGCCGGTGGCGATCACGGCCACGCCTTCGCCGCCACCGTCCACGGGCACGCGCAGCACGGCCTTGACGCCGGGCACGGCACGCGCCGCAGCGTCGTCCAGCGAGGCCAGCTGCGCCTTGAACACGGGCGGGTGTGCAATCACCGCCGTCAGCTGGCCCGGCAGGTGCATGTCGATGCCGAAGCTCTGCTGGCCGCTGCTCTTGGCCCGGGCGTCGATGCGGCCCGTGGGCTTGCCGATCAGGCGGAAGTCCTTGGGATTCTTCAGCACGACGGTGGCCGGCACGGGCTGGGCCATGGCGGCCTGGGCCAGCTCGCCATACGACAGCTTCTTGCCGTTGGGGCCGAGCACGAAGCCCTCGCGCGTGCGCAGCGTGGCGGCGTCCACCTTCCACTGCGCGGCGGCGGCGGCCACCAGCATGGCGCGCGCACGGGCGCCCAGCTCGCGGTACTGGGTGTAGCTGTGCTTGAGGGCGGTGGAGCCGCCCGTCATCTGGATTCCGTAGCGCGGATCGGCATAGGCCGCATCGTTGCCGCCCAGGCGGGCGCGGACCTTGCTCCAGTCGGCGTCCAGCTCCTCGGCCAGCACCAGGGGCAAGGCGGTGTGCACGCCCTGGCCGAACTCCAGGCGGTTGATGGCCACGGTGACTTCGCCGCTGGGCGAGATCTCCACGAAGGAGGCGGGCTGCTCGGTGGGCTTGAGGCCGGCGGCCTCGCCCTTGCCCGGCGCCTGCGCCATGGCGGGAAACACGCCCAGGGCCAGCGAACCGGCACCGGCGATCTTGAGGAAGCTGCGGCGGGGGATCTGTGCAAGGGTGGGCGCGTCGGCGATGGCAGCGGTGGCCTCGTCACGGTCCAGGATGTGCTGCAGGGCGCGCGGCAGTTCGGCGGGGTTGAAGGTGGTCAGCATGCGGCGTTCTCCGTTCAGCCCAGGGTGCGCGCGGCATCGGCCACGGCCGTGCGGATGCGTGCATAGGTTCCACAGCGGCAGATGTTGCCGGCCATGGCCGCGTCTATCTCCTCGCCGCTGGGCTTCTTGCCCTTGGGCAGCGACTTGAGGAAGGCCGTGGCGCTCATGATCTGCCCGCTCTGGCAGTAGCCGCACTGGGCCACGTCATGGCGTACCCAGGCATCGCGCACGGCGGTGCCCACGCGATCGGAGCCCGAGGTCATGGCCTCGATGGTGGTGATCTTCTGGCCCGCGGCCGCCGAGATCGGCGTCACGCAGGAACGTATGGCCTGGCCGTTCATGTGCACCGTGCAGGCGCCGCACAGCGCCGCGCCGCAGCCGAACTTGGTGCCGGTCATCTCCAGCGTGTCGCGCAGGGCCCACAGAATGGGCGTCTCGGGGTCCAGGTCCATGGAAACGGTCTTGCCGTTGATGGTGAGATCGGTCATCGCAGTCTCTCCTTGTTGTGGGTCAGTCAGGCAGGGGTGGGGTCCCCGCAGTAGTGTCGTGCGCAGCTGCGGCCCATGGAAGCCGGGCGCCGTCGAGGCGCGAATATAGAAAGAGGCCTTGCTTGCAACTAGTCCTGATTTGATTGATGCATTGGCAAGTGCAAGTTGCGAATGGGGCGGAGCGGTTGAGTTTCTGGAGTGTTTGGTACTGACGTTGTATATACTTTGTTGGTATCTTCACAGGAGTGGATCATGCCCAAGGAAGCCGTTTTCACCATGAAACTGGAAGCCGAGCTGCGCGAAGACTTCATGGCCGAAGCCGCAGGCGAGGACCGGCCCGCATCCCAGGTCATGCGGGAGTTGATGCGCGGCTACATTGAGCAGCGCCGCAAGGCCCGCGAATATGACGGCTATCTTCAGCGCAAGGTCGAGGAGGGACGTGCCTCCATGCGCGCTGGACTTGGCCGCTCGAATGAGGAAGTCGAGGCCGAGTTCGCTGCCCGGCGCCGTCAGGTTGCGGCAGACCGTGCGTGAAAGTCATCTGGACGCCGCAGGCGCAGCAGGATCGCGCCGATATCTGGGACTACATCGCAGCTGACAATCCTCGCGCAGCCTTGCGCATGGACCTGCTTTTCAGCGACGCAGCGGCCCGGTTGGCCGCGTATCCCAAGATGGGCAAAGCGGGCAGGATTGCCGGCACGCGCGAGCTGATCCCCCATGAAAGCTATCGCCTTGTCTATGAGATCGATGGCACGACGGTCTGGGTGCTGGCCCTGGTGCACACCGCGCGCCAGTGGCCGCCAGCGCGGTGACGATAACTGCATGCCAGGCCGGGATGGCCCTGATCAATGCACAACTCAATGCACAAACCCACCCTTGATGAACCGCACGGGCTCGGCGTCCATGCGTGCAATCAGCGCGCCCAGGCCGTCGGCCACGGCGCCAGCGCCGGAGGTGGTCTTGGCCGCCGTGTCCGTGCGGCAGACCAGGTCGTCCTCCGACCAGCCCTGGGCGCCCGGACGCGATAGCGCGCGCAGCCAGCCGCTGCGGTCGCCCAGCCATTGCATGCCCTGCAGCTGCTCCGAGCCGCTGAGCAGCGCCATGGCCTGCCAGGCGCGCGGGTCGTTGACGGTGCAGTCCAGGGCGCTGGCGGCGCGGTTGCCGCCATCGGGCGACAGCTGCAGGCTGACCAGGCGCGGGTCTTCCTGCACCGGGCCGCTGCCTGCCACCACTCTCAGCCGCTGCTGGCGGCTTTGCCAGGTGCTAAGGCGGCGTGCGGGCTGGCCTGCGCACTGCACGGCCATGTCGGGAAGTCCCACGGGATAGGGCCAGCTGCCGGCGATCTGCAGCATCTGGCCTGCGGCGCGGGCCTTCATGAAGTCGATCAGGGCCCAGGCGTCGTCGCTGGACAGCCGGTCGGCTTGGCCGTGTGCCCGTGCGCCGTCGCCAGACTCCACGGGGCGGCGGTCATGAAGGATGGCCCAGAGCAATTCCCCATCGGCGCGGCGCCACAGCAGCGGGCTGGTGAAGTTGGGGGGCCAGACCGGCTGGCTGGCGGCCAGCGGGCCGTGGCCCCGGCCATCGGCACCGTGGCAGGCCGTGCAGTGCTGGGCATAGACCGCGCCGCCGCGCGCAATGCTCTCCACGCTGAAGCCCGTGGGCGAGGCATGGAAGCTGGTGGCATGCGCGGGCACCAGGATCAGGTCGGCACGCGGCCAGGGGGCCAGCAGCAGGGCGAGCGCGGCCAGCGCGGTCAGCACCAGGGCCGGCAGGCGGATGCGGCGCAGAACCAGGGCCAGCGCCAGGGCCAGCAACAGCAAAACGATGGCGGTGGCCACGGCCGCCAGCGACCACAGCAGGCCCCGGGCCTGGCCCAGGTCGATCACCAGGTTTTCGCCGGACAGGCGCAGGGCCCAGGGCCAGGCAGGCTGGCCGTCCACCGTGCCGGCCAGGCCCAGGCCATGCAGCAGCTGCAGCAGGCCGACCTGGGCCTGCTGCATGGCGCCGATCAAGGGGTTGAGCCAGTCGGGGGAGTCGCTGCGTTGCATCGGAGGCGGGCGCTACCAGGTCTGGTCCAGGCCCAGGTGGCGCAGGGCCTCGTGGCGCAGCTCGGACAGGCGGGCATGGCCGCGCTGGCGCGGGTAGGGCAGGTCCACATCGATCTCGGCCACGATGCGGGCGGGCCGCTGGCTGAAGACCAGCACGCGGTGGGCCAGGAACAGGGCCTCTTCCACATCGTGGGTGACCAGCAGCACGGAAAAGCCTGCGCGCTGCCAGATCTTGAGGATCTCGCTTTGCATGGCCAGCCGCGTCAGCGAGTCGAGCTTGCCCAGCGGCTCGTCCAGGATCAGCAGGCGCGGGTCGTTGACCAGGGCGCGCGCCAGGGCCGCGCGCTGGGCCATGCCGCCCGACAGCTGGTGGGGATGGCTGTCCGCGAAATCCTCCAGCCCCACCAGGCGCAGGGCCTCGTCGATGCGGTGGGCCTGGCTGTCCAGCAGGCCGCGTGCCTGCAGGCCCAGGGCCACGTTGCCGCGCACCGTGCGCCAGGGAAACAGCGTGGGGTCCTGGAAGACGACGATGCGCGAGGGATCGGGCTCGGTGATGGCCGTGCCGTCCTGCGCCACGGCACCGGCCGTGGGCGCGTCCAGCCCGGCCACCAGGCGCAGCAGCGTGGACTTGCCGCAGCCGCTGGGGCCCAGCAGGGCCACGAACTCGCCAGGCCGCACCTGCAGGCTGACCTCGTCGAGCACCTGCAGCGCGCCCTGTCCCTGGCCGAACCAGTGGCTGACGGCCTGCACATCGATGGCCGCGCCGGCTAGGGCCGCCCCTGCTAGGGCCGCCCCTGCTAGGGCCGCCCCTGCGATGGCGGGCGTGGCTGCGGCGTTGGCGGCGTGTTCTGCGGCAATCACCATTTGACGGTTCCCTTCTGCCACGACAGCGTGCGGTCGCGCACGGTGAACAGCAGCGTGATCAGGCCCGAGCACAGCACGGCCATGACCAGCAGCGCCGTGTACATGTTGGCGTAGGCTGCCCAGCCCTGGGCCCACTGCAGATACCAGCCCAGGCCGGCCTTCACGCCCATCATCTCGGCCGTGATCAGCACCGAGAACGAGGCGCCCAGCCCCATGAACAGGCCCACGAAGACCTGGGGCAGGGCGGCCGGGATGGCCACGCGCAGCACCAGGAACCAGGGCGATGCGCCCAGCGTGCGCGCCACGTCGTAGTAGCTCTTGCTGACCGATGCCACGCCCGACCAGGTCAGCACGGCCACCGGAAAGAACGTGGCCAGCGCCACCAGGAACACGGCTGCCGAGTAGCTCGACGGCGCGAAGAAAAAGGCCAGCGGCAGCAGGGCCGAGGCCGGCACCGGCCCCAGGAAGCGCAGCAGCGGATGCACCCAGTAGCCCGCGATGCGCGACCAGCCTATCCACACGCCCGTGAGAAAGCCGATCACCGCGCCGAACACGATGCCGTTGAGCAGCAGCCGCAGCGAATACAGCGTGGACAGGCCCAGGCGCTGCCAGTCCTCGTGCACCACGTCGATCAGGCTTTGCGGTGGCGCGAAGAACGGCGGCGGCAGCGCGCCGAGCTTGGCCGTCAGCGTCTCCCACAGCGCCAGTAGCAGTGGTGCCGCCACCAGCCAGGCACCGGCCGGGCGCAGCCAGCGGTCGATGCGCCGTGCTGCCCGTACGGGTCGCACAGGCAGCGCGGCCGAGGCCAGCAGCAAAAGGGCCACGGCCAGGGCGGCAATGCCGAATTCCTGCGTGAATGCCCATTCGCTGAAGCCGATCTCCTTGTTGGGCCACAACAGGGTCAGCATGCCCAGGCCGGCCCAGGCGGCGGCGGCCAGCAGGCCGGTGCGCCAGGGGCCGGCCTTGCGCGTGCCCTGCGCCTGTTCCCGTTCCAGGCCGGGTGCGGCATCCGTGGCGCCCAGGCGCCAGCGTGGTCTTGCGGTGCTCATGCGAGGACGTCCAGCGTGATGTGGCTGGCAAAGCGGCCAGGGTCGGTCTGCTTCTTGAGCACGCCGGCCGTGCGGAAGTCGGCCGCAAAGGCCTGGACCTCGTCGCGCAGCGGCTTGCCGTGCGGATGGTGCTTGAAGGTCAGCTCGGCCAGCAGGCGCTGCAGGTCCTCGACGGGAACCTTGGGCGAGTACTTGGCAAAGATCTTCGCCGTTTCGTTGGGGTTCTCGGCGATGTAGTCCGAGGCCTGGGTCAGCGCGCGCACCACGCTGGCCGCTGCGGGCTTGTTGGCCCGGGCGAACTTTGCGCCTGCGCCGATCACGCAGCAAATGCTTTCGGCGTACTCGTTCTTGGCGCTGTTGCCCAGTTCGAGGAAGGTGCCGGGATTGCGTTTCTCGATCAGGTAGAGATTGGGGTCGCCGTCGGCAATGGCCTGGATCTCGCCCTTCTTGGCGGCCACATCCAGCAGGTCGGCCGGGTAGACGCGCCATTCGATGTCCTTGTCCACATCCAGGCCGCGCTTGGCCAGGTGGATGGAATAGAACTGCTTGGCCGGGCTGTTGAGATCGGCCACGCCGATGGTCTTGCCCTTGAGCGTGCTGGGGTCCAGCGTGACGCCGGCCGACTTCAGGCCGACCAGGCGCAGGCAGCCGCCGTGCACGCTGCCGATGAGCTTGACATCCAGCCCCGCCTCCAGCGGCTTGATCCAGCGGTGGATCAGGCCCGCGCCCGCATCGGCCTTGCCCGTGGCCAGCGCCTCCAGCAACTGGTCGGCCGAGCCGCCCCAGTTCAGCAGCTCCACGTCCAGGCCGTTGCGCTCGAAGAAGCCGCGCTCCAGCGCCACGGGAATGGGCGAATGGCAGAAGCTGGCCTGGCTCCAGGCAAAGGTGATCTTCTTGCGCGGCTGCGCCCCGGCGCGGCCGCTGAACCAGGCGGCCGAGCCCAGCGCGCCGGCTGCGGCGCCGGCGCGGATCAGGGCGCGGCGCGAGAGCGAGGGCTCGGATGCCTCGGGAGCATCGAGCGCCCCGAAAGCACCGCAATCGGCGCCATGGGCGCAGCGGCTGTCCTGGGTCCTGTCGATCTCGGTCTGGGTCTTGCGGGTCATGGAACTCCCTCCAAAGCAGTTTCGGGACTGCCGATGCTGTCCGCTGAGTGCCGTGTTTTCAACGACGCAGAACGCGCATCCATATGTGCGTGGCAACTAGGAAGGGCGCGGCCCGGCGACATGCGCAAACCGAATAAGCGAACGCGTTTTTCTTCGTAGTGCGCAGGGCGCGGGCTTCGAATAATGGGCTGCATCGACCACTCATACGGAGTCCATGCATGACCTCAGCGACCGGCACCGAGTCCGCCCCGCACGACGCAGCCAGCGATGCGCTGTGGCAGCAGGACACCCAGGCCCTGCACGCCGGCTACCGGGGGCGAGAGCAGCAGCGCAGCGCTGCCGTGCCCATCTACCAGAGCACTTCCTTCGTGTTCGACAGCGCCCAGCACGGCGCCAACCTGTTCGGCCTGGTGGAGGAGGGCGATGTGTACTCGCGCACGGCCAACCCCACGCTGGCGGTGCTGGAGCAGCGCATTGCGGCTCTCGAAGGCGGCGTGGCCGCGCTGGCCCTGGCCTCGGGCATGGCCGCCATCGACGTGGCTCTGGCCACGCTGGCCAGTGCGGGCGACCATGTGGTCGTGGCCTCGCAGCTGTATGGCGGCACGCACAACTTCATCGCCCATGTGCTGGCCTCGCGCGGCGTGCAGAGCACGGCCGTGGCCAAGGATGATTTCCAGGCGTTGCGCCGGGCGATAGGGCCGCGCACCAAGGCCGTGTTCGTGGAGTCCGTGGGCAATCCATCGGGCGGCATTGCCGACCTGCGCCAGCTGGCCGATATCAGCCATGCGGCGGGCGTGGCCCTGGTGGTGGACAACACCGTGGCTTCGCCGCTGCTGCTGCGGCCCTTCGACTGGGGCGCCGACATCGTCGTGCATTCGGCCACCAAGGCCATTGGCGGACACGGCAATGTGCTGGGCGGGCTGATCGTGGACAGCGGCCGCTTCGACTGGGTGGCGCACGCGGGGCGCTACCCGCAGTTCAGCGCGCCCGAGCCGGCCTACCAGGGCTTTGTCTTCACCGAGAAATTTCCCGACCGCGCCTTCATCGCGCGGGCCCGTGCCGTGCTGCTGCGCAACTGCGGCGCGGCGCTGGCGCCGCACAGCGCCTTCCTGCTGCTGCAGGGCCTGGAGACGCTGGGCCTGCGCCAGGAGCGCGCCAGCCGCAACACGCTGGCCGTGATCGATTTCCTGCAGCGCCATCCGCTGGTGGAGCGCATACACCACGCCAGCCAGAGCAGCCACGCCGACCACGCGCTGGCCCTGCGCCAGCTGCGCGGCGGGCATGTGCCGGCGCTGCTGGGCTTCGAGCTGCGCGGCGGCCGGCCGGCGGCGCGCGCCTTCTATGACGCGCTGCGCCTGTTCCTGCGCCTGGTCAACATCGGCGACAGCAAGTCGCTGGCCGCCATTCCTGCCGAGACCACGCACAGCCTGCTCAGCGACGAGGAGCTGGCACGCGTGGGCATTGCGCCCGGGCTGGTGCGCCTGTCCATCGGCATTGAGCACCCGCAGGACCTGCTGGCCGACCTGGCGCAGGCGCTGGAGCAGGCGCAGGGCCATGCGGTGTTGGCTGCCGAACGCGAACAAAACCGCGAGCAAGACCACGAGCAAGACCGCGATCAGCGCCTGGCGGCCTGAGCGCCCCTTCCTTCCCCCTTCCCTGGCAGCACAGCATGAGCACCTTGACAGCATCCACCCTCGACGCGCCCGCCGCTACAGCGGCAACCCCGGCCCTGCCCGTCATCGATCTGCAGGCCCTGCGCGACCCGGCCACGCAGGCCCAGGCGCTGCGCCAGCTGGCGCGCACGGCACGCGACACCGGCTTCTTCTACCTGGAAGGGCACGGCATAGGCCGGGACGCATGGCAGGGCATACAGCGGCGCGCCCGCGAATTCTTTGCGCAGCCGCTGGCCGACAAGCAGGCGCTGGCCATTGCCAACACGCGGCACTTCCGGGGCTATACGGCCGTGGGCATGGAGATCACGCGCCAACGGCCCGACCAGCGCGAGCAGATCGACCTGGGCGAGGAATCGCCCGAGATTCCCGCAGGCCCCGGCGTGCCGGACTGGAAGGGGCTGCAAGGCCCCAACCAATGGCCGCAGGCCCTGCCCGGGTTCCGCGAGGAGGTGCTGGCCTGGCAGGCGGCAGCGCATGGCGTGGCGCTGGAGCTGCTGCGCCACTTCGTGGCCGCGCTGCAGCTGCCCGAGGGCGCGCTGGACGCTCTGGTCAGCGGCCTGCCTGCGCACCGCATCAAGATCATCCACTACCCGGGCAGCGAGCTGGGCGCAGCAGGCCAGGGCGTGGGCGCGCACAAGGACGGCGGCCTGCTGACCCTGCTGCTGCAGGACGAGGTGGGCGGGCTGCAGGTGGAGACGCCGGCCGGCTGGGTCGATGTGCCGCCGCGCGACGGGGCCTTCGTCATCAACATCGGCGAGATGCTGGAGCTGGCCACCAACGGCTATCTGCGCGCCAACGTGCATCGCGTGCTGGTGCCGCGCGCGGGCGTGCAGCGCTACTCCATCGCCTACTTCCTGGCGCCGCGCCTGGACCTGGGCCAGGTTCCGCTGCTGACCCTGCCGCCCGAGCTGGCCGTGCTGGCCACGGGGCCGCAGAGCGACCCGGACAACCCGCTGTTCAGCCATGTGGGCGAGAACGCGCTCAAGGGCCGCGTGCGCTCCCACCTGGATGTGGCCCAGCGCTTCTATCCCGAGCATTTCGCCCGCCTGCAGGCCCAGGCCCGCGCGGCCGGCCGTGAGTTGCACCCCGGTGCCTATTGATCGATTCCTGTTGATCGGTGCCTGTTGATTCTTGAAAGGACTGTGCGATGGACAAGCGAGTATTTCTGCGGGGACTGGCGGCGGGGGCCTCGGTGGCGGCGATGTCAGGCGCCATCCGCGCCGCGCAGGCCGGCCCGCTGCGCGTGGGCGTGCGCGGCGGCGTGGACGAGGAAATCTGGGAGGTGGTGACCCGCGTGGCACGCGAGCAGGGGCTGCAGGTCAAGCCCGTGGTCATCAGCGGCGCGGCCAGCCCCAACGAGGCGCTGAACAACGGCGACATCGAGGCCAACTCCTTCCAGCATGTGCCGTTCCTGCGCGACCAGAACCAGCAGCGCGGCTACCGGCTGGTGGCGGCCGGCGACACCTACATCTCGCCCATCGCCTTCTATTCGAAAAAGCACAAACGCCTGGCCGACCTGCCCGCTGGCGCGCGCCTGGGCATTCCCAACGATCCCAGCAACCAGACGCGCGCGCTGGTGGTGCTGCAGGACCAGGGCATCCTGAAGCTGCGCGAGGGCTTCGACCCCTTCAAGGGCACGGCGGGCCTGGCCGACATCGCCAGCTACCAGAAGAAGGTGCAGCTGGTGGAGGCCGCTTCGGTGGTGCTGGCGCGCTCGCTGGACGATCTCGATGCCTCGGCCATCGTCAACAGCTTTGCCTACCAGGCCGGGCTGATCGCCACGCGCGATGGCATTGCCGTCGAAAGGCGCGAGCGCAATCCCTACGTGAACATCATTGCCGTGCACGAGCGCGACCGCGCTGCACCCTGGGTCGCGGCCCTGCTGCGCGCCTACCAGTCCGAGCCCGTGCGCCAGTTCATCGTGAGCAGGTACCAGGGCTCGGTGCTGCCGGCCTTCTGAGGCGTGTAAGGCAATGAAGGTGGAACAGGCGGCGGCCGGCGAGCCCCATGCAATCGATGCGCTGCAGCGGCCGCACATCGTCTTCGAGGGCGTGCGCAAGCACTACCCGGGAACGGGAAGGGGCACGGGAAGGGGCGCGGGCGAGCCCGTGCACGCGCTGCAGGCGCTGAGCTTCGAGGTGGCGCGTGCCGAGGTGTTCGGCATCATCGGCCGCAGCGGCGCCGGCAAATCCACGCTGCTGCGCACCATCAATGCGCTGGAGCGGCCCAGCAGCGGCCGCGTGCTGGTGGACGGCACCGATGTCGCCACGCTGGACGAGGACGCGCTGGTGGCGCTGCGCCGGCGCATCGGCATGATCTTCCAGCACTTCAACCTCCTGTCCTCGCGCACGGTGTACGAGAACGTGGCCCTGCCGCTGCAGGCCGCGGGCTGGCGGCCCGCGCTCGTGCGCGCGCGGGTGGACGAGCTGCTGGCCCTGGTGGGGCTGGCGGACAAGAGCGGCGCCTATCCGGCCCAGCTCTCGGGCGGGCAAAAGCAGCGCGTGGGCATTGCGCGCGCGCTGGTGCACGAGCCCGAAATCCTGCTGTGCGACGAGGCCACCTCGGCCCTGGACCCCGAGACCACGCAGTCCATCCTGGAGCTGCTGCGCGAGATCAACCGCAAGCTGCGGCTGACCATCGTGCTCATCACGCACGACATGGCCGTGATCCGCGAGGTCTGCGACCGCGTGCTGGTGCTGGACCAGGGCCGGCTGCAGGAGATCGGCGAGGTCTGGAAGCTGTTTGCGGCGCCGCGCTCGGAGGCTGCGCGTGCGCTGCTGCGGCCGCTGCGGCAGGCCTTGGCGGCCGACCTGGAACTGGTGGCAGAGGCCGATGGCCCGGAGGCCGTTGCCGTGCTGGCCATCGGATGGGCCGACGGCGGCAGCCAGCAGGGCCTGCCGCTGGCGCAGCTCCAGGTGCTGGGCCCGCGTGCCCGCTTGCTGCAGGGCGGGCTGGACTGCATGCGCGGGCGTTCGCAGGGCCGCCTGCTGGTGGGCGTGCCGGTGCAGGATCTGCCCTCGTCGCTCTCCCCGCTCTCGCCGGCCGCGCTGTCTTCCCTTCAACAGGCGCTGGGCGCCGATTCACTGCAACTGCTTGGCCATGTCCCTGCCCCCGCTCGATAAATACCTGCAGGCCTTTCTGGAAACCCTGCTGATGGCGGGCGCGTCCTCGCTGATCGCCATCGTTGCCGGGCTGGCGCTGGCCATCGTGCTGCACACCACGGCGCCGGGCGGGCTCTACGCCAGGCCGCGGCTGTACCGGGGGCTGTCGGCGGCGGTGAACATCGGCCGGGCCATTCCCTTCATCATCCTGCTGGTGGCCTTGCTGCCGGTGACGCGCGCCATCGTGGGCACCACGCTGGGCACCTGGGCGGCGGTGGTGCCGCTGTCGGCCAACCTGATTCCGTTCTTTGCGCGCATCGCCCAGGTGAGCCTGGGCGAAGTGGACGGCGGCCTGGTGGAGGCGGCGCGCGCCATGGGCCTGCGCCGCCCGCAGATCGTGCGCCAGGTGCTGCTGCCCGAGGCGCTGCCGGGCCTGATCGGCGGCATGACCGTGAGCGTGATCGCCATGGTCAATGCCTCGGCCATGGCGGGCGCCGTGGGGGCGGGCGGCCTGGGCGACCTGGCCATCCGCTACGGCTACGAGCGCTATGAGACGCGCGTGATGTTCGAGGTCATCGTCATCCTGGTGGCCCTGGTGTCGGTGCTGCAGTTCGGCGGCGAATGGCTGGCGCGCCGTGCCGACCACCGGCGTTCGATCTCTTGAGATGATTTGGAAATAACAGACTGAATTTTTATTATTTTTGGTTTTTTCGACTTGTCTCGACAATGGCCTGCAGCAGCATTCGGTCTGCTGATTCTTTTCCGAGACGCTTCGATGACCCACACCACACGCCCCGCCTGGCCTTCCCCTCTTGCCGGCCGCACTGCCATGAAGCCGGGCGTGGCCATCGTCTGTGGCGTCCACCATGTCCAGCTGTCCTTCCCGGCGCGCGCCCAGGCGGCCATGGAGCGCTTTTATGGCGAAGTGCTGGGCCTGTCTGCCTTGACCGTTGCCGGGCGTCCGGGCCTGAGCTTTCTGGCCGGCGGGCAGCGCATCGATCTGGTGCCCTACAAGGGGCAGTCCGGCGGCACCGAGCGCGCTGCGGGCAATCTTGTGCACTTGGCGCTGACGGTCAGCGACGTGGATGCGCTGCGCCAGCAGTTGCTGGTGCACGGCGGCCTGGCGCTGGAGGTGGCGCCCGTGAGCGAGGGCCGGCGCTGCTATGCGCGCGACCCCGCAGGCAATCTGATCGAGCTGCTGGAGCTGCCCCGCGAGGCAGCGGCCGATGCCCCGGATGAGCCGGCCGTGGCCTGTTCGGCCTGAAGCCTCTCGCCGTCCCCCTCTCTCTTTCCTTCCTGCTTTTGCATTCCACAGGCCCGGGCCGCACCGGCCCCGGGCGGAGCCTTGCCCATGAACTTCCAGCAACTGCGCTATGTGCGCGAAACCGTGCGCCGCGGCTACAGCCTGACCGAGGTGGCCCACACGCTGCACACCTCCCAGCCCGGCGTGAGCCGTCAGATCCGCGAACTGGAGGAAGAGCTGGGCGTGGAGATCTTCATCCGCGCAGGCAAGCGGCTGACCGGACTGACGCCGCCCGGCGAGGCGCTGCTGCCCATCGTTGAGCGCCTGATGCTGGAGGCCGACAACCTGCGCCGCGTGGGCGCCGACTTCAGCGCCAGCGAGCAGGGCCGGCTGTCGATTGCCGCCACCCACTCCCAGGCTCGCTATGCGCTGCCCCATGTGGTGCGCGACTTCCGCCAGCGCTATCCGCAGGTGCGCCTGCACCTGCACCAGGGCTCGCCCGAGCAGGTGGCGCAGATGCTGCGCAGCGGCGAGGCCGACATCGGCGTGGCCACCGAGGCGCTGGCCGGCTATGAAGGCCTGGTGGCGCTGCCCTGCTACCGCTGGACGCACGGCGTGGTCGTGCCGCCGGGCCACCCGCTGCTGCAGTCGCAGCAGGCGCTGACGCTGGAGGCGCTGTCGCGCTTTCCCATCATCACCTACGAGCAGGGCTACACGGGCCGCGCCCACATCGACGAGGCCTTTGCGCGCGAGGGCCTGGAGCCCGACGTGGTGCTCACGGCCATGGACGCCGACGTGATCAAGACCTATGTGGAGCTGGACATGGGCGTGGGCATCGTCGCCTCGGTGGCGCTGGATGCCGAGCGCGACCAGGGCCTGCGCACGCTGGACGCCGGCCACCTGTTCGAGGTCAACACCACGCGGCTGGGCCTGCGCAAGGGCGCCTGGCTGCGCGGCTATGCCTATGCCTTCATCGAGACCTTCGTGCCCACGCTGACGCGCGAGGTGGTCGAGCAGGCCGTGCGCCAGGGCGTGGAGCCCGAGTAGGCAGACGAAGGGGGCCGGCCTCAGGCCGGCTCGCGCGCCATCTCCAGCAGGGTGTCGCCGGTCACGCGGTAGCGGATCCACTCGGTCTGGGGCAGGGCGCCCAGGCGGTCGTAGAACTCGATGGAGGGCAGGTTCCAGTCGAGCACGCTCCACTCGAAGCGGCCGCAGTCCTTCTCGACGGCGATCTGCGCCAGGCGGCGCAGCAGCGCCGTGCCAGCGCCCAGGCCGCGCGCTTCGGGCGTGACGTAGAGGTCTTCGAGGTACAGGCCGTGGCGGCCCTGCCAGGTCGAGTAATTGAAGAAGTAGACCGCAAAGCCCACGGGCTGGTCGCCATGCAGGCAGATCAGGCCGAAGACGGCGGGGTTGTCGCTGAACAGGGTGCGCTTCACATGCTCTGGCGTGGCCAGGACTTCATGCTCGGCTTTTTCATAGACGGCGAGTTCGCGCACGAAGCGGACGATGAGCTCGGCGTCATCGGGGGTGGCGGGTCGGATCTGTAGGGTGGTAGTCATTCAAACGCGGGGGGACACGGGGAGCCCGGAAAAACGGTATTGCGGCGCAAGATGGCGCCGCAATCTCCGGTTTTAGCCGATTTTCACGGCCGTGTCCGCCAGGGGCTGTTGCACCGGAAGGGGCAGGAACTGGCGCAGGATCTGGAAGTGGTCCTCGAAGAACGCACTTTCCATGGCAGGCAGGTCGCAGACGGCCACCCAGCGCGCCAGTGCCGCATCGTCGCCGCCCTGCACGGGCGGCAGCGAGGGCAGCACGCCCAGGTCCAGATAGTGCACATGGGTGATGGTGCGCCCGCGCAGGCTGCGGTCGGGGTGGTCGAAGACCTGCACGGACTGCAGGGCGGCCTGCAGGTCGGCCTCGCTGAGCGTGGAGCAGGTCTCCTCGCGCAGCTCGCGCAGGCAGGACTGCCACAGCGTGTCGCGCGGCTCCAGGAAGCCGCCCGGCAGCGCCCACAGGCCCAGGCCCGGGGCATGTGCGCGGCGTATCAGCAGGATGTGGTCCTGTTGCGCGTCTTCGTGCGGCACACGGCAGCGCAGCAGTGCGTCCACGGTCACGAAGACGGGCGGGTAGGGCGCCGCGGCCCAGGCCTGGCGGTACCGGGCCAGCATGCGCCATTCCTCGCACATCTGCGCATGGGCGGGCGTGGTGGCCCAATGCCGCAGGAACTGCAGGGTGGCGGGCGGCACCTGGGCGGCCAGGGCCTCGAAGTCCACGCCGGATTCGCCGAAGTAGATGTCGCGCAGCGGCGTGGCGTCGAACTGGCCCAGGCGCGGCAGGCTGATCAGCTGCCAGCGCGGAAAGCGCGCAAGGTAGCCGCTGGTCGCGTCCTTGAAATGGCCGACCAGGGCCACGCTGGCGCCTTCGGGCACGCAGGACTGCACGGCCTGCTGCACGGCCTGTACCCACAGCGGCTCGTTGTAGTAGTCGCGCACGGGCACGCAGTGCAGGCGGGCCGCGTCGGCCGGCGGCAGCGCCTCGCGCAGCATCTGCGCGCGTTCCTGCCAGCTGAAGGGATTCTTGGGATTGGGCGCCTGCCAGGCGCTGCCCAGCACGACGACGATCTGCTCGGCACGCCCCAGCGCCGCGCGCAGCAGGGCCATGTGGCCGTTGTGCAGCGGCTGGAAGCGCCCGATCAGCACGGCGGTGTGCACGCGCTCGCTGGTGGCCGGGGTTTCGGTGGGGGCGTCCATGGCGGCAGTCTCTTGCATAAACAGGCTCGGTGGCTTCACTCTGGCTTCATTCGTAGTGGGCGGCAATGGGCATTTGGCGCCCGGTACCGAAGGCGCGCGGGCGCACGCGCAGTATGGGCGGGGCCTGCCGGCGCTTGTACTCGCTGCGGAAGATCATGCGCTTGACGCGGTCAACCAGCTCGGCCCCGCCGGGCTGGCCCAGCAGCTGGGTCACAAAGCGCTCGGCCGTGCCGTATTCGGCGGTGGACAGGTGCCGGCCCTCGATGGCGTATTTGAGGATTTCGTCCAGCACCGCATAGGGCGGCAGGCTGTCCTCGTCCTTCTGGTCGGGCGCCAGCTCGGCCGAGGGCGGCTTGTCGATGATGGCCTGGGGAATCAGCTCTCGGCCCGCACTGTGGTTGATGTGGCGCGACAGCTCGAAGACCTCGGTCTTGTACAGATCGCCCAGCAGGCCCAGGCCGCCGTTGGTGTCGCCATACAGCGTGCAGTAGCCCACCGAGATCTCGGACTTGTTGCCCGTGGTCAGCAGCAGGTGGCCGAAGGCGTTGGAGTACTCCATCAGCGTGGTGCCGCGGATGCGTGCCTGCAAGTTCTCCAGCGGCAGGCCCTGCAGCGGCTGGCCGAAGCTGGACTCGAACTGGCGCGCATAGCCGTCGACCAGCTCGCGGATCGGGTGCTCATGCAGCGTGATGCCCAGGTTGCGGCACAGTTCCACCGAGTCATCGACCGAGCCGCTTGACGAAAAGCGCGAGGGCATGGTGACTGCCACCACGTTGTCCGCGCCCAGGGCCTCGGCCGCCAGGGCCAGTGTCAGCGCGCTGTCGATGCCGCCCGAGCTGCCGACGACGGCGCGCGTGAAGCCGCAGCGGCGCGCATAGTCGCGCAGGCCCAGCACGATCTGGCGGCGGTAGAACTCCATGGTGGGCAGGCCTTCGGCCGTCACGCTCATGCAGGGCTGGCCGGCTGCGTCGAGGAAGCGCCCGTCGTCGAACTGCAGCGTGCGCAGGTCTTCGACAAAGCGCTCGGCCTCGAAGACCACGCCGCGCCCGGGCTCCACCGCGAACGAGGCGCCGTCGAACACGATCTGGTCCTGGCCGCCGATCTGGTTCACGTAGAGGATGGGCAGGCCGTGGCGCGTGGCCGCCTGGCCGAAGATCTCGTGGCGCTGCTCGCGCTTGCCCAGGTGGCTGGGGCTGGCGTTGATGCTGACCACCAGGTCGGGCGCGGCGTCGGCCATGCGCGCGAAGGGGTTGGTGGCGTAGTCGGCACCGGCGTCGTTCCAGCCGTCCTCGCACACCAGAAAGCCCACCTGGGCCTGGCCTATGCGCAGCACCTTGGCCGCGTCGGGGCCGGGCTCGAAGTGGCGGCGCTCGTCGAAGATGTTGTAGGTGGGCAGCAGCTGCTTGTCGTAGCGCAGGCGCACGGCGCCGTCCTTGAGCACCAGCAGGCTGTTGTGCAGCGGCTTGCCCGGCCCGCTGGCGCGCGTAGGCGCGCCGATGACCCAGTGCAATTGCGGCCACTGGCGCGTGGCCTGCAGCAGCTGCTGCAAGCCTTGCTCCAGGCGCTCGCGAAAGGCGGGCTCGTCCAGCAGGTCGCCAGGGTAGTAGCCGCACAGCGACAGCTCGGGAAAGACCAGCAGGTCGGCCTGCGCGTGCGCGGCGCGGGCAGCGGCCTCGGCCATGCGGGCCACGTTGCCGGCGATGTCGCCGACGGTGGGGTTGAGTTGGGCGATGGTGATGCGCAGCATGAATGGAGCCTTGGCGGTGTCAGGCGGTGTCAGACGGCGACAGGCTGGGCCAGGCCGAAGACCTGGCGCAGATAGGCCAGATAGGTTTCGTCGTTGCACAGCGTCTTGCCCGGCGAGTCCGAGATCTTGGCCACGGGCTGGCCGTTGGCATGGGTGAGCTTCATCACGATGTTGATGGTCTCCAGCCCCATGTCGTTGGTCAGCCGCGTGCCGATGCCGAAGCCCAGCTGTATGCGGTCGGCAAAGCGCTGGTACAGGGCCAGGGCCGTGTCCAGGTCCAGCCCGTCGGAGAACACCAGGCGCTTGGCCTGCGGGTCTATGCGCAGCTTCTGGTAGTGGGCGATGGCCTTCTCGCCCCAGGCATACGGGTCGCCCGAGTCGTGCCGCAGCCCGTCGAAGAGCTTGGCGAAATACATGTCGAAATCGGCCAGGAAGGCATCCATGCCCACGGTGTCGGTCAGGGCCACGCCCAGGTCGCCCCGGTACTCCTGCACCCAGTCCTCCAGCGCGGCGATCTGGAAGTCGCGCAGGCGCACGCCCTGGGCCTGGTAGCTCTGCAGGTACTCATGGGCCATGGTGCCTATGGGCACGATGCCGAAGTCGCGCGCCAGCAGCACGTTGGACGTTCCCTTGAACCACTGCGCCGTCTGCGTGGCAAAGGCCTGGACCACCTCGCGCTGCCAGGCGCCCGAGAAGCGCCGGCGCACGCCGAAGTCGAACAGCTCGAAGGGATTGCGCAGCCTGGCCTCGCAGGCCAGGTGGCGCAGGCGCTCGATCTTGCCGGCCAGGCGCCTTCGGCCTTCGGCCAGCGCCGCCTCGGCGTCGAAACGCCGGAAATACAGCTCGTTGACGATGGCCAGCACATAGATCTCGAAGCCCATCACATGGACCTGGGGGCCCTTGGCCTCGATGTGCAGGGTGTCGCCATCGGCCCAGGCACGGATGAAGGCGCGCTGGAACTGGAAGATGCGCAGAAAGTCGATGAAGTCGCTCTTCATGAAGCGCAGCCCGCCCAGGTAGGCCAGGTCTTCGGGCGTGAAGCGCAGCGCGCACAGGGCGTCCAGCTCGCGCTCCACCTCGGGCAGCAGCTCGGCCAGCGGGAAGGCCGTCTTCGTGCGGCAGACGAATTCGTATTCGGCCTCGGTCTGGGGATTGCGGTGCAGCATGGCCTGCCACATCGTGAATTTGTAGAGATCGGTGTCGAGCAGGCTGGTGATGATGGGAGCCATGGTGCGATGCTGGGGAAACAGGAAAGGGGGCTGCGCGCAGGAAGGAGGCCTGGCCCCTACAGGTGGAGTTCTTGGCTGGAGGCCAGCCGCAATCCGCGGGCCTGCATGGCTGCCAGGAAATCATGGTGCGCAGACTCGAAGCCCGGCACCGGGCTCATGGCGTCATGCATCAGCACGATGCGTTCAGGATGGGGAAGGTGCTCGACCAGATGCTCGACCGTGGAGCGCACGCAGTGACTGCTCGCCTCGCCCGCGACCACCAATATGTCTGCCTGGCCCAGCCGCTCCAGCAAGCCGGTGTTCAGCAGGGTCGCCGGGTCGGCAGGGTCCGGCACCTCGGCCTGCAGCGCGCTGTAGTGCTCGGTCCAGGGATTGAGCCCCTTGAAAACGTTGTACACGGCGCGCTGGCGCTGCTGCTGCCAGTCGCCGCAGGCCGCCAGCACATCGGCATGGATACCGTGGCCCCAACTGCCCACCTCGCAGTGCACGGGCCAGACCATCAGCGTGTAGCGGCTGTGGGCCTCCAGCGCATCCAGATAGGCCAGGCAGCGCTCCAGCGCCCCGGCGTTGCGCGGCCGGAACACCCCCGCCCGCACCTGCGCCGCCGTGATCGCGGTGAACGGTGCCACATCGCCGCCGTCACCCTGTTGCCAGAAAGCCGGATGGGCGATGTCGTAGCGCTGGTGCGAGTCCAGCGTCACCGTGATGGCGTCAATTCTCGCCCCGTCGCGCCGTATCCAACCGGCAAGCCGCTGCATGTCGGCATGGGCGCCCGCCACGGGCAGGCTGGGACGTTGCCCGCCAGGACACCAGTCCTCAGGCAGATCGCAGAAGTCGTTCTGGGGGTCTATGACCAGGAGCTGGGTGGTGGCAGATGGCATGGGTGAGTGCACGAAAGCAACAGCGCGGACATGTATCAGGTGAGTGCTTCAGTGTAGTGCTGCCAGAACCCCGTCTGCATTCAAGGCTGTGATCCTGGATGTCTGGTTTTTTGGCGAAGGAATGCCGCGATTCCCTGTCATGGGGCAAGGCGGGGCAAGCAGGGCCCGTTTGTTCCGAACATGATGCAGAGAGCTGCAATAGGAGGTTTCACGTATTTCGCGAATGGTTTGGCTTGTCTCAGACCGCCACTGCGCTGCTTTCAGGCGTGCCCTGCTTCAACCGAACAGACTCATTCGGTGGCTCTTGATTATCAATATGGCATCCCTTCAGGTAACAACAACTTTTATGGGTATGGGTTTGGCTGCGCTGATTCTGTACCTGATCCGGCGCGACCATCTCTACCTCATGCACGGGCTGCTCTGGGTGGTCGTTGCCGTGGCTGCCGTCGTGCTGGGCGTCTGGCCCGGGATGATCAACCGCCTGGCAGCGGTGCTGGGCATCAGCTATCCACCAGCCATGCTGCTGCTGCTGGTCAGCATCGTCCTGCTCATCAAGGCCCTGCATGCCGACATGGTCAACACCCGCATTGAGCGCGATGTGCGGCGGTTGAATCAGCGGTTGGCGATGGTGGAGGCTGATGCTGAGGATTTGCACCAGCCTCTTTCCAACAAGACCCCGTCATGAGCACACCCTTGCTTCCCGTCATCTTTTGTGGCGGATCTGGAACCCGCCTGTGGCCACTGTCCCGTGAGAGCCACCCAAAGCAATATCTGGCGCTCCACGGGGACGGAATCTCCATGTTGCAGAAAACTGCCAGGCGCTTGGATGGCATGGCCGAACATATCCCGAAGGCTGCTCCCGTCGTGATATGCAATAACGAGCACCGCTTTTTGGCGGCGCAACAGCTGCAGGAGGCCGGAATAGAAGGCTCCAAGCTGGTGTTGGAGCCCGTTGGTCGAAACACTGCCCCGGCCTTGACCCTGGCGGCACTGGTCGCAGAGCCTGAAACCGTCATGCTGGCCATGCCTGTAGATCACGTCATTGCCAGGCTATCGGACTTTCACAAGGCCGTGGCTGTGGCTTGGCAACTTGCCAAGGATGGCGCCATGGTCACGTTTGGCATTACACCCAGCCGTCCAGAGACTGGGTATGGCTATATACAGAAAGCAGAAGCCGTCGATTGCGGCGCGTTCGCGATACGCAGCTTTACTGAAAAGCCCAGCCGTGAATTGGCCGAAAATTATCTGCGAAGCGGCGACTATCTTTGGAACAGCGGCCTTTTCATGGTGCGGGCAGACCAATGGCTCAAGGCTGTCGCAGAGCTGCAGCCGCAGATGCTGCATGCTTGCCAAGCCTCGTTAATCCAGAGCAGCCAAGATATGGACTTTATCCGTCCCCATGGCGAGCTCTTCGCCAGTTGCCCTTCCAAATCGATCGACTACGCAGTAATGGAACATCTACCAGGCAACAAAGCTCTGGGGATTCTTGCTTCGGTGGTTCCGATGGATGCGGGCTGGTCCGACCTGGGGGCCTGGGACTCTTTATGGGACGCGTTGCCTCGTGATGCGTGCGGCAATGCCCATGTAGGCCACACGCTGGCCATTGATACTCATGACAGCCTTCTCTTCTCGGAGAGCTGCCTCGTGACTACCGTTGGAGTGGACAACCTTATCGTTGTAGAGACTCCAGATGCCATCCTAGTGGCTGACAAGCGCAGGAGTCAGGATGTGAAAAAGATCGCCACAGAATTGAAGGCCCAGAAGCGTCAGCTCGGCACCTCGCGGCGTAAGGTGCATCGTCCTTGGGGTTGGTACGGCAGCATAGACCGCGGTGAGCGTTTTCAAGTCAAGCGCATCGTTGTCAACCCAGGAGCCAGGCTCAGTCTTCAGATGCACTATCACCGGGCTGAGCATTGGATCGTAGTGAAGGGGACTGCCGAAGTGACCAATGGAGACAAGACTTTCTTGTTGGGAGAAAACGAGTCTACCTTCATCCCTCTTGGCAAGGTTCACCTTCTAGCAAATCCAGGGAAACTACCGCTTGAAATCATCGAAGTACAATCGGGCGCCTATTTGGACGAAGACGATATTGTTCGTATTCAAAGCGAATATTAGCCTGGCAATAGAAAATTGACTTGGCAATATATGCGTACAGAAAATATCGATATGCTAGCCCCCATAAAAATACTATTAAATAATCGAGCGCTTATTGTGGATCTGGCTAAGAGGGAGGTGGTTGGTCGTTACAAAGGGTCGATTGCAGGCTTGCTTTGGTCTTTTCTGAATCCACTATTGATGCTGGCTGTCTACACCTTTGTATTTGGCATGGTATTTCAATCTAAATGGCCAGGCGGTAATGGTACAAAAACAGAGTTTGCATTGGTGCTGTTTGCTGGGTTGATAATATTTGGTTTATTCTCGGAAGTGATCAGTCGTGCACCAGTGCTTATTGTTGGAAATATAAATTACGTAAAGAAGATAATTTTTCCAATTGAGATATTGCCATATATTGCTTTGGTCTCGGCATTTTTTCAATTTTTGGTGAGCACTTTGGTTTGGCTGATATTTTATGTGCTTTTCTTGGGAGTTCCGCACGCAAGTATTTTGCTGTTGCCCATTGCTCTTTTGCCATTGATATTTCTCACTTTAGGGGTCTCGTGGACGCTTGCATCACTAGGGGTCTATATCCGAGACACGCCGCAGTTTGTTGTCGTCATGGTTACTGTATTAATGTTCCTATCTCCTGTTTTTTATTCGACTGCTTCAATTCCCGCTGAGTATAGGAAATTACTAGAAATAAATCCGCTGACGTTCTCAATAGAAACTGCTCGTGACGTGATGCTGTGGGGTAAATCCATTAAATGGGTGACATGGATTCAGCAAACTTTGGTGTCAGCATTCTTGTTTTGGTTGGGATTTGCTTGGTTTCAGAAAACCAAGGGAGGATTCTCTGATGTCCTTTGAATCCATCATCGAAATTGAAAATGTCAGCAAGTGCTACGAGATCTATAAGAAACCAGTTGATCGGTTGAAGCAATATGCCGCATTAGGAATGGAGGCTATTAGCCTATGTCCTGCCAAAAAACATTATCGTGAGTTTTGGGCTCTGAAAGATGTTTCTTTTAAAATTGGCAAAGGTGAAACGGTTGGTATTATTGGTCAGAATGGCAGTGGAAAATCTACCTTGTTGCAACTGATTTGCGGCACATTAAAACCAACCAGTGGCCGCATTAAAGTAAATGGCCGAATTGCTGCGCTGTTGGAACTGGGTGCCGGATTTAACCCGGAGTTTACTGGGCGCGAGAATGCATATTTGAATGCGGCAATTCTGGGAATCCCTCGTGAGGCCATGGAGTCGCGAATGCAAGATGTTCTGGAATTCTCGGAACTAGGGGATTTCCTTGAGCAACCAGTCAAAACCTACTCCAGTGGCATGTACGCACGCTTGGCCTTTGCCGTTGCTATCCATGTGGATCCTGAAATCTTGATTGTCGACGAGGCGTTGGCTGTGGGCGATGCCCGCTTCATTGCTAAATGCATTCGTCGCATCAAAGATATACAAGAGCAAGGCGCTTCCATCTTGTTTGTCAGCCACGATGTTGGCTCTGTTCGAAACCTGTGCCAGCGAGCTATTTGGATCAACCAGGGTAAGCTGATAGATGAAGGTGATGTTTTTTCAGTTACTGGCCAGTATATGGCCTACATGTTTCGCGATGATGTGACTGAAGAACAAAAAAAAATGCAGGATGAAGGTGTTTCTGCAGGCATGGCTAAATTATCAAATCAGATAGACCTTCCAGGGTTCAATAAAGATGAGTGTCTAAAGCCCATCAACCATTGGGGTTCCGAGGTCGGTATTGTGAAATACGCAGAACTTCTAGGTGCCAGTCAAGTAAGAAAGAATGTTTATACCTGGGGCGAGTCACTCAAGGTTGTTATAGAAATAGCGCTACCTTCTCATTTGCCTAAAAATAATATCAGCTTGGCATTTTCGATCAAGGATCTGAAAGGAACAGACTTGATCGTGTCTACCACGCATGATTTCACCAAGCTTGATTTCTCAACAGGAGAAAGCTTTAGGGTATCTTTTGATTTTATCAATCACCTTACCGCGGGAAAGTATCTCTTGGTTGTGGCCGTGGAAGATAGGGAAAACAAAGATATTCACTACTATGAATATATAGAGGGAGTGCAGTACTTTGCCTCCGAATCGGATCGGCGCCTATTTGGGGTATTTCAGCCATCTGTTACACAATCGTCCATCCAGCTAGCACCATGACTACAGATGAGAAAATAAATTCTCAACCTTATTGGGATATACGTTTTTCCACTGACTGGGAACAAATGAGCGGTCCTGCCCAATCAAGAGAGTTTTCTTGGCTTGCTGTAAAAAAAATACCGGAATGGATTTTTCTTGCCTTGCACCGAGATGCTATGACATTTGTAGATTGGGGGTGTGCACAAGGAGATGGTACTGATGTATGGGCGAGCCATATGCCGGTGGCAAATATCTGCGGAGTGGATTTTTCTGCTATCGCGATAGAACAGGCATGCAAGAGATATCCTTCCATCAATTTTAAATGCGAGAACTGGCTCAGCTCGAACCAAGACTCTTTCGAAACTTACGATATCGTTTTTTCATCGAATACGCTGGAGCATTTCTCGGATCCCTATGATGTATTGCGGCGTCTAACTGAGAGAGCCAGAAAAGCTGTGGTGCTGTTACTTCCTTACCAGGAGGTCCATAGGATTGAAGAGCATGAGTTCACTTTTCTTGCGAAAAATATCCCAAATAAGCTGCCTAACGATTTCTCGCTGGTGTGGAGTAAGGTTTCTGGTCCTCATCAATTTTGGGCAGGGGAACAAATACTATTAATTTACGGGCAAGACCAATGGATTGCCGAGCAGAAGCTGACGCTACATGATGTTTTTATAGATAAGAATAATGTAAATAATCCAAACGATGAAATATACCGCCATTACGAAGAAATTGCTGAACTGAAGCAGCGTTTAAAAAATCTTGAAGAAAGTAGCCAACGCGCACAGGCCGAAGCTGAAAGGCGATTGGCTGATGTCATCCACATCAGTCAAGAAGCACAAGCTGAACTTGAGAGGCGGTTAATGAATGCGACCCATACCAGTAAAAGTGCACAAGCTACTATCGAAATACTTGAAAAATCCATCGTTGAACACTTAGATCAATCTGAGAAATATCAAAAAATAGTTGCGAATCATGAAATAGAGATAAATTCCACAGCCTTAGCTGCAGAGGAGACGCATCAAGCGATGCGCCAAGCCAATGATGAATTGCAAAAGTGTCTTGTTTCATGTGATGCCGAAATTGAGAAACTGCAAAAGGAACTCCGAAATTTCAGGACATCTGCTTCTTGGCGTATTACCCGGCCATTACGAGCGATTTATTCAAATATTAGCAAACTAGGGACGCCATTTCTTCTCAAGTTACCTCCGGATATCAGGCGCAATATCTTGCATAAGATCAATCCAACAGCGCACCCTATTGATCAACAGCAGCAGATATCGTTCGCAACGGCATCCACGTCAGTTCTTTCAAGGTATCCAAAGCAGAACCACAAGGGGTGTTATATAGCAGATCAAGCCCTTTTAGAGGATGATTTGGTTATCATTGCTGGGGTGCCTTTTGATGATATCGGTGGCGGGCAGCGTTCAGCACAACTGGCTCGCTGTGCTTTGAAAACTGGGCGCCGAGTCACCTATATATATATCTATAAGAAGTTTGACTTTGAATTCAATGCCTATGTTGAATCCGATATTTCTCTTTATGGATTGAATCATGTGCACATAGAAGACATTTCTCCAGATGCATTGCTTAAAAATATTTCCAGTAATGCAACTCTTTTGGTGGAGTTGCCTCACTATGCTGCTTTGGAATATCTTAATACATTCAACATCTGCGGTATGCGCACCGTATTTGAATTAATAGATGATTGGGAGACAAGTCTTGGCGGTGATTGGTTTAATCGGGATGTTTACTGCGATTTTGTAAATAAATCTCAAATTGTGGTTGGTACTGCAAAGCTCTTGGTTTATCGCCTCAATAATCTGGGTCGTGGCGATGCCTTGTATCTGCCCAACGCTGCGAATGAATATATTTTCGACCGGTATAAAAATTATGCATGCCCTGATGATCTTCCTAGAAATGGAGGTGTAGGACTATATTTTGGATCGCTTTATGGTGAGTGGTTTGCTTGGGATTTCCTTGAAGAAGCGGCGCGCAAAAACCCCAGTATCAACTTTGTGCTGATCGGTGATCGTCCACAAAGAGAGAATCTTCCAGAAAACATTTACCTTTTGGGTTCTAAGCGCATTGAGGATTTGCCTGCATATTTGGCGTACTCGGATTTCTGCTTGCTTCCATTTACTCCGGGGAAGATCTCTGATGCTGTATCTCCTATTAAAGTCTTTGAGTATTTGTTTGCGGGTAAGCCTGTTATTTCCACTGATTTACCGGAAATAAATGGATACCCTGGATTGATGATTGAGAAAAATCCAGAAGATTTTGCCCTGGCTTGCGCTAAAGTCATGCATCTGGATGAATGTGTGTTCAAGGAGCATGGGGATCGGTTTGTTTGGGAGAATTCATGGTTTTCTCGGCTTGATGCCATCACTGCAAAGCCGGAAGTTACAAAATTTCGGCATTCAGTTAGCGTTGTCATTCTTATACATAACAATCGAAAAATCATCGAACGGACACTAACTTCTTTGCTATACCATTGCTCTGCATATATCAAAGAATTGATTGTTGTAGACAACTGCAGTACTGACAATGGAGCTGAATTTGTTCGAGAAAAATTCCCCTCGATACGAGTCATTCCGAACCCAGTGAATGGTTGTGCATCCGGACGTAATTTAGGAGTCGCGGCTGCGAGCGGAAAGTATATTTCCTTCTTTGATTCTGATCAGTGGTTTACGTCGTCAAGCTGCTTTGAAGAGGCGCTCTCTATTCTGAATCGTGACGCCAATATTGGTGCTGTTGGATGGGCTGCAGGTTGGTTTGATGCTAGTCGAACGGATTTTGGTGGCATGATCACGGACTACTGCCCGAATCGTGCCATGAATGAGAAGGCTATTCGTGAAGGCTATCGATCAGATGTTGCATATTTGGGTACTGGAGGATTTTTTACGCGAACGGCTGTGATTAGATCTACCCAAGGGTTTGATACCGCTTACGACCCAACTTGCTTTGAAGATACAGACATTTCACTCCAAATAAAGCAACTGGGTCTGGATATTTGTTATCGCGACCTGACGGGCATTCGTCATCAACCCCATCAAACTACCAATGCCAGTGCTAGCTCTGATTTTTATGCAAATCTCTTTAAAAGAAATGCTGACTATTTCAGAGAGAAGTGGAAGCATCGAAGCGATTTTTTTATTGATTACATCGAGTGAGATTGTCTAATATTAATGCGTCAAAAAAGAATATTCTTTGTGTCGTAGGAACTCGTCCGGAAGCTATTAAGATGGCCCCAGTTATCATTGCTCTTAAAAAAGAGCCGTGGGCACGGGTCCGCGTATTGGCTACGGCACAGCACCGCCAGATGCTAGATCAGGTATTGGATTTTTTCGGGGTGAAGCCTGATATTGATTTGAATATTATGCGGCCAAATCAAGCGCTAACAGAACTCACGGGGCGTTTGCTTTTGGAGTTGGATGTAGTGCTAAAAGAAGAGAAGCCCGACGTCGTACTGGTCCAAGGGGATACTACTACGGTAATGACTGTTTCCCTGGCTTGTTTTTATCATGGAATTTCAATTGGACATGTTGAGGCCGGTCTGCGTACATGGGATATTCGGAGCCCCTTCCCAGAAGAAGCAAATCGTATAATTGCTGGAAAACTTGCCCGCTGGCATTTCGCTCCAACAGAAGAATCAAGACGGAATCTTCTTAGGGACGGGATCGCGTATAACGATATTATCGTGACAGGCAATACGGTCATCGATGCACTGTTGGAGACCGCTGAAAAGAAATTGGAGATGGGTTTACCTGTAGATCCTGAGAAACGTGTTGTGCTTGTTACTTCGCATCGCAGAGAAAATTTTGGTGAACCATTTAGGGGTATTTGTCGTGCCTTGAAGATATTGGCTCGAAGAAATCCTGAGGTTCAATTCCTTTTTCCTGTTCATCCAAATCCAAACGTAAAAGATATTGCTTACGAGTTTTTGGGTCAAGAACCCAACTTCCTTCTTTGCGAGCCATTGGACTACGCACCTTTTGTTGCGGCAATGAAGAGGTCAGTGCTGATCTTGACCGATTCCGGAGGTGTTCAGGAAGAGGCTCCTGCACTTGGCAAGCCTGTACTTGTATTGCGTGAGGAAACAGAACGCCCAGAAGCCGTTGCTGAAGGAGTTGTGGAATTGGTGGGATCGGATAGTGAATATATTGTTCAAAGAGTACAGCGCTTGCTGGATGATGAAACGGAATACAAGAAAATGGCGCGAGGTGTTTCTCCATACGGGGATGGAAAGGCCGCTGCAAGAATAGTTGCCGTTCTGAGAGAGCAAGCTTAGTGAAAGTATTGCTTATTGCATATGAGTTTCCTCCAATATTGGCTGCCCAGGCATTGCGCTGGTTTTATTTGTCTAATGAGCTAGTCGATATTGGTGTAGACATCCATGTCGTATGTCCAGATATTTCGACAGAAAACGCGTTTCCCATGGATATGGATGCGCGTATTACTATCCATCGAGTCTGGCCAGGGCCTTTTATCGGATTTAGCCAGAGATTGGCAGGAAATGTCTGGAGAAATAGTAAAGCTGGGAATGGCCGAAATGAATCAAAGCCATCTCGGCTATTTCAGGTTTATCGAATAGTCCGATCGATTTTGAATGCTATTTTTTATCCGGATGTGAGGTCTGAATGGTATCCTTTCGCACTTCGAAAGATAAAGAAGTTGTTGAGGGATGAGAAATTCGATGCCGTAATAAGCTCACATGAGCCGGGTGTTGATATTTTTGTTGGAAATTATGCCCGTAAATTGGGGATTCCTTGGGTTATTGACATGGGTGATCCATTGCTAACCCCATACTCGCCAAAATGGAGGCGAGGAATTGATCTGAAAGTGGAGCGAAAGGTTATTCACTCAGCCTCTTCCATCTGGGTTACGGCTGGCAGTGTGTTGGACTTGTTGATAAGTCGTCATGGTGCCAGTGTCGAGAGAAAAATATCGGTATTGCCTCAGGGTTTTTCGTATAGGCGAGTAGGTCGGAAAACTAAAGAGGATGAACAACGCTTTCTTCTGGTGTTTACAGGAAATTTCTACAGAGATTTCAGGAATCCGATAGAGTTGGCAAAGGCGCTTTTTGGATTACAGGATCTGGCAATATCTTTTTTAATTGCTGGGGATAATTCTGAATTTGAGCCCATGTTTCAAAGGATTTCCGGTGTTGAATTTGTCGGGAAAAAAAGTCATTTTGAGTGTCTTGAGTTGCAAAGACAGGCAGATGTACTAGTGAATATTGGAAATGTCCAAAGCTACCAGATTCCAGGAAAAATATATGAATATCTGGGTGCTGAGAAGGCCATACTACACATAAAGACTGCTGAAGATTTTGACCCTGGTGTCGAACTTTTGGAAGAGACAGGTTCAGGGATTGTTGTGAAAAATTGCAGCAGCCAAATTGAGGCTGTGCTAAGAGATATGTATAGGCAATGGACGGATAATCCAGAGCAACTGACTGATGGGCGAAAAGAAGATGTTATTAAGGCTCATTCTTGGAGTCATCGAGCTCGCACCTGTGAGGAACTATTGAAAGAAATATTGCATTGACACTGATTGCTCTGATGGGGTAATGGATTTTTAATATATTCTGGCGTCAGATAATGCTCTTATGGGACTTGATGTAATTTTTGCTACTGATGCGCTTCGCCCACCACTGACTGGTATAGGGCGATATACCTATGAGCTGGCGAAGCGGCTGAGTTGTCATGAGGGTATTGATAGATTACGGTATTTTTCTTCCGGGCGGTGGGTTGATGATCCCATGGCCGCTTTAGAAACCCTCGCCCCTTTGAAATTGTCCTTGATTAAGACCAAAGCGGCGCTGCGGGATAGGGTTGCGGGAAGTAGATTGGCTGTTCGTTTACACAAAAGGATCACTCCTGCCCTTTTTGGATGGCGGCTGCGTGGAAATGAGGGGTGTGTATATCATTCGCCTAATTATATTGTTCCGAATTTCAGTGGTAGGACTGTAAGCACGATACACGATCTATCTCATATCCTTTATCCGAATTTTCATCCCCAGGCTCGTGTTGAATATATGAATATTGCTTTGGGTGAAAGTTTGGCGAGGACAGATCATGTAATTACGGTATCCGAGACTGTTCGCCAGGAAGTGCTGGCGCATGGACTGATGTCACCAGAACAAGTGACCGCTATACATTTGGCGGCGGGTAGTGATTTTCGACCTTATACATCAGAGATGCTAGACTCTGTACTGAATGCGTTGGGGCTTAAGTCTGGGAGGTATAGCCTATTTGTCGGTACCATAGAGCCACGGAAAAATATCCAACGCCTTGTTGAGGCGTATGGAATGCTACCCAAAGAGGTGCGGCACAATTGGCCTTTGGTGATTGCGGGGGGCAGTGGCTGGAACTCTAGTGCGATTCACTTGTGCCTTGCAAAAGCACGGGCCCAGGGTTGGTTGCAATACATATCTTATGTTGACCAAAGTTGGCTTCCGGCATTGTATGCTGGGGCGCGATTGATGGTCTATCCATCACTTTATGAGGGTTTTGGATTACCTATTGTGGAGGCAATGGCGAGTGGCACCCCAGTGCTCACATCCAACGTTTCCTGCATGCCAGAGATTGCCGGAGGTGCCGCTAGACTGGTGAATCCCTTGAATCTGGAAGAAATGTTATTTGGCCTTCAGGCCTGCCTGACTGATGAACACTGGCAAAGGCAGGCGCGAACCTTAGGGTTGGCGCGATCTGGTCAAATGTCTTGGGCTCAATGCTCTGAGCGAACAATAGAAATCTATGCCAAGGTGGCTCAATTGGTTCAATAAATCAGCGGGAGGGATGAAGTGGATTTCACGTATCCCTGCCATGTGCAATACTCAGTAATGAAGATACAGCTACATATCTCACTGCATTGCCCCATGATCTGAAGATTTTTGATCGATTGAATTTCGCAGTATGTAGTGGCAGAGCGACCTCTGCAACCTGTAGTCCCTGTCTGCGCATAAGCAGCAGCGTGCCGACGTCTTGATAGTCAAGCATGGTGGCCTCCGTAGAGGCTGCGACCTCCAATGCTGGACGGTTGTACAACCGGAACCCGGACACAAAATCGCGCAGGCCAAAACCCGTCAACCAGCGAAACCATTGCCACGCGATGCGGCGCACCAGACTGTTGCGCTCGGCGAAGTAGGCTATGACCATGTCCGCCTGCTGCCGTTGTGCCAGCAGCGTGGGCAGCTCTTCCACCTCATAGCGACCCTCAGCGTCGATGGTGACGACGGTCTGGAACCCATGGGTCTGCGCGTAGCGCAGGCCGGTCTGCAGGCTGCCCCAATTGGTCATAGCCAGCAAGGGGCGCAGTACCCTTGCGCCCCATTGCTCGGCTTCATGGCAGGTGGCATCCGTGCTTCTGTTGTCCACGACGAGCACGCTGGCCTCGACCAATGCATGCACACGGCGTATGAGGTGCGCAATCTCGGCTTCGTTGTTGCGCGTGGAAATGACAATCAGCAAGTCCTGGCGTGCTCTTGCCGGGCGGGTGTCGGGAGCCAGGCTGCGGTAGTGGCGCGCCACGCTGCGTTCACAGGGGCCAATGCTGAAAAACCGATGCAAGGCCTTGTGACCCGATTGGCCCAGCCGTTGCCTGAGGGACGTGTCGTGCTGCAGGCGAGCAATGCTGCTGCGCCAGGCATCAATGTCTTCAAACGGTACATGCAGGCCAGCGTGCGAGTGGGCGACCACCCAGGGCATGCCCGAACCGGGAAGGTCGGTGACCAGGCAGGGCTTGCCGTGCAGCATGGCCTCCAGCAATACGATGCCGAAAGCTTCCGTGCGTTCGCGTGAGGCAAGGCAGAAGATGTCGCACCCTGCAAACAAGGCATGTTTTTCCTCGTCCGACACCGCGCCCACCAGTCGCACACTGGCCTGTCTGCCCTCAGGAGTGCATTGGCGTATCAACTCTTCAAGGGATGCACGCAGCTCGCCTTCTCCCGCAATCAGCAACTCCACGCCAGGCATGGCCGAGACAGCTCGGATCAAGGTTTCGAAGCCTTTGTAGTAGGTCAACCGACCGATGGACAACAGGCGCAGCCGGGTGTCGGGGCGCCAGCCTTGGCCGTGCTGCAGCGGTGCTGGTGCAGGAATGGTTTCGAGGTTCAGGCCCAGCGGAACGATCTCGCATTTGCTGCGCCAGGTACGCAGGGCATTGCTGGCCTCAAGATAGGGCGGCGACGTTGCGAATACCTGTTGGGCGCGTTCCAGCAAGGCCTGCTCGAACGGCCGGTACAGCATGTAGGCCAATGCCACGGACCACTTGATGTTGGACACCACCACATCGGAGTGCCAGTGGATGACCCAGGGCACGCGCCGGGCGATGGGCAAGGTGAGCGCCCAAAGCGCCGAGTTGTTGGGCAGATGCAGGTGCAGTACGTCGGGCTGAATGCGTTCGATGGCGCGGCCCAGTGCGCGCCGGAATCCCATGGCCATGGGGGCATAGACCAGATTGAATTGAACGGGTACGCGTTCCAGCCAGGCGGGATCATCCGGCTCCGGATCACCATGGACCAGGGCATGGGCATCGACACCCTGGCGTCGTTGCTCGTGTATCAGGTCGGCCAGAAAGACTTCCATGCCGCCCCGGTAGGGAGGGAAGAATTTACCGACGTGAAGTATGCGCAGGGTCATGGCGGACAGCGCCTACTTCGTCGTCTGAGGCTTTGCGGTAGCCGGGCTCAGCTGATTGCGGACCTGCAGATACTGCGGATTCTGCGGCTCCAGGCGTATGGCCTGGTCCAGACTCTTCAGTGCTTCCGGCAGGTTGCCCAGGCCGTGATAGGCCATTGCACGCCCGTAGAAAGCGGGCGCGCTGGGGCTGCGGGCAACCAGCGGGTCCAGCAGTTCCTTGGCTTGAGCGCTTTCGCCCTGGCCTACAAGGGCCAGCCCCAATCCGACGATCAGGCGGGGAGCGTTTGGCGAGGTCTGCAGCAGAGTTCGGAAGTCGTCAGCTGCAACTTTGTATTGCTGCGCACCTATGGCCGCCTCTGCGCGTTTCAGGCGCAGGGTCTGCTCCATTTGCTCGGCGTTGGCACTGTCTTCAGTGGGCTCGCCCAGGGCGCGCGAGTATTCCTCGAATGCTGCGCGCAACTGGCCTGTGGCCATCAACGCTTCGGCTTTCTGGTAGTACAGGGCTTGGCCATTGAAGCCTTTGGCCTGGGCTGCGGCAAAGGCATTGAGGGCTTCGGGGAATTTCTTTTGCTGGGACAGAACGGCACCCATATTGAACAGCGCATTACCGCCCAAGTCTCCAAGTGCGTTGGCCGTGGAGAAGTCTTGCAGCGCCTGGTCGAGCATGCCCTTGTCTGCGTGTGCTGTTCCTACGTTCAGGAAGGCACGGCCACGTCCCACGGCATTGGCGGGGGCTTTTTTGTCGATTTTTTCAGCGGCATCGGCCCAGGATGTGCCTACATCCTGAAGAGAGAGCACGCGTTCGAAAGCGAGGGCCCCGAACACCATGCCGATGACGATGCCGACGATGTAGAGGGTGCGTGGCTTGACCCCCGTCAGCGCAATGGCCACCAATCCCGGGATGGCCACAGCCCACAGGTAGCTGCGATACAGCACGAAGGGGTCCTGCAGCCAGACCGTGGCGAATTCGGTCGCATACCAGAGCAGGGGAAACAGGAGGCAGAGCGCGACCAGGCCGATCACACCGGGGCGCTTGAGCAAGGCCCAGAGCGAGCAGGCCAGCAAGGCCAGGTAACCGAGCGCGCCGGCTAGATGCCAGATTGATCCGTAGCTGAGAGGGAATGCCGGTCTGAGATCGATGGACATCCAGCCCACATAGGGAACGATCCACAGGAAACCATAGGCAAAGAAAAGGGCTGCCTCGTTGAGGATGCTCAGGGGATAGATCCAAGAGGTGATGCCAGGCTCAAGGGCTTCCAATTGCCTTGCATAGCCCTGGGATTGCTCATCGAAAATCTGGCCCACCAGACTGCCGAAGAAATGAAAGACTGCCGCCGAGGCAACGGCCAGCAGCAGCAAGGCCATTCCCACAATGACCATGGCAGCCTTCAGGCCGGGGCGCCGCACAAAGATATAGAGCGGCACCACCATGGCGACCGTCAGAAAGGCATGCTCCTTGGACAGTACGGCAAGCACATAGCAGATCAATGCCGCGATATGCCAGAGGGCTCGCCCGCTCTGAAGCCCGCGCACAAAGGCCCAGCATGCCAGAACGGCAAAGAGCGTTGCCATGACGATGGATCGCTGCACCAGGTATCCAACGGCGTAGACCGCGACGGGGTTGAGCGCGAAAAGGACCAGGCCCAGTTGCAGGGCTGCATCGCGCGACGCGTGGAAGTGGGGTTGCTCCTCGATGTCGTGCGGAAAGCGCGTCTGTGTCAGCAGTGCCTTGAACAAGGCATAGAGCGCCGCCACGGTCGCGAGATGCAAGGCGATATTGAAGACGCGCTGCTTCCACCAGCCGTCTCCGAAAATCTGTTCGATCCAGACGAAGCTGCCATACGACAGCGTGCGCTGCTTGAAGTCCAGCAGGCTGCCGTAGTTGCCGAAAATCGTTCCATCCGTCAGGCGCATATCGTCGAACAGCAGCCCGTTGTTCAGGCCGGGCAGATACACCCCCAATATGGCCAGCAAAAGAAGGGCACTGAAGCAGTAAATCGCTTTGTAGGAGGCAGACATCGCTTTTTGCCTTGTCTTGGATGTGGCAGAGCTTGAGGTCGCCTTGCAAATGGCCTCTCTGGGGGAGAGGTGGATTCAGTTTATCGGCCGATAGAGCCAGTTGCTTTGCCTGCTGCGCCAGTTTGGCGTGAGTGTTGTGAGAAGGCTGTAATGAAAAAAGCCCCACGCTGCGGCATAGCGCAACATGGGGCCGGAGGCCGTTCGTTAGATGGGCGCGTGAACGCCCCTGGCATTTTGCCTACAGGCCAGCCGCAGCACGCAGCGCCGCTGCCTTGTCCGTCCGCTCCCAGGTGAACTCGGGCTCTTCGCGGCCGAAGTGGCCGTAGGCGGCGGTCTTGCTGTAGATCGGGCGCAGCAGGTCCAGCATCTGGATGATGCCCTTGGGACGCAGGTCGAAATGTGCGGCCACCAGCTTGGCAATCTGGGCGTCGGGGATGACGCCCGTGCCTTCGGTGTAGACCGTGATGTTCATCGGGCGTGCCACGCCGATGGCGTAGGCCACCTGGATCTGGCACTGGCGCGCCAGGCCGGCGGCCACGATGTTCTTGGCCACGTAGCGCGCGGCGTAGGCGGCGCTGCGGTCCACCTTGGTTGGGTCCTTGCCGCTGAAGGCGCCGCCGCCGTGGGGGCAGGCACCGCCGTAGGTGTCGACGATGATCTTGCGGCCGGTCAGGCCGCAGTCACCCTGGGGGCCGCCCACGACGAAGCGGCCCGTGGGGTTGATCAGGTACTTGGTGTCCTGCAGCCACTCGGAGGGCAGCACGGGCTTGATGATTTCCTCGATGATGGCTTCGGTGAAGCTGGACTTCATCCTGGTGGCCGATTCCGACTGGTCTGGGCTGTGCTGGGTGGACAGCACCACGGTGTCGATGCTGTGGGGCTTGCCGTCCACGTAGCGCATGGTCACCTGGCTCTTGGCGTCGGGGCGCAGGAAGGGCAGGCGGCCGTCCTTGCGCAGCTGGGCCTGGCGCTCGACGAGGCGGTGCGCGTAGTAGATGGGCGCGGGCATCAGCTCGGGTGTCTCGTCGCAGGCGTAGCCGAACATCAGGCCCTGGTCGCCGGCGCCGGTGTTGAGCTCGTCATCGCTGGCCTTGTCCACGCCCTGGGCGATGTCCTGGCTCTGCTTGTCGTAGGCCACGAGCACGGCGCAGCCCTTGTAATCGATGCCGTAGTCGGTGTTGTCGTAGCCGATGCGCTTGATGGTGTCGCGTGCGACCTGGATGTAGTCGACGTTGGCGCCCGTGGTGATCTCACCTGCCAAAACCACCAGGCCCGTGTTGGTCAGTGTCTCGGCCGCCACGCGGCTGTACGGGTCTTGGGCGAAAATGGCGTCCAGGATCGCGTCAGAGATCTGGTCGGCCACCTTGTCCGGATGGCCTTCAGAGACGGATTCCGAGGTGAAAAGAAAATCGTTCGCCATGTGAATAAACTCCTTGGTTGCAGCTTTTTTTGATGGGCGTTGCCCAAGCTGCAGGAGCCCTGGCGAACGCTTTAGCAGACTTGTTTTACGTCGCTCTGCAAGTTGCTCAGTTAACTCAGCGACCCGCACATTTTAATGCCTTCCTTGTTCCGACTGTTTGCTGCACTGCCTTTGTGGCTATTGCACCCCCTTGGCGCGCTCATGGGCTGGGTGGCTTTCGTGGCCTCCGGCACGTACCGGCGCCGCTTTCTGGCCAATGCCCGCCAGGCCGGCTACGGCTTCGGCGCCGTGGCGCCGGCCGTGGGGCACGCGGGGCGCATGGTGGCGGAGCTGCCGCGCATGTGGATGGGCAGGCAGCCGAGCTGCCAGATGCACAACGAGGAATGCGTGCACCGGGCCTACGCTGCCGGGCGCGGCATCATCTTTCTGACGCCCCACCTGGGCTGCTTCGAGCTGTCGGTGCAGCATGCGGCACGGCAATGGTCGGCCGAGCATGGCGCGATCACCATTCTCTACCGGCCCGCGCGCCAGCCCTGGCTGGCCCGCGTCATGGAGACGGCGCGCAACCGCCCCGGCGTGCAGGCCGTGCCGACCACGCTGGCTGGCGTGCGCCAGATGATCAAGGCGTTGCGCAAGGGCATGGCCGTGGGGCTGCTGCCCGACCAGGTTCCGCCCGAGGGGCAGGGCGTCTGGTCGCCGTTCTTCGGCCGTGATGCCTATACGATGACGCTGGCGGCGCGCCTGGCGTTGCAGACGGGGGCCGCGGTGATCGTGGCCCGTTGTGAGCGCTTGTCCTGGGGGCGGGGCTATGCGCTGTATCTTGAGGAGTTGCCCGTGCCCTTGTCCGAGAATCTGGAAGCTGCGGTGCAGCAGATCAACGAGGCGATGGAACACACCATCCGCCAATGCCCGCAGCAGTACCTGTGGGGCTATGCGCGCTACAAGCAGCCGCGCCGTGAAGCAGCTGCCGGCGAGGTGGGTGCATGAGCGGGCGCATCGGCGTGTGGCTGATGCGGTCGCTGGCGTGGATGCCGCTGCCGTGGCTGCGGGGGCTGGGTGCGTTTCTGGGGCGGCTGCTGTTCGTGCTGGCAGCGCCGCGCCGCAAGGTGGCGCTGCGCAATCTGGCGATGTGCTTTCCCGAGCTGACCGAGGCGCAGCGCGTGGATCTGGCGCGCCGCAACTTCATCGTCTTTTGCCAGACCTGGCTGGACCGCAGCTGGCTGTGGGCGGCGCCGCGCGAGGTGGTGGCCGAGCGCGTGAAGCTGCAGGGCGCCGTGCATGAGCTCGATGGCGACACCCCGACCATCCTGTTCGCGCCGCATTTCTACAGCATGGACGCGGGCGGGCTGGCCTTGCCGCTGCACACCACGCGGCCCTTCACCTCGATCTTCTCCACCCATCCGGACCCGGCGGTCGATGAGTGGTTCATGTCGGGGCGGCAGCGCTTTGGCGACGTGCGCATGCTCAACCGCGCCGACGGGGTCAAGCCCATCATCTCCAGCCTGCGCAAGGGCGGTTTGCTGTACCTTTTGCCCGACATGGACTTCGGTCGCAACGACTCGGTCTTCGTGCCTTTCTTCGGCGTGAATGCGGCCACCATTCCCTCGCTGTCGCGCTTCGCGCGCCTGGGCCGGGCCAAGGTGCTGGGCATGTACACGCGCATGACGCCCACGGGCTATGTGGCCGAGATCACGCCGGCCTGGACGGATTTCCCCACCGACGATGTCGAGGCCGATACGGCCCGCATGAACCGTGAGCTGGAGGCGGCCATCCGCACCATGCCCGACCAGTACTACTGGGTGCACAGGCGCTTCAAGACCCGGCCCGAGGGCGAGCCCTCGGTCTACTGAAGGGGGCGGGACAGGAACTGCTCCAGCGCTTGCCGCACCGCATCGGGCTGCTCGTGCACGACCCAGTGCGAGGTGCCGGCCAGGTGCTGCACCGTCAGGCGCGGCACCCACGGCTCCAGGCCTTCGACCAGGGCAGGCTGCAGCGCCGGGTCGCTGTCGCCCCAGAGCACATGCGTGGGCACGCCGATGTCCAGCATCTCGGGCGGCAGCCTCAGGTTGCGCAGTGCGTCGGCTGAGTCCGGATCTTCGGGCCGGGGCGGCACCAGGGGACTGGCGCCGTAGTAGTGGCAGGAGCCTTGCACTCCCAGGTCCCAGTGCTCGCGGTAGCGCTGCTGCAACTGCGGCGTGAGCCATCCGGGCAACTCGCCCTGCGGCGTGCGGAAAAAGCCCAGCATGCGCTGCCAGTCGTTCTCGGCCAGCAGGGCGGGCGCATCAGGTCGGCGCAGAAAATGCATGTACTGGCTTGCGGCCTGCTGCACGGGGTTGTGCAGCAACTCGCGCAGAAAGGCGCCCGGATGCGGGGCGTTGAGGATCATCAGCCGCTGCATCAGCCCGGGATGGCGGTTGGCCAGGCCCCAGGCCAGGGCACCGCCCCAGTCGTGGGCGATCACGCAGGCTGCGGGTGCGCCAGGGCTTTCGATGGCGATCAGCGCCGCCAGATCCTGCAGCAGGTGCTTGGCCTTGTACTGCTCCACGCCGGCCGGCTGGCTGGAACGGCCAAAGCCTCGCAGATCGGGTGCGACGCAACGCCATTGCGTGCCGAACTGCTCCAGCATGCCTTCCCAGATGAAGCTGCCTTCAGGAAAGCCGTGCAGGAACAGCAGCAGTGGCTGGCCGGGTTCGCCGCTGACGCGGCAGTGCAGATGGATGCCGTGAGGCAGCTCGCGAATGCAGGTGTTCACCATGTTGCGCTCCTTGCGGGGCGCTGGCTACACGAGCGCCTCCAGGCGCTAATCTTGGGGGCTGTCGGTCGCGGCGGGCGTCGCAGTTGCGACGTTCGCGACGTCGGCGGGCTCGTCCGTGGCCGCCGGCGGATTCAGGCCTTCGGGATGGCTCCAGTGCCACAGCAGCTGGGCCACCTCGTCCACGCCCTGCTTCTTGAGCGCGGAGAACATGCGCACTTCGCCACCACCGGCGTTGAGCCGCGTGATGGACAGCACCTTGGCCTGCTCGGCGCGCGTGAGCTTGTCGGCCTTGGTCAGCAGCACGAGGAATTTCAGGCCTTCCTGCACGCGCGGGCGCATGGCGTCGAGCAGGGCTTCGTCCAGCTCCGTCAGGCCCAGGCGCGGATCGCACAGCAGCACGATGGCCGACAGGCTCTCGCGGCTGACCAGATAGTTCAGCATCACGCGCTGCCAGCGCTGCTTGTCCGTGCGCGAGACGGCGGCATAGCCGTAGCCGGGCAGGTCGGCCAGCACGGCGTCGGTCACGCCCTGCTTGCCCAGGGAAAACAGGTTGATGTGCTGCGTGCGGCCAGGCTTCTTGGAGGCGAAGGCCAGCTGCTTTTGCTGCGTCAGCGTATTGATGCAGGTGGACTTGCCGGCGTTGGAGCGGCCCACGAACGCGATCTCGGGCACATCGACCTTGGGAAGATGGTGCAATTGCGCAGCTGTCGTCAAAAAGCGCGCCGTGTGCATCCAGCCCATGGCCAGCTTGGGATCGATCAGGGAGGAAGTGGGGGCGGCATCGCCAGCCGGCGCAGCAGGGTTCATGGTGTGGTCAGTCTCTCGGGGCCTCATTGTAGGTTCCCCCATGGAACCGGCGCGCCCAGCGGGCTATAGGCAACGGTGCTGACAAAGCGTGGCGCATGAAACTGGCGCACTCCAAAGTCGGAGACAGCGAGCAAGGGCCGCCCCGCCGCGAAGCTGTCATCCCCCTCCCCGCGAAGCGGGCAGAGAGGGGGAAGGCGCGAAGCGCCTCAGGGGGAGCCTAAACCTCTTCGCTCCAGCAAAAACCATCCCTCGCAATCATGGCGCTGGCTGCGCTGGGCCCCCAGCTGCCCGCCGCATAGCCGCGCGGCCCCGAGGTGTCGCTGCGCCAGTGCTGGAGGATGGGTTCCACCCAGCGCCAGGCCTGCTCCTGCTCGTCGCTGCGCACAAAGAGGTTCAGCCTGCCGGCGATCACGTCCAGCAGCAGACGCTCGTAGGCGCCCACGCGCTTGGCACCGAAGCGCTGGTCGAAGTCCAGGTTCAGGTGCACGGGGGCCAGCGAAGGCTCGGCCTGCTGCTGGGTGGCGCCCTGTGCCAGCAGGTGCAGCTCCAGCCCGTCCTTGGGCTGCAGATTGATCACCAGGCGATTGGCTTCGGACAGGGGTGAGCGGAAGATCGGGTGGGGCACGGGCCGGAAGTTCACGACGATGCGCGCGTCCCTTCCTGCCAGCCGCTTGCCGGTGCGGATGTAGAAGGGCACGCCGGCCCAGCGCCAGTTGCAGATCTCGGTGCGCAGGGCGACGAAGGTCTCGGTCTGGCTGCCCGCCGCCACGCCTTTTTCCTGCTGGTAGGCCGGCACGGGCTGGCCCTGGCTGGCGCCGGCCAGGTACTGGCCGCGCACCACGTGCTGGCTCAGGGTTTCCGGCGTCCAGGGCCTGAGCGACTGCAGCACCTTGAGCTTTTCGTCGCGGATGGCATGGGCCGATGCGTTGATCGGCGGCTCCATGCCGATGGCGCACAGCAGCTGCAGCGCATGGTTTTGCACCATGTCGCGCAGCGCGCCGGTCTGGTCGTAGAACGCGCCCCGGCTTTCCACGCCCAGTTCCTCGGCGATGGTGATCTGGATGTTGGCAATGGTCTCGCGCCGCCACAGCGGCTCGAACAGCGCATTGCCAAAGCGCAGCGCCAGAAGGTTCTGCACAGAGGGCTTGCCCAGGTAGTGGTCTATGCGGAACACCTGCTCTTCGCGCAGCACCTTGCGCAGCGTGGCATTGATGGCCTGGTTGGAGGCCAGGTCGTGGCCCAGAGGCTTTTCCAGCACCACGCGGGTGCGCGGGCCGTTCAGGCCCACGGCGGCGATCTGCTCGCAGACCGTGGTGAACAGGCTGGGGGCGGTGGCCACGTACATCACCACCGTTTCTGCGTCGCGCGCGGCCAGCGCCTGTGCCAGCTTCCCGTAGTCGGCGGGCTGCGACAGGTCCATGCGCAGGTAGTGCAGCAGGTCTGCGAAGCGGGCGAATTCCTCGGGGCTGGGGCGCTTGGACAGCTCGACGCCGTCAAAGCGCGACTGGATGAGGGCGCGGTACTGGTCGTCGCTCAGGTCATCGCGGGCCACGCACAGGATGCGGCCGCCCTCGGGCAGGGTGCCGTGGCGAAACGCCTGGAACAGCGCCGGCATGAGCTTGCGCCATGCCAGATCGCCCGTGCCGCCAAACAAGACCAGATCGAAACTCATGTTGCCTCCCGAGGTGAATATTTTGGTAACTGAGTTACCAATTTTTGAGGGAATCGAATAAATTATAGAGGCACCACGTCATTTGATTGAAGCTTCAGATGATGATTGTTGTAATTTGATTACTTCTCTGCAAGCAGCCCTGTCGGTGAACCCCATGCTTATCCGTTGCGATCACGCCCTCGCCTGGCCTCTTTTGCAAAACCACGCCCGGGCCGTGATGCCCGATTTCGACCTGCGCGGTGCCTTCGCCTCTGACCCCGCCCGGTTCGCGCGCTTCAGCCAGGAGGCTCCGCACTGCTTTGCGGACCTGTCCAAGAATCTGTGGGACGCGCAGGCCGAAGACCTGCTGCTGCAGCTGGCCCGCGATTGCGAGGTGGAGCGCCAGCGCGACGCCATGTTCGCGGGCGAGGCCGTCAACTCCACCGAGGGGCGTGCGGTGCTGCACACGCTGCTGCGCCATCCGCCCGGCAATGCGCCGCCGGGCCTGGCCTGGGCGCTGGCCCAGGTGCATGAGACGCTGGATGCCATGCTGGCCTATGCCGAGCGCGTACGTGCGGACGAGGACATCACCGACGTGGTGTGCATGGGCATAGGCGGATCGGGTCTGGGTCCGCAGATGGCGGTCCAGGCGCTGCAAGGCCTGGGCGATGCGCGCCGGCGCATGCACTTCGTCTCGAATGTGGATGGCCACGCGCTGCAGGCCGTGCTCGTGGGCCTGCAGCCGCGCAGCACGCTGTTCATCGTGGCCTCCAAGGTGTTCAACACGCAGGAGACGCTGACCAATGCGCGCAGCGCACTCGACTGGTTCCACGCAAACGGCGGCAGCGAGGTGTCCCGCCATTTCGTCGCGCTGACCACCCATGCCGCTGCGGCGGCGCAGATGGGCATCACCACCACCTTCGGCTTCTGGGACTGGGTGGGCGGGCGCTATTCGCTGTGGTCGTCCATCGGACTGCCGGTGGCCGTTGCCGTAGGCGCTGCCGCGTTTCGCGCCATGCTGGCCGGTGCGCACGCCATGGACATGCATTTCCGCACGTCGCCGCTGCAGGCCAATCTGCCCGTGCGCCTGGGCCTGCTCGACGTCTGGTACCGCAATCTGCTGGGCTTTGGCAGCCGCTGCATCGCGCCCTACCACGCAGGCCTGCGGCGCCTGCCGGCCTATCTGCAGCAACTGGAGATGGAGAGCAACGGCAAGCGCGTGGACCGGCAGGGCCGGCCGCTGGCGCTGGGCTCGGCACCCGTGCTCTGGGGTGAGCCCGGCACGGATGGGCAGCATGCCTTCTTCCAGATGCTGCACCAGGGCAGCGACATCGTGCCGCTGGAGATCATTGCGGTGAAGCAGGCTTCGCACACCTTGCCAGGCCACCAGGAACAGTTGCTGGCCAACGCGCTGGCCCAGGCCCAGGCCCTGATGCAGGGGCGCGCCAGCGAGGACGGGCACCGCCATTTCCCCGGCAACCGTCCCAGCAGCTTCCTGCTGCTGGACGCGCTCACGCCTGCGGCGCTGGGCGCGCTGGTTGCGCTGCAGGAGCACCGCGTGTTCGTGGCCGGCGCGCTGTGGGGCATCAACAGCTTCGACCAATGGGGGGTGGAGCTGGGCAAGCTGCTGGCGCGTGACCTTCAGCTGCGCCTGGGCAATGGCGACATGGCGGGGCTGGACGCCTCCACCGCCGGCCTGCTGCAGCGGCTGCGGGCCTGATGGCCTGGCCCCGCTCTACGCCTCCCGGAAGCAGTTGACCGGCAGCCCTGGCACCTCGACGCGGCAATGCATCAGCGCCCCGGCAGGCACGGCGGCCCGGCGTTCTTCCTCGGGGCGGCCGTGCGAGGCGGAGGTGATATAGAGCGTGCGCAGGTCTTCTCCGCCCAGGCAGACCATGGTGGGGCAGCGCACGGGCGTCTCGATGCGCTGCACGACTTCGCCCTGCGGGTCCAGCCGCAGCACGCAGCCGCCTTCGTACATGGCCACCCAGTAGTGGCCCCGGGTGTCGACGCAGGCACCATCGGGCCGGCCGCCGTACAGGCGCCCTTGCGTGCGGGGCGCGAAGGCCTTCCACAGTGCGCGGGCCCCCAGCGTGCCGGTATCCAGGTCGAAGGCAAAGCGGTCTATGCGGTGTGCGGGCGTGTCGGCCCAGTACAGCCATGCGTCGTCGGGGCTGAAGGCCAGCCCGTTGGCCGTGGTGCAGTCGCCTGCCATGCGCTGGACCGCGTAGCCGCCGTTGTCCACCGCGCGCAGGCACCACAGTGCCGCCTCGGGCGCGGTCTTGGGTGCGAACAGGGAGCCGGCCCAGAAGCGGCCGGCTCGGTCGCAGCGGCCGTCGTTGAGGCGGAACTGGCGTGGATCGTGGTCCAGGCCGGCCAGCATGGTGATGTGGCCGGTGGCCGGATCCAGCAGGCCGAAGCCGTCTCGCAGGCCGATGACGATGCGGCCCTGGTCCGTAGGCGCGCAGCAGCCGGGCTCGCTGGGCGTGGCCCAGCTTTGCTGCTGGCCGCTGGCCGGGTCCCAGGCATGGATGCGCAGGCCCTGGATATCGCACCAGTAGAGCCGGCGATCAGCGGGGTGCCAGAAGGGCGATTCGCCCAGGGCGCTGGGAGGAACCGGGGCGATCTGCATGGCCATGGTCTGCTCGCTGGAAGTCATGGCCAGCATTCTAGGAGCGGCTCCCGCCAGACCGCTGCTCGCAGATAGTGTGTTGCGCAGATCAGGGATATCTCTAGCCAGGCATGTGCATAGAAGTATCAGCGGCCGGGCTGCCCGTACCAATGCACCCGCAGGCCTGTCCCCACAATCGGTCACCAGCGGCAGGGATGGGCCGCGAAGACCACAGCATTCATTGCGAAGGAGACAGACATGCACAGCTTGCTCAGGGCGGGGGCGGCGCTGGCGGTGGCCGCATCGGCCGCCGGCGCACAGGCCGACACCGAACTCGTGATTGCGACCGTGAACAACGGCCACATGATCGAGATGCAGAAACTCTCTGCCCGCTTCGAGCAGGCCCATCCCGGCATCACGCTCAAATGGGTCACGCTGGAAGAGGGCATGCTGCGCCAGCGCGTGACCACCGACATCGCCACCAAGGGCGGCCAGTTCGACGTGATGACGGTGGGCCTGTACGAGGTGCCGATCTGGTCGAGGAATGGCTGGCTGCTGCCGATTGCCACCGATGCCGCCTATGACGCAGACGACTTGCTGCCTTCCATCCGCAAGGGCCTGTCGCACGAAGGCAGGCTCCACGCCCTGCCGTTCTATGGCGAGGCATCGATGCTCATGTACCGCCGTGATCTGGCCGAAAAGGCGGGTTTCACCATGCCCGCGCAGCCGAGCTGGGAGCAGGTGCGGGAATTTGCCGCCAAGGCCCATGATCCCAAGGCTGGCGTCTACGGCATCTGCCTGCGCGGCAAGCCGGGCTGGGGTGACAACATGGCCCTGGTCACCACCATGGTCAACACCCACGGTGGCCAGTGGTTCGACATGCAATGGAAGCCGCAGCTGGACACACCGGCCTGGAAGAAGGCGGTGGGTTTCTATGTGGAGCTGCTGAAGGCCTACGGGCCGCCCGGCGCATCGGCCAACAGCTTCAACGAGAACCTGGCGCTGTTCAACGAGGGCAAGTGCGCGGCCTGGGTCGATGCCAGCATTGCGGCCTCGTTCGTGGGCGATCCACGGCAGTCCAAGGTGGCGTATGCGGCCGCTCCCGTGGCCTCCACGCCCAAGGGGGCGACGTGGCTGTGGACCTGGAACCTGGCCATTCCCGCCAGCTCCAGGAAGGTGGATGCGGCCCAGGCCTTCATCAAATGGGCCACTTCCAAGGAGTATGTGCAGTTGGTGGCGCGCGAGCATGGCTGGCGCGCCGTTCCCACGGGCACGCGGCAGTCCACCTATGCGAGCGCCGAGTTCCAGAAGGTCGCGGACTTTGCCGGCGCCGAGAAAAGCGCCATCGACAGCGTGAGCCTGAGCGATGCGACCGAGCCGCGCTCACCCTACATCGGCGTGCAGTACGTGGCCATCCCCGAGTTCCAGGCCATAGGCATTGCCGTGGGGCAGCAAGTCAGTGCGGCGCTGTCGGGCAAGGCCACGGTGGAGCAGGCGCTCAAGACCTCGCAGACCCTGGCGGACCGCGAGATGAGGAAAAGCGGCTACTACAAGTGATGGCTGCCTCGATGCTTCGACCAAGCCCCGCGCCCATGACGCGCCTGCTGCCCCGCGCGCTCATGGCTCCCGCCGTGGCCGTGCTGCTGTGCTGGATGCTGGTGCCGCTGCTGATGACGGTGTATTTCTCGTTCGTCGACTACAACCTCATGCAGCCGGGCGGCCACCCCTTCGTGGGCCTGCGCAACTACGAGTTCTTCGTCACCGACCCGGACTTCATGCCCGCCGTGCGCCAGACCCTGGTGTTCCTGGCCAGCGTGGTGTCGATCACCGTGGTGCTGGGCGTGCTGCTGGCGCTGCTGGTCAACGAGCCATTTCCGGGCCGCGGCATGGTGCGCGTGCTGCTGATCTCGCCCTTCTTCGTGATGCCCGCCGTCAACGCGCTGCTGTGGAAGCACATGATGATGAATCCCATCTACGGCGTGCTGGCCAGCCTGTGCAGGGCGCTGGGCCTGGAGCCTGTGGACTGGCTGACCGAGGTGCCGCTGCTGTCCGTGGTCATCATGGTGTCCTGGCAGTGGCTGCCTTTTGCCTGCCTGATCTTCATCACCTCGCTGCAGTCGCTGGACCGCGAGCAGATGGAGGCGGCGCGCATGGACGGCGCCAATGCCCTGCAACGTTTCCACCACCTCACGCTGCCCCATCTGGCCCGACCGATGGCGGTGGTGGTGATGATCGAGATGATCTTCCTGCTGGGCGTGTTTGCGGAGATCGCCATCACCACGGCGGGCGGCCCGGGCAACGAGAGCACCAACCTCACCTATCTCATCTACAAGCAGTCGCTGATGCATTTCGACGTGGGCGTGGCCTCTGCGGGGGCATTGTTCGCCGTGGTGCTGGCCAACATCGTTGCCGTCTTCCTGATCCGCATCGTCGGCAAGAGCCTGGACTGAGCGCATGACGGCCCCTTCACTTTCCACCGCCTTGCGTGCCGCCGCGGCCTGGGCGCTGGCGCTGCTGCTGTTCTTTCCGCTGGGCTGGCTGTTCCTGACCGCGTTCAAGACCGAGCTGCAGGCCATTGCCGTGCCGCCGCTGTTCGTGTTCGAGCCCACGCTGGCCAACTTCGGCGAGGTGCAGCAGCGCAGCAACTACCTGCTGCACGCGCGCAACTCCTTGGTCACCAGCCTGGGGTCCACCCTGGCGGGCCTGGCCATCGCCGTGCCCGCCGCCTACTCGATGGCCTTCTTTCGCACGCGGCGCACACGCGATGTGCTGATGTGGATGCTGTCCACCAAGATGATGCCCGCCGTGGGCGCATTGCTGCCCATCTACGTGCTGGCCCAGGGCGCCGGCCTGCTGGACACGCTCACGGTGCTGACCGTGGTGTTCACGCTGTCCAACCTGCCCATCATGGTGTGGATGCTCTACAGCGCGTTCAAGGACATCCCGCACGAGATCCTCGAAGCCGCGCGCATGGATGGCGCCGGCCTGTGGGCCGAGTTCCGCCATGTGGTGCTGCCGCTGGCGCTGGGCGGCATTGCCTCCACGGGCCTGCTGTGTCTGGTGCTGAGCTGGAACGAGGCCTTCTGGTCGCTCAACCTCAGCAGCGCGCGCGCCGGCACGCTGGCCACGCTGATCGCCTCCTACTCCAGCCCCGAGGGGCTGTTCTGGGCCCGTCTTTCGGCCGCCTCGCTTTTGGCCATCGCGCCCATCGTGGTATTCGGCTGGTTCAGTCAGAAGCAACTGGTGCAGGGCATGACCTTCGGCGCCGTCAAGTAGCCGCTCTTCAAACCAAGAAAACCATGGCCTATCTGCAACTGCAAGACATGCGCAAGAGCTTTGGCGAGGCGCACATCATCCGTGGCGTGGACCTCGCCATCGAGCGCGGCGAGTTCATCGTCTTCGTCGGCCCCTCGGGCTGCGGAAAATCCACGCTGCTGCGCCTGATCGCGGGGCTGGAGTCCGTCAGCGCGGGCCATCTGCTGCTCGATGGGCGCGACATCACGCACGCGCCCTCGGGCCGGCGCGATCTGGCCATGGTGTTCCAGAGCTATGCGCTGTACCCGCACATGAGCGTGTACGACAACATGTCCTTTGCGCTGCGCTTGGCGGGCGTGCCGCGCAAGGAGATATTGCGCAAGGTCGGCCGGGCGGCAGAAACGCTCAATCTCACGGCCTGCCTGGAGCGCCGCCCGGGCGATCTGTCGGGCGGGCAGCGCCAGCGCGTGGCCATCGGACGCGCCATCGTGCGCGAGCCCAAGGTCTTCCTGTTCGACGAGCCGCTGTCCAATCTGGATGCGGCGCTGCGCGGCAACACGCGCGTGGAAATCCTCAAGCTGCATCGTGCATTGGGCGCCACCACCATCTATGTGACGCACGACCAGGTGGAGGCCATGACCCTGGCCGACCGCGTGGTGGTGATGCGCGACGGCGCCATCGAGCAGGTGGGCTCTCCTCTGGAGCTCTATGACCGCCCGGCCAACCGCTTTGTCGCGCAGTTCATCGGCATGCCGCCGATGAACCTGCTGGCGGCCCATGCCGTGCCGGGCCTGTCGGCCAGCACGCAGGGGCGCTTGCCGCGGGACGGCACGCTGGGCATACGCCCCGAGGCGCTGCGCCTGTCCCGGGCAGATGCAGGTCCCAGTGATGGGGCTGGCGTCCAGGGGCGCGTGGACCTGATCGAAGCCTTAGGTGCCGACACGCTGGTCCATGTGGACGTGGCCGGCGTGCCGCTGGTGGCGCGCCAGACCGAGCGCATGCCGCTGGCCGTGGGCGATGGGGTGAGGGTGTGCCTCGACCCGGGCTGCATGCTCCATCTGTTCGACCGCGATGGCCGTGCGCTGGCGGCCTGCTGAGCCTGGCGGCCGAGCCCTGCCTTCTTCTTTCCGTCTCTTCCCATCCCTTTGTCCGGGACACCATGAACGCGACTGCCTCCTCCCTTTCCCGCCCCACGGTGCTGCACCTGGGACTGGGCTCTTTCCATCGCGCGCACCAGGCTGCCTACCAGCAGCGATTGATGGATGCGGGCGACACGCAGTGGGCGCTGGTGGGCGCCAATCTGCGCCCTGACATGGCGCAGACGCTGCACGCCCTGGTGCGCCAAGGCGGTGCCTACACGCTGGAGACGATTGCGCCCAACGGCACGGTGCACTACCAGTGGATGGATGCCTTGAGCGAGGTGATTCCGTACGCGCCCGGGCTGGCCGCCGTCGTGCAGCGGGGCGCCTGGCCGGCCACCCGCATCATCTCCTTCACGGTCACCGAGGCCGGTTACTGCCTGGATGGTCAGGGAGCGCTCGACGCCGCGCATCCCGATCTGGCGCAGGACCTGGAGCGCGCACGCCGGGGCGAGGCGGGGACCACCCTCTATGGCGTGCTCTGCGCCATCCTGCAGGCGCGCCGCGCCACCGATGCCGGCCCCGTCACGCTGCTGAGCTGCGACAACCTGCGCCACAACGGCGACCGCCTGCGCGCCGGCCTGCTGGCCTTCATGCGCCAGGCACAGCTGCATGGGCTGGCCGACTGGGCACAGCGGCATACCAGCTGCCCCAACGCCATGGTCGATCGCATCACTCCCCGCCCGCCACCGGAGCTGCGCGCGCGCGTGCTGGCCGCCACCGGCCGCGACGACGAGGCCGCGGTGATGGCCGAGCGCTTCACGCAATGGGTGATCGAGGACCGCTTCATTGCCGGGCGCCCCGCCTGGCAGACCGTGGGCGTGGAGCTGGTGCCCTCGGTGGCGCCTTACGAAGAGGCCAAGATCCGCATCCTCAACGCCAGCCACAGCTGCATCGCCTGGGCCGGGACGCTGGCGGGCCTGGAGCATATCCACGAAGGCTGCGCCGTGCCCGCGATACGCCAGATGGCCTGGGACTACGTGACCCGGGATGTGATCGCCTGCCTTTGCGCACCGGGCCGGCCCAGCCCGCTGGACCTGCCGGCCTACCGTGACACGGTGCTGGAGCGCTTTGGCAATGCGGCCCTGCGCGACACCAACCAGCGCGTGGCGGCCGATGGGTTTGCCAAGATCCCCGGCTTCATCGCGCCCACGCTGCGCGAGCGGCTGGAGGACAACGCCGCCATCGATGCCGCGGCCATGCTGCCAGCGCTGTTCCTGGCCTTCCTGCAGCGCTGGCACCGGGGCACACTGCCCTATGCGTACCAGGACCAGGCCATGGACCCGGCGGTGGCGCATGCCATCTGCGCGGCGCCCGATCCCGTGGCCTCGCTGTGCGCCGAGCCGCTGCTGTGGGGCGAGGTGGCAGGCCATCCGCAGCTGGTGGAGTCGGTGCGCCGGGCCTCGGAGCGGGTACGGGCATTTGTGGACAGAACCGAAACATGCACAAGGCGGAGCTGACATGCGCATAGCCATCGTGGGCGAGGCCCTGATCGATTTCACCGCCACGGGTGGCCTGGCCTTCCAGGGCCATGAGGGCGGGGCGCCCGCCAATGGCGCCATCGCGGCGGCACGGCTGGGGCAGGCCACGGGCCTTGTCTCGCAGCTCTCGGAGGACCTATTTGGCGAGCGCCTGTTCGCGCACCTGCAGCGCAACGGCGTGGACATGCGCCTGGTGCAGCGCTGCAGCGCGCCCAGCACGCTGGCCTTTGTGGAGCGCGGCGAACACACCAACCGCTATGCCTTCTACATGCAGGGCACGGCCGACACGCTGTGGGCGCCTGCCGAGCTGCCGAAGTTGCCGGACGAATGCCGCATCCTGCAGTTCGGCTCCATCGCGCTGCTGCATGCGCCGGCGGGGCCGCGCATCCTGGATCTGGTGGCCGCGCAGCGCGGTCGGCGCCTCATCGTCTTCGACCCCAATGTGCGCCCCACGCTGATCCGCGATGCGCAGGCCTTCCGGCGCGACTGCCTGGCCTGGCTGGCCCTGGCCGACCTGGTCAAGCTCAGCGACGAGGATGCGGCCTTCATCGCGCCCGGTCAGCCGGTGCTGGAGGCTGCCGGGAGCTGGCTGTCGCGCGGGCCCAGGGCCGTGGTGCTCACGCAGGGGGCCGAGGGCGCCACCTTGCTGCGTGCAGGCCGCGCTCCGCTGTCGGTGCGCCCGCCTGCAGTGCCGCTGGCGGACACCATCGGCGCGGGCGACACCTTTGGCGCGGCACTGTCCGTGGCGTTGCTCGAGCGCGGCGTGGAGCAGGCGCAGCAGTTGCAGTCCCTGCCAGATGCCGCGTGGCGCGAGGTGCTGCGCTTTGCGGCCACGGCTGCCGCGCTCAACTGCACGCGCGCCGGCGCCCAGCCGCCCTGGCGTGCGGAGCTGGATGCCGCGCTTGCGGGCCTGGATGCTGCGCAGGCGCAGCAGCACCACAGGGCGTAGCGGCCGCCGGTGTTACCGTGCGCCCTGTGCCCGTCTCCATCGTCCCTGATTGACCGACTGCCATGCCCAGCACACGCCGCCGCCCGCCGCGCCAGCGCCATCCCGAACTGGAGCGCGACTTTGTCCGCACGCCCGCCCTGGGCTATGAAGACGTGGAGGGCAGTGGCCTGGTGCGCTGCCTGGCGCATGGTTTCCCGAGTCCGCTGGTGCGCTGGCATTTCCATGACGAGTACGAGCTGCATCTCATCACCCACACCTCGGGCCGTGCCTTCGTGGGTGACTGGATAGGGCCGTTCGAGCCGGGCCACCTCGTGCTGTGCGGGCCGCGCCTGCCGCACAACTGGATATCGTTCGACGTGCCCGAGGCCGGCGCGCCCGAACGCGATCTCGTCATCCTGTTCAACCACGATCCCATTGCCCGTGCGGCCGAGCAGATCCCCGAGATGCGCGAGGTGCTGCAGCTGCTGGACCGCGCGCGCCACGGCATCGAGTTCTTCGGCATGGCCGAGGCAGCGCGCGTGCACTGGGAGGCGGTCCGGGGTGCGCGCGGCATGCGCCGCTTCGCGGCCTTTTGTGATCTGCTGTCCGATCTTTCCGAATGCACCGACTACCGGCTGCTGTCGGCCGTGCAGATGCAGGGCGTGCAGGCCGAGGCCCAGGTGGACCAGATCAACGAGGTGGTCAACCGCATCATGGCGCGCGTGAACGAGCCGCTGAGCCTGGCGGACGTGGCGGCCGAACTGGGCATGAGCGAAAGCCGCTTCAGCCGTTTCTTTCGCCGTGCCACAGGCAACAGCTTCACCGACTTTGTCAGCCGCGTGCGCATCAACAGTGCCTGCCATCTGCTCATGCAGACCGATTGCTTCATCGCCGATATCTGTTTTCAGGTCGGCTTCAGCAATCTGGCCAACTTCAACCGGCGCTTCCTTGAAATCAAGGGGATGACGCCCTCGGAATTCCGCAGGCAGGCCGAAAGCCGCTTCGGCGCGGGCTGAGGCGGGCGAGGGACCTGGAATCCGGGAAAGAAGGGGTGTGGTATTGCGCGCCACATGGGTAGAGCCCTTATTGCCGCGCTGGCACAGATCGATATGCTGGGTTGCGAAAAACACATGTTCCGCACCGGATCCGTGGCCAGTTTGTGACCACGATCAAGGAATGTGTCTTCCTCTGCGCGCAGGGGCGAAAGCAGGGTTCCTGACGATATCAATCACAGGGGGCCCCATTGTAGAATCCGCCGAATTTTGCGCTTTCAACAACAGAACCACGCCCTCGATATGAAGTTGCTTGCCTCTTTGCTGACGGCTGCCATTCTTGCTGCAGCCCCCGCCTTTCCCGCTTTCTCCGCTGGCGAGGCACCTGCTGCCCCGGCTCAGCCGAAGGCGGCCAAGGCCGATCTGGCGAAGGGCGAGGCCAGCTACACCGCCGTCTGCGCGGCATGCCATGCGGCCGACGGCAATTCGACGGTGCCCATCCAGCCCAAGCTGGCCGGCCAGCATCCCGAGTACCTGGTCAAGCAGTTGCTGGAGTTCAAGGACGACAAGCGCAAGGACCCGGTGATGAAGGGCTTTGCCAGCATGCTCAGCGAGCCTGACATGAAGAACATCGCCGCCTGGCTGCATGCGCAAAAGCCCAAGGACGGCTTTGCCAAGGACAAGGACCTGGTGGCCATGGGCGAGCGCATCTACCGTGGCGGCATCCAGGAGCGCAACATCGCCGCCTGCGCAGGCTGCCACAGCCCCAACGGCGCCGGCATCCCGGCCCAGTACCCGCGTCTGGCCGGCCAGCACGCCGACTACACCACCACCCAGCTCACGGCCTTCCGTGACGGCAAGCGCGGCAATAGCATTCAGATGACGCAGGTTGCTGCCAAGCTTAACGATCGCGAAATCAAGGCCGTGGCAGACTACATCGCTGGCCTGCGTTGATGTGCTCCCGGAACCGATGCGGTTCCCAGGGTAATCACCGGGAACCTATTGCCCTATAGACGCCCCAAGCCAGGCGGGTCCATCGCATGAATGCAGATGGTCCCGCTTTTTTCATTCGGGTTTTGGTTTTTCGCTCTTCATGTCAGACAACTCTTCCGGTGCCGCTCTTGCCTCTCCCCGCCCGCAGGCCGCGCGCGCGATGCTGGAGCTGCTGGCATCGATGCGCTTTGCGATCTCGCTGCTGACGGTCATCTGCATTGCCTCGGTGATCGGCACCGTGCTCAAGCAGCATGAGCCGGTGGGCAACTACGTCAACCAGTTCGGACCGTTCTGGGCCCAGCTGTTTCTTGCGCTCAAGCTCAATGCGGTCTACAGCGCCTGGTGGTTCCTGCTGATCCTGGCCTTTCTGGTGATCAGCACCTCGCTGTGCGTGGCACGCCATGCGCCCAAGTACCTGGCCGATCTGCGCAGCTACAAGGAAAACGTTCGCGAACAAAGCCTCAAGGCCTTCGGCCACCGTGCGCAGAACGTGGTGCCCGGCAGCACCGAGGAAGCCGCCAGGCGCCTGGGTCAGCAGCTGGTGTCGGGCGGCTGGAAGGTGCGGCTGCAGCAGCGCGATACGGCGGCCGGTCCCGGCACGGGCTGGATGCTGGCCGCCAAGGCGGGCGCGGCCCACAAGCTGGGCTACATCGCCGCCCATGGCGCCATCGTGCTGATCTGCCTGGGGGGGCTGTTCGACGGTGACCTCATCGTGCGTGCGCAGATGTGGCTGGGAGGCAAAACACCTTATACCGGCGGTGGCCTGATCTCCGAGGTGTCCGAGCAGCACCGGCTGAGCGAACGCAACCCCACCTTCCGCGGCAACCTGCTGGTGACCGAGGGCGGCACGGCGGGCACGGCCATCCTGTCGCAGTCCGATGGCGTGCTGCTGCAGGAGCTGCCCTTTGCGGTGGAGCTCAAGAAGTTCATCGTCGAGTACTACTCCACGGGCATGCCCAAGCTGTTTGCCAGCGAGGTCGTCATCCACGACAAGGCCACGGGCGAGAAGCTGGAAAAGCGCATCGAGGTCAACCACCCGGCCAGCTACCGCGGCATCGAGATCTACCAGTCCAGCTTTGATGACGGCGGCTCGTCGGTGAAGCTGCATGCCGTGCCGCTGGAGGCCGGGACCAAGCCCTTCGATGTCGAAGGCGTGATTGGCGGCTCCAGCCAGTTCACGCGCAAGCTCGCCGACGGCAAGGACGAGGCGCTGACGCTGGAGTTTGCCGAGCTGCGCACCATCAACGTCGAGAACTTCGGCGGTGCGGGCGGCGCCAGTGGCAGCGCCACCGATGTGCGCAAGGTGGACCTGAAGCAGGCCATCGACGAGCGCCTGGGCGCGGCCCACAAGACCGTGACCAAGAAGGAACTGCGCAACATCGGCCCCAGCATCCGCTACAAGCTGCGCGATGCCGCGGGCCAGGCGCGCGAGTTCCAGAACTACATGCTGCCCGTGGACACGGGCGACGGCCAGCGCGTGTTCCTGCTGGGCGTGCGCGACAACCAGGCCGACGCCATGCGCTATCTGCGCATTCCCGCCGACCCCGAAAGCGAAATGGACACCTTCCTGCGCCTGCGCAGCGCGCTGCAGGATCCCAAACTGCGCGAGCAGGCGGCCCGGGCCTATGTGGCCAAGGCCATCGATTCCTCGCGCTCCGAGCTGAGCGGTGCGCTGGCGCAGTCGGCCACCAAGGCGCTGGAGCTGTTCGCGGGACAGACCGACAAGAAGGGTCCCGATGGCAAGCCGCTGGGCGGGCTGCAGGCCATCTCCGATTTCATGGAAAGCAATGTGCCCGCGGCCGAGCGTGAACGCGCGGGCGAGGTGCTGGTGCGCATTCTCAATGGCGTGCTGTTCGAGATGGCCCAGATCGTGCGGGCCCAGGCCGGCCAGGCACCGCTGGAGCCCAGCGAGCAGACGCAGTCCTTCATGACACAGGCCGTGTTCTCGCTCAGCGACTCGCAGTTCTACCCCGTGCCCATGGTCTTCATGCTGCAGGACTTCAAGCAGGTGCAGGCCAGCGTGTTCCAGGTGGCGCGTGCGCCGGGCAAGAACGTGGTGTATCTGGGCTGCCTGTTCCTCATCATCGGCGTGTTCTGCATGCTGTACGTGCGCGACCGCCGCATCTGGATCTGGCTCACGCCTCGCGATGGCCAAAGCCATGCCGAAATGGCCTTGTCCACCAATCGCAAAACGCTCGATGGTGATAGAGAATTCGCCATGCTGGCCGGCAAGCTGATAGGCGCCGAGCCCATCCACAAGAAACCCCCCGGAGGTTCCGCATGAACACCGCCACCACGACGACTTTGACGCTCAACGAGGGCTTCTTCGCCCGCCGCAACTGGTTCGACTGGGTGTTCGCGGCCCTCGTGGCGGCGGGGCTGCTCTATGCGCTGCAGCGCTATGGCGAGTACATGGATGTCTACGAGAAGTGCATCCTGGTCGGCACCATTCCCGCGGCCATCTGGCTGGGCTGGTTCTGGCGCTCGCTGCGGGCGCTGATGCTGGTGGTGGCCGGGCTGTCGCTGCTGGCCATTGCGCTGTACCAGGGGCCGGAGGGGGCGCAGCTGGCGCGCTCGGACACGGTGTTCGGCCTCAAGTACTTCCTGTCCAGCCAGTCGGCCATCCTCTGGATGAGCATGGTGTTCTTCATCAGCACCGTCTTCTACTGGATCGGCATGTTTGCGCGGGGCGAGGGCACGGCGCTGTCGCTGCTGGGCTCGCGCCTGGCCTGGCTGGCCGTGACGCTGGCGCTGGTGGGCACCATGGTGCGCTGGTACGAGAGCTATCTGATCGGCCCCGATGTGGGCCACATCCCGGTCAGCAATCTCTATGAAGTGTTCGTCATGTTCTGCTGGATGACGGCGCTGTTCTATCTGTACTACGAACAGCACTACGACACGCGCGCCCTGGGTGGCTTCGTGATGCTGGTGGTCAGCGCGGCCGTGGGCTTTTTGCTGTGGTACACGCTGGTGCGCGAGGCGCACGAGATCCAGCCCCTGGTGCCGGCGCTCAAGAGCTGGTGGATGAAGCTGCATGTGCCGGCCAACTTCATCGGCTACGGCACCTTCGCGCTGGCGGCCATGGTCTCCTTCGCCTACCTGATCAAGCAGCAGGCCACGGAGACGCGCTGGTACAAGCTCGCGCCGCTGTGGATGCTGGGCGTGGTGCTGTGCTTCGAGCCCATCGTTTTCCGCAAGGGTGCGACCGACAACGGCGGCAGCTACTGGATGGTGTACTTCGGCGTCTCGGCGCTGATCGTGGCCGGCATCCTGCTGGCGCGCAAGCGCATCGCCGAGCGGCTGCCCAGCTTCGAGCTGCTGGACGATGTGATGTACAAGTCCATCGCCGTGGGCTTTGCCTTCTTCACCATCGCCACCGTGCTGGGCGCGCTGTGGGCGGCCGAGGCCTGGGGCGGCTACTGGAGCTGGGACCCCAAGGAGACCTGGGCGCTGATCGTCTGGCTCAACTACGCGGCCTGGCTGCACATGCGCCTGGTCAAGGGGCTGCGCGGCACCGTGTCCGCCTGGTGGGCGCTGGGCGGGCTGGCCATCACCACCTTCGCCTTCCTGGGCGTGAACATGTTCCTGTCGGGACTGCACAGCTACGGCGAGCTGTGATCCGCTGCTGATTCGGACCGCCGCCGAACAAAGGGCTGCATGCGCCGGCGCGCATGCAGCCCTTTTTGTATCCGGCTCTTTTTCATGGCAGTTGAGGCTGGGGCGTAGCATGGAACTTGCGCGGGCCTGCAAGGCTCCCAATCGTCATGCCGCCCGGCGCCCCTGCCGCAGCAGGCACTTTCGGAGATTCCCATGCTGATCCGCTCCCACGACAACGGCTTCCAACATCCGCAAGGCAGCGAAATCACGCCCCGGGCGAGCTACCTGCAGCGCCGGGCCTGGCTGCAGTACCTGGCCGCAGGTTCGGCCGGTGCCGCCTTGCCGGGCTGGGCGGCAGGCGTGCAGCGCCCCGGCAAGCTGGCGGCGCTGGCTTCCGTGCCTTCGCAGGTGCCGGGCGCGAACTCCATGGAGCGCGTCACCGCCTATGCCGATGCGTCGCAGTACAACAACTTCTACGAATTCGGCCTGGACAAGGACGATCCTGCCAAGAACGCCCACACGCTCAAGACGCGGCCGTGGACAGTGAAGATCGAAGGCCTGGTCCAGCAGCCGCAGACACTGGACCTGGATGCGCTGCTCAAGCTCGCACCGCTGGAAGAGCGCATCTACCGGCTGCGCTGCGTGGAAGGCTGGTCCATGGTGATTCCCTGGGTCGGCTATTCCCTGGCCGAACTGCTGCGCAAGGTGCAGCCGCTGGGCAGCGCGAAATACGTGGAATTTGTCACCCTGGCCGACAAGGCGCAGATGCCGGGCCTGCGCAGCGGCGTGCTCGACTGGCCGTACACGGAAGGGCTTCGCCTGGATGAGGCCATGCACCCGCTGACCCTGCTGGCCTTCGGCATGTATGGCGAAGTGCTGCCCAACCAGAATGGCGCGCCCGTGCGGCTGGTCGTGCCGTGGAAATACGGCTTCAAGAGCGCCAAGAGCATCGTCGCCATCCGCCTGACCGACAAGGAGCCGGGCACGGCCTGGAACAAGGCGGCGCGCAACGAGTACGGCTTTTATTCCAATGTGAACCCGGACGTGCCGCACCCGCGCTGGAGCCAGGCCACGGAGCGGCGCATTGGCGAGGATGGCCTGTTCGCCAAGAAGCGCAAGACGCTGCTGTTCAACGGCTACGAAGCCCAGGTCGGCCAGCTCTACACGGGCATGGATCTGAAGAAGTTCTATTGATGCGGCCCATGCAATGACGGTGTTACAGCGCCTTTTGCTGCACCGGGCGGCCAAGCCGCTGGTGTTTCTTGTGTGCCTGCTGCCGTTTGCGTGGCTGCTGGCCGGAGCCATCCTGAACACTCTTGGCGCCAATCCGGCCGAGGCCCTGCTGCGCTCCACGGGCGACTGGACGCTGCGCTTTCTTTGCGTGGTGCTGGCCGTGACACCGCTGCGCCAGGCGCTGGGGCTGACGGCGCTGGCGCGCTTTCGGCGCATGCTGGGCCTGTATGTGTTCTTCTACGCCGTGCTGCATCTGCTGTGCTATGCGTGGTTCGACATGGGGCTGGACTGGGGCGAGATCGTGCTCGACATCCCCAAACGCCCGTTCATCCTCGTGGGCTTTGCGGCCCTGCTCTTGCTGACCGCGCTTGCCGCCACATCGCCGCACCGTGTGCTCCGGGCCATGGGCGCAAAGCGCTGGCAATGGCTGCACCGCTGCATTTATGCGGTGGCGCCGCTGGCCCTGCTGCATTTCTTCTGGATGCGCGCGGGCAAGAACAACTTCGCCGAGGTCGGCGTATACGCCGCCATTCTTGCGCTGCTGCTGGGCTGGCGTGTGGCCCATGCACTGCGCCGCCGGCGCGCCAGAAGCTAGCCGGCGACGGCGCGCAGGGCAGGGCGCAACTGGCGGGTGACAGGGTCGATGTCCGCCATGGGCAACTGGTAGTTGCGCTGGTCGAACAGATCAATGCCGCACTGCAGGCCTTCGAGCCAGTTGAACAGGTCGGCAATCGCCTTGGCGCCCATGATGGGCGCGCCGTGCTGGGGCACGATCATGTCGATGGGCAGCTGGCGCGCCATCTGCACCCACAGCCGCAGGATCTTGTTGGAGACCATGTATCGGCGGTGAAAGCCTTCCATGCGCGCGATGTGCGGCACGAGGTCGGTCACGGGCACCTGCGCCTCGATGCCATTCATCAGGGACACGCCGAGGTCGCCCGTGAAGAGGATGCGGCTGACCGGGTCGTAGAAGTGGAAGTTGCCTTCGGCATGCAGGAAGTGGGCGGGCAGCAGGTGCAGTTCATGGCGGCCCAGCGGCAGCCGGCCACCGGCGTCCGGCACGCCGATCACGCGGTTCTCGGTCTTGCCGACCTTGGTGAAGTGGGGCGCAAAGCGCTCCCAGATGCGCGAGATCACCAACTGGGCCTTGGTGCTGGTCATCCAGCGATCCAGCGAGGCAATGATGTCGGGATCGGCGTGGGAGGCAATCAGATAGGAAAGCTTGTGCGGCGCGAAATGCCGAGACATGCCCATGAACAGCTCGTTGAACGCGAGATTGCCGCCCGGATCGATGATGGCGCCCGTGTCGTCATCGACGATGAGGAACTGGTTGGCCTGGATGGCCTGTCCATCTTCCTCGATGAGGTCGGTGAACATCAGGCAGGCGTGGTTTTTGTCTCGGTAAAGCTCTACGGGCATGGCGGGTTGTCGAGGGACAAGATGCGGTCACTCTAAGCGCCATGCCATGCAGCGGGGTTGACGTGCATCAAGCCGCAGTGCGGCTGCCGCGTCAGTCGGCCTGTGGCCTGCGGGAGTCCGAGGCGCCCGTGGGCGTGGAGCTTTCCTCGACGGCTGCATTGGAGGGGCCGGTCGGCAAGGTGGTGGGCGCCGGTGCGGGCGTTGCCCGCTCGGCCGGGCTGGAGATGCCCAGGGTCTGCGGCAGCGTGGCGCGGTGGCTGGCGGCTGGCGAGCTGGGCAGGAACAGAGGCCCCTTCTGCCCACAGGCCGCAAGGGACGCCGCACAGGCCCCAAGGGCAATGCACCTGACTAGAATTTGCGAGGCTTTCAACATAAGCGAATTGTAATGACCGACCAAGAATTTCTGGACCTTGCCGAACGACTGCTGCTGGCGGTGGAGCAAGACTGCGATCGCATCAACGATGAAACCGATGCCGACCTCGATGCCCAGCGCGTGGGAGGCATGGTGACCCTGGTCTTTGCCAACCGCAGCCAGATCGTGATCAACCAGCAAAAGCCGCTGCACGAGATCTGGCTGGCCGCCAAGGCCGGCGGCTTCCACTACCGCTACGACGCGTCGCAGGGCGCCTGGCTCGATACCAAGGGCGCGGGCGAGTTCTTCGCCAACCTGAGCCGCTACGCCACCGAGCAATCGGGCCTGGTGCTGCAGTTCTCGGCACGCTGAGACCCCGGCTTTCGGCTGGCTCCAAAAGAAAAGCCCGGCATGGCCGGGCTTTCTTGCGTGGTCGACCGCCTCAGTTGCGGAACAGGTCGAGGATGCGGTTGCGTTCCTCGGTGGCGGGCGGGGGCGTGGCGCCTGCGGCGCTGCCCGTGGATGCACTGTCCATGCCCAGGCTGCTGACGCCGCCGTTGCGCGCGTTTTCCTCGTAGTACCACTCGCCGCCCATGTTCACGACGCCGGGCGGCACGGGCATCTCGGCCACGGGAACGCCCTTGAGCGCGTGCTGCATGAAGCTGATCCAGATCGGCAGGCTCAGGCCGCCGCCGGTCTCGCGGCTGCCCAGGTTGCGCGGCGTGTCGTAGCCGATCCAGGATACGGCGGCCAGCGTGGGCTGGAAGCCCGCAAACCAGGCATCCACCGAATCGTTGGTCGTGCCGGTCTTGCCATACAGGTCGGGGCGCTTGAGCGTGGACTGCGCGCGCGCTGCCGTGCCCACGCGCGCCACGTCCTGCAGCAGGCTGTCCATGATGAAGGCGTTGCGCGCGTCGATGGCCTGGGGCAGTTCCTGCACCGGGGGCGGTGTGAATTCGGACAGGATGCGGCCCTTGTGATCGGTGACGCGGGAAATCAGCCAGGGATTGACGCGGTGGCCGCCGTTGGCGAACACGGAGTAGCCGGCCGCCAGCTGCAGCGGCGTGACGGCACCTGCGCCCAAAGCCATGGTCAGGTAGGCCGGGTGCTTGGCGGCGTCAAAGCCGAAGCGCGTGACCCACTCCTGGCCCTGCTTGGGGCCCACGGCCTGCAGCAGCCGGATGGAGATCATGTTCTTGGACTTGTTCAGGCCCGTGCGCATGGTCATCGGCCCGTCGTAGCGGCTGTCGTAGTTCTTGGGCTCCCAGGGCTGCCCCCCCGTCACGCCCGCACTGAAGAACAGCGGCGCGTCATTGATCATGGTGGAGGGCGAGAAGCCCTTTTCCAGCGCCGCGGAGTAGATGAAGGGCTTGAAGGCCGAGCCGGGCTGGCGCCAGGCCTGGGTCACATGATTGAACTTGTTCTTCTGGAAGTCGAAGCCGCCGATCAGGGCGCGCAAGGCGCCCGTCTGGGGAACCAGGGCCACGAAGGCGCCTTCCACCTCGGGCAGCTGCGTGATTTCCCAGGTGTTCTTGGGCGTCTTGACCACCCGGATCACGGCGCCGGGACGGATCTTGATGTTGGGCGGTGCCTTGGGGTTCAGTCCCGATTCGGCAGGCTTGAGGCCTTCGCCCGTGATCTCGATCTGCTCGCCGTCGGCACGGGCCGCCAGGATCTTGCGCGGGTTGGCATCCAGCACCACGGCGGCGAGCACGTCTCCGTTGTCGGGGTGGTTGGCCAGGGTGTCGTCAATGGCGTCTTCACGGTCCTCGGCGTCGGCGGGCAGGGCCACGAACTTCTCGGGGCCGCGGTACTTCTGGCGGCGCTCGTAGTCCATGATGCCGCGGCGCAGCGCGGCGTAGGCGGCTTCCTGTTCGCCGGCATTGATGGTGGTGTAGACGTTCAGGCCGCGCGTGTAGGCCTCGTTGCCGTACTGGGCAAAGATCAGCTGGCGCGCCATTTCGGCCACGTACTCGGCATGCACCCGGGTGTTGAAGGAGCCTGTGCGGATCTTCAGCGGCTCGGCCTTGGCTTCAGTGGCCTGGGCCGCCGTGATGAAGCCGTTTTCCTCCATGCGCTCGATGATGTAGAGCTGGCGCGAGCGGGCGCGCTTGGGGTTGCTGATCGGGTTGTAGGCCGAGGGCGCCTTGGGCAGGCCGGCCAGCATGGCCGCTTCGGCGACGGTGATGTCCTTGAGCGGTTTGCCGAAATAGGCTTCACAGGCGGCGGCAAAGCCATAGGCCCGATTTCCCAGATAAATCTGGTTCATGTAGATCTCGAGAATCTGGTTTTTGCTCAGCAGATGCTCTAGCTTGAAAGTCAGTAAGACTTCGTAAATTTTGCGTGTAAAAGTTTTCTCGGAAGACAGATAGACATTGCGTGCCACCTGCATGGTGATGGTCGATGCGCCCTGGCTTTTCACGCGGCCCAGATTGGCCAGCGCGGCGCGGGCCATGCCCTTGTAGTCGACGCCACCGTGCTCGAAAAAGCGGGTGTCTTCAATGGCCAGCACCGCGTCGGTCATCACTTTGGGGATGTCCTGGATGGGCGTCAGCGTGCGCCGCTCCTCGCCGAACTCGCCTAGCAGGGCGCCTTCGCTGGAGTACACGCGCAGCGGCAGCTTGGGCCGGTAGTCGGCCAGCTCGGACACGTCGGGCAGGTTGGGGTAGGCCATGGCCAGGGCCACGGCCACGGTCAGCATCAGGGCCAGCGCGCCGGCGACGGCGATGCCCGCCAGCCATAGCAAGGCCTTGGGAAACCAATGCATGGGCTTGGACGGAGCGGAGCGAGGCTTTCCAGCCTGGGGTTCTCGGGAGTCTGAGGACGGCATGTCGCAGGGAGTGCTGAGGAGTGCCGCATTATAAAAATGCGTTCCCCAGGGGGTCGGTAGGAGGCGGCTGCACACGGTTGCCAGCATGGCCGCAAGCCTCGCATCCTAAGCCAGGCGTACAGGCCGACATGCAAGCAGGGGTGCATTCCTGTCGCATTTGATGGCCCGCAACAATGTCTGTTTTTGGCCACTACCGTCAACCATGCTCCGGCAGGCATGGTGAGTTGCGCGCAGTCTTGCTGATAGCATTCAACCTATATGTGAAGGTTTGTTGCGTTCTTTACATACACAAGAAGAGGGAGGGCAAGTTGATTGCTATGGGATCCTTATTCAGTCGCCAGCCCGCACCTTTGCTAGGCATCGACATCAGTTCTTCGAGCGCCAAGCTCGTTGAGTTGTCTCGTGCCAGGTCGGGCGAACTGTTGCTGGAGCGCTGTGCCATCGAGCCGCTGGAGCGGGGATGGATCACGGATGGCAACATCGAAAAGTTCGACGAAGTGGCAGAGGCTGTACGGCGGCTGGTCAAAAAAAGCGGCACGCGGACCAAGAACGTGGCCATGGCATTGCCGGCTTCGGCCGTGATCACCAAGAAGATTTCGCTGCCCGACGGCATGAGCGAGCAGGAACTGGAGGTCCAGGTCGAATCCGAGGCCAATCAGTACATTCCTTTTTCGCTCGACGAAGTGAGTCTGGACTTCTGTGTCATAGGCCCGTCATTGAATTCGCCTGGCGACGTGGATGTGCTCATTGCCGCCTCCCGCCGCGAGAAGGTGCAGGACCGCCAGGGCCTGGCCGAGGCGGCCGGCCTCAAGCCGATGGTCATCGACATCGAGCCCCATGCCTCCCGCATGGCCGCCGGACGGTTGATCGAGCGCCTGCCCAATCAGGGCAACAACGCTTTGGTGGCGCTGTTCGAGGTAGGCGCCATGACGACCAGCATGCAGATCCTGCGTGACGACGAGGTGCTGTACGACCGTGACCAGGCCTTTGGCGGCGCCCAGCTGACGCAGCTGATCGCGCGCCAATATGGTTTTTCCCTCGAAGAGGCCGAGTCCAAGAAGCGCAACGGCGAACTGCCGGAGGACTACGCTTCCGCCGTGCTCAAGCCCTTCGTGCAGAGCATGACGCAGGAAGTGTCGCGCGCACTGCAGTTCTTTTTCACCAGCACGCCCCACAACCGCATAGACCACATCCTGCTGGCTGGCGGCTCGGCACCGCTTTCCGGCCTGTCCGAGGCCATCACGCAGCAGACCGGATTTGCCTGCAGCCTTGCCAACCCCTTCGATGGCATGGAAGTCGGCAGCGGCGTGCGCCTCAAGCGCATGTCGCGCGAGGCCCCCGCCTACCTGACCGCCTGCGGTCTGGCCATGCGGAGGTTTGTGTCGTGATCCTGATCAATCTGCTTCCTCACAGAGAAGCCACACGCAAGCGACGCAAGGAAGCATTCCAGGCCACGATGGTCCTTTCGGCCCTGATAGGGCTTTTGATCATTGGTGCTGTCTACTGGTGGTACCAGATGATGATCGAAGCCCAGCAGGCGAAGAACAGCATGCTGCGCGCCGAGATCACGGTGCTGGAGTCCCAGATCAAGGAAATCGCCGGGCTGGAGGATGAGATCACTGCCCTGCGTGCACGTCAGAAGGCCGTGGAAGACCTGCAGTCCGATCGCAATCTGCCGGTGCACATGCTCAACGAGCTGGTGTCCCAACTGCCCGATGGCGTCTACATCACCAGCATCAAGCAGGAAGGTCTGGCCGTGACCATGCAGGGCACGGCGCAGTCCAATGAGCGGGTGTCCGAGATGCTGCGCAATCTGTCCGAGGGAACGCCCTGGATCTCCAAGCCGGAACTGGTGGAGATCGTGGCCAAGACGGTCAACGTCACGCCCAAGGACCAGCGCCGTGCTGCAGCGTTCAATCTGCGCTTCCAGCTCACGCGCGCCAGCGTTGCGGAGAAAGGCCTTCCGACGGCGGCCAACCCAGGAAAGTCCCAGTGATGGCCAAGAAGAAAAAGAACGACATCGACTTCTCCGCACTGCAGGAGAACATCCAGCGCCAATTCCGTGGTCTTGATCCCAATGATCCTTCGCGGTGGCCCTTGCTGCCGCGTTTTCTGTTGTGCGTTGCCATTGCGTTGGGCGTTGCCGCCTTGCTCTGGTACGTACTGATCAAGGACTATGAGGACATGCTGGAGCAAGAGCGCAACACCGAAGTCACGCTGCGGCAGGACTTCAGCCAGAAGCTGTCCAAGGCGGTCAGCCTGGATGGCCTGAAGAAGCAGCGTGAACAGGTGCAGCAATATGTGACACAGCTGGAAAAGCAGTTGCCCAGCAAGGCGGAAATGGCTGCGCTGCTCTCGGACATCAACCAGGCCGGACTGGGGCGCAGCCTGCAGTTTGAAACGTTCCGCCCCGGGGCAATGGTGGTCAAGGAGTACTACGCCGAGCTGCCCATTGCTTTGAAGGTCACAGGGCGATTTCATGACATCGGTTCATTCGCTTCCGACGTGGCCTACCTGTCGCGCATCGTGACCTTGAACAACTTGTCGATTGTCCCTGTGGGCAAGGAGGGCAGCGAGGTCTTGAGCATGGAGGCGACGGCGCGAACCTTCCGCTACCTGGATGCCGAGGAAGTGCAGGCGCAACGTGCGGCCGCCGGGAAGGGCAAGAAATGAGGCAAATGCGTTTTCGCGGCTGGCTTGTGCTGGCCGCCTGTCTGTCGCTGGTGGCATGCACTTCATCCGAGCATGAGGAATTGCAGACCTGGATGGCGCAGGAGCGTGCCAATGCAAAGCCTCGCGTCAAACCATTGGAAGAGCCGAAGTTATTCACGCCTCAGGCCTACCTGGGTTCGGAGGGGATGGATCCCTTCAACCCTTTGAAGCTGATGCAGGTGTTGCGCAGAGAGTCCGTGCAGTCCAACGCGAATACCAGCTTGATGGCTGCAGAGCTCAACCGCCGCAAGGAGCCGCTGGAAGCAGAGCCCCTGGATGCAATGACCATGGTGGGCAGCCTGGACAAGAAGGGTGTGCCCACGGCCTTGATCAGAGTCGGAACATTGCTGTATCAGGTCCGTGCAGGAAATTACCTGGGCCAGAACTACGGAAAGATCACCCGGATCACGGAGACTTCCATCCAGTTGCGCGAAATCGTCCAGGATGGCAGCGGCGACTGGATAGAAAGAAATAGCACACTGGAGTTGCAGGAGGGAAGGAAATGATGGGCACACATCGCAGCATGTCTCACAAAGCTCGCTGGGGAATCGCCTTGGGCGGTTGGTTGCTGGGCTCCTTTGCATGGGCGCAGTCCGCGATAGAGTCGGTCTCCGGTTCCATCCAGGGGGGCACTGAGGTGGTGCGCATCGAGCTTTCCGAAGCGCTGGCTGCGGACCCGACCGGATTTGCGATCCAGTCGCCTGCGCGGATCGCACTGGATTTTCCTGGCGCAACCAATGCCACGGGCAAATCGATGGTCGAACTCAACCAGGGCAACCTGCGTTCCATCAATATCGTGGAAGCCTCTGGCCGTTCCCGGCTGGTGCTGAATTTGAAATCGGCGACTTCCTACCGCACTGAACGCCAAGGCAAGGCGTTGCTGATCCTGCTGGATCCTGTGGCTGCATCTGCTGCGGTGAAGCCTTCTGCACAGCAGGGTGTGTTTGAAGCCAAGACAGCCGTCGGTAGCGATGTCCAACCCATTAGGGATGTTGATTTCCGTCGTGGCAGCGATGGCTCGGGCCGCATCGTCGTGGGATTGAGCAATAGCCAGGTTGGCGTGGATCTGCGCCGCGAAGGCAAGGAACTGGTCGTCGATTTTCTGCGTTCTTCCCTGCCTGAAGGCTTGCGCCGCAAGCTGGATGTTGCGGATTTCGGAACCCCGGTGCAGACAATCTCTTCGGTGCAGCAGGGGGAATCCGTGCGCATGCGTATCGCTCCCGTCGGCGACTGGGAGCACAGCGCCTACCAAAGCGACAGCCAGTTTGTGATCGAGGTCCGCCAGAAAAAGGTGGATGTGAGCAAGCTCACGCAGGGTCCCGGCTACAGCGGTGAAAAGCTGTCCCTGAATTTCCAGAACATCGAAGTGCGGTCCCTGCTGCAGGTGATTGCCGACTTCACGAACTTCAACATCGTGACCTCGGATACGGTTTCCGGGGCGTTGACCCTGCGTCTGAAGGATGTTCCCTGGGACCAGGCGCTGCAGATCATCATGGATGCCAAGGGCCTGGGCATGCGCAAGTCGGGCTCGGTGCTCTGGATTGCGCCCAAGGATGAGATCGATGCGCGCACCAAGCGTGACTATGAAGCCGCGATGGAAATCCAGAAACTGGAGCCGCTGCGCACCCAGGGCTTTCAGCTGAACTATGCGAAGGCGGCCGATATCCTGTTGCAAATCACGACGAACACCAGCTCTGCCGGGGCTGGCGGAACTGCGACGAGATTTCTGTCCGAGCGCGGGTCCGCAATCTCCGAGCCTCGAACCAACCAGCTCTTTGTGACGGACACTCCCGCCAAGCTTGAGGCGATGAAGGCATTGCTGGCCACGCTGGATGTGCCAGTGCGGCAAGTGCTCATTGAAGCGCGTATTGTGGAAGCCCGTGACACGTTCGGTCGTGCGCTGGGTGTGCGCCTCGGCGGTGGGGACTTGCGTGCCCAGCGTGGTGGTGATGGCGGCTACAGCATCGGCGGTGACAATCGTGTTGTCTTCGGTACGGGGTTCGACAACGCAAATGCCTCTGCAGGTGCGGGTGGTACGGTCAATACTTCGGGCAGCTTCGTGAATCTTCCTGCATCCGTGTCAGGAGTTTCAGGATCTGGCACCTTTGCCATGTCCATCTTCAATGCTGCAGCCAATCGCTTCCTTACACTGGAGCTTTCGGCAATGGAAGCCGATGGTCAAGGCAAGATCATTTCAAGCCCTCGTCTCATGACCGCCGACCAGACCAAGGCACTGATCGAGCAGGGTACGGAGTACCCGTACTCAGTCACCGCACCCAACGGAGCGACCACCATAGCCTTCAAGAAGGCAGTGTTGAAGCTGGAAGTCACGCCGCAAATAACTCCTGAAGGCGATATCATCCTGGATCTGGATATCAACAAGGATTCTCGCGGAGAAACCACGACCCAGGGGGTGGCCATTGACACAAAGCATATCAAGACGCAGATCCTGGTACAAAACGGTGGCACTGTGGTGATTGGCGGTATTTTTGAGTTGGAAGAAACCAATCAGGAAAACAAGATTCCTTTGTTGGGTGATGTGCCTGTTCTGGGTAATCTTTTCAAGAGCCGCTCCAGGGCCTCTTCCAAGAGAGAAATGCTGGTATTCATTACACCAAAAATGATTTCTGATGGCTCTGCAAAACGCTGAGTGAAAATTTAGGGAGATTTCTGATGAAAAAGTTGTGGCTGGCCGCTTTGACGGCCTTTACGCTGGTCGCATGTGGCGGCGGAGGGGGAAATCCGGGCACCGGTGGTGGCACGGGAGGAGGAACCGAGACTCCGGCAGGAACCATGACGATTCAGGTGATCACTGGCGCGTCCTCCAGCGCGCAGGGTGTCATTTCGATCACCGCGTCCGAGAGCACCGCCAGGGCGCGTGCGACCCTGCTGGATGCCAAAGGTGCTGCAGTTGCCAATGAAATTGTTACGTTTTCGGAAGATGGTGGGAGTCTGCTGAAATTCAGTCCTGAATCCAGGACTGCCCTGACGGACAGCAAGGGTGTGGCTGAAGTGGAAATTTCAGCGGCCACCGCAACCTCGATTGGTGCGACCCGCGTCAAAGCCTCTGCCACAATTGCAACCAAGGAAGTTTCTGGCGGTCAGAATCTGGCCATTACGAGCGCACCTCCCACAGGTGATCCTCAGGCCCTGGTCCAGGCCATCAATTTTCTGGACGTGGTCCCGTCTGACAAATCCATTGTTATCAAAGGATCGGGTGGCAATGGGCGCTCTGAGACCGCCATCCTTCGTTTCAAGGTGGTGGATTCCAGCGGCAGCCCGATCAAAGACGTAGTTGTGGATTTCGTGGAAGCCACAGGAGGTGTCCAGGTCAATATTGCCCAGGCTCGCTCGAACAATGATGGCATTGTGACCACGTCGGTATCGTCCAAAAGCGCACCCACTTCCGTTGTCGTGAGGGCAACGGTGAATGGTCGGAACGTGACGTCGCAGTCAGATCTTTTGACCGTGACCACCGGTATTTCCACGCAGCGCGGCTTCGATCTTTCTGCCTCCAAGTTCAACCTGGACCTGGATCTTTCCGGTGATACATCCACACTGCGTATTGGCATCGTGGACAGTAACGGTAATCCGGTATCCGATGGTGTACCTGTGGTCGCAACAGTGGACTTCGGCCGCGTTGGTTCCTCCAATCGTGGTGGCTGCCAGACAGTCAACGGACTGTGCACGGTGGACTACCAGGTGCAGAATCCGCGTCCTGCCGACGGTCAACTGATCAACGTGGCCATTTCGACTGTGCTGGGCACGGGCCAAGTCATCAGCGACAGCCTGTTCCTGAAGGCTACTTCGGTGGGTTGGCTGAGCCTGTACCAAAGCGGTGCGTTGGTCAATAAATTGACGGTGAGCAAGTTGGATGCCACTTGTAATGCCATCTGGACGGGTGAACTAGGAACTCCTAGGGGCTTCCCTGCGCCGGCCGGGACGACCATCGAGGCCAAATCCCTGGACACCAATGTGACGGTGTCCGTGTTCAACGGATCCCCGGTGCTTGATCGTGTCTCCGGCCGCAGCGGAGTTGCTTTCCAGGTGACTTCGAAGCCTGGTGCTCCTGCAGGCTCGACTCAGGTGCAGTTCACCTTCAAATCCAATAATAATGTGAGCACCTTGACCCTGCCCGTGGACTATCCGGCATGCGCGACTGCCACCACTCCGACAGCCCCCACTACTCCGACAGCCCCTTAACGGGGCACAGGCCGATCGCTCTGATCGGCCTGCCCGGCTCCGGCAAATCGACCATAGGGCGCCAGTTGGCGCGCCTGTGGTCGATGCGTTTTGTGGATTCGGACCATGTGATCGAGCAGCGTCTGGGCTGCAGCATCCGGGAGTTTTTCGAGCGTGAGGGCGAGCAGGCTTTTCGCGACATGGAGTCGCAGGTCATTGATGAGCTGTCAGCCTCCACATCCAGCCTGCTGTTGTCCACGGGCGGCGGCGTGGTGCTGCGCGAGCAAAACCGCCGCCATCTTCATGAGCGCACCCAGGTCTTCTACCTGGATTGCACGCCAGAGGATATCGCCGCGCGGCTGCGCAACGATGTGACGCGGCCCTTGCTGCAGGTGGAGGATCCGGCGTTGCGCCTGCGCGAGTTGCTGCTGCAGCGCGAGCCCCTGTATCTGGAGACGGCGCACTTCGTGATCCAGACATCCGGCCTGTCTGTGGCGCAGGCCGCCCAGCGCATACGCATGCAGGCGGAGCTGGCCTGAACGCTGCCTGCTGGAACACCAAAGGCCTCGGCACTTGCCGAGGCCTTTTTCTTTAAGATCGGCGGTTGCCGGGCGCGCTGCCGTGTCGCGGAAACCTTTTCATTCTTTCTCCCCTGGAGCGACATCATCTTGCCCCACGCCTCCTCCTCGCCTGCTGCCCAGGTCGTGACCATTGACCTGGGTGAGCGCTCCTATCCGATTGCCATCGGCACCGGCCTGCTGGACCAGGCAGCCACCTATGCCGCGCTGCCTTCTGCGGCACAGGCCGTCATCGTCAGCAACGATGTGGTCGCACCGCTCTATGAGCCCGCACTGCGCCGCGTGCTGGAGCAGCGCTACCGCAGCGTGCGGACCGTGGTGCTGCCCGATGGCGAGGCCCACAAGGACTGGCAGACGCTGAATCTGATCTTCGATGACCTGCTGTCCGGTGGTTGCGACCGCAAGACCGTGCTGTTCGCGCTGGGCGGCGGCGTCATCGGCGACATGACGGGCTTTGCTGCCGCCAGCTACATGCGCGGCGTGCCCTTCGTGCAAGTGCCCACCACGCTGTTGTCGCAGGTGGACTCGTCGGTGGGCGGCAAGACCGCCATCAACCATCCGCTGGGCAAGAACATGATCGGCGCCTTCTACCAGCCGCAGCTGGTGGTTTGCGATCTGGCCTCGCTGGACACGCTGCCCGTGCGCGAGCTGAGCGCCGGCCTGGCCGAGGTCATCAAGTACGGGCCCATCGCCGACATGGACTTCCTGGCCTGGCTGGAGGAGAACATGGATGCCTTGCTTGCCCGCGACCGCACTGCACTGGCGCACGCGATCAAGCGCAGCGTGGAGATCAAGGCCTGGGTGGTGGGGCAGGACGAGAAAGAGGCCGGATTGCGCGCCATTCTCAATTTCGGCCACACCTTCGGGCATGCGATCGAAGCCGGCATGGGCTACGGCAACTGGCTGCACGGCGAAGGCGTGGGCGCCGGCATGGTCATGGCGGCCGAGCTGTCGCAGCGCCTTGGCCTGGTGGATGCCGCCTTTGTGCAAAGGCTGCGCGTGCTGATCGAACGTGCGGGCCTGCCGGTGCGCGGCGCCGTGCTGGATGAGCGTGACAACGCTGGCCGCTATCTGGAACTGATGCGCGTGGACAAGAAGTCCGAGGCGGGCGAGATCCGCTTCGTTCTCATTGACGGGCCGGGAAAGGCCGTCATGCGCTCGGCGCCCGATGCCTTGGTGCGCGAAGTCATAGACGCCTGCTGCGCCTGACGCGCGGCGCTGTGGGCAAGCCGGAACTGCTAGAGTGCCCTTGTCAGCATGATGAGGCGATCGAATGCAGAAACAGGCCCTGGCCCCCTATGCCTGCAACCCGGCGTTCAGCCGGGGGCGGCGTTTCCCGGAGGCGCCTGCGCCCACGCGCAGCGACTTCCAGCGCGACCGGGACCGCATCGTCCATTCCTCGGCCTTCCGGCGCCTGGTCTACAAGACCCAGGTCTTCGTCAACCATGAGGGCGACCTGTTCCGCACCCGCCTGACGCACTCGCTGGAAGTGGCCCAGCTGGGCCGCTCGGTGGCCCGGTCCCTGCAGCTCGACGAGGATCTGGTCGAAGCCATCTGCCTGGCCCACGACCTGGGCCACACCCCCTTCGGCCATGCGGGCCAGGATACGCTCAATGCCTGCATGCAGCCGCATGGCGGCTTCGAGCACAACCTGCAAAGCCTGCGCGTGGTGGACCGGCTGGAAGAGCGCTATCCAGCCTTTGACGGCCTGAACCTGAGCTTCGAGACGCGCGAGGGCGTTCTCAAGCATTGCTCGCGCACCAATGCCGAGCACCTGGAGGCGCGCGAGCCCGGCGGGGTAGCGCAGCGTTTTCTGCTGGGCCGGCAGCCTTCGCTGGAGGCCCAACTGTGCAACTTGGCCGATGCCATTGCCTACAACGCCCATGACGTGGACGATGGCGTGCGCTCCGGCCTGATCACCATGCCCCAGCTGTGCGAGGCTGTTCCCCTGTTCGCGCGCTATCACGACGCAACACTGGCCGAGCATCCTCAACTGGGCATGCCCCTGGCCGAGCGGCGCCTGCTGTACGAAAGCATCCGCCGCATGCTCAGCGATCAGGTCTATGACGTGATCGCCGCCACGCAGCAGCGCATTGCGCAGGCGCGGCCCTGTTCGGTGGACGAGGTGCGCGCCCAGCCTGGCCCTCTGGTGGGCTTCAGCGATACCATGAGGCAGCAGTCGCAGCAGCTCAAGCAGTTCCTGTTCCGCAATCTCTACCGCCATGAGCAGGTGGTGAAGACCATGGAAGGCGCGCAGCAGGTGGTGGCCGAGCTGTTTGCGGCCTACATGGTCGAGCCCGACCGCATGAAGCCGCGCTTCGTGCAGCGGGCCATGCTGGCCGAGGACGTATCGGCGCGTGCGCGGGTGGTGGCCGACTTCATCGCCGGGATGACGGACCGCTACGCGGCCCGCGAGCATGAGCTGCTGACAGGCCTGCGCCTGCTGGGCTGAGAAATCCGAGCAACGGCGTCGCCGGGGCGGCGCGGCTAGAATGCGGACCCTGCGTGACAGGGCAGGGAAGGGTTCCTGGACGGTTTCGCAATGTCTGGGGGCGCAGTGCCCCCGTTCGCATTTTTGAAGGGCACAGCCATGACCGATACCAACCACGAGATTCGCGCGGCCGAGTTTCCGCCTGTCACCGTGATCGAGGATACGGTGCACTGGCTCGAAAAGGCCGTGATCGGCCTGAACCTGTGCCCCTTCGCCAAGGGCGTGCACATCAAGGGCCAGATCCACTACACGGTCAGCCAGGCCACCGACGCCGAAGGCGTGGCGGCAGACCTGCACCGCGAGCTGGAAGCCCTGGCCGAGGCCTCCCCGGACAAGCGCGACACCACGCTGCTGATCCTGCCGCACGCATTGCAGGACTTCCTGGACTTCAACGACTTTCTCGAAGTGGCCGACGCCATGGTCGAGGAGCTGGACCTGGGCGGCATCCTGCAGGTGGCCTCGTTCCACCCGCAGTTCCAGTTCGAGGGCACCGAAGCCGACGACGTCACCAACTGCACCAACCGCTCTCCCTATCCCACGCTGCACCTGCTGCGCGAGGACAGCATAGACAAGGCGGTCGAGGTGTTCCCCGAAGCCGAATCCATCTACGAGCGCAACATGGAGACGCTGGAGAAGATCGGCATCGAAGGCTGGCTGGACCTGGGTGTGGGCGCGCGCTGCCCTATGGCGCACGCAGCCAAGCCGGGCGCTGCCGAATGAAGGCGCGCCAGGGCAAGCCTGCCGCAAAGCCCGAGCAGGATGTGACCGCGCAGCTGGGCCTCAAGCCCGGCCAGTCCATTGAACTGCTCAAGGCACTGCACATCCTCACGCGCGAAGGCAAGATCAACCAGGATTCGCGCCGCAAGCTCAAGCAGGTCTACCACCTCTACCAGTTCATCGCGCCCATCCTCGAAGAACTGTCGGCCGACGGCCATGCGGTCACCCTGGCCGACCACGGCGCCGGCAAGTCCTACCTGGGATTCATCCTCTACGACCTGTATTTCAAGCCGCTGGGGCGCGGCCATATCTACGGCATAGAAACGCGCGCGCCGCTGGTGGAGGCTTCGCAGAATCTGGCTGCCGAGCTGGGCTTTGAGCGCATGGGCTTTCTGAACATGTCGGTGGCCGAGTCCACGCATGCCGACTTCATGCCTGCGCAATTCGACGTGGTCACGGCCCTGCACGCCTGCGACACCGCCACCGACGACGCCATCGCCTTCGGCCTGGAGAAGAAGGCCAAGGCCATGGTGCTGGTGCCCTGCTGCCAGGCCGAGGTCGCAGCCTGCCTGCGCCAGACCAAGGCGCTGAGCCTGACGCGCACGCCGCTGGCCGAACTGTGGCGCCATCCCATACACACCCGCGAAATGGGCAGCCAGCTCACCAACGTGCTGCGCTGCCTGTACCTGGAGGCCTGCGGCTACCAGGTCACCGTGACAGAGCTGGTGGGCTGGGAGCACAGCATGAAGAACGAGCTGATCATTGCGCGCTACACGGGGCAGAAAAAGCGCAGTGCGGTCGAGCGCATGCGCGCCATCCTGGCGGAGTTCGGCCTGCAGGATGCGATGGCACAGCGCTATCCGCTGCTGCAGGCAGCCTGAGCCGGCTGCCGCTGCAGTCTCAGGCCCCCGCCACGGCGCGGTACCAGGCGATGCCATCGGCATCGATGCTGCGCTTCACCTGCCCCGCATGCATCAAATGATTCAGGCAGGCCAGGCTTTCGCCCGTGGCCATGCCCAGCAGGGCGGGGCTGGATTCGCTGATCGGGCGTGAGAACAGGGCGCCGAAGACATCGACAGCGCGACGCGGCTCGGCCAGGGCGGCCAGCAGCCGGTCGCTGGCACGCTCCTGGCCTGCCACCAGCGAATCGATGCGCGCATGCAGGCCGCGAAAGCAATCGCCGTGCGCGGGCAGGACGAGCACATCGTCGGGCACTTCGCGCCTGACCTTTTCCAGAGACTCCATCCAGTCGGCCATGGGGTTGGCGTCGGGTTCCATGGGGTGGACCGAGACGTTGGACGAGATGCGCGGCAGCACCTGGTCGCCCGAGATCAGCAGCTTGAGATCGGGGCAGTACAGGCTGGCATGCTCGGGCGAGTGGCCGCTGCCGACCACCACGCGCCACAGGTGTTTTCCTATGCGCAGTTCCTCTCCATCGTGCAGGCGGCGGTAGCTGTCGGGCAGGGCATGGATGTGCTTGCCGAAGTTGCCGAAGCGGGCGCGGTAGGACTCCAGTGCGCTGTCGCTCCAGCCTGCGCGGCGGTAGAAGGCGATGGCGTCGGGCGGGGCCTCGCGGCTGCAGTCCGAGACAACGACGCGGCAGTTGAGGTACTCCAGGCGCGTCATGTACAGGGGCACATGGAACTTGCGCGTCAGCCATCCGGCCAGGCCCACATGGTCGGGGTGCATGTGGGTGACGAAGACGCGCGTCAGCGAGCGGCCATCGGTGGATTGGGAGAACAGCGCGCGCCAGGTGGCCACGCCTTCGTCGGTGCGCGCACCCGTATCGACGATGGCCCAGCCCTGGCCGTCATCGATGGCCCAGAGATTGATGTGGTCCAGCGCATAGGGCAGGGGCATGCGCAGCCAGAGCACGCCGGGCGCCACCTCCAGCGTCTGCCCGCGCTGCGGCGGCGCCTCGAACGGGTAGTCGAGCACCGGCCTGGGCGGCGCTTCCGGGGCCTGCGAGGCGTTCGGGTCTTGGGCTGTCTGGTTCATGGGGTTCCTTGTTCCGTCGCTGGTTTGGCCGCAATGCTATCCGGCCCTCAGCGCCTTGCCTGCAACGATACGCCTGCCGGCCTGGGCTGACTGTCACTGGCTCGTCACGGGCTGTTCCTACAGTGCACAAATCAATCAACAGGGGGAGGGCGCGGCCTTGCCGCGGGGTCCCCTGCCTACAGAGGGATATCCGCATGAAACTGAAGATGTTGTGCAGCGCGCTGGCCGGTGCGTCGCTGCTGTTGAGCGCCTGTGGCGGCAGCGATGGATCGTCCGCTGCCACCCCGACCAAGAACGTGCTGTTCTTCCTGGGTGACGGCATGGGCATCACCACCATGACCGCCGCGCGCATCTACAGCGTGGGCGAAGACGGTGAGCTGACCATGGACAAGCTGCCCGAGACGGCCTTCGTCCACACCTTCTCGAACGACGCCCAGGTGACGGACAGCGCACCCTCGATGGCCGCCTACATGACCGGCGTGAAGATGAACAACGAAGTCATCTCCATGACGCCCGACACCAAGGCCACGGATGCCAGCGGCAAGGCCTATCACACCAACTACGACAGCACCTGCCCCAGCGGCAACGGCCAGGCCGTTCCCACGCTGCTCGAGCAGATGAAGTCCGCCGGCTACGGCACGGGCGTGGTCTCCACCGCGCGCATCACGCATGCCACGCCGGCAGCCACCTATTCGCACGTCTGCCACCGCGATGCGGAAAACACCATCGCCGCGGCCCTGGTGCCCGGCGGATCCGGCTACAACAGCAAGCTCGGCGACGGCGTGGACGTGATCCTGGGCGGTGGCTCGTACTACTTCACGCCCAAGGCCGACGGCGGCCGCCGCAACGACAGCCGCAACCTGATCGCCGAGTTCAAGACGCAAAAGTACAGCTACGCCGCCAACAAGAGCGAGTTCGACAAGCTGCCCGTGGACGGCAGCAAGATCGCCGGCCTGTTCACCAAGGACCACATGGCCTATGACCTGGACCGCGATGCGACCAAGGAACCGAGCCTGGCCGAGATGACGGGCAAGGCCATCGACGCGCTGTCGGCCAAGAAGAAGGGCTTCTTCCTGATGGTGGAAGGCGGCCGCATCGACCATGCACTGCACGCCACCAACGCGCGCCGCGCGCTGCAGGATACCGTGGCCTTCGACAACGCCATCCAGACCGCGCTGGACAAGATGGCCAAGCTCGATCCGGGCCTGAAGAACACGCTGATCGTCGTCACAGCCGACCATGACCACACGCTGCACCTGAACGGCTATGCCGCGCGCACCGGCAAGACCGAGGCCGGCAAGCCCGGCGTGCTGGGCCTGGTCAAGAACTACGTGGACGGCAAGGCCTCCACCGATGTGGATGGCAATCCCTACACCATCCTGGGCTTCGGCAACGGTCCCAAGCGCCTGGCCACGCGCGGCCCCATCGACGCGGCTTCGCTGGAGAGCCCCGACTACCTGCAGGAGGCCGTGGTGCCCCTGGCCTCCGAAACCCACGGCGGCGGCGACGTGTTCCTGGGGGCTCAAGGCATGGGTGCCGATACGTTCTCGGGCGTGATCGACAACACGGCCGTGTTCAACCTGATCAAGAAGAGCATCGGCTTGCAATGAAACACCCCCTGAGCGACTGCGTCGCTTCCCCCTCTCTCGCTTCGCGGGAGGGGGACGACGCCCTCGCTGCGGGGCGGCCCTTGCTCGGCGTCCGCCGCCTGGGCCACGCCGGTTTCATGCGGTCCTAGCACGCTGTACGACCAGGGTCTTGTACCGCAATCAAGGCATTCAAAGTATTCAAGGAATTCCACATGCATCCGATCCTCCAAAAGACCTCCCTCGCCCTGGCGGCGGCCGGCGCGCTGGCGCTGCTGGCGCCTGCAGCCCATGCGGCTGGCGAGGCCAAGAACGTCATCTTCTTCCTCGGCGACGGCATGGGCCCGGTCACCGTGACCGCCGCGCGCATCTACAAGGGTGAAAAGCAGCTGGCCGAAAAGGCCGGCTCCCTGGCCAGTAGCGAACGCGCCACGCTGACCATGCAGTCCCTGCCCTACGCCAGCCGCATCAAGACCTTCTCGCGCGATGGCCAGACCACGGACAGCGCGCCCTCGATGGCGGCCTACATGACCGGCGTGAAGATGAACAACGAAGTCATCTCCATGTCGGCCGAGACCATGGCCTACGCGGCCAACGGCCAGCAGTACATCAACGGCGAGGACACCACCTGCCCGGCCGGCAACGGCCAGCCCGCGCAGACCCTGCTGGAGCTGTCCAAGGCCAAGGGTCGCGCCGTGGGCGCCATCTCCACCACGCGCGTGGGCCATGCCACGCCTGCGGCCACCTATGCCCATATCTGCAACCGCAATGGCTACAACAGCATTGCCGAGCAGTCCGTGCCCGGCCATGCCAACTACAACGCCAGGCTGGGCGACGGCATCGACGTGCTCATGGGTGGCGGCCAGCGCAACTACCTGCCCAAGTCGGTCAACCCCAGCAGCAAGCGCACGGACACGGCCAACCTCGTGGACATGATGAAGGCCAAGGGCTACGCCTATGTTGCCAAGGGCAGCGAGCTGGCGGCCCTGGACGCGACCAAGGCGCCCAAGCTGCTGGGCCTGTTCACGCAAAGCGAAATGGCCTACGAGCTGGACCGCGTCAAGCAAAGGCTGGACGAGCCCAGCCTGTCCGACATGACCGGCAAGGCGCTGGACGTGCTCAGCCGCAATGACAAGGGCTTCTTCCTGATGGTGGAAGGCGGCCGCATCGACCACGCACTGCACGGCACCAATGCCAAGCGCGCGCTGGAAGATACGCTGGCCTTCGACCGCGCCATCGAGACCGCCATGGCCTACATGGAAAAGAAGGATCCGGGCCTGAAGAACACGCTGATCGTCGTCACCGCCGATCACGACCACAACATGGTGTTCAACGGCTACTCCAGGATCGGCAACCCCATCCTGGGCAAGGTGCAGGACTACCAGAGCGGCCAGATGGCCAAGGCCCAGGACGGCAAGCCCTACACCACGCTGGCCTTCGGCAATGGCGGACGTCCCAACGCCACGGCCTCCAGCCAGGTCAATGCCGAAGATGGCAACAAGCCCTGGATCGCGCCCACGCGCGGCGCGGAGCGCCAGGACCTCAGCGGCGTGGACACCACGGACGACAACTACCTGCAGGAGGTGGGCCTGAACCTGGGCACGCCGGGCTCCGAGACCCATGGCGGCGGCGACGTGATGCTGTTCGCCGGCGGCGCGGGAGCCAAGATCTTCAAGGGCACGATGGACAACACCAAGGTGTTCTCCAAGGTCCGCGAAGCCGCTGGCCTGTAATTGTTTCTTCCTTCGTTGGCTGCTTGCCAACCCCTGGCCGGAGCCGTGGCGCATGCGTGTGCCCGGCCCCGGTTTTTTCGCATTGGCTGGATTCCATGACGCTCTCCCTTCCGGCGCCGCGCGCGGCGCGCCCCATCTACGCGGCCGTGCTGCTGGCCTGCTCCGTCTCCGCAGCATGGGCCGCCGAGCCGCCCAAGCCGGCACCCGCACCCACGGCCGCAGTCCCTGCGGATTCCGTGGCGCGCACCACGGCCGCCGTGCAGGCCACGCCTGAAGCCGACCTGCGCATCACCTATGAAGCCATGAGCGTGGGCAGCGACGGCGTGCAGCGCAGCAGCGTCTATACCAACCGCGTCTACCGCCGCAAGGCCCAGCTGTGGATAGAGCGCGAAATGCCCGCCGCCCTGCGCCAGAGCCAGGAGCACGGCCATGACCACGCCCACGGCCCGCACGCCGGCCACGCCCATGACGAAGCCCGCGCCGCACCCCTGTCCATACGCCGCGCCGATGACGGCAAGGTGGGCGTGGAAGTCATCCTGGCCAAGCTGCGCCGTGTCATCAGCGTGGACCTGGCCCACCACGGCAACGTGGGCTACGGCGGCTCCTTCGACAACGTCTACTGGATCGTGCCTCCCACCGCGCTGCAGGGCATGGAGCGCGTGGGCAAGCCGCACAACGGCGTGCAGCGCTACCGCGGCAAGGCAGGCGAGCAGACCACTGTCATCGATTGGGACGTGGCCAACCAGTTCGCCCGCCGCGTGGAGCGCAGCGACTCCCACGGCACCGAGCGCATCGTCGTCACCGCCACCAAGCTGCCCGCACCGCTGGCCCAGCCCTGGAAGGCCATCGAAGGCTACGACAAGGGTGACTACTCCGATCTGCTGGATTGAGCACCTGACACCCCAATGCAAAGAGCTGCCCGGAGGCAGCTCTTTTTTATTCCCCATTTCAATGCTCAAACGCATGGCGCTGGAAACCGGCGCAGCCTGACACCAGGGGCGCCGAGCAAGAGCCGCCTCGCGGCGATGGCGCCGTCCCCCTTCAGGGGGAAGCCGCGCAGCGGCTCAGGGGGAGGCCAGTTACACCTGTGCTCCAGAGTCTTTTACGACCTTGCTCCACTTCGTCGATTCGGCCTTGATGTAGGCGAGGAATTCGGCCGGCGTGTCGATCACGACGTCACCGCCCTGGTCGTTGATCTTCTTGACCACGGCCGGATCCTTGAGCACCTTGGCAATGGCCGTGTACAGGCGCTGCTGCACGGCGGCGGGCGTCTTGGCCTGGGTCCACAGGCCGAACCAGGAGGTGGCCTCGTAGCCTGGCACGCCGGCTTCGGCCACGGTGGGCACATCGGGCAGTTCCGGCGAGCGCTTGGCCGTGGTCACGGCGATGGGACGCAGCTTGCCCGAGCGCACATGCTGGATGGCCGAGGGCATGTTGTCGAACATGATGGCGATCTGGTTGCCCAGCAGGTCGGTGATGGCCGGGGCGCTGCCCTTGTAGGGCACGTGCACCATGTCCAGGCCCGTCATGGAGCGGAACAGCTCGCCCGACAGGTGGATGGAGCTGCCGCTGCCCGAGGAGCCGTAGTTCAGCTTGCCGGGGTTGGCACGCGCATAGGCGATCATTTCCTTGACGGTCTTGAACGGCTGGCTGGGGTGGGCTACCAGCAGGTTGGGCACGTTGGCCACGCGCGTCAGGGGCGAGAAGTCCTTGATGGGGTCGAAGCCGGGCTTGGCGTAGAGCGCGGCATTGATGGCATGCGTGCCCACGGTGCCCATGAACAGCGTGTAGCCGTCGGCCGGCGCACGTGCGGCGGCCACGGCGCCGATGTTGCCGCCCGCGCCGGGCTTGTTGTCCACGATCACGGTCTGGCCCAGCTCCTGCTGCAGCGCCTGGGCGACGATGCGCGCCAGGATGTCGGTGGTGCCGCCAGCGGCGAAGGGCACGAGGATGGTGATGGGCTTGCTGGGGAAGCCGTCCTGGGCCAGGGCGGCGGTGCCGGACAGGGCGCCGAGCGCGGTCAGGGATGCGGCTGCCAGCGCCTGCAGGCCACGGCGGCGGGTGAAACGGGTGGTTTGATCAAACATCGAGAGGTCTCCTGATTCGGCAATAAGGTGGATGGCCGGACCCGGCAACGCCGGGCTGGGCCAGGGCAATGCCCTGTGTGGCGCACGCCTGTGTAGGCGGGCGCTTCCAGTGGTTCTTCTTGAAGGGGGTTGTGCCTGGGAAGGCGTTCGGCTAAACGGGTCGGTCAGACGGGCGCCACGCCCAGCGTGGTGCCGCCGCAGATGTAGAGCACCTGGCCGGTGACGAAGCCGTTGTCGGGCGACAGGAAGAACAGCGCGGCGCGCGCCACGTCTTCCGGTGTGCCCATGCGGCCCACGGCAATGCTGTTGAGGATGCGCTGGGTCTGCGGCGCGCCTTCGGGGTTGCTCTTGGTGAACAGCTCGGTGGCGATGGGGCCGGGGCCCAGGGCATTGACCGTGATGCGGTCGCGGCCCAGCTCCATCGCCAGGGTGCGCGTCAGGCCGATCAGGCCGGCCTTGGTCGCCGAGTAGACGATGCGGTCGGGCTTGCCCAGCGCGGCGCGCGAGGACATGTTCACGATGCGGCCCTCGCCGCAGGCACGCAGCGTGGGCAGGAAGGCCTGCACCAGCAGCATGGGCGCGCGCAGGTGCAGTCCCACCACGTCGTCGAGATGCTGGGTGCTGGCGTTGTCGATGGTGCCGGGGCGCGTGGCGCCCGCGTTGTTGACCAGGGCCACCACGTTGTGCGCGGCGGCAATGCGGGCCGCCGCCTCGGCGGTGGCCTGCTCGCTGGTCAGGTCGGCTTGGTAGCTCACCAGCAGCGGATGGCTCCAGTCGGGCAGCACGTAGTCGAGATTGACCACGGCGCGGCCCTGGGCCAGCAGGGCCTCGGCGATGGCGCGGCCGATGCCGTTGCTGGCGCCGCTGACCACGGTGACGGGTGTCTTGTTGTCCACGGTGCTCATCGCAGTCTCAGACCTTTTCCAGGATCACGGCAATGCCCTGGCCCACGCCGATGCACATGGTGCACAGCGCGTAGCGGCCGCCCAGCGTGTGCAGCTGGTTCACGGCGGTGGTGGCCAGGCGCGCGCCCGAGGCACCCAGCGGATGGCCCAGCGCAATGGCGCCGCCCCATTGGTTGACGCGGCGGTCGTCGTCGGCAATGCCCAGATCGCGCAGCACGGCCAGGCCCTGCGCGGCGAAGGCTTCGTTCAGCTCGATCACGTCCATCTGCTCCAGCGTCAGGCCGGTCAGGGCCAGCACCTTGCGCACGGCAGGCGCGGGGCCGAAGCCCATGATGCGCGGCGCCACGCCGGCCACGGCCATGCCGACCACGCGGGCGCGCGGCACCAGGTTGTATTGCCTGGCGGCTTCCTCGTTGGCCAGCAGCAGGGCGCAGGCGCCGTCGTTCACGCCGCTGGCATTGCCGGCCGTCACCGTGCCATCCGGGCGCACCACGCCCTTGAGCTTGGCCAGCGCCTCGATGGTGGTGGTGCGCGGATGCTCGTCCTGGCTCACCACGATGGCGTCGCCCTTTTTCTGGGCAATGGACACGGACACGATTTCCTTGGCCAGGTAGCCGGCCGCGATGGCGGCGGCGGCCTTTTGCTGGCTGGCCAGGGCCATGCGGTCCTGGGCTTCGCGCTCGATCTTGAAGTCGTCGGCCACGTTCTCGGCCGTCTCGGGCATGGAGTCCACGCCGTACTGCTGCTTCATCAGCTTGTTGACGAAGCGCCAGCCGATGGTGGTGTCGTACACGGCGTTGCTGCGGCTGAAGGCGCTTTCTGCCTTGGGCATGACGAAGGGCGCACGGCTCATGCTTTCCACGCCGCCCGCGATCATCAGGCGGGCCTCGCCCGCCTTGATGGCGCGCGCGGCCGTGCCCACGGCGTCCAGGCCCGAACCGCACAGGCGGTTGATGGTGGCGCCCGGCACATCGATGGGCAGGCCGGCCAGCAGGGCGGACATGCGCGCCACGTTGCGGTTGTCTTCGCCGGCCTGGTTGGCGCAGCCGTAGAGCACGTCGGCCACGGCCGTCCAGTCCACGCCGGGGTTGCGCTCCATCAGCGCCTTGATCGGCACGGCGCCGAGGTCATCGGCACGCACCGGGGACAGGGCGCCGCCGTAGCGGCCGAAGGGGGTGCGGATGGCGTCGCAGATGAAGGCCTGGTTGGACTGGCTCATGGTGTCTCCTGGAAAAAGAATGAAGAGGTGCCGGGGTGCGCCGCAGCGCACCCACTGGGGGGAGCTGAGGGATCAGGCCGTGGCCGTCGCGTCCTTGATGGGCAGGCCCACGATGGACTGCAGCTCGGCGTGCGAGAGGCCGGGCACGGTGTCTATCAGGCGCAGGCCCTCGGGCGTACATTCCAGCGTGCACAGGTCGGTGTAGATGCGCTTGACGCAGGACAGGCCCGTGAGCGGGTAGCTGCAGGCCTCGACGACCTTGCATTCGCCGGTCTTGGTCAGCAGGTCCATCATCACCCAGGTCTGGCGTGCACCCACGGCCAGGTCCATGGCGCCGCCCACGGCGGGAATGGCTCCGGCCTCGCCCGTGCTCCAGTTGGCCAGGTCGCCCGTGGCCGAGACCTGGAAGGCGCCCAGCACGCAAATGTCCAGGTGGCCGCCGCGCATCATGGCGAAGCTGTCGGCATGGTGGAAGTAGCAGCCGCCCGGCAGCAGGGTGACGGGCTGCTTGCCGGCATTGGTCAGGTCATAGTCCTCCTGGCCTTCGGCGGGCGCCGGGCCCATGCCCAGGATGCCGTTCTCGCTTTGCAGGATGACCTCGCGGCCGGCCGGGATGTGGTTGGCCACCTGGGTGGGCATGCCGATGCCCAGGTTGACGTAGGCGCCGTCGAAGATGTCTTCGGCCACGCGCCGGGCCAGCTCTTGCTTGCTGCGTTTCTGGTAGCTGCTCATGCTCTTGCTTTCGGCGGTTGGGGCGCTCATGCGGTTTTCTTGAAGCCGCCGGCCTGGGTGGCCACGCGGTCGATCTTCACGATCTGGCTCACGTAGATGCCGGGCGTGACCACGGCCTCGGGGTCCAGCGCGCCCAGCTCCACGATCTCGTGCACGGTGGCGATCGTGTGCTTGGCCGCCGTGGCCATCACGGGCCCGAAGTTGCGGGCCGACATGCGGTAGGTGAGGTTGCCCCAGCGGTCGCCCTTCTCGGCCTTGACCAGCGCCACGTCGCCGTGGATGGGATGCTCCAGCACATAGTGCTTGCCGTTGATCTCGCGCGTTTCCTTGCCGTTGGCCAGCTCCGTGCCATAGGCCGTGGGGCAGAAGAAGCCGCCGATGCCGGCGCCGGCGGCGCGCAGGCGCTCGGCCAGGTTGCCCTGGGGCACGAGTTCCAGCTCGATCTTGCCGCTGCGGTACAGGTCGTCGAACACCCAGCTGTCCACCTGGCGGGGGAAGCTGCAGATGATCTTGCGCACCTGGCCGCTCTTGAGCAGCGCGGCCAGGCCCTGGTCGCCGTTGCCCGCGTTGTTGTTGACCACGGTCAGCTCGCGTGCGCCCTGGGCGATCAGGCCGTCGATGAGTTCGGTGGGATTGCCCGAGGTGCCAAAGCCCCCGATCAGCACGGTGGAGCCGTCCTGGACGCCCGACAACGCCTCGGCGATGGTGTCGGTGATTTTGTTGATCACTTGCTTGTCTCCGGTATGCAGGCCGCTGGCGCTGCGCTAAAATGTTCGTATGTAGAACAAAAGTTCGCAGAAAGAATTATAGGGCCATGGAAAAAAAAGCCGCTTCCGTAATTTCCACAGGTGGGGTTGAAGAAGAGGGCGGTACGCCGCGCCCCGGCGACAGCTATGTGCAGTCCTTTGCGCGCGGCCTGGGCGTGATCCGCTCGTTCAGCGCCGAGGCGCCCGCGCAGACGCTCAGCGAGGTGGCGGCGCGCACGGGGCTCACGCGCGCCGGGGCCCGGCGCATCCTGCTGACGCTGCAGACGCTGGGCTATGTGAAGAGCGACGGCAAGCTGTTCCAGCTCACGCCGCGCATCATGGAACTGGGCTTTGCCTACCTCAGCTCCACCCCGGTCTGGAACCTGGCCGAGCCCGTGATGGAAAACCTGGTCGACGAGGTCAAGGAGTCCTGCTCGGCCGCCGTGCTCGATGGTGGCGACATCGTCTATGTGCTGCGCGTGCATACCCACAAGATCATGAGCACCAACCTCAGCGTGGGCTCGCGCCTGCCGGCCTGCTGGACCTCGATGGGGCGCGTGCTGCTGGCCGGCGAGAGCGATGAATCCCTGCAGGCCCTGCTGGATGCGCGCGAGCGCCGCCAGTTCACGGCGCTGACCGAGCAGGACGACGAGCGCCTGCGCCAGCGCATTCTGGAGGTGCGCGCCCAGGGCTGGGCCCTGGTGGACCAGGAACTGGCCGAAGGCCTGATCTCCATCGCGGCGCCCGTGAAGAACGCGGCAGGGCGCACCGTGGCCGCGCTCAACATCAGCGGCCAGGCCAACCGCAACAGCGCCGAGATGATGCGCGTGCAACTGCTGCCCCGGCTGCTGGCCGCCACGCAGCTGGTGAGCCAGCTGCTGAGGGCCTCGTCGCGTCTTTCCCTGTAAAACGGAGTGTGGCGCAGTGCGGCAGTGCGGGGCGGGGCGCTCCATAATTGCCGCTCCACGCCCTGCACCCGCTTGCCTGCACCCAGCACCATGGCCCGCCTGCCCAGACTCACCATTGCGGATCTGCCGCACCACATCATCCAGCTCGGCAACAACGGCGCGGACATCTTCATCGATGCCCAGGACCGGGAGACCATGCTGGGGCTGCTGCGCGAGATGGCGCGCAGCTGCGAGCTGGCCGTGCATGCCTACGTGCTCCTGCCCAGCCAGTTCCACCTGCTGGCCACGCCGCGCACCGACGATGGCCTGCCCAGGTTCATGCAGGCCGTGGGCCGGCGCTATGTGCGCTACTTCAACGACCGCCACGGCCGCAGCGGCACTCTGTGGGAAGGTCGCTATCGCGGCACGGTGCTGCAGCCCAGCTGGCTGCTGCCCACCATGGTCTTCATGGACGACAGCCCCGTGCGCGCCGGCCTGGTCCAGCGGCCAGCCGACTGGCCCTGGTCCAGCTACGCGCACAACGCCGGCCTGCGCAGCGACGCGCTGATCCAGCCGCATGCCGTGTTCTGGGAACTGGGCAACACCCCGTTTGCGCGCGACGCGGCGTATGTGTCGGCCGTGGAAGAGGGCGTCAGCAGCGACGACGGCGAACGCATCAGCCAGTCGGCGCTGCGGGGCTGGGCGCTGGGCGATGAGCAATTCATTGCCGATTTACAACAGCGCACCGAGCGCCGCGTGACCCGCCAGCGCGCCGGCCGTCCGCCAGGACGGACCAATGAGCGCACCACAACAGTGCGTTAGTACCCACTGATGGCCTGCAAGTGCTTGATTCCTCATCGCAGGCCTCTGTGAAATAAATATGTCCCTCATTAATTTCCGATTTTTTTGTTCTGGAATTAATTAGGATCTGACCCTTATATAAATTTATTGCATGAGGTGATGCCTTGCCTTAATCTTGCGTTCCCTGCGAAAAATTTGAGGATTCCGCCATGACGACGGCTGCCGAGATCAAGCATCTCCAAGACCACGGTCTGTACTCCAAGAGCAACGAGCACGACGCCTGCGGCCTCGGCTTTGTTGCGCATATCAAGGGCGTCAAGCGCCATGACATCGTCACCGGCGCGCTCAAGATCCTCGAAAACATCGACCATCGCGGTGCCGTGGGTGCCGACAAGCTCATGGGCGATGGCGCGGGCATTCTGATCCAGATTCCCGACCAGCTCTACCGCGAAGAGATGGCAAAGCAGGGCGTGGCCCTGCCGCCCGCGGGCGAGTACGGCGTGGGCATGATCTTCCTGCCCAAGGAACACGCCTCGCGCCTGGCCTGCGAGCAGGAGATGGAACGCGCCATCAAGGCCGAAGGCCAGGTCCTGCTGGGCTGGCGCGATGTGCCCGTGAACCGCGACATGCCCATGTCGCCCACGGTCCAGGAAAAGGAACCCATCCTGCGCCAGGTCTTCATCGGCCGCGGCGCCGACGTGATCGTGCAGGACGCGCTGGAGCGCAAGCTGTACGTGATCCGCAAGACGGCCAGCGCCGCCATCCAGAACCTCAAGCTCAAGCACAGCAAGGAATACTACGTTCCCAGCATGAGCAGCCGCACCGTGGTCTACAAGGGCCTGCTGCTGGCCGACCAGGTGGGCGTGTACTACAACGACCTGTCCGACGAGCGCTGCGTCTCGGCCATCGGCCTGGTGCACCAGCGCTTTTCGACCAACACCTTCCCCGAGTGGCCGCTGGCCCACCCCTACCGCTACGTGGCCCACAACGGTGAAATCAACACCGTGCGCGGCAACTACAACTGGATGCTGGCGCGCGAGGGCGTGATGGCCTCGCCCGTGCTGGCCGAGGACCTCAAGAAGCTCTATCCCATCAGCTTCGCTGGCCAGTCCGACACGGCAACGTTCGACAACTGCCTGGAACTGCTGACCATGGCCGGCTACCCCATCAGCCAGGCCGTGATGATGATGATTCCCGAGCCCTGGGAACAGCACGAGTCCATGGACGAGCGCCGCCGCGCCTTCTATGAATACCACGCCGCCATGATGGAGCCCTGGGACGGCCCGGCCTCCATCGTGTTCACCGACGGCCGCCAGATCGGCGCCACGCTGGACCGCAACGGCCTGCGCCCCTCGCGCTACGTGATCACCGATGACGACCTGGTCATCCTGGCGTCCGAAGCCGGCGTGCTGCCCGTGCCCGACAGCGCTATCGTGCGCAAGTGGCGCCTGCAGCCCGGCAAGATGCTGCTGATCGACCTGGAGCAGGGCCGCCTGATCGAGGACGACGAGCTCAAGGCCAACATCGTCAACACCAAGCCCTACAAGCAGTGGATCGAGAACCTGCGCATCAAGCTGGGCAGCGTGGGCGGTGACACCCATGCCGGCCCCGAGGCCGCCAGCCTGCCGCTGCTCGAGCGCCAGCAGGCCTTCGGCTTCACGCAGGAAGACATCAAGTTCCTGCTGGCCCCCATGGCCAAGAACGGCGAGGAAGGCATCGGCTCCATGGGCAACGACAGCCCGCTGGCCGTGCTGTCGGACAAGAACAAGCCGCTGTACAACTACTTCCGCCAGATGTTCGCGCAGGTGACCAACCCGCCGATCGACCCCATCCGCGAAGCCATCGTGATGTCGCTGGTGTCCTTCATCGGACCCAAGCCCAACCTGCTGGACATCAACCAGGTCAACCCGCCCATGCGCCTGGAAGTGCACCAGCCCGTGCTGGACTTCGCCGACATGGCCAAGCTGCGCGACATCGAACGCCACACGCAGGGCAAATTCAAGAGCGCAACGATCGACATCACCTACCCGCTGTCCTGGGGCAAGCAGGGCGTGGAAGCCAAGCTGGCATCGCTGTGCGCGCAGGCCGTGGACGCCATCAAGGGCGGCGCCAACATCCTGATCATCAGCGACCGCCATGTGAGCGCCACCCAGGTGGCCATCCCCGCGCTGCTGGCGCTGTCGGCCATCCACCAGCACCTGGTGCGCGAGGGCCTGCGCACCACGGCCGGCCTGGTCGTGGAGACGGGCACGGCGCGCGAAGTGCACCACTTCGCCGTGCTGGCAGGCTACGGCGCCGAGGCCGTGCACCCCTACCTGGCCATGGAAACCCTGGCCGACATGCACAAGGAGCTGGGCGGCGACCTGTCGGCCGACAAGGCCATCTACAACTACGTCAAGGCCATCGGCAAGGGCCTGTCCAAGATCATGTCCAAGATGGGCGTGTCCACCTACATGTCCTATTGCGGCGCCCAGCTGTTCGAGGTGATCGGCCTGAACAGCGACACCGTGGACAAGTACTTCACCGGCACGGCCAGCCGTGTCGAGGGCATCGGCGTGTTCGAGATCGCCGAGGAAACCATCCGCAACCACCGCGCGGCCTTCGGTGACGATCCCGTGCTGGAGACCATGCTGGACGCCGGTGGCGAATACGCCTGGCGCGCCCGTGGCGAAGAGCACATGTGGTCGCCCGACGCCATCGCCAAGCTGCAGCATTCCACGCGCTCCAACAACTGGAGCACGTACAAGGAATACGCCCAGCTGATCAACGACCAGAGCAAGCGCCACATGACGCTGCGCGGCCTGTTCGAGTTCAAGTTCGACCCGTCCAAGGCCATCCCGCTGGACCAGGTCGAGTCGGCCAAGGAGATCGTCAAGCGCTTTGCCACGGGCGCCATGTCGCTGGGCTCCATCAGCACCGAGGCCCATGCCACGCTGGCCGTGGCCATGAACCGCATCGGCGGCAAGAGCAACACCGGCGAAGGCGGGGAAGATCCCCAGCGCTACCGCAATGAGCTCAAGGGCATCCCGATCAGGAAGGGCGAGACCCTTGGCTCCATCATCGGCGCCGACAAGGTCGAGGCCGACATCGAGCTGCAGGACGGCGACTCGCTGCGCTCCAGGATCAAGCAAGTGGCATCGGGCCGCTTCGGCGTCACGGCCGAGTACCTGTCGTCCTCGGACCAGGTGCAGATCAAGATGGCCCAGGGCGCCAAGCCCGGCGAAGGCGGCCAGCTGCCCGGCGGCAAGGTGTCCGACTACATCGGCAAGCTGCGCCACTCCGTGCCCGGCGTCGGCCTGATCTCGCCCCCGCCCCACCACGACATCTACTCCATCGAGGATCTGGCCCAGCTGATCCACGACCTGAAGAACGTGGCGCCGCACGCCGACATCTCGGTCAAGCTCGTGTCCGAAGTGGGCGTGGGCACCATCGCGGCCGGCGTGGCCAAGTGCAAGAGCGACCACGTGGTCATCGCGGGCCATGACGGCGGCACGGGCGCATCGCCTTGGTCGTCCATCAAGCATGCGGGCTCGCCCTGGGAAATCGGCCTGGCCGAGACCCAGCAGACCCTGGTGCTCAACCGCCTGCGCGGCCGCATCCGCGTGCAGGCCGACGGCCAGATGAAGACCGGCCGCGACGTCGTCATCGGCGCGCTGCTGGGCGCCGACGAGTTCGGCTTCGCCACGGCGCCCCTGGTCGTCGAGGGCTGCATCATGATGCGCAAGTGCCACCTGAACACCTGCCCCGTGGGCGTGGCCACGCAGGACCCGGTGCTGCGCGCCAAGTTTTCGGGCAAGCCCGAGCATGTGGTGAACTACTTCTTCTTCATCGCCGAGGAAGTGCGCCAGATCATGGCCCAGCTCGGCGTGGCGAAGTTCGACGACCTGATCGGCCGCTCCGACCTGCTGGACACCCGCAAGGGCCTGCAGCACTGGAAGGCCCAGGGCCTGGACTTCTCGCGCCTGTTCGCCCAGCCCGAAGTGCCCGCAGACGTGGCGCGCTTCCATGTCGAAAAGCAGGATCACCTGCTGGACAAGGCGCTGGACGTGAAGCTCATCGAGCGCTGCAAGCCCGCCATCGAGAACGGCGAGCGCGTGCGCATCATGGAAGTGGCGCGCAACGTCAACCGCTCCGTGGGCGCCATGCTCTCCGGTGCCGTGACGCGCGTGCATCCCGAAGGCCTGCCCGATGACACCATCCGCATCCACTTCGAGGGAACCGGCGGCCAGTCCTTCGGCGCCTTCCTGTGCAACGGCATCACGCTGAACCTGCGCGGCGACGCCAACGACTACACGGGCAAGGGCCTGTCCGGCGGCCGCGTGGTGGTGCACGCCAGCCATGAGTTCCGTGGCGATACCACCAGCAACACCATCGTGGGCAACACCGTGATGTTCGGTGCCACCAGCGGCGAGGCCTTCTTCGGCGGCGTGGCCGGCGAGCGTTTCGCGGTCCGCCTGTCTGGCGCCACCGCCGTGGTCGAAGGCGTGGGCGACCACGGCTGCGAATACATGACCGGCGGCACCGTGGTGGTGCTGGGCAAGACCGGCCGCAACTTCGCCGCCGGCATGAGCGGCGGCGTGGCCTATGTCTACGACGAGGATGGCCGCTTCGCCGAGCGCTGCAACAAGGCGTCCGTCTCGCTGGACCAGGTGTTGCCCCACGACGAGCACCTGGCCCAGGTCTCGCCCGCCGTCTGGCACCGCCGCGAAACCGACGAGCGCCAGCTGCGCGCGCTGATCGAGGCGCACAGCCGCTGGACGGGCTCCAAGCGCGCCCGCGATCTGCTGGACAACTGGGCGGCAGCCCGCTCCAAGTTCGTCAAGGTCTTCCCCAGCGAGTACAAGCGTGCCCTGTCCGAGATGTACGAGCGCCAGGTGATGGAAGAGCCCGCCACGCCCGAGGTCGAGGAACACGCCAAGGAGGCGGTGGCCGCCAAATAAAGCAGGACTTGCGCAAACAGGATGAGACCCGGCGCCGTGCCTTTTGGCAGGCCGCCCGCCAGATTCCTTCTTGCGCAGGTCGACAAAGGAAGCGAAGGATGCGGGCAGCGGCCCGCATCCATCCCTGCACCCCACACATCAGGACAACGAATCATGGGAAAGACCACCGGCTTCATGGAATATGAGCGCCTCGAGGAGGGCTACGCGCCCGTCGTCGAGCGCGTGAAGCACTACAAGGAATTCGTCATCGGCCTCGATGACAGCCAGGCCAAGATCCAGGGCGCGCGCTGCATGGACTGCGGCACGCCGTTCTGCAACAACGGCTGCCCGGTCAACAACATCATTCCGGACTTCAACGACCTGGTCTTCCACGGCGGCTGGAAGAGCGCCAGCGCCGTGCTGCACAGCACCAACAACTTCCCCGAGTTCACCGGCCGCATCTGCCCCGCCCCCTGCGAGGCCGCCTGCACCCTGAACATCAACGACGACGCCGTGGGCATCAAGTCCATCGAGCATGCCATCATCGACCGTGCCTGGGCCGAAGGCTGGGTCAAGCCGCTGCCCAGCAGCCGCAAGACCGGCAAGAAGGTGGCCGTGGTCGGCGCCGGCCCCGCAGGCCTGGCGGCCTCGCAGCAGCTGGCCCGCGCCGGCCACGATGTGACGCTGTTCGAGAAGAACGACCGCGTGGGCGGCCTGCTGCGCTACGGCATTCCCGACTTCAAGATGGAGAAGTCGCACATCGACCGCCGCGTCGAGCAGCTCGTGGCCGAAGGCGTCAAGATCCGTACCGGCGTGCTGGTGGCGGGCAAGGACGGCCTGGGCGAAGACTCCAAGGTCACCAACTGGGCCAAGGAAACCGTCAGCCCCGAGCAGCTCATGGCCGAGTTCGACGCCGTGCTGCTGACCGGCGGTGCCGAGCAGTCGCGCGACCTGCCCGTGCCCGGCCGCGAACTCAAGGGCATCCATTTCGCCATGGAGTTCCTGCCGCAGCAAAACAAGGTCAACGCCGGCGACAAGCTCAAGGGCCAGCTGCGGGCCGATGGCAAGCATGTCATCGTCATCGGCGGCGGCGACACCGGCTCCGACTGCGTGGGCACCAGCAACCGCCATGGCGCCGTCAGCGTGACCCAGTTCGAGCTGATGCCCATGCCGCCCGAGCAGGAGAACAAGCCCCTGGTCTGGCCCTACTGGCCGATCAAGCTGCGCACCAGCTCCAGCCACGAGGAAGGCTGCGAGCGCGAGTTCGCCATCGCCACCAAGGAGTTCATCGGCGAGAAGGGCCAGGTCACGGCCGTCAAGACCGTGCGCATCGAAATGAAGGATGGCAAGATGGTCGAGGTGCCCGGCAGCGAGCAGGTGCTCAAGGCCGACCTGGTGCTGCTGGCCATGGGCTTCGTCAGCCCCGTGCAGGCCGTGCTCGATGCCTTTGGCGTGGACAAGGACGCACGCGGCAACGCCAAGGCCACCACCGACTTCACGGGCGGCTACGCCACCAGCGTGCCCAAGCTCTTCGCCGCCGGCGACGTGCGCCGCGGCCAGTCCCTGGTGGTCTGGGCCATCCGCGAAGGCCGCCAGGCCGCTCGCTCCATTGACGAGTTCCTCATGGGCACGTCCGACCTGCCTCGGTGAGATGCCAACCCCGGAAGGGGCTTGGCCATGGACAAAGAAAAAGCCCTTGGTGATGAACCAAGGGCTTTTTATTACAGACTCCTCGTGTTTCAGCGTAGGCCCTTGAAACTGGCGCGCCCTAAAGCGAGGGACACCGAGGAAGGGCCTGGGCCGGCCGCGCCGCCCCGCACCGAGGGTGTCGTCCCCCTCTGGGGGAGGGCGCGAAGCGACTCAGGGGGAGGGTTTATCCTCTGCCGGCTTGTCCACTGCGGTGCCGGGCTCGGCTTCTTCTTCCGGCGCCTTGGAGACGCGGCTGAACCAGCCGGCGCCCAGGATGCCGATCTCGTAAAGAATGCACATGGGCACGGCCAGGGCCAGCTGGGAGATCACGTCGGGCGGCGTGACCACGGCGGCGATGATGAAGGCCACCACGATGAAATAGCCGCGGAAGGACTTGAGCTTGGCGATGTCCACCAGGCCGAAGCGCACCAGCAGCATGACCACGATGGGCACCTGGAAGGCCAGGCCAAAGGCCAGGTACAGCGACAGGATGGCCTCCACATACGATGCAATGTCCGGCGTGGCCGCCACGCTGTCCGGGGTGAAGCCCTGGATGAAGGCGAACATCTTGTCGAGCACGAAGAACTGCACGAAGGCGATGCCGATATAGGCCAGCAGGCTGCCGAAGATGATCAGCGGCAGCGCAAAGCGCTTTTCATGGCTGTACAGGCCGGGCGCCACGAAGGCCCACATCTGGTACATGATCCAGGGCAGCACGGCCAAGATGCCCACCATCATCAGTACCTTGAGCGGCACGAAGAAGGGGGTGAACACGCCGACTGCGATGAGCTTGGCATCGGGCGGCATGTGGGCCTTGATCGGGTGGGCGATGAAGTCGATCAGCCCGTTGGGGCCGGGCCATACGGCCAGCACGGCGATCGCCAGACCGATGCCGTAGATGCAGTAGAGCAGGCGGTCGCGCAGCTCCATCAGGTGCTGGACGAAAGGCTGCTCGGTGCCTGCCAGCTCGTCGTCTTTAGGTGGAATGTCGGACATGGTGCGAAACCGCGGCGGGCCGCAAGGGCGTCCACGGACCTGGTATGAAAAGCAGAAAGCCCGACGGATCGGGCAGGGTGGGGCGATGGCGGGTGCCCGGGTGGCAGAGGCTGGGCCGGTTGCCTCGTGGCCCGCTGCGCGCCAGCATCTTCAGCGGGACTTCTGGGGACGAAAGCGCGCCACGCGCGCCGCGCCCGACTGCGCCTTGGTGCGCACGCCGGCCCGGGCCTTGTACCACTGGGGCACGGCAGCACGCTTGAGGCGCCAGTTCTTGCCCGGGTGGCGGTAGGCCGGCGCCACGGCGCTGTACGTATCGCTGTCCGAGCTGTAGGAAGAGGAGTCGTACGAGGAAGACGTGCCGTTGAGCGATGCCGTGGACTCGTTCCAGTCCTTCTCGAAATTGGCGGCCGAAGTGTGGATGGACTGCTCGACGTCACGCGCCGCGCCTTCCACCGTGTCCTTCATCTTGCGCAACTCGTCGAGTTCCATCGAACGGTTGACCTCGGCCTTCACATCGGAGACGTAGCGCTGGGCCTTGCCCAGCAGGGTACCGACGGTGCGCGCCACGCGCGGCAGCTTCTCGGGGCCGATGACCACGAGAGCCACGGCGCCGATCAGCGCCATCTTGGACAGACCGATATCAAACATGGAGGCTTGGCGTGCGGAGCATCAGCTCTTTTGCTTGGCTTCGACGTCGATGGTGGCCTTGTCGGTGGCTGTCTGGCCTGCAACCTGGCCAGGGGCAGCTGCGGGGGTGTCGGTGGAGGTCGAGCCGTCCTTCACACCGTCCTTGAAGCCCTTGACTGCACCGCCAAGGTCGGAACCGATGTTCTTCAGCTTCTTGGTTCCGAACACCAGAACCACGATGGCCAGGACGATCAGCCAATGCCAGATGGAAAACGAGCCCATGAGAATCTCTCCTAAGAATTGCAGATCATTTTAGACGCCGGGCCATGGCGGCAGTTCGCAAGGCCCCACAAAAGCCGTTCGGCCGGCGCATGTACGCAGAAGTCGCAAGCAAGAGGCGGGCCATCTTGCGCGCAAGCCTGCGTCCAGCAAAGGCTTCAGCCCTTCAGCCAGGGGCGGGGGCCGCCCATGACATGGATGTGCAGATGGTGGACTTCCTGTCCGCCCTCGGTGCCGGTGTTGACCACCAGACGGAAACCGCCATCGGGATACGGATTGCAGCCTTGCTCGGCGGCCAGGCGGGGCGCCAGCACCATCATGCGGCCCAGCAGCGCAGCGTCGTCGGCCTGGACCTGGGCCATGGAGGGGATGTGCTTCTTGGGCACCATCAGAAAGTGGATGGGCGCGCCGGGATGGATGTCATGGAAGGCGAAGACTTCATCGTCCTCATAGACCTTGCGGGAAGGGATCTCGCCTTTGATGATGCGGCAAAACAGGCAGTTCGGGTCGTGGTCGTGCATGGCGCTACGGGAGTCCTGGGAAGCTGGCGGTGGATCGAAAAATCAGGGTGAATTGTCGTTGATGTGCAGTGTCTGGCGCACGCCGATGTCGCTGCGGTGCTGCTGGAGCCAGTGCTGCCCCTGCTCGCGCCCCAGCTCGAACAGCTCGCGCACGAAACGCATGTCGGAGCGCGTCTTGGTCGAGGCGCCGTAGCCCTTGAGTACCGCGCCGCCGTCCACGCGGTGCAGCAGCACCTTTTTGTAGCGTGCCGGGTCCAGCTTGCCCTGCTCCAGCAGGCGCTTGACGAACTCGATGGCGCGCAGCTCGGACAGCAGGCCGGCGTTGAAGGTGACCTCGTTCATGCGGTCCATGATGTCGGCCGCCGTGTTGGGCAGGTCGGTGTGCTCGATGGGATTGATCTGCACCAGCAGGATGTCGCTGGACGCCGTGCCGTAGATCAGGGGATACAGGGCGGGATTGCCCGAGAAACCGCCGTCCCAGTAAGGCTCGCCATCGATTTCCACGGCCTTGAACAGCTGGGGCAGGCAGGCCGAAGCCATGACCGCGTCGGCACTGAGCCTTCTGCCCGAGAAGATGCTTCCCCGGCCCGTGCGCACATTGGTGGCGCAGACAAAGACCTTGGGCACCACGCCCTCCACGGGCGGACGCGTCAGCGCCTCGAAATCCACGACCCGTTCGAGCAGCTTGCGCAGCGGGTTGATGTCCAGCGGGTTGGTCTGGTAGGGCGAGAAGAACTGGTTGAGCACGCCCATGAAGGGGCTGCCCGGCAATGGCGCGCCCCACATCAGGCTGCCCATGGTGCCCACGCCTTCCCACAGTTCGGTCAGCGAGGCGCGGGCCAGCTCGGCCCCCAGCGCCTGGGCGGCCACCGGATCGCTTTCCTGGCGTGCAGCCTTGGCAAAGCCCTGGGCCAGGGCCACTGCATTCATGGCCCCGGCGCTGGTGCCGCTGATGCCGTCGAAGACAAGGCTGCCGTCTTCCAGCAGCGCATCGAGCACGCCCCAGGTCAGGGCGCCGTGCGAGCCCCCGCCCTGCAGGGCGAGGTTGATCTTGCAGGTCGGGGTGGAGGACATGGCGGGCGGGCCGGCGGCTTCAGCGGTCCACGGCCTGGTTGCGGTTCATGGCGACCATGCCGCGCACGATGCGGTACAGGAACCAGATGGAGATCACCGTCCAGGCGATCCAGCCGGGCACGAAGAACAGCAGCCACAGCGGTGCCGTGACCAGGTACAGGATGCCGGCCCAGATCACGCTGCGGATGCGCCACGAGAAATGGTTGGCCATCCAGCTGCCTTCGGCGTCGCCGCGCTTGACCAGGTCGATGATCAGGGCGATCACCAGCAGCGCGATGCTGGGCTGGGCGCCGGGCACGACGGCGGCCACGGCCACCACCAGGTGCAGCAGGTAGCTGACCCAGCCCCAGGCCTTGAGGCCTTCGATGCGGGACTGGTCCAGGGCACGGACTTCGATGTAATCGTCATTCATGGCAGCGGTCCTTTCTCGTTCACATCACGTTCCTGGGCCTTGCGCAGCGCCTTTTCCTCGATGCCGCTGGTGCCTTCGCGGCGCTCCAGCTCGGCAACGACCTGGGCGGGCGTCAGGCCATAGTGGGCCAGGGCGATCATGCTATGGAACCACAGATCGGCCACTTCGTAGAGGATTTTGCCGGCGTCCCCGCCATGGTCTGCGTCCTTGGCGGCCATGACCACTTCGGTGGCCTCTTCGCCGATCTTCTTCAAAAAGGCATCCGGGCCCTTGTGCAGCAGGCGGGCGACGTAGCTCTTGTCGGGGTCGCCGCCGTTGGCGGGCTTGCGGCTTTCGATGACGGCGGCCAGGCGCGCCAGGGCGTCCTGCGAGGAAGTGCTTGCGGTGTCGTTCATGTTCGTGGAATTCATTTGTAGATCGATTCGGGGTCTTTCAAGACCGGATCGACGGCCTGCCACTGGCCATCGCGCAGCACGCTGTAGAAGCAGCTGTGGCGCCCCGTGTGGCAGGCAATGCCGGGCTCGTGGCCGGTCTGGGTGATCTTGAGCAGGACCACGTCGTTGTCGCAGTCGATGCGCACCTCGTGCACGGTCTGCACGTGGCCCGATTCCTCGCCCTTGAACCACAGCTTGTTGCGCGAGCGGCTGAAATAGACGGCGCGGCCCAGCTCGGCCGTCTTGGCCAGGGCCTCGCGGTTCATCCAGGCGAACATCAGCACGTCGCCCGTGTCCTTTTCCTGCGCGATCACGGGCACCAGGCCCTGCGCATCCCATTTGACTTGATCTAGCCAGTTCATTGCCTGCATTGTGAATATCCTGGGTTGGAATCCCTGTGACAGCATTGTCAGGAATTGCCTGGATTGAAAATACACCCCCTGAGTCGCTTCGCGCCTTCCCCCTCTCTCGCTGCGCGGGAGGGAGACGACAGCCTTGCTGCGGGGCGGCCCTTGCTCGCTGTCCCTGGTCCCTTGGGCCGCGCCGGTTTCATGGGTTGTGGGCGGCGCGAGCGCCATGGAAAACTGAAATGAAGGAGTCCGCCGACGCGCCGTATCAGAGGCGCACGGGCACGCCGCGCTCGGCCATGCGCTGCTTGGCCTGGCCCACGGTGAATTCGCCATAGTGGAAGATGCTGGCGGCCAGCACGGCGTCGGCGCCGCCCAGGGTCACGCCATCGGCCAGGTCGTCCAGCGAGCCCACGCCGCCGGAGGCGATCACGGGCACGGGCACGGCGTCGCTGACGGCGCGCGTGAGCTTCAGGTCGAACCCGGACTTGGTGCCGTCGCGGTCCATGCTGGTCAGCAGGATCTCGCCCGCGCCGCGGCGCGCCATCTCGGCGGCCCACTGCACGGCGTCCAGGCCGGTGTTCTTGCGTCCGCCGTGGCTGTAGACATCCCAGCCGGGGCCGGCGGCGCGGCCGTCGGCGCCGATGCGCTGCTCGTCTTCGGCGGTGCGGCGCTTGGCGTCGATGGCCACGACGATGCACTGCGCGCCGTACTTGTCGGAGGCCGCATTGATCACATCGGGGTTGGCGATGGCGGCCGAGTTGAAGCTGGTCTTGTCGGCGCCCGCGTTGAGCAGGCGGCGCACGTCCTCGACGGTGCGCACGCCACCGCCCACGGTCAGCGGAATGAAGACCTGGCTGGCCACCGATTCGATGATGGGCAGGATCAGGTCTCGGCCATCGCTGGTGGCCGTGATGTCCAGGAAGGTAAGCTCGTCCGCGCCCTGGGCGTTGTAGCGCGCGGCGATCTCCACCGGGTCGCCCGCATCGCGCAGCTCCACGAAGTTCACGCCTTTGACGACGCGCCCTCCCGTGACGTCAAGACAGGGGATGATGCGTTTGGCAAGCATGGGCAGACTCGTGGCTAGGGCGTGAAACAAGGGCGAAAAGATACCACGCCCTCGGCGTCCGCAGGCGCTGCGGGGTTCAGCGCTTGAGACCTGCGGCCTGGCTTTGCCAGCGCCATGCGTCCTCGCACATGCGGTCCAGGTCCAGCATGGCCTTCCAGCCCAGCAGGCGCTCGGCCTCCGCGGGGTCCGCCCAGCACTGGGCCACGTCGCCGGGGCGGCGCGCCACGATCTGGTAGGGCACGGGGCGGCCGCTGGCGCGCTCGAAGGCCTTGACCATCTCCAGCACCGAGACAGGGCGCCCCGTGCCCAGGTTCACGGTCAGCAGGCCCTGCTGCTCGCGCAGATAGCGCAGCGCCGCCAGGTGGCCGCGCGCCAGGTCGGTGACGTGGATGTAGTCGCGCACGCCCGTGCCGTCCGGCGTCGCATAGTCATCGCCATAGACACTGAGCTGCTGGCGCTGGCCGATGGCGACCTGCGACACATAGGGCATGAGGTTGTTGGGGATGTCGCGCGGGTCCTCGCCGATCAGGCCGCTTTCATGGGCGCCCACGGGGTTGAAGTAGCGCAGCCGTGCCAGGCTCCACTGGCCGGGCTCGGCCCGGTCCAGGTCGGCCAGCATTTCCTCGATCCACAGCTTGCTGCGGCCGTAGGGGTTGGTGGCGGACAGCGGAAAGTCTTCGCGGATCGGCAGGCTGGCCGGATCGCCGTAGACCGTGGCCGAGGAGGAGAACACCAGGCTGCGCACGCCCGCCGTCCGCATGGCCTGCAGCAGGGCCACCGTGCCGCCCACGTTGTGTTCGTAGTAGCGCAGCGGCTGGGCCACGGACTCGCCCACGGCCTTGAGCGCGGCGAAGTGGATCACCTCGCGGATGGAGTGCTCGGCAAACAGCCGATCCAGCGCGGTGCGGTCGCGCACGTCGCCCTCGACGCACAGCGGGCGCCGGCCCGTGATGCGTTCCATGCGTTCGAGCACATCGGGGCTGCTGTTGCTGAAGTTGTCGTAGATCAGGTAGGGCTCGCCCGCAGCGGCGAGTTCCACGCAGGTATGCGAGCCGATGAAGCCGGCGCCGCCTGTGACCAGGATCATGAATACCTTTCATTGGTGATTTTTCTGCCTGCCTAGTATCGCCATAACCCAGCTTCCCCCAGGCTTCAAGGGCGACGAGCACAAAAGTAGGGAGAAGACACGTTTGCAGACAAAAACCGGTATGCTCGCGCCCGCATTTCGTCGGACTGACGATAGCTTTTATCAAATCGACTAGAAATTTGATGTACAAAAACTATGAATTGACCGTGCGTGGCCACACCCCGAGGAGAAGGCCGTGAACGCTTTCCTGCGAACCTGCCTTTTTTGCTGGGGGCTGTTGTGCGGCTGGGCGGTGCAGGCCGCCGAGCCAGCGGTTGCCGTCTATTACGGGAACAAGGCCTCGCTCAGTGAACTGAGCCTCTACGACATAGCTGTCGTGGAGTCGGGCCACGGCTACGACCCCGTTCAATTCCGCAAGCAGGCTCCGGGCAGCGAACTCTACGCATATGCCTCCGTGGCCGAGGTGCTGCCCGAGCGCGCCTACTTCAGCAAGATTCCCGAGGCCTGGAAGATGGCGCGCAACGGCGCCTGGCAGTCCATCGTCCTGGACCAGACGCCCGCGCAGTGGCCCGCCTTCTTTGCCGACGAGGTGATCGCACCGCTGTGGAAGCAGGGCTTTCGCGGCTTCTTCCTGGACACGCTGGACTCCTACCGCCTGGCCGCGAATTTCGACGAAAAGGCCCAGCAGGACGGCCTGGTGCGCGTCATCGAGACGCTGCACCAGCGCTACCCCGGCATCCGCCTGATCCTGAACCGGGGCTTCGAGATCGTGCCGCGCGTGAGGGACAAGGTACAGATGGTGGCGGCCGAGTCGCTGTTGCGGGGCTGGGATGCCAGCCTCAAGCGCTATGTGGACGTGCCCGAGAAAGACCGCGAATGGCTGCTGCAGCAACTGCAGACCATCCGCGAGCGCGACCGCCTGCCGGTGCTGTCCATCGACTACGTGGCCCCGCACGACCGGGATGCCACGCGCGAGACGGCCCGCCGCATTGCGCAGCTGGGCATCATTCCGTGGGTTTCCGATGCCGGGCTGCAGACCTTGGGCATAGGCCAGGTGGAGGCGGTGGCGCGCAGGGTGTTGATTCTCTACAACGGTGCCGACTATCCGTCCATCAACGGCGCATCGGCGCACCGCTTCCTGGAAATGCCCATCAACTACATGGGCTACGTTGCCGACTACGCCGATGTGCGCGAGCCCCTGCCCGAAGGCGTGTCGCGCGACCGCTATGCCGGCGTGGTGAGCTGGTTCGGCGGCGCGGTGCCCGAGATGCGGGCCAAAAGCGTGCGGCAGTGGCTGGCCAACCAGGTGCAGCAGGGCATGCCGCTGCTGGTGCTCAATACGCTGGGCCTGTCCCAGGACCGCACCATGTCGGCCGCCCTGGGCACGCGCAGCACGGAAGCGGCACCCGTGTTCCCGCTGCGGCGTGCCGAGCAGGCGCCGCTCATGGGGTTCGAGATACCGCCGGCCGAGCCCGCGCACGACTACGAAGGCTGGGAGTTCACGCCGCAGATGGCCAAGGGCAGCCGCGAGCTGCTGTCCTTCGACGACAAGCGGGGGCGCCGCTTCGTGTCGGCCGCCATCACGCCCTGGGGCGGCTTTGCGCTCATGCCCTATGTGGTGGTGAGCATGCCGGGTACCGACCAGTCGCGCTGGGTGATCGACCCCTTCGCGCTGCTGCGCGAGGCGCTGCGCCTGCAGGACTTTCCGGCGCCCGACGTCACCACCGAGAACGGCCGCCGCCTGCTGCTGGCCCATGTGGACGGGGACGGCTTTCCCTCCAAGGCCGAGCTGCCGGGCACGCCGTTCGCCGGTGAAGTGCTGCGCCGCGAGATCCTGGAGCGCTACAGGATTCCGCACACCATCTCGGTCATCGAGGCCGAAGTCTCGCCGCAGGGCCTGTATCCGCAGTGGGCCGACCAGCTGGAGGGCATTGCCAAGCGCATCTTCGCCATGCCCCATGTCGAGATCGCCAGCCATTCCTATTCCCATCCCTTCTTCTGGGAGCCCGGGGCAGCGCCCGACGGGGATGACAGCAAGGAGGTGAACCTCAACCTCCACATCCCCGGCTACCAGATGGACATGAACCGGGAGATCAATGGCTCGGTCGACTACATCCGCAAGCGCCTGGCGCCGCCCGGCAAGCCGGTGGACGTGTTCCTGTGGACCGGCAACACGGCGCCCAGCGCCGAGGCCCTGGCCATCTCCGACGCGGCGGGACTGCTCAACATGAATGGCGGCGACACGGCCATCACGCGCAGCAATCCCTCGCTGACGGAGGTGCGCAGCTGGGGCCTGCGCAAGGGCGGCCATCTGCAGATCTATGCGCCCGTCACCAACGAGAACATCTACACCAACCTCTGGCACGGGCCGTTCTACGGCTTCGAGCGCGTCATCGAAACCTTCGAGATGACCGACGCGCCCCGGCGCATGAAGGCCGTGGACATCTACTACCACTCCTACTCCGCCAGCAAGCAGGCCAGCATCAAGGCCCTGCACAAGGTCTACCAGTGGGCGCTGGCGCAGCGGCTGAACCCGGTCTACAGCTCCGAGTACATCCGCAAGGTGCAGGATTTCTACGAATTCGCCATCGGCCGCGACGCGCAGGGCTGGCGCCTGCGGGGCCCGGGCCAGTTGCGCACGCTGCGCATGCCGCCCGGCATGGCCCTGCCGTCCATGGCTGCCAGCCGCGGCATCGCCGGCTATGCCAAGGGCACGGACGGCAACTACCTTCACCTGGCCGGCGGCGCCGGATACCTGGTGCAGCAGGATGCCGCAGGCGCGGCCGCCTCCGCGGCGCGTCCCTATCTGGTGGATGCCAATGCCCGGCTCACGCAATGGCTGCCCCAGGCCGATGGCGGCGTGCGCTTGACCCTGCAGGGCCATGTGCCGCTGGAGCTGCGCATGCACCTGCCGTCCGGCTGTGCGCTGAGTTCCCTGAACGCCGCCAATCCCCTCATTGCCATGGCGGGTGCCGATACGGGCAGCTCCAACCTCCGTTCCTTCAGAAGTACCCATCACAGTGTTGAACTCCAAGCGCAATGCCGGGGGCTCTGAGCGCCCCGTCACGGTTCCCTTCTGGCTGATCGTGCTGCTGGCGGTACTGATCGGCGGTGCCCTGTGGATGCTGTTTCCCAAGCAGGATCTGGAGCGCCGGCTCTCCGTCACCGGAGATGATTCCGAGCTGTCCTACAACTACCTGAGCAACCTGCTCAAGAGCGACCCGGGCAATGAAAACCTGCGCGCCCTGCTCAAGGCCAAGGAGGAGCGCCTGAAAGCCATCAAGCTGGCGCGCGAAGAGGCAGCCAAGCAGGCGCTGCCCAGCGCCGCCGTCCAGGCCTGGGAGCGCTGGCAGGCCGCCTACCAGAACTATCTGGAGGCGCAAAAGCAGGACCATCGCGCCGGAGGGCAGGCCGATGCCCTGGCGCTCCAGGTGATGCAGGCGCTCAAGGAGGTCCCGCTGGCGGGTCTGACCCAGGAGCAGGCGCTGTACCTGGCCTCTTCGGCGCTGGTACTCAAGGACGCACCGCTGGCCCTGGGCATCTACGACGACGTGGCAGAGCGCCAGGCCGATCCCGCGCGCAAGGCGCAGGTCTATGAGTCCGCTGCGCGGCAGGCGCTGGGCATGTCGCTGTACGAGGAATCGGCGCGGCTGCTGCGCCAGGCCAGCGCCACGACCGAAGACGTCCAGCAGTCGCGCGCCTACCTCTGGCAGGCCCTGCAGGTGCTGCAGTCCGGCAACCGTGCCAGCGAAGCGCTGGCGCTGGCGCGCCAGCAGGAAGAACTGTTGGGCAGCGACCCGGAAACGCTGCGAAGGCTCATCGGCCTGGCGCGCGCGGCCGGCAACCGGGCCGAGGCTGAGCGCTATGCCAAGCGGCTGCTGCAGCTGTCGCTGCTGCAGCAATGGCAGACGCAGGTGGCCGGGGCTTCGGGTGTCGGTCCGGACCCGGTTGCCGACGACGGCGCCTGGGCGCTGCAGCCCGTGGCCTGGACCGCCCCGGGCTGGCGCATGCTGCGCACGGCCGATCCCGTGCGCAAGCCGCCGCCGGGCCTGCCCTTTGACGACAAGACCTACCTGCTGGGCTACGAGGTGTTCCTCGAAAACCGCAACCTGGAAGATGCCTGGCGCGTGGCCACGGCCGCCGTGCGCCAGGCGCCGCAGGACATGGCCTGGCGCGAACGCCTGGCCCAGGTGTCCGAATGGATGGGACAGCAGCAGCAGGCCCTGGACAACTGGCTGGTCATTGCGCAGAACACGGGGAGCGAGGATGCCTGGAGGACGGTGATGCGCCTGGCGCCGGGCCTGTTCGACGACCGCGCCCTGATTGCCGGCCTGCGCCACCAGCTGAGCCGCCGTCCCCAGGATGCCGCGCTGCAGCAGGCTCTGGTCCAGGCCTACGAGCGCCAGGCCGAGCCCGGCGAGGCCATCGACTATCTGCAAAAGCACGGCAGCACGCCGCAGTCGCAGATCCTGCTGGCCCAGCTGGCCGAACGCGCAGGCCGGTCGCAACTGGCGCTGCAGGCCTGGAAGCGTGTGCTTGCCGATCCCGAGCAGCGCACGCCGGCCCACGCCATGCCCGCCGCCGTGCTCGCGCTGCTGCAGGGCGAGCCGGCGCTGGGTCTGCGCTGGCTGGAGGATGCGCAGACGCGCATTCCCGCCGGCATGCAGGACGAGGGCGAGTACTGGCGCCTGCTGGGCGACCTGGCCCAGGACCAGCGCCAGGAAGCACTGACGCTGAAGGCCTACCGCCGCCTGCTGCAGACGCCGCACGCCGGCATCAGCGACTACGACGAGGTGATACGCCTGCTGCAGCGCGCCGACCGGCGCGAGGCGGCCCGGATGTCCCTGCACGCCTGGGAGCAGTTCCATGACGTGCGCCATCTGACGCAGGCCTTTTACCTGCTGGAGGACCTGGAGGACTGGACCCAGATCGGCAGCCAGGTCGAACGCATCTTGGCCGACCCGGCCCTGGTCAAGCGCCTGCAGGGCCAGCCCACCTTCTTCCAGATACTGGGCGCCTACTACCAGCGCACGGCGCAATCGAAAAAGGCCATGGAGGCCTTCGAGAAGGGCCTGGCGCTGGACCCCGGCTCCACGCCGCTGCGCCAGGGCCTGATGTGGCTGCTGATCGACACGCAGAATGCGGCGGCCCTCAAGCTGCTGCTGGCGGCGGCCGAGCCTGTCTGGGCGCGCGATGCCGACATGCACGGCGCCCTGGCGGCGGCCTACATGACGCTGTCGCGCCCCGCCGTTGCGCTGGAACGCTATCTGAAGCCGCATCGCGCCGAGCATGCCGACGACTTCCTGTGGATGATGCAGTACGCCGACGCGCTGGAGCAGAACCAGCAGGCCGATCGGGCCTGGAGCCTGAGGCAGCAGCTGTGGACGCGCGAGAAGGTGCGGGCACGCGCCCAGGACGGCGCAGCGGCCCTGGCCGCCCGCAAATGGCTGACGGCCGAGGGGCTGGACGAGGTTCAGCGCCAGGCCCGCAGCCGGCTCATGCTCTTTCATACGCAGGGCGATGCCGAATTCGCCCTGATGCGCGAGCTGCTGCGCATGGACCTGGAAGACGGGCGCCGCGAGCATTCCGCCGCCGCGGCCGAGCTGGCCATTGCCTGGCTGCAGGAGCGCGGCGAGTACCAGGCCGAGCGTGGTTACCTGTGGCAGCAGTACGCACGCAGCCGCAGCAAGAGCGCCAGCTCGCCGCTGTGGGCCGAGATCACGGTGGCCCTGGCGGAAAAGGATGTGGCCCAGGCCGGGCAGCTGCTGCAGCGCCATGACGAGGCGCTGCCGCGCTATGACCGCATCAACGCGGCAGCCATGGTCGGCGATGTGCGGCTGGCGCAGACGGCGGCCTTCGAGAACATGGCCGACCAACCCGACGACGATCCCCTGCACCTGGCGCTGACCGAGCAGCTGCTGGCCTTCAGCGACTACGGCGGCCTGCAACTGCGCAACCGCCGCATGGACGCCATCGACGAGCAGGTCTCCCGACTGCGCTGGCATGTGGGCCTGAACCCCCGCTGGGCGCTGGACCTGGATGCCGAGGACGTGCGCCGCACGGTCAACAAAAACACCCTGGTGCGCGGCCCCTCGCAGGAGCGGGGCATCGGCCTGCGCCTGACGCGCAAGACGCAGTCGGCCTCCAGCGAATTCATGCTGGGCCGGCGCGAAAGCCTGGAGGGCTACACGCCCATGCAGTTCACGCAGACCTACAACGTGGACAGCCGCTGGAGCCTGCAGGCATCACTGGGCCGGCACCTGGCCACGCAGGAAACGCTGGCCATGCGCATGGGCGGCATGAAGGACCGCGTGTCGCTGGGCAGCAGCTACCAGCTCTCGCGCCTGGACCAGATCACGCTGGAGCTGGCATCGGAGCGCTACCGCGTGCAAAGCGGCGCACGCGTGGGCTCCGGCAACCATGCGACGCTGCAATACCTGCACACCTACCGCAGCGAGGCGCCCACCCTGCAGTTCGGCGCCTTCACCTCCTGGCACCGCTACAGCCGCAGCGACCCGGCGCTGCTGCAGGGCCGGGATGCGGCCATCCTGGGTTACCTGCCGCCGTTCAACGATCCCACCATCGACTATCTGCTGCCGCGCAGTTTCCGCTTCTCGGGCCTGCAGATGATGTTCAACACGGGCTACGAGCAGCAGTACACGCGTGCGCTGCGGCCATACGCCAGCCTGGCCCTGACGCACCACAGCGTCAACGGCGCGGGCTACGAGCTGGGCATGGGCCTGGCCACCAGCCTGTTCGGCGTGGACCACCTCGCGCTGGGCCTGAATCTGTCCAAGTCGGGCATCAACACCGTGGGCAATACCCGCGAGCTGTTGCTGACCTACCGCCTCCACTACTGATCCGAAGACTTCAAGGAGCCTCTCCATGACACACCGCACCACTTTCGCCTCCCGCCTTCGCGTGCTCACGGGTATTGCCCTTGTCGGCCTGCTGTCTGCCTGCTCGACCATCGACCGGGGCACGGCGCCCGCGCTGGAGACGAACGCCAGCTGGGCGGTGCTGCCCTTCGAGAACCACACCGAAACGCCCATGGCCGGCAACCGCGCCGCCGCCATTGCCACGGCGCTGATCAATGCGCGTGGCGTGGGCCAGGTCAAGCGCTACACGGGCGATGCACTGCAGGAAACCCTGTTCGACGGCCGCGAAGCCAAGCGCCGCGACGACGCCCTGGCCTGGGCGCGCGGCGAAGGCGTGCGCTATGCGCTGACGGGCGCGGTGGACGAATGGCGCTACAAGGTGGGCGTGGATGGCGAGCCGGCCGTGGGCGTGACCTTGGAGATCGTGGACGTGGGCACCGGCGCCACCGTGTGGAGCGGCGCGGGCGCGCAAAGCGGCTGGAGCCGCGAGGCCCTGGCCGCCGTGGGCCAGAAGCTGATCCGCAACCTGCTGGGCACAGGCCTGGCCAACGCCCGATAAGCGAATCCAGGGAACGACTCTTCATGCCAGACCAAGCCAGCACGCCCAAGGCGGCACCGCATTCCGCTGCACCGCGCCGCGCCGGCATTGCCGCGGAATTCAGAGGCTCGCCGCTGGGCCTGCTCGTGCAGACGAGCGCCAAGCCCTGGGTGGTGGTGGGCGAGACGCTGCTGCTGCCGGTGCTGGCCGTTTTGATCGGCATGTGGGCCAACCCGGACAACCCCCTGTGGGTGGAGTCCGAGTTCCCCTGGGCCTGGCTGGCGCCCGTGGTGGTGGCCCTGCGCTACGGGCCGGTGGCCGGTCTGTCGGCGGCCGGCGTGCTGCTGCTGGCCTGGCTGGGCGTCAACCAGCGGGATCTGTCGCTGTTTCCCGAACAGTATTTCCTGGGCGGCCTGATCCTGGTCATGGTCGTGGGCGAGATCTCCAGCCTCTGGCGCGCACGCATACGCCGCGCGCGCACGGCGCAGAACTACATGGACCAGCGCACCGAGCAGTTGATCCGCCAGCATTACCTGCTGCGCCTGTCGCATGACCGGCTGGAGCAGGAGCTCATAGGCCGCCCCGTGTCCATGCGCGATGCCATCAACGTGCTCAGCGGCCTCAGTGGCGCCGAGGGCGATGCGCAAAGCCTGCTCAACCTGCTGTCGCGCTTCAGCCAGATCAGCGTGGCCAGCCTGGTGCCCGTGCGCAATGAGGTGCTGGACCCCACGCCCATTGCCCAGCTGGGGGGCGAGCGGCCCATCCATGTCCACGATCCGCTGGTGCGCCAGGCGCTGGACAGCCATGTGCTGTGCCATGTCTCGCAAAGCATGGCGGAGGGCCAGCAGACGCAGTACATCGTCGTGGCGCCCATGCTGGACCTGGAGGGCGAGATCTACGGCCTGCTGCTGGTCGAGGAAATGCCTTTCTTCGCATTGCAGGAAGAGGCGCTGCAGACCATCAACCTGCTGCTGGGCTACTACACGGACAGCGTGGCCGCCAACAGCTTGGCGGCGCCGCTGCTGCAGGCCTATCCCGATTGCCCGCCGCATTTCGCGTTCGAGCTGCAGCGCATGGAGCATGTCAACCGCAGCGCGCGCCTGAGCAGCGTGGTGGTGGCGCTGGAGCTGTCGCCCTCGGCTGTGCAGGCCCAGATGGCCCAGCAGATCATGCGGCTGGAGCGCATGCTGGACCGCTCCTGGCTGCAGGAAAGCGATGGCCGGCAACTGCTGGCCATCTTCATGCCGCTGGGCACCAACGCCACGGCCGAGGGCTACCTGAACCGCATCGAGGGCTGGCTGGCCCAGCGCAGCGTGGCCTCGCTGGCCGATGCGGGCATCTTCCCGCGCACCATCTTGCTGGACCGCTGCTCGGCCAGCAGCGTGCTGGAGCGGCTCCATCAGATGGGGCAGGGCCATGCTTAACCTCAAGCTGGCCTTGGGCGCGCTGGCCGCGGAAATTGCTTCCTGGAGCAGCCTGTGGCTGCTGCGCAGCCAGTCGGACGCGGCCCTGCTGGGCTATCTCACGGCCCACGGGCTGGCCAGCGGCCTGCTGGCGCTGTGCCTGGCGCCCTTCCTGGCCACCTCGGCCAAGTCGGTGCGCCAGCGCCTGGCCCTGGTGGCGCTGTTGGGGCTGTTTGCCTATGCCGTGCCGGTGGCCGGCATTTTGGGCGCCGTGGTCGCCACCATTGCGCTGCACACCCAGCGCGGCCCGCGTGGCGGCCCGCGTTTTCCGGTGATGCCCCTGCCCGATTTCGACCCGCACCAGCAGGCCAGCACCAGCCGCCGCCAGGCGGGCCTGCAGTCCTTCCTGGCCAATCCCAATGTGCCGGTCGCCTCGCGCATGCGGGCGATGGTGGCGCTGGGCAGCGTGCCGGGGCGCATTGCCTCGCCCATGCTGCGCACGGCGCTGGGCGATTCCAGCGAAGACCTGCGCCTGCTGGCCTACAGCATGCTGGACGCCAAGGAGCGCGAGATCAGCAAGACCATCCACCAGGAGCTGCAGCTGTTCGAGCATGCCCGCCAGTCTGAGGGCGATGCGCCCTACGGGCCGCGTGGCCTGCAGGCGGCGCGGGCGCTGACCGACCTCTACGCGGAGCTGGTCTACCAGGGCGTGGCGCAGGGCGATGTGCGCGACCACGCCATCAAGCAATCCCTGCACTACTGCGACCTGGTGCTCGCACAGCGGCCCGACAACGCCTTGCTGCTGCTGCGCCGTGGCCGGCTGCTGCACATGCAGGGCAGGGCGGTGGAGTCGCTGGCCTGCTATGAGCGCTCGCTGGCGCTGGGCATGGAGCCGGCACGCGTCGTGCCATACCAGGCCGAGCTGCTGTTCGATCGGCGCGAATTCGCCAAGGCGCAGGCCCTGATGCGTTCGCTGGACATCGAGCAAGCCCTGCCGCGCCTGAAGCCCAGCATCCGCTACTGGAGTGCCTCATGAGCCGTGCGAGCCAGTTCCCCACGGCGGCCGATGCGGACATCGCGCTGCTGCTGGAAGGCACTTTCCCCTATGTCAGCGGTGGTGTGTCCAGCTGGGTCAACCAGATCCTGCAGGCCTATCCCGAGCACCGCTTTGCCATCGTCTTCCTGGGCAGCCGGCGCGAGGACTATGGCGATTTCCGCTACGCACTGCCGCCCAACGTGGTGCACTTCGAGCAGCACTACCTGTTTGACGCGCTGCACTCCAATATCCAGCCCGCCCCTTCGCGCGGCCATCCCGAAGCCCTGGCCAAGGCCCGGGAATTCCTGGGCGCGCTGGAGGCGCATGACGGCAGTGCCGAAAGCCGGGCCAAGGTGCTGGCGGCCATGCGCTCCATTGCGCTGGAGCTGCAGCCCGGCGGCAGCCTGCCGCTGGAGGATTTCCTGCACAGCGAATACGCCTGGGACCTGATCCGCGACAGCTACCGGCGCCACTGCACCGACCCGTCGTTCGTGGACTTCTTCTGGACCGTGCGCATCATGCTGCAGCCGCTGTGGCTGATGGCGCGCATCGCCCACGGGCTGATTCCGGTGCGCGTGCTGCATACGGTCTCCACGGGCTATGCGGGATTTCTGGGCGGCCTGCTGCACCATGCGCGCGGCCTGCCGCTGGTGCTGTCCGAGCATGGCATCTACACGAAAGAGCGCCAGATCGACCTGCTGCAAAGCTCCTGGATCCGCGACAACCGCAACATCTTCCAGCGCGACCCCATGGAGGTGTCGTTCTTCCGGCAGATGTGGATCCGGTTTTTCGACTGGATGGGGCGCTTTTGCTATGGCGCGGCCGACCCCATCATTGCGCTGTACGAGAACAACCGCCTGCGCCAGGTGGCCGATGGCGCGGCGGCAGAGCGCACGGTCAGCATTCCCAACGGCATCCGCATAGAGCGCTTTGCGCCGCTGCGCACCCAGCGGCCGGCCGAGACGCCGCCCGTGCTGTGCCTGATCGGCCGCGTGGTGCCCATCAAGGACATCAAGACCTTCATCCGCGCCATGCGCCGCGTGGTCAACCGGATGCCCCAGGCCCAGGCCTGGGTGGCCGGCCCCACGGCCGAAGACCCGGCCTATGCCGATGAATGCCAGAACCTCGTGGACAGCCTGGGCCTGCAGGCCAACGTACGCTTTCTGGGCATGCAGAAGGTGGAGGAGTTGCTGCCCAAGGTGGGCGTGGTCGTGCTGTCGTCCATCAGCGAGGCGCTGCCCCTGGTGATTCTCGAAGCACAGGCCGCCGGCGTGCCCGTGGTCAGCACCGACGTGGGCTCGTGCCGCCAGCTCATCGACGGGCTGGGGCCCGAGGACCAGGCCCTGGGCTCGTGCGGGCGCGTGGTCGGCATTGCCAACCCCGAGGCACTGGCCGATGCCTGCCTGGAACTGCTGGCATCGCCCGGGCAATGGCAGGCCGCCAGCGCGGCCGGGATTGCGCGCGTGGAGCGCTACTACTCCGACCGGCTGCTGTTCGAGCGCTACAGGCAGGTCTATGACAGGGCGCTGCAACAGTCCGAGGAAAAACACTGATGGCCGGCATTGGATTCGAACTGCGCCACCTGCTGCGCAAGAACACGCTGACCAGCGTGCTCCAGGCCTACGCCTATGCGGGCGTCATCGGCTCGGGGCCGTGGGTGTTCTCCATCATCGGCATCCTGCTGGTGGGGGTGTTCAGCGTCAGCGTGGTGGCGCCGCCGCTGCTGGTCACGCAGTTCCAGACCTCGGTCACCTACCTGGTGGCCAGCAGCCTGATCCTGACCGGGGCGGCGCAGCTGGCATTCACGCGCTTTGTCTCGGACCAGCTGTTCCTCAAGAAGGACGAGAGCATCCTGCCCAACCTGCATGGCCTGCTGCTGGTGGTCGTGGCCACTGCCAGCGCGCTGGGCACGCTGGCGCTTTTCGTGGTGCTGCCGGGCCAGGGCCTGCTGTACCGCGTGCTGATGCTGGCCGGCTTCACGCTGATGTGCGTGGTCTGGGTCATGACCGTGCTGCTGTCGGGCCTCAAGCACTACCGGGCCATTGCCGGGCTGTTCGGCGCCACCTACCTGCTCATCGTGCTGCTGGCGCTGCCGCTGCGGTACTGGGGGCTGGAAGGGCTGCTGGCCAGCTTCGTGATCGGCCACGTGCTGCTGCTGGCCGGCATGTGGCTGATCGTGCTGCGCAGCTTTCCGCTGCAAAAGCGCTGGATCGCCTTCGACTTCACGCAGCGCTCGCTGATCTTTCCGGCGCTGATCGCCATCGGCGTGCTCTACAACCTGGGCATCTGGATCGACAAGTTCATGTTCTGGTACTACCCGCCGACCTCGCAGCAGATCATCGGCGGGCTCAGGGCCTCGCTGATCTACGACCTGCCGGTGTTCCTGTCCTACCTGTCCATCATCCCGGGCATGGCGGTCTTTCTGGTGCGCATCGAGACCGACTTCGTCGAGTACTACGACAAGTTCTTCGATGCCGTGCGCGGCGGCGGATCGCTCGAGTACATCGAGTCCATGCGCAATGAAATGGTCTACGCCATCCAGGCGGGCCTGGGCGAGATCGCCAAGGTGCAGACGCTGGCCGTTCTCGTCACCCTGGTGGCCGGACCGGCCATCCTGCAGTTGCTGGGCATCTCCCAGCTGTACCTGCCGCTGCTGCATGTGCAGGTGGTCGGCGCCGGGCTGCAGGTGGGCGTGATGGCCGTGCTCAACGTGTTCTTCTATCTGGACGAGCGGCGCATCGTCTTCATGCTGTGCCTGCTGCTGGTGGTGCTGAACATCGCCTTCACGGGCATCTCGCTGGCGCTGGGCGCCGCGTTCTATGGCTACGGCTTTTGCCTGGCCATGCTGGTGACGCTGTGCGTGGGGCTGTACCTGCTCTCGCGCGAGCTCAACCGGCTCGAATACAAGACCTTCATGCTGCAGTGACCGGCAGGCATCTCTCGCCATTTGCCGATTTGCACGGTCTTGATCCAGCGTGTTGGCGGGGGGCGCCGGTCTGCGCGACAATACGGGATTCGGCGCCGGCACCCAACCGAGACAAAGGTTCCGCCAAGGAACCATTCATTACAACGATTGCGCACCTTGCGTGCAGTGGCCGCCGCCTTTCGCTTTTTCCACTCCAAAGCTTTAAGCCATGAAAAAACGCACCCTCTTGGCCATGGTGGCCCTGTCTGCACTGCTGGCAGCCTGCGGCAAGAACGAGTCCGCATCGACCGCCGCCGCGCCGGTTGCCGCCCCCGTGCCGGCAGCCATGACCAAGTTGGTGATCGGCCTGGACGACAACTTCCCGCCCATGGGCTTTCGTGACGACAAGAACGAGATCGTCGGCTTCGACATCGACATGGCGCGTGAAGCCGCCAAGCGCATGAACGTGGAGGTGGACTTCAAGCCCATCGACTGGAGCGCCAAGGAGGCCGAGCTGGTCGGCAAGCGCGTCGACGCGCTGTGGAACGGCCTGACCATCACCGAAGAGCGCAAGAAGAACATCGCCTTCACCGCGCCCTACATGGAGAACCACCAGATCATCATCGTGCGCGCCGACTCCGACATCAAGGACAAGGCTGGCCTGGCCGGCAAGGTCGTGGGTGCACAGGATGGCAGCTCGGCCGTGGACGCCATCAAGAAGGACGCCGCCGTGGCCGCCAGCTTCAAGGACCTGAAGACCTTCGGCGACAACATCACCGCGCTGATGGACCTGTCGGCCGGCCGCCTGGACGCCGTCGTGGTCGACGAGGTCGTGGGGCGCTTCCACGTGGCCAAGAAGGCTGGCGAGTACCTGGTGCTCGAGGACAACTTCGGCACCGAGGACTACGGCGTGGGCCTGCGCAAGGAGGACACCGAAGTTCTGGGCAAGCTCGAAGCCGCGCTGGCCGAGATGAAGAAGGACGGCAAGGCCGCCGAAATCGCCTCCAAGTGGTTCGGCAAGGACATCATCAAGTAAATCCGGCACACCATGCGACCGGCAAGGCCAGCCTGGCATTGCCGGTCTTTTGCGTTCTGGGACGCACGCGCCCGTGGCTGCCCGGATCCTGCCGATGCCGGCGGGGCCGCGCACCGCACTGAGGCCATTCGATGGAATATGTAATCTCGCTCATGGGGCCGCTGTCCGCCGGCGCCCTGGTCACCCTCAAGCTCTTCGTCATCACCCTGGCGCTGTCCATTCCCCTGGGACTGTCGCTGGCGCTGATGCGCATCTCCCGCTTTCCCGCCCTGAGCCGGCTGGTCGGCGGCTACATCTGGCTGATGCGCGGCACGCCGCTGATGCTGCAGATGCTGTTCATCTACTTCGCGCTGCCCTTCGTGCCCGTGATCGGCGTGCGCCTGCCCGATTTCCCGGCCGCCGTGGTCGCCTTCGCGCTGAACTACGCCGCCTACTTCGCCGAAATCTTCCGCGCGGGCATCCAGTCCGTGGACCGCGGCCAGTACGAGGGCGCCAAGGTGCTGGGCATGAGCTACGGCCAGACCATGCGCCGCATCATCCTGCCGCAGATGTGGGCGCGCATCATCCCGCCCGTGAGCAACGAGACCATCACCCTGGTCAAGGACACCTCGCTGATCTACGTGCTGGCCCTGAACGATCTGCTGCGCGCGGCGCGCGGCATCGTGCAGCGCGATTTCACCATCACGCCCTTCGTGGTGGCCGCAGGCTTCTATCTGGTCATGACTCTCGTGTTGACCTGGATCTTCCAATACCTAGAAAAACGCCATGCCAAATACGACGCGTGATAACGCGCCCGAGACCATGATCTCGGCGCAGAACATCTGCAAGGGCTTTGGCGGCGTGCCGGTGCTGCGCGGCGTTTCGCTGGAGCTGGCGCGTGGCGAGGTGGTGGCCATCATCGGTCCCTCGGGATCGGGCAAGAGCACCTTTTTGCGCTGCCTCAACCACCTGGAAACCATTGACAGCGGCCGTGTCGCCGTCGAGGGCGAGGTGCTGGTGGACAGTGGCGCGGACGGCCGCGCCCACTACGTGCCCGAGGCGCAGATCCGCCAGATCGGCCGCAAGATGGGCATGGTGTTCCAGTCCTTCAACCTGTTCCCGCACCTCACGGTGCTGGAGAACGTCATCGAGGCGCCCATCATCGTCAAGGGCCTCAGGCGCGAGCAGATCGTGCCCAAGGCCGAGGCGCTGCTGCACAAGGTGGGCCTGCTGGAAAAGCGCGATGCCTATCCCAACCGTCTGTCGGGCGGGCAAAAGCAGCGCGTGGCCATTGCCCGGGCCCTGGCCATGGAGCCCGACATCCTGCTGTTCGACGAGCCCACCTCCGCGCTGGACCCCGAGCTGACCGGCGAGGTGCTGCGCACCATGCGCGAGCTGGCGCAGGAGCACATGACCATGCTGGTCGTGACCCACGAGATGGGCTTTGCCCGTGAAGTGGCCAATCGCGTGATCTTCATGGACAAGGGGGAGATCGTCGAGCAAGGCCCTGCGGAAGCATTCTTTGCGGCGCCGCAGCACACGCGGACCCAGGCATTCCTGCAGAACATGTTGTAAAAAAACATCTGTCCAGTCCGGATTTTCCCCAGGTCCAGAGAGCGTGCAACGCTTGTGTAGCAAGCAAAGCATGCTCTTTTTTTTATGGCGGTTTCTGCCATGACTTTTTGAGAAACATACACGGATGTATGTTTATCTCAGGGGGTGGTGAGCAAGCAGCGGCACCTGTCTGCACAATAGCGGGCTTGCCTGCGAACATTTATCGACCGCACCACAGCATGATCCCAACCGCCTCTTTCGTGGAGTTGCGCAACGTCACCTTCGGCTATGGCGAGCGTGTGATCCTGCGCGACCTGTCGCTGCAGGTGCCGCGCGGCAAAGTCACGGCCCTGATGGGCGCATCGGGCGGGGGCAAGACCACCGTGCTGCGCCTGATCGGCGGCCAGCAGCATGCCCAGCAGGGGCAGGTGCTGTTCGATGGCAAGGACGTCACCACCATGGACGCCGCGGGCCTGTACGCTGCGCGCCGGCGCATGGGCATGCTGTTCCAGTTCGGCGCCCTGTTCACCGACATGAGCGTGTTCGACAACGTGGCCTTCCCGCTGCGCGAGCACACCGACCTTCCTGACGAACTGGTCCGCGACATCGTGCTCATGAAGCTGCATGCCGTGGGCCTGCGCGGTGCGCGCGACCTCATGCCCAGCGAGATATCGGGCGGCATGGCCCGCCGCGTGGCGCTGGCGCGGGCCATTGCACTGGACCCCGAACTGGTCATGTACGACGAGCCCTTCGCCGGGCTGGACCCCATTTCCCTGGGCACCGCTGCCCAACTGATCCGAGAACTCAACGACGCCATGGGCCTGACCTCCATCCTGGTGTCCCATGACGTGGAGGAAACCTTCCATGTGGCCGACCATGTCGTCATCCTGGGCAACGGCGGTGTCGCCGCCCAGGGCTCGCCCGAGGAAGTCAAGGCCAATCCCGATCCGCTGGTGCAGCAGTTCATCCACGCACGCGCCACCGGCCCCGTACCCTTCCATTACCCCGGCGTGAGTGCCGAAGAGGATTTCGGCACGCCTGAAAGCCCGGTCAAGGCCAACGGCCGGAGGCGCGCATGAACCGGCTGCATCCCGCTCGCATCGGCGCGGCAGTGCGCCACCAATTGACCCAGCTGGGCATGGGCACCCGCCTGTTCGGCCGCCTGCTCGCGCTGATGGGGCCGGCGCTGGGCAGGCCGCGGCTGATTGGCGACCAGATCCATTTCCTGGGCAACTATTCGCTGGCCATCATCGGCGTGTCCGGCCTGTTCGTCGGTTTCGTGCTGGGCCTGCAGGGCTACTACACCCTGCAGCGCTACGGCTCGGCCGAGGCGCTGGGCCTGCTGGTGGCGCTGTCCCTGGTGCGCGAGCTCGGTCCCGTCGTCACGGCGCTGCTGTTTGCCGGCCGTGCCGGCACGGCGCTGACGGCCGAGATCGGCCTCATGAAGGCCGGCGAGCAGTTGTCGGCCATGGAAATGATGGCCGTGGACCCCGTGCGCCGCATCCTGGCGCCGCGCTTCGTGGCCGGCCTGATCGCCATGCCGCTACTGGCCGCTGTCTTCAGCGCCGTCGGCGTGATCGGCGGCTGGCTGGTGGGCGTGGTCATGATCGGCGTCGATGGCGGTGCCTTCTGGGGCCAGATGCAAAACGGCGTGGACTGGTGGTATGACCTGGGCAACGGCGTTCTCAAGAGCCTGGTGTTCGGCGTGGCGGTGACCTTCATCGCGCTGCTGCAGGGCTATGCAGCCAAGCCCACGCCCGAAGGCGTGTCCCGCGCGACCACGCGCACGGTGGTGATGGCCTCGCTGGCCGTGCTGGGGCTGGACTTCCTGCTCACGGCCACGATGTTCAGCCTTTGACCCGGCACCGAAGCCACCCCCGCAAAACAAGGAAAAACAAACCATGCAGCAATCCAAGAGTGATGTCTGGGTCGGACTGTTCGTGCTGATCGGCGCTGCGGCGCTGGTGTTCCTGGCGCTGCAGTCGGCCAACCTGCTGAGCCTGAGCTTCCAGAAAACCTACACGCTGACCGCGCGCTTCGACAACATCGGCGGACTCAAGCCCAAGGCGGCCGTGCGCAGCGCGGGCGTCGTCGTGGGCCGCGTGGAATCCATCACCTTCGACGATCAGGTCTTTCAGGCCAGCGTGACCATGGCCATGGAAAACCGCTACGCGTTTCCCAAGGACAGTTCCCTGAAGATCCTGACCAGCGGCCTGCTCGGCGACCAGTACATCGGCATCGAAGCCGGCGCAGATGACCACAACCTCAAGGATGGCGACCGCGTCGTCGCAACCCAGTCGGCCGTTGTGCTGGAAAATCTGATCGGACAGTTCCTCTACGGCAAGGCCGAGCAGGGTGGCAGCTCCGGTGCAGGAGGCAAAGAATGACAACCAACCATGAACAGGCGACCGCGGGTCGCCCTGCAGTCCAGGCAGCATCCTGGCAGCGCACAGCCATGCTGGGCACATTGGCCGCCGCTTCGCTGCTCAGCGGCTGCGCCACCGCGCCGGGCGAGGCCCGCAATCCCCAGGACCCGTTCGAGCCGTTCAACCGCAGCGTCTACTCGTTCAACGACGGCCTGGACCGTGCCGTCCTGAAGCCGGTGGCCACGGTCTACCGCGACGTCACTCCGCGTCTGGCCCGCGATGGCGTGAGCAATTTCTTCTCCAACCTCAGCGATGTCTGGTCCTTCGTGAACAACGCGCTGCAGGGCCAGGCCGAAGGCGCCTACAACTCCGTCGTGCGGTTCTCGGTGAATACGGTCTTCGGCCTGGGCGGCTTGCTCGACATCGCCAGCGAGGCCGGCATCGAGCGCCAAAAGCAGGACTTCGGCCAGACCCTGGGTCGCTGGGGCGTGCCCACCGGGCCGTACCTGGTGCTGCCGCTGCTGGGCCCGTCCACGGTGCGTGACACTGCGGCTCTTCCGGTGGATGCCTGGGGCAACCCCATGTCGGCGATCAACGACATCCCGGTTCGCAACAGCCTGTATGTGCTGCGACTGGTGGATACACGTGCCCGCCTGCTCAATGCCTCCGACACGCTGGACTCCGTCGCGCTCGACCGCTACAGCCTGACGCGCGATGTCTACCTGAACCTGCGGCGTGGCAAGTCGGGTGATGACGGTCGCATCGAGGATTACGACGACGATGCCGGCAAGCTGCCGCCCGAAGACGGCGCGAAGTAAGCAGTTCGTAACATCCCGAGATGAAAAACGGCCGCTGCCTGACATGGCGCGGCCGGAAAAATGTGCAATATCAACCCGGTCCGGGGCATGAGGCCCTGCTGGGAAAGGAAGAGTGATGATCAATCGACGTGCCTGGAGTGCTGCCGCTGCAGCCGTGCTGGCCATGGGAACCCTTGGTGCGGCACTGCCGGCCCGCGCAGCCGGCGAGACCCCCGATGCGCTGATCAAGCGTGTCTCCACCGACGTGCTGGAAACCATCAAGAAGGACCCCTCGCTGCGCGAGGGCGATGTCTCCAAGGTCAATGCGCTGGTCAATGACAAGGTCATGCCGTATGTGAATTTCCGCCGCATGACCTCCGCTTCGGTGGGGCCGGCCTGGCGCCAGGCCACGCCTGCGCAGCGCGAGAAGCTGGAGACCGAGTTCAAGGCCCTGCTGATCCGCACCTATTCGGGCGCGCTGACGCAGGTCAGCAACCAGACCATCAACGTCAAGCCCCTGCGCGCGGCAGCCGGCGACACCGATGTGCTGGTGCGCACCGAGGTGCTGGGCCGCGGCGAGCCCGTGCAGCTGGACTACCGGCTCGAGAAGTCCGGCGACGGCTGGAAGATCTACAACCTGAACGTGCTGGGCGTGTGGCTGGTGGAAACCTACCGCAACCAGTTCAGCCAGGAAATCAATGCCCGCGGCATCGACGGCCTGATCGAGACCCTGGCCACGCGCAGCAAGATGCCGGCCACGCCGCCCTCCAAGGGCTGACAGCCGCGGACGCACGCGCCATGCTGCAGCTCCCCCGTGAACTGACCTACCGCCAGGCGCGCAGCTGTCTCGTGCAGCTGCGGCCCCAGGTGCAGGCCTTCGACGGCGCCCAGGTGCGTGTCGATGCCAGCGGTGTCGAGGTCTTCGACTCGTCCGCACTGGCCGTGCTGCTGGCCTGCCGCCGCACCGCGAAGGCGGCAGACAAGCAATTGGTGGTCGTGGGCCTGCCGCAGGGCCTGCAGTCCATGGCGGCGCTGTATGGCGTCGACGGGCTGCTGGCCGACATGGCCGCATCCTCCCCCTCCTGAGCCGGCGCAGCGCGCCGCTGCAAAGAGCCCTGCAAGGCAGGTTTGGCTGCAAGGGCCTAGAATCGCGCCTCGCATGTCTGCCGTCTCATTCCAATCCATCTCCAAGACCTACCAGACCCCCAAGGGGGCCTTCCAGGCGCTCAACCACGTGAGTCTGGACATTGAGGAGGGCGAGTTCTTCGGCCTGCTCGGTCCCAATGGCGCTGGCAAGACCACGATGATCAGCATCCTGGCCGGCCTGTCGCGCGCCACCAGCGGCCGCGTGCTGGTCCAGGGCAGCGACGTGCATGCCGACTACTCGGCTGCCCGGCGCAAGCTGGGCATCGTGCCGCAGGAGCTGGTCTTCGATCCCTTCTTCAATGTGCGCGAGGCGCTGCGCTTTCAGTCCGGCTATTTCGGCGTCAGGAACAACGACGACTGGATCGACGAGCTGCTGCACAGCCTGGGGCTGACCGACAAGGCCAATTCCAACATGCGCCAGCTGTCCGGCGGCATGAAGCGCCGCGTGCTGGTGGCCCAGGCGCTGGTGCACAAGCCGCCCATCATCGTGCTCGACGAGCCCACGGCCGGCGTGGACGTGGAGCTGCGCCAGACGCTGTGGCACTTCATCGCACGCCTGAACCGCGAAGGCCATACCGTGCTGCTCACCACCCACTACCTGGAAGAGGCCGAGGCGCTGTGCAGCCGCGTGGCCATGCTCAAGCAGGGCAACATCGTCAAGCTCTCGACCATGTCGGATCTGCTCAAGTCCGCCTCCTCCAACGTGCTGCAGTTCAAGACCGATACCGCCTTGCCGCCGGCCCTGGCCGCACGGGCGCGGGTGACCGGCCGCATCGTGCAGATACCCGCCAACGACGCCAGCGATGTGGAGCGCCTGCTCGCCGCGCTGCGCGAGGGCTCCGTCGTGCCCGAGGACGTGGAAATCCGCCGCGCCGATCTGGAGGACGTCTTCATCCATGTGATGAATGAGCAGGGGCAGACTTCGCAGGGAGCTTCGGCATGAACGGCTGGCAGACCCTGCTCAAGAAGGAAGTGCTGCGCTTTTGGAAGGTCAGCTTCCAGACCGTGGCCGCACCCGTGCTCACGGCCGTGCTCTATCTGCTGATCTTCGGCCATGTGCTCGAAGGCCGGGTGCTGGTGTACGACCGCATCAGCTACACGGCCTTCCTGATCCCTGGCCTGGTGATGATGAGCGTGCTGCAGAACGCCTTCGCCAACAGCTCCTCCAGCCTGGTGCAGAGCAAGATCATGGGCTCCATGGTCTTCGTGCTGCTCACGCCGCTGTCGCACTGGGCCTGGTTCGGGGCCTATGTGGGAGCGTCGGTGCTGCGCGGGCTGCTGGTGGGCGCGGGCGTGTTCGTCGTCACGCTGTACTTCGCCATTCCCGAATTCACGGCGCCGCTGTGGATTCTGGTCTTCGGCCTGCTGGGCGCGGCGCTGCTGGGCACGCTGGGTGTGATCGCCGGCCTGTGGGCCGACAAGTTCGACCAGATGGCGGCCTTCCAGAACTTCCTGATCATGCCCATGACGTTCCTGTCGGGCGTGTTCTATTCGATCCAGTCCCTGCCGCCTTTTTGGCAAAAAGTCAGCCATCTGAACCCGTTTTTCTACATGATCGACGGTTTCCGCTACGGCTTCTTCGGCCAGAGCGACGTATCGCCCTGGGTCAGCCTGGCCATCGTCGGCTCGGCCTGGCTGGCGGTGAGTGCCCTGGCCGTGCATCTGCTGCGCATCGGCTACAAGATCCGCGGCTGAGGTTTTTCCTCAGGCTGCGGCGGGCGCTGTGCCGGCATTTTCGAACCCACCCATGAACAGGCGGCCGGCGCCCGGCGCCGCCGCCAACCAAGGCCATGCCGCGATGCATGGCAGGAAAGCTTCCCCATGACTGCAGACCAACTCAAGGAACTGATCGCCACCGGCCTGCCTTGCGAACACATTGCGCTGGAAGGCGACGGACGGCACTGGTTTGCCACCATCGTCTCGGCCCAATTCGAGGGCCAGCGCCTGCTGCAGCGCCAGCGCCTGGTCTACGCCACGCTGGGCCAGCGCATGCATACCGACGAGGTCCATGCGCTGTCCATGAAGACCTACACGCCCGCCGAGTGGGCTGCCCAGGCCGGCCAGGCCTGAGCGCACAGCCCGGTCACGACGCCTCAGACTTTCTGCCGCAACTGGTCGATACGGCCCGTGCGGCATCTCCTTTTTCCCGATTTCCAGATTCAAGTCTGTCAGCCATGGACAAACTCCTGATTCGCGGTGGCCGAGCGCTGCATGGCGAGGTGACGGTCTCCGGCGCCAAGAATGCCGCCCTGCCCGAGCTGTGCGCCGCGCTGCTGTCGTCCGAGCCCGTCACCCTGCGCAATGTGCCGCGCCTGCAGGACGTGGCCACCATGCTCAAGCTCATCCGCAACATGGGTGTCGGCGCCGAGCACGATGACAGCGGCACCGTGCGCATCCACGCCGGCTCGCTGTCCAACCCCGAGGCACCCTACGAACTGGTCAAGACCATGCGCGCCTCGGTCCTGGCCCTGGGCCCGCTGCTGGCCCGATTCGGCCAGGCCCGCGTGTCGCTGCCCGGCGGCTGCGCCATCGGCTCGCGCCCCGTGGACCAGCACATCAAGGGCCTGCAGGCCATGGGCGCCGAGATCGTTGTCGAGAACGGCTACATGCACGCGTGCCTGCCCGGGCATCTCAAGCGCCTGCAGGGCGCCCGCATCACCACCGACATGGTGACGGTCACGGGCACCGAGAACTTCCTGATGGCCGCCGTGCTGGCAGAAGGCGAGACGGTGCTGGAAAACGCCGCCATGGAGCCCGAGATCGGCGACCTGGCCGAAATGCTCATCAAGATGGGCGCAAGGATCGAAGGGCACGGCACCAGCCGCATCGTCATCCAGGGTGTGGAGCGGCTGAGCGGCTGCGAGCACCAGGTGGTGGCCGACCGCATCGAGGCCGGCACCTTCCTGTGCGCCGTGGCGGCCACGGGCGGCGAGGCGCTGCTGCGCAATGGCCGTGCCGACCACCTGGGCGCGGTCATCGACAAGCTCAAGGACGCTGGGGCCGAAGTGTCCGCCGAGGAGGGCGGCATCCGCGTGCGCGCCGCCGGCAAGCTCAAGGCCCAGAGTTTCCGCACTACCGAGTACCCGGGCTTTCCCACCGACATGCAGGCGCAGTTCATGGCGCTGAACCTGGTGGCCGAAGGCTGCAGCATGGTCACCGAGACCATCTTCGAGAACCGCTTCATGCACGTCGACGAGATGCTGCGCCTGGGCGCGCAGATCACCACCGACGGACGCGTGGCCACCATCACCGGCAGCCAGTCGCTGTCGGGCGCGGCCGTCATGGCCACCGACCTGCGCGCTTCGGCCAGCCTGGTCATCGCCGGCCTCGTGGCCAAGGGCGAGACCCTGGTCGATCGCATCTATCATCTGGACCGCGGCTACGATCGCATGGAAGACAAGCTGCGCGGCCTGGGTGCCGACATCGAAAGAGTTTCCCAATGACCATCACGATTGCCCTGTCCAAGGGCCGCATCTACGACGAAACCGTGCCGCTGCTGGCCGCTGCCGGCATCTCGGTCACCGAAGACATTGAAAAGTCGCGCAAGCTGATCTTCGAGACCAACCAGAGCCACGTGCGCGTGGTGCTGGTGCGCGCCTCCGACGTGCCGGTCTACGTGCAGTACGGCGGCGCCGACCTCGGCGTGGCCGGCCTGGACTCCCTGATCGAGCATGGTGCCCAGGGCCTGTACCAGCCCCTGGACCTGAAGATCGCGCGCTGCCGCGTCAGCGTCGCCGTGCGCAACGGCTTCGACTACGCGCTGGCCGTCAAGCAGGGCGCCCGTCTGCGCATCGCCACCAAGTATCCCGAGATCGCGCGCAACTTCTTCGCCACCAAGGGCGTGCACGTGGACATGGTCAAGCTCTACGGCTCCATGGAGCTGGCCCCGCTGACCGGTATGGCCGACGCCATCGTCGACCTGGTGTCCACCGGCAACACGCTTAGGGCCAATGACCTGGTCGAGGTCGAGCCCATCATGGAGATCAGCTCGCGCCTGGTGGTCAACCAGGCCTCGCTCAAGCTCAAGCAGGCCCCTCTGCGCAAGATCATCGATGCCTTCGCATCGGCCATTCCCCAAGACTGAAGCCCTCTGCACCATGGAATACCAAGCCGCTCCCGCCCGCCTGTCCACGCTTGACGCCAACTTCGAACACGATTTTGCGCAGCGCCTGCATTGGTCGGCGGACACGGACGCGGCCATCGAGCAGCGCGTGGCCGACATCCTGGCCGATGTGCAAAAGCGCGGCGATGCGGCCGTGCTGGAGTACACGGCGCGCTTCGACGGCTTGCAGGTGGACGGCATGGCAGCGCTGGAGCTGACGCAGGCCGAGCTCAAGGCCGCCTTCGACAGCCTGGGCGACGAGCAGCGCGATGCGCTGACGGCCGCTGCCCAGCGCGTGCGCACCTACCACGAGGCACAAAAGCGCGCCAGCGGCGAGAGCTGGAGCTACCGCGACGCCGATGGAACCCTGCTGGGCCAGAAGGTCACGCCGCTGGATCGCGTGGGCATCTATGTGCCCGGCGGCAAGGCCGCCTATCCGTCCAGCGTGCTGATGAATGCCATTCCCGCCCATGTGGCTGGCGTGCAGGAAATCATCATGGTCGTGCCCACGCCGCGCGGCGAGAAGAACGCCCTGGTGCTGGCGGCTGCCTATGTGGCGGGCGTCACGCGCGGCTTCACCATCGGCGGTGCCCAGGCCGTGGCGGCCCTGGCCTACGGCACGGCCACCATCCCCAAGGTGGACAAGATCACCGGCCCCGGCAATGCCTATGTGGCCAGCGCCAAGAAGCGGGTGTTCGGCACCGTGGGCATCGACATGATTGCCGGCCCCAGTGAAATCCTGGTGCTGGCCGACGGCAGCACACCGCCCGACTGGGTGGCCATGGACCTGTTCAGCCAGGCCGAGCATGACGAGCTGGCGCAGAGCATCCTGCTGTGCCCGGATGCCGACTACATCGCCGCCGTCCAGCGCGAGATCGACCGCCTGCTGCCCGAGATGCCGCGGCGCGCCATCATCGCCAAGAGCCTGAGCGACCGGGGTGCCCTCATCCTCACGCGCGACATGCAGGAGGCCTGCGCCATCAGCAACCGCATCGCGCCCGAGCACCTGGAAGTCTCCAGCAACGATCCCCACCAGTGGGAGCCGCTGCTGCGCCATGCAGGCGCCATCTTCCTGGGGGCCTACACCAGCGAAAGCCTGGGCGACTACTGTGCCGGCCCCAACCATGTGCTGCCCACCAGCGGCACGGCGCGCTTTTCCTCGCCGCTGGGGGTCTATGACTTCCAGAAACGATCCAGCCTCATCGAGGTCAGCGAGCAGGGCGCCCAGACCCTGGGCCGCATCGCCTCGGTGCTGGCGCATGGCGAAGGCCTGCAAGGCCATGCGCGCGCTGCCGAAATGCGCCTGAAGTAGACACTCGCTTCCTATTGGACGAAGGCGCCGTCACCGAAAGGGGCGGCGCTTTTTGCTGCCTGAACGCTAGAGCAAGTATGTCAAGAATCGACACGAAATCAGTGGAGCACGAATTTCGTGTAGACTTGCACCCTGTGAAGAACCTCACCATCACCGTCGAAGACAGCGTGCTCGAATGGGCGCGCATCGAGGCCGCGCGCCGCGGCACCAGCGTCTCGCGCATGGTGGGCGACTTCATGGCCGAGATGCAGCGCCGCGAGGACGCCTACGAGCGCGCCTACCTGGCCTGGCGCACCGACGAGCGCGGCTGGGACGGCGGCCAGCCGTCATCCACGCAGCCCGCCCAGCGCAGTGCCGCGCTGCGCCGCGAGGGCCAGGCATGAACACCGTCTTCGTCGATACCTCCGTGCTGGTCGCTGCCGAAGACACGGGGCAGGGCGCCTTGCATGCCGCCGTGCTGCAGTGGCTGGACCTGCTGTGGCGCACGCGCAGCGGGCGCACCGGCAGTCAGTCGCTGTGCGAGTTCTATGAACAGGTCACCACGGCCGCCCAGCCTTTGCCGCAGGGCGATGCGCGCGCCGCCATCCGCCGCTACCAGACCTGGACGCCCTGGAAGACCGATGCCGCCACGCTGGAGACCGCCTGGGCCGTGCAATCGCGCCACCAGCTGGCCTTTGGCGACTGCCTGGCCGTGGCCTGCGCCCAGCACAGCGGCTGCGAGCAGATGCTGACCCTGCACCTGCCGCACGGCGCCCAGTTTGGCGGCGTCGCCATGGTGCACCCGCTGCACCAGGTGCCGCCGCAGCAGCAGGCCTGAGCGGCTTCGCTGATGGATTTCTTCCCCCACTGACTCGTGAAAGTGTGCATGCCATGACAGCTTCCATTCCGCAGGTTCAGGCCCTGGCCCTGGAGCGCATCCGCGCCGATGTCCGCTCCATGCATGCCTACCATGTGCAGCCCTCGCAAGGCCTGCTCAAGATGGACACGATGGAGAACCCCTTCCGACTGCCACCCGAGCTGCAGGCCGCGCTGGGCGAGCGCCTGGGCCGGCTGGAGATCAACCGCTACCCTGGCGAGCGCCAGGAAGTGCTCAAGGACATGCTGGCCCGCTACGCGCAGGCGCCGGCCGGCAGCGCCGTGCTGCTGGGCAATGGCTCGGACGAGATCATCACGCTGCTGGCCCTGGCCTGTGCCCAGCCCCACGCCGAGGGCCGCGCCACCATGCTGGCGCCCATGCCGGGCTTCGTCATGTATCCCATGAGCGCCAGGCTGCAGGGCCTGGACTTTGTGGGGGTCGACCTGACGGCCGACTTCGAGCTGGACGTGCCCGCCATGCGCGCCGCCATTGCCGAGCACCGCCCCGCCATCACCTATATCGCCTATCCCAACAATCCCACGGCCACGCTCTGGGCCGAGGCCGATGTGCAGGCCGTGATCGACGCGGTCGGCGCCATCGGCGGCCTGGTCGTCATGGACGAGGCCTACCAGCCCTTCGCCCGCCGCAGCTGGGCAGAGAACATGCGCGCCGACCCGGCCCGCAACGCCCATGTGCTGCTGATGCGCACGCTCAGCAAGTTCGGCCTGGCCGGCGCGCGCCTGGGCTATCTGATCGGCCCGGCCGCCATCGTCGGCGAGATCGACAAGGTGCGCCCGCCCTACAACATCAGCGTGCTCAACTGCGAGACGGCCATCTTCGCGCTGGAGCACGAGGCGCTGTATGCGCAGCAGGCCGTGGCCATCCGCGCCGAGCGCCAGCCGCTGATCGACGCGCTGACCGCGCTGCCGGGTGTGGAAAAGACCTGGCCATCCGAGGCCAACATGGTCTTGCTGCGCGTGCGCGATGCCGCGCGTGCCCAGGCCGAGATGAAGGCCCGGGGCGTGCTGGTGAAGAACGTCAGTGCCATGCACCCGCTGCTGGCCAATTGCCTGCGCCTGACCGTGGGCACCCACGAAGAAAACGCCCAGATGCTGGCGGCCCTGAAGGAATCCCTATGAGCAATGCAGTCCCCGCACGCACCGCCGAAGTGCAGCGCAACACCGCCGAGACCCGGATCAAGGTCGCCATCAACCTGGACGGCACGGGCAAGGCCAGCCTGCACTCGGGCATCGGCTTTCTGGACCACATGCTCGACCAGATCGCGCGCCATGGCCTGATCGACCTGGACATCGAGTGCGAGGGCGACCTGCACATCGACGGCCACCACACGGTGGAGGACATCGGCATCACCCTGGGCCAGGCCTTTGCCAAGGCCGTGGGCGACAAGAAGGGCATCCGCCGCTACGGCCACGCCTATGTGCCGCTGGACGAGGCCCTGAGCCGCGTGGTCATCGATTTCTCGGGCCGTCCCGGGCTGCACATGGACGTGAAATTCACGGCCGGCAGCATCGGCCAGCTCGACACCCAGCTGGTCTACGAATTCTTCCAGGGCTTCGTCAACCATGCGGGCGTGACCCTGCACATCGACAACCTCAAGGGCTTCAATGCCCACCACCAGTGCGAGACCATCTTCAAGGCCTTCGCACGCGCCCTGCGCTTTGCGCTGGAGCATGACGAGCGCATGGCCGGCGTCATCCCCTCGACCAAGGGCGCTCTGTAAAGAGAAGCGATTGGCATCGGCCAGAACTTGATCTGACCGGGCAATCCCGCCGAAAATCCGACAGAACACGCGCCACACGCTATGAGTTTGACTGACAACACCGTCGCCGTCGTCGATTACGGCATGGGCAATCTGCGCTCGGTTTCACAGGCCGTGCGCACGGCCGCCGCCGATTCCGGCTGGCAGGTCGTTGTGACCTCCGATCCCGAGGTGGTCCTGGCCGCCGACCGCGTCGTGCTGCCGGGCCAGGGCGCCATGCCCGACTGCATGCGCGAGCTGCGCGAATCCGGCCTGCAGGAAGCCGTGCTGCATGCCGCTGCCAACAAGCCCCTGTTCGGCGTCTGCGTGGGCATGCAGATGCTGCTGGACCACAGCGACGAAGGTGACGTGCCCGGCCTGGGCCTCATCCCCGGCAACGTGCGCAAGTTCGATCTGGCGGGCCGCACCCAGGCCGATGGCAGCCGCTTCAAGGTTCCGCAGATGGGCTGGAACCGCGTGCACCAGACGCACAACGCCGGCCATGCCCACCCGCTGTGGCGTGGAATTCCCGAAGACAGCTTCTACTACTTCGTGCACAGTTTCTATGCCGTGGTGCAGCAGCCGCAGCATTGCGCTGCGCAGGCCGACTACGGCGGGCGCTTTGCCTGCGCCATCGCGCGCGATAATATTTTCGCCACGCAGTTTCACCCCGAAAAAAGCGCTGACCAGGGCCTGGCCCTGTTCCGCAACTTTCTGGGCTGGAAGCCCTGAATCCCCTTTTCTTCCCCGCACCGGCCGCTGAATCCCAGGCCTTCATTGCTCGCAAACCATCATGCTGCTCATTCCTGCCATCGACCTCAAGGACGGCCACTGCGTACGCCTCATCCAGGGTGATATGGACCAGTCGACCACGTTCGGCGAAGACCCGGCCATCATCGCCCGCCGCTGGCTCGACGCCGGCGCGCGCCGCCTGCATCTGGTGGACCTCAATGGCGCGTTTGCGGGCCAGCCCAAGAACCTTGCGGCCATCAAGGCCATCCTCAAAGAGGTGGACGGCCGGATTCCGGTGCAGCTCGGCGGAGGCATCCGTGACCTGGACACCATCGAGAAATACATAGATGCCGGCATCAGCTACGTGATCATCGGCACCGCTGCCGTGAAGAATCCCGGCTTTCTGCAGGATGCCTGCAGCGCCTTCGGCGGCCATGTGATCGTCGGACTCGACGCCAAGGACGGCAAGGTCGCCATCGACGGCTGGAGCAAGCTCACGGGCCAGGACGTGCATTCGGTGGCCAAGCGCTTCGAGGACTGGGGTGTGGAGTCCATCATCTACACCGACATCGGCCGCGACGGCATGCTCACGGGCATCAACATCGATGCCACCGTCAATCTTGCCCAATCGCTGAAGATCCCCGTCATCGCCTCGGGTGGCCTGGCGGGCATGGCCGACATCGAGGCGCTGTGCAAGGTCGAGGACGAAGGCATCGAGGGCGTGATCTGCGGTCGCGCCATCTACTCGGGCGATCTCGACTTCGCCGCAGCGCAGGCTCGCGCCGACGAACTCACGGCCTGAGCGGCCTGCGCCTTCTCGATATTCGCGGGCGCCTGTCCCTGACAGGCGCCCGCGCTGCATTCAGCGCCGGGGTTTCAAGCGGCCTCTACGAGCAGGCGGGAAGGGCTTGCCCGGCATTGGTGGCGCGCACGGTCTGCACAAAGGCATCCCAGTAATTCGGCAGCCCGGCCCAGGGGTTGCCCACGCCGGTGCTGGGCTCGAACTCCAGCTGGGTCACATAGATCCATCCCGCCTGGTAGCGTGCCGAGGCGGCCGACTGCACGGCCGTCTGCATGGCCGCGCAGCCCGACACGTTGTGCACCAGCGAGGCCTGGTGGCTATTGGCCAGCCCGTACAGCCAATCGAAACTGGTCGTGCGCGGATCGTAGGTGGCGTACGTGGAGCCCTTGCCCTCGAACGTGGTCAGCACATCGGCCACATCGGCATAACCGGCCACGGGCACGAGGCCTGGGTTGCCGATCACGATCAGGTCGGGATTCTTGGCCTTGATGTACTGGTAGATGCTGCGGTAGAAGTCCAGCCGGTTGGCGGTGGCCGCCATCTCGTCAATGAAGAAGCCCTTGACCAGGCCTGCGCCGTAGTGCGTGAAATAGTTGTCGATATTGGCCTGGATGCTGGCCAGCGATCGCGTGCCCGTGCCATAGCTGGAGCTCACATAGCCCACCAACTGCCCGCCCGCGTTGGCAAAAGCGGTTGCGGCGCGCGTGATGTTCGCATCCGGGCCACTGAAAATGCCGTTGGCCGGGTTCAGGATGGCCGTCATCTGCACGGTCGGATTTGCCTGGGCGCTGGCTGCCAGCGCATTCCAGGCCGTGGCCCCCGCGCCCGTGGGATAGAAATACGCAGGCACCAGCACCCGCAGCGGCGCAGGAGCCGGGCGCAGATAGAAGGTCTGCGAAGCGCTGCCCGTGCGGCTTCCCACGGTGGCGCTGGCCTGCACCTGCTGGCGGCCCGGCGTGGCGCCGGTCAGGGAGGCAGTTGCCACGCCGGAGCTGGTCAGCGCCGAGGTGCTGACGCCTGTGGCTGCGCTGAAGCTCACCACGGTTCCATCGGCGGCATTCACGCCATCTGCGAGAACACCTGCGCGCAGGGTCAGTGCCGAGCCTGCAGTCACCACATCCCTGGCGGCAGGGGCCGTCCATTGCACGGTGACCGAGGTCACTCCGGGCTGGCCGGTGCCGCCGCCATCGCCCCCGGCGCCGCCGCCAGCGCTGCTGTCACCACCACCGCCTCCGCCGCAGGAAGCCAAGGAGGCGGCCAGGGCGAGCATGCCGAGTCGCAGGACAAGAGGAGAGGGAGCGTGGGAGCGTTGCATGACAGAGGAAGGCTGGGCGGGGGAAAGGCTATATTCAAGCATGAAAGTTACATCTTCCTTTCCTGCAGTAACAGCTTTACCTGCGGCCGCGCAAGCTCCCGGCGCCTGCGCTGATGCATGGCAGGGCCTGCCCGCCATCCGCCTGCGCCTGGCCTGCGGCGATGCTGCCCTGGTGGCCTTGCAGGGGGCGCAACTGCTTTCCTGGCAGGCAGGTGGCGAGGAGCAACTGTTCCTGAGTCCCCTGGCGGCCCATGACGGCCACACACCCATACGCGGCGGTATTCCGGTCTGCTTTCCCCAATTCAACCAACGCGGCCCGCTGGTCAAGCACGGCTTTGCGCGCACCCTGCCGTGGCAGGCTGATGCAGCACAGGCCGAGGTTCTTGCCGGCGATGGCTTGTTCCTGCGGCTCAGGCTCGCCGACACGCCGCAGACGCGCGCCGTCTGGCCGCCTTCCTTCGAGACCTGGCTGGAGGTGACGCTGTTGCCCGGCCGGCTTGACGTGGAGCTGGTAGTGCACAATCGGGGCGACACGCCTTTGGCTTTCACTGCCGCCTTGCACAGCTACCTGCGCGTGGCGGACGTGGAGCAATGCCGCCTGCAAGGCCTTGACGGCCTGCCTTACTGGGATGCCGTGGCCGACACCCATCCCACGCAGCACGGTGACGTGCGCTTTGGCGAAGAGCTCGATCGCGTCTACCCCCGGCCCGGGAACGCCATGGAGCTGGCCGCACCTGGCGGCGGCTTGCGGATCTCGCAGGATGCCGCCTGGACCGAGACTGTGGTCTGGAACCCCGGCCCCGCGCTGTGTGAACGTCTGCCCGACATGCCGCCGCAGGGGTGGCGGCAGATGCTGTGCGTGGAGGCCGCCGCCATCGATGCGCCCGTGCATGTGGCGCCCGGCGCGCAATGGCGCGCGGCCCAGCGCCTGCACAAGCTGTAGCTCAGCACCGGCCCTGCAATGGAAAAAGCGCCTGTGAACAGGCGCTTTTTTCGTTGGGGCGGGGGGCCGGGTCAGCGGCGCTGCATGCGCTGTGCCGACTGCGAAGGGCGCAGGCCCGGGGTGATCTGCAGCTCCACGGGGCCTTCGCCCCGGCGCACATCGAATTTCGCGGCCTCGCCGGGCTTGAGCGCGGCCACGGCGGTCAGCAGCTCGGACACATTGCGGATGGGCTTGTCGCCCACCTGCACGATCACATCGCCCGGGCGCATGCCGGCCTGGGCAGCGGGGCCTGCCTGCAGCACGCCGGTGATGATCACGCCGGAGTCGGCCTTCACGCCAAAGGTCTCTGCCAGCTCCGGCGACAGCTCATTGGGCTCCACGCCGATCCAGCCGCGCACCACGCGGCCGTCCTTGACGATGCCGTCCAGCACCAGCTTGGCCGTGGACACGGGAATCGCAAAGCCGATGCCCATGCTGCCGCCCGAGCGCGAATAGATGGCGGTATTGATGCCCAGCAGATTGCCGCTGGCATCCACCAGCGCGCCGCCCGAATTGCCGGGGTTGATGGCCGCATCGGTCTGGATGAAGTTCTCGAAGGTATTGATGCCCAGCTGGCTGCGGCCCAGGGCACTGACGATGCCGCTGGTCACCGTCTGGCCCACGCCGAAGGGGTTGCCGATGGCCAGCACGCGGTCGCCCACGTCGATCTGGTCGGAATTGCCCAGAACGATGACGGGCAGCTTGTCCAGGGCGATCTTGAGCACGGCCAGGTCGGTCTCGGGATCGGTACCGATCACCTGGGCCTTGGCCTGGCGGCTGTCGGTCAGCGTGACCTCGATGTCATCGGCGCCCTCGACCACATGGTTGTTGGTCAGGATGTAGCCGTCCGGGCTGATGATCACGCCGCTGCCCAGGCCTGCCTGCTCCTGCGTGCCCTGGTCGCCGAAGAAGAACTGGAACCACGGATCGTTGCTGCGCGGATGCCGTACCGCCTTGCTGGTGTTGATGCTCACCACGGCCGGCGCTGCCTTCTTGGCCGCAGGTGCAAAGCTGCCCGGGCTGACTTCTCCGACGGGCGTGGCCGGCGCCTCCAGCAACGCAATGCCCGCGTTGCTGCGCACGGCGCCGCGGCGCAGCCAGTCCGGCTGCAGGGTGGCAACGACGAAGTAGGCAGCCACCAGGATGGTGACCGCCTGCGAAAACAGCAGCCAGGTGCGTTTCATGAAGTGTGGTGTTCTGTGCGGGAGTACAAGGCCCCATTGTGAGGCATGTCGTGAGCGGGGCGGTGGGCCGGCGGGCGAGCACCAAAGCCGCGCTCCCCACACAGCTACAGTACAAACCCTAGAATCCCCCGACGACTGCGCCACGCCGCGTTCGCTGTTGCGCCGGCCCACAAGCCGGCCCCAAGAGAGAGCCAAGTCCTCCGATCCCGAAGTCTTGCAGAACGATCTGCCGCCGCACGCCCATCCGTTGCCGTGGCATCCACCGCGCCGTCCTGCTGTTCGATCCCTGGAAAAAAACCATGACTACGCTTGACCAAGCGCAGCCGGGCATGGCCCCTGCTGTTGCGACCGCACGTCCTCTCAACCGACAGGACTACAAGACCCTGGGCCTGTCGGCCCTGGGGGGCACCCTGGAGTTCTACGACTTCGTCGTTTTCGTTTTCTTCGCCAATGTCATCGGCAAGCTGTTCTTCCCGGCCGAGATGCCGGACTGGCTGCGCCAGCTGCAGACGCTGGGCATTTTTGCGGCGGGCTACCTGGCCCGTCCCATCGGCGGCATTCTGATTGCGCACTTTGGCGACATCCTGGGCCGCAAGAAGATGTTCACGCTGTCCATCTTCCTGATGGCCGTGCCCACGCTGGTGATCGGCCTGCTGCCCACCTATGCCTCCATCGGCATTGCCGCGCCGATTTTGCTGCTGGCCATGCGCGTGCTGCAGGGCGCGGCCATTGGCGGCGAGATGCCGGGCGCCTGGGTCTTCGTGGCCGAGCATGCGCCGGCGCGCCACTATGGCTTTGCCATCGGCTCGCTGACTTCGGGCATCACGGGCGGCATTTTCCTGGGCTCCATCATCGGTGTCTGGCTCAACAGCACCTACAGTGCCGAGGAGATCCACGACTGGGCCTGGCGCATGCCCTTCATCCTGGGCGGCGTGTTCGGCCTGGTGTCGGTGTACCTGCGCAAGTTCCTGCACGAGACACCCATCTTCCAGGAGCTGATGGCGCGCAAGCAGGCCGACCGCGAGCTGCCGCTCAAGACCATCGTGCGCGACCACCGCCAGGCCTGCGTGCTGGTGGCGCTGATGACCTGGGTGCTGTCCACGGCCATCGTGGTGGTGGTGCTGTTCACGCCTGCCTATCTGCAGAAGGTCTTCCACATCGACGCGGCCCTGGCCATGAAGGCCAACGCCGTGGCCACGGTGACGCTGACGCTGGGCTGCGTGTTCTGGGGCTGGCTGTCCGACAAGATGGGCACGCGTGTGGCCATGGTCACGGGCTGGCTGGGCATGACGGTGACGGCCTATGTGTTCTATCTGAACCTGCCGGGCACGGCGTCCTCGCTGGTGTGGAGCTATGCGCTGGTGGGCTTTTTCGTGGGCAGCATTGCGCTGCTGCCGGTGGTGGGCGTGCGCGCCTTCCCGGCCGAGGTGCGTTTCACAGGCCTGTCCTTTGCCTACAACATGGCCTATGCGGTGTTCGGCGGCATGACGCCCATGCTGGTGTCCGTGTGGCAGCAGGTGGATGTGATGGCGCCGGCCCACTATGTGGCGGCCATGGGCATCCTGGGCGCGGCCATCGGCTTCTGGCCCCTGGCCTGCCGTGGTTGGCAACCCAGGCGCGGCTGAGCTTGGCAGTGGAGTGAAGGGCAGCATGGCTGCCCTTTTTCTTGGGCGCCGCATGGATCGCTGACAATCCTTTCATGAGCACCACGCGACAAGAACTCCTGGCCCACTTCGACGGATTGCTGCAGCCCGAGCGCTTCAAGGACTACGGTCCCAACGGCCTGCAGGTGGAGGGGCGCGGCGAGATCCGCCGCATCGTCAGCGGGGTGACGGCCAGCCGCGCGCTGATCGAGGCGGCCATCGAGGCGCAGGCCGATGCCATCTTCGTGCACCACGGCCTGTTCTGGCGCGGCATGGATGGCCGCATCACGGGCTGGCTCAAGGAGCGTATCCGCCTGCTGCTGGCCCATGACATCAATCTCTTTGCCTATCACCTGCCGCTGGATGCCCATCCGCAATGGGGCAACAACGCGCAGTTGGGCGTGCAGCTGGGGCTTGAGGGCCAGGCAACGTTTGGCGAGCAGAACCTGGGCTGGATGGCTGCGGCGGAGTTTGCCGACGCGGCGGCGCTGGGCAGGCATGTGGAGCAGGCGCTGGGGCGCACGCCTGTCTGCGTGGGGGGAGAGCGCCCCATTCACCCCATTCGCCGCATTGCATGGTGCACGGGCGGCGCGCAAGGTTTCTTCGAGGCCGCGATTGCCGCTGGGGCCGATGCCTTCATCACGGGCGAGATTTCCGAGCCGCAGGCGCACCTGGCCCGGGAAACGGGCGTGGCCTTTCTGGCGGCAGGCCACCATGCCACGGAGCGCTACGGCGCGCCGGCCCTGGCGGGGCAGGTGGCATTGGAGCTGGGGCTGGAGCACCGTTTCATCGAGATCGACAATCCGGCCTGATGCTGGCCTGTTAGTGGCCCACTATTGGCCCGCCCAGGGGGCGAGGCCTTTTGCTGCAAGCGCGGCGCGAATGACCGGCTTGCCTGATCCGGATACTGAAAATGCCTGATTTCACACAGTCCACGGCCTTGATGGCCATCACCCAGGGCGACTCTGCCGGGGTGGGGCCCGAGACCATTGCCAAGGCGTTCATGGACGCGCCCGAGCAGATGCGCGGCTGCTTCGTCGTCGGCGAGTTGCAGACGCTGCGCCGGGCAGCCGCCGTGGCGGCGCGTGCGCGCGATGGCGACAACGCCATTCCCATGCCCGTGGCCGTCATCGAGTCGGCTGGGCAACTGTGGCAGGTGCCGCCCCATTGCATCCCTTTGCTGGAGCTGCCCGGGCTGCCCGGTCCTGCGCCCTGGGGGCAGGTGAGCGCCAGCGCCGGTGACGCGGCCGCGCGCTGCGTGGTCTGGGCTGCGCGGGCTGCCTTGCGCGGCGAGATCGCGGCTCTGGTGACGGCGCCGCTGCACAAGGAGGCGCTGCATGCCGCAGGCGTGGACTTCCCCGGCCACACGGAATTGCTGCAATTCGAGGCGGCCCGGCACGCGGGCGTGGAGCTGTCGCACATGCCGGTGCGCATGATGCTGGCCAACGATGAGCTGCGCACGGTGCTGGTCAGCATCCATACCTCGCTGCGCAAGGCGATCGATGCGGTAACGAAGGACAACCTGCTGCAGACCTTGCGCATCACGCATGAGGCCCTGTCTCGCAGCCTGGGCCGCCCGCCGCGGATCGGTGTGGCAGGGCTGAACCCGCATGCGGGCGAGGGCGGCCTGTTTGGCAGCGAGGAGGTGGAGATCATTGCCCCGGCCATCGCCCAGGCGCGCGCCGAGGGCCTGGACGCCCACGGACCTTTTGCGCCCGATACGGTGTTCATGCGCGCCCGCAATGCTCCTGGCCATCCCGGCGAGTTCGACGCGGTGCTGGCCATGTACCACGACCAGGGACTGATTCCCGTGAAGTACCTGGGCGTGGAAAAGGGCGTGAATGTCACATTGGGGCTGCCGCTGGTGCGCACCAGCCCGGACCACGGCACGGCTTTCGATATTGCGGGGCAGGGTGTTGCAGAGGCCGGAAGCCTGATTGAGGCCGTGCGAATGGCGCGCAAATTGGCGGCTTGAATGGCTAGCCCAAGCATCGGGAATTCGCAGTAATGGAAAACGCCCGTGGCAACCATGCCACGGGCGTTTTGATTTGCGTCAAAACACGGATTTCAGCGCTTGAGGCTGTCGCGAATCTCGCGCAGCAGCACGATGTCTTCGGGGGTGACGGGCGCGGGAGCGGGGGCTGCCGGCGCCTCGCGGCGCAGGCGGTTGATCTGCTTGACCATTATGAAAATGATGAAGGCCAGGATGATGAAGTTCACTGCCACCGTGATGAAGTTTCCATAGGCAAATACGGGGACGCCGGCCTTCTTGAGCGCATCGAGCGTCATCGCCGTTCCGGGGGGTACGCTGCCCAGCACGACGAACAGATTGGAGAAGTCCAGCTTGCCGAAAACCAGGCCCACGACCGGCATGATCAGGTCGTTTACCACGGAATCGACGATTTTGCCAAACGCTCCACCAATGATGACGCCAACGGCGAGATCTACCACGTTTCCCTTAACTGCGAACTCACGAAATTCCTGCATCATGCCCATGGCTGGCTCCATCTGGAAAGAGTTTGAGATAGCGCAGTATTGCGCGGCTTTGGAGCCTGTCAACGGCACAAGCAGCATGGAATAACCATACTCGCCCCGCTACAATTTATTGTTGACCCCAACTCAAGCGACGTAGTTCGAGGAACCCCATGAGTGACACTCCAATCGACTCCAGCAAGCGGACGTGGATCATCACGTCGGCGTGCGCTGGTGCGGTGGGCGGCGTGGCGACAGCCGTCCCGTTCGTGAGCACCTTCCAGCCATCCGAGAAGGCCAAAGCCGCCGGGGCTGCAGTGGAGGTCGATATCTCCGCCCTCAAGGACGGCGAGAAGCTCACGGTCGAGTGGCGCGGCAAGCCCGTCTGGATCATCAAGCGCACGCCTGACCAGATCAAGGAGCTGCCCGAACTGGACAGCCAGTTGGCCGATCCCCAATCCAAGCGCCACCCTGAAGAGTTCACGCCGCCCTATGCGATGAACGAGGCCCGCTCGATCAAGCCCGAAGTGCTGGTCGTCGTCGGCATCTGCACGCATCTGGGCTGCTCGCCTTCCGACAAGTTCCAGCCGGGCGCCCAGCCCTCGCTGCCCAGCGACTGGAAGGGCGGCTTCCTGTGCCCCTGCCATGGCTCGACCTTCGACATGGCTGGCCGTGTCTTCAAGAACAAGCCGGCTCCCGACAACCTGCAGGTGCCGCCGCACATGTACCTGTCGGAGACCAAGCTCCTCATTGGTGAAGACAAGGCTTGAGGGAGACAAGAACAATGGCCCACGAATTCAAGGACATCGATCCGAATGCGCCCGCCGGCGCCAAGCTCACGAACTGGTTCGAGAACCGTTTTCCCACGGCTTTCGACGCCTATCGCGTGCACATGTCGGAGTACTACGCTCCGAAGAATTTCAACTTCTGGTACATCTTCGGCTCGCTGGCGCTGCTGGTGCTGGTGATCCAGATCGTCACCGGCATCTTCCTGGTGATGCACTACAAGCCCGACGCCGAGAAGGCGTTCGCCTCGGTGGAGTACATCATGCGCGATGTGCCCTGGGGCTGGCTGATCCGCTACATGCACTCCACGGGCGCGTCGGCCTTCTTCGTCGTGGTCTATCTGCACATGTTCCGCGGTCTTCTGTACGGTTCGTACCGCAAGCCGCGCGAACTGGTCTGGATCTTCGGCTGCGCCATCTTCCTGGTGCTGATGGCCGAGGCCTTCATGGGCTACCTGCTGCCCTGGGGTCAGATGTCGTACTGGGGCGCCCAGGTGATCGTGAACCTGTTCTCGGCGATTCCCTTCATCGGCCCTGACCTGGCGCTGCTGATCCGTGGCGACTACGTGGTGGGCGATGCCACGCTCAACCGCTTCTTCAGCTTCCACGTGATCGCCGTGCCCCTGGTGCTGCTGGGCCTGGTCGTGGCCCACTTGCTGGCGCTGCACGATGTGGGCTCCAACAACCCGGATGGCATCGAGATCAAGGGCCCCAACGCGCCCAAGGACGCCAAGGGCCATCCGCTGGACGGCATTCCCTTCCATCCCTACTACACGGTGCACGACATCTTCGGCGTGACGGTGTTCCTGTTCCTGTTCTCGGCCGTGGTGTTCTTCGCGCCCGAGTTCGGCGGCTACTTCCTGGAGTACAACAACTTCATCCCGGCCGATCCGCTGAAGACGCCTTCGCACATTGCGCCGGTCTGGTACTTCACGCCGTTCTACTCGATGCTGCGTGCCATCACCAGCGAGATGATGTATGTGCTCATCGCCTGCGTGCTGCTGGGCGCGGGCTTTGGCGTGCTCAAGTCGCGCCTGCCGGCCGCCGTCAAGGGCGTGGTCGCCATGGTGGCCCTGGGTGTCATCGCCATGATGCTGTCCATCGATGCCAAGTTCTGGGGTGTGGTGGTGATGGGCGGTGCCGTGATCATCCTGTTCGCGCTGCCCTGGCTCGATTGCAGCCCGGTCAAGTCCATCCGCTACCGCCCGAGCTGGCACAAGTATCTCTACGGCATCTTCGTGATCAACTTCGTGATCCTGGCCTATCTCGGCGTGCAGCCGCCTTCGCCCATCGGCGAGCGCGTGTCCCAGGTCGGAACGCTGTTCTACTTCGGCTTCTTCCTGCTGATGCCCTGGTGGAGCCGTCTGGGCAAGACAAAACCCGTTCCCGATCGTGTGACGTTCAAGCCGCACTGAAGCTGGAGAGAACAACAATGAAGAAACTGATTCTCACGTTGATCGCGGCCCTGGGCATCGTGACCGGTGCACAGGCTGCCGAAGGCGGTATCGCCTGGGACAAGGCCCCGGGCAAGACGAATGACACGGCATCGCTGCAAAACGGCGCCAAGCTGTTCGTCAACTACTGCCTGAGCTGCCACTCGGCCGCATTCATGCGCTTCAACCGGCTGCAGGACATCGGGCTGACCGAGCAGGAAATCAAGGACAACCTGCTTTTCACCACCGACAAGGTCGGCGAGACCATGAAGGCGGCCATCAACCCCAAGGAAGCCAAGGAGTGGTTCGGCGCCAATCCTCCGGACCTGACGGTGATCGCACGTTCGCGTGCCGGCCACAACGGCACGGGCGCCGACTACCTCTACACCTTCCTGCGCACCTTCTACCGCGACGACACCAAGGCCACGGGCTGGAACAATCTGGCCTTCCCCAGCGTGGGCATGCCCCATGCGCTGTGGCAACTGCAGGGCGAGCGCCGCGCCATCTTCGAAGAAGCCGAGGAGCACGGTGTGAAGACCCAGGTTTTCAAGGGGTGGGAGCAGGTCTCTCCTGGCAGCATGAGCGCAGTGCAGTACGATCAGGCAGTTGGCGATCTGGTGAACTACCTGCAATGGATGGGTGAGCCGGCACAGAACAGCCGCACCCGCATTGGCGTGGGTGTGCTGCTTTTCCTGGCGGTCTTCATCTTCATCGCATGGCGCCTCAACGCCGCGTTCTGGAAAGACGTCAAATAAAACCGTGACTGCAGAAGGCCGTGCAAGCAATTGCTGCGGCTGAACTGTGTGCAGAGTGGGCGCCGCGAGCGACCCACTCTTTTTGATTTTTAGGAGCCTCCACCATGATGGTGCTTTATTCGGGAACGACCTGCCCCTTTTCACACCGTTGCCGCTTCGTCCTGTTCGAAAAAGGCATGGACTTCGAGATCCGCGATGTGGACCTGTTCAGCAAGCCTGAAGACATCAGCGTGATGAATCCGTACGGCCAGGTGCCCATCCTGGTCGAGCGCGACCTGATCCTGTACGAATCGAACATCATCAACGAGTACATCGACGAGCGCTTCCCGCACCCCCAGCTGATGCCCGGCGACCCGGTGGACCGCGCCCGCGTGCGCCTGTTCCTGCTGAATTTCGAAAAGGAACTGTTCGTCCACGTGAGCACGCTCGAGGAGCGCAACGTCAAGGGCAACGAAAAGGCCATCGAGAAGGCCCGCGCCCACATCCGCGACCGCCTGACGCAGCTGGCTCCCGTGTTCCTCAAGAACAAGTACATGCTGGGCGAGAACTTCTCCATGCTGGACGTGGCCATCGCCCCGCTGCTGTGGCGCCTGGACTACTACGGCATCGAGGTGTCCAAGAACGCCGCCCCGCTGCTCAAGTACGCCGAGCGCATCTTCTCGCGCCCTGCCTACATCGAAGCGCTGACGCCTTCCGAGAAGGTGATGCGCAAGTAATTCGCATCGGTTGACGACTGATTGCGCGGGCAGGGAAGGCGGTCAACCGGTCGCCATCCTGCCCGTTTTCGTGTTCCGACCACTCAGACCACTCATTTCCTGGGATCGTCATGACTGCCCCCGAAGCAACTTCCACCCGCCCCTACCTGATCCGGGCACTGTACGAGTGGTGCACCGACAACGGCTTCACGCCCCACATCGCCGTGCGTGTGGACCGCAATGTGCAGGTGCCGCGCGAGTTCGTGCGCGACGGCGAGATCGTGCTCAACGTCAGCTACGACGCCACCAGCGGCCTGCAGATGGGCAATGATTTCATCAGCTTCACGGCCCGCTTTGGCGGCAAGCCCCGCGAAATCATGGTGCCCGTGGAGCAGGTGATGGCCATCTACGCACGCGAGACCGGGCAAGGCATGGCTTTCCCGGCGCCGGAGCCCGAGGCCGAAGCCGAAGCCGACAACGATGTTTCGCCCGGGCAGGCGTCCGATGAGCCTGTGCCACAGGACGCCGCCGCTGAGGTGTCGGCCGAGCCTGCATCCGACGAGCGCGTGGTGCAGCTGGTGAGCATCCACAGCGAAGGTGATGACGAGGAGCCCCCGCGTACGCCGCCGCCTTCGGGCACGCGGCCTTCGCTGAAGCTGGTCAAGTAGGTTTTTCGCATCGGCGCACATGCCGTTGCTCCCGCAAGCGTGCTTGGCCCCATCGGGAAAGTCCGAGGCAGCATTTTTCTGCGCTAGAATGCGTGCTTCGCCGGTTTAGCTCAGTTGGTAGAGCACCCGCCTTGTAAGCGGTAGGTCGTCAGTTCGAATCCGACAACCGGCACCAGAAGGTCTCCTCAGGAGGCCTTTTTTCATTTCCGTGCCCCGATTTCAGCAGCCGCTCTTCAGTGGCCGGTCAGGCCTGGACCTTGAGGCGGATCTCGGCCACATCCCAGCCCTTGGTGCGCAAGTGGGCGGCCATGGCCGGCAGCAGCTGGCGTATCTTGGCCGCTGCCGCGTTGTTGCGCACCAGCAGGCACCAGGTGCTGCCCTCGATGGGGCCTGCCTGCAGGCTGTCGCGCAGCAGCGGCGGCACCAGGGGCAGGATGGCCGTCAGGCGATTGCTGGAGTCGCGTGTGAGCTGGGCGAGCCGGGCCAGTGTCGGCGAGTTCTCGACAGCGTGCAGGGCGGTGACGGCGTGATTGCGGCGTGTGAAGGTCATGGGCTTGAAGGCTGGTCAGGCAGCGTAGGCATGCGCCAGCCGGGACCCTCGTTATAGCAGCATCTGCAGGGCGGCGCGGGTCCGGGAATTCGGGTTCAGGGCTCTGCGGTCGCATGCGTCGGCCTGCCTGGAAGAGGGTTGGACAGAGACAGTTAGAATCAATTGTTCGGTTCTCGCTTCAGCCCGGCCGCATGTGTTCTCCAGCAGGGTACTTGCAGGCAGGTGGAGCGGCCCCATCTGAAATCCAACAATCTAGGGATTCCAGGCACACCGCAGTCCGCTTCAGCGGGTGGCGGTGTGTCTTTTTCGCATGGCCACCAACTTCCTCACCAAACTATTCGGCAGCCGAAACGATCGGCTTCTCAAGCAATACCGCAAGACGGTCGTTCGCATCAATGCGATGGAGCCCGACTACGAGAAGCTCAGCGACGAGGATCTGCGCGCAAAGACGCAGGAATTCAAGGAGCGTGTGGCCAAGGGAGAGTCGCTGGACGACCTGCTGCCCGAAGCCTTCGCCGTGGTGCGCGAAGGGTCCAAGCGTGTCATGAAGATGCGCCACTTCGACGTCCAGTTGCTGGGCGGCATGGCACTGCACTACGGCAAGATCGCGGAAATGCGCACCGGCGAAGGCAAGACGCTGACCGCCACGCTGCCGGTCTACCTGAACGCACTGTCGGGCAATGGCGTGCACGTGGTGACGGTGAACGACTATCTGGCCAACCGCGATGCCACCTGGATGGCCAAGCTGTACAACTTCCTCGGCCTGTCGGTGGGCATCAACCTGCCCAACATGCCGCGCGAGGAAAAGCAGGCCGCCTACAACAGCGACATCACCTACGGCACGAACAACGAATACGGCTTCGACTACCTGCGCGACAACATGGTCTACGAGTCGGGGGACCGCGTTCAGCGCGTGCTCAACTACGCCATCGTCGACGAGGTGGACTCCATCCTGATCGATGAGGCCCGCACGCCCCTGATCATCAGCGGTCAGGCCGAGGACCACACGGCCATGTACGTGGCCATGAACAAGATCGTGCCCAACCTGGTGCGCCAGGAAGGCGAGGCTGATCCCCGCACGGGCGAAGGCGTGACCAAGCCCGGCGACTTCACGGTGGACGAAAAGAGCCACCAGGTATTCCTGACCGACCAGGGCTACGAAGCCGCCGAGCGCCTGCTGGGCCATGCCGGCATGATTGCCGAGGGCGCCTCGCTCTACGACCCGGCCAACATCACCCTGGTCCACCATCTGTATGCGGCGCTGCGCGCCAACAACCTCTACCACCGTGACCAGCACTACGTGGTGCAGAACGGCGAGATCGTCATCGTTGACGAGTTCACGGGCCGCCTGATGGCGGGCCGGCGCTGGAGCGATGGCCTGCACCAGGCTGTCGAGGCCAAGGAAGGCGTGACCATCCAGGCCGAGAACCAGACCATGGCCTCGATCACCTTCCAGAACTACTTCCGTCTCTACGGCAAGCTGGCAGGCATGACGGGTACGGCCGATACCGAAGCCTACGAATTCCAGGAAATCTACGGCCTCGAAACCGTGGTGATTCCGCCCAACCGTCCCAGCAAGCGCGACGACCAGCTCGACCGCGTCTACAAGACCACGCGCGAGAAGTACGAGGCGGCGATCCGCGACATCCGCGAATGCCATGAGCGCGGCCAGCCCGTGCTGGTGGGTACGACCTCGATCGAGAACTCGGAAATCATCGACGAGCTGCTCAACAAGGAAAACCTGCCCCACCAGGTGCTCAACGCCAAGCAGCACGAGCGCGAGGCCGACATCGTGGCCCAGGCCGGCCGTCCCGGCATGATCACCATCGCCACCAACATGGCTGGTCGTGGTACCGACATCGTGCTGGGCGGCAACATCGAAAAGCAGGTTGCGGCTGTCGAGGCCGATGAATCCCTGTCCGAAGCCGAACGCCAGCAGCGCATCGAACAGATGCGCGCTGACTGGAAGATCGAGCACGACAAGGTCTCGGCCCTGGGTGGCCTGCGCATCATCGCCACGGAGCGCCACGAATCTCGCCGTATCGACAACCAGCTGCGTGGCCGTTCGGGCCGCCAGGGCGACCCCGGCTCCTCGCGCTTTTACCTGAGCCTGGACGATGCGCTGATGCGCATCTTCGCGGGCGACCGTGTGCGCGCCATCATGGACCGCCTGAAGATGCCCGATGGCGAAGCCATCGAAGCCGGCATCGTGACCCGCTCCATCGAAGGCGCTCAGCGCAAGGTCGAGGCCCGCAACTTCGACATCCGCAAGCAGCTGCTCGAATACGACGACGTGTCCAACGACCAGCGCAAGGTGATCTACCAGCAGCGCAACGAGATCCTCGATGCCTCGGACCTGCACGAGATGATCACGGTGATGCGCGATGACGTGGTGTCTGACCTGGTGCGCCAGTACGTGCCCGCCGAGTCCATGGAAGAGCAATGGGATCTGGCCGGCCTGGAAAAGGCGCTGGAAAGCGAATGGCGCATCCAGCTGCCGCTGCAATCGCAAGTGCAGTCCGCGCATGCCATCACCGACGAGGAGATCCTCGAGAAGGTGCTGCAGGCTGCCCGTGAAGTGTTCGAGGCCAAGGTTGAGCTGATCGGACGCGAGAACTTCACTCAATTCCAGCGCGCCGTGCTGCTGCAAAGCTTTGATACCAACTGGCGTGACCACCTGTCCGCGCTGGACTATCTGCGCCAGGGCATCCACCTGCGTGGCTATGCCCAGAAGCAGCCCAAGCAGGAATACAAGCGCGAGGCTTTCGAGTTGTTCCGCCAGCTCATCGACCAGGTCAAGACCGAAGTCACGCGCGTGCTGATGACCGTGCAGGTGCAGTCGCGCGAACAGGTGGAGCAGGCCACCGAGGCCATGGAGCAGCGCAGCGCCCACAGCCTGGAGCACATGACCTATGGCGCTCCCTCGGATGGCGACATCGGTGGCTCCGTCGAAGACGAGCCGCTGGAGTTGCCCGAAGGCGCTCGCGTGGGCCGCAATGATCCCTGCCCCTGCGGCAGCGGCAAGAAGTACAAGCAGTGCCACGGCAAGCTGTCGTGATGCGGCCGGCGTCGTAAGACGCCGCAAGACACGGAAAACGGCACGGATGCACTCCGTGCCGTTTTCTTTTTTAAGGTCGATGAAATACGTGCCGCCCCGGTTTGTTCCGATAATGGAGCGCGTTTTTCTTTCACTGTAGGAAGCCCCTCAATGCCTGTGAATCTCTCCGCTCCCGTGCACGCCGACCTGTTGGCGATCAACGGCGTTCGCATCGGCGTCACCGAAGCCGGTGTGCGCAAGGCCAACCGCAAGGACCTGTCCGTGTTCCTGCTCGACGAGGGCGCTTCGGTGGCGGGTGTGTTCACGCAGAACCGTTTCTGCGCAGCGCCCGTGCAGGTCAGCCGCGAGCACCTGGCCCAGACGTCCGGCGCCATCCGTGCCATGGTCATCAACACAGGCAATGCCAATGCCGGCACCGGCGCTGACGGACTGGCGCGCGCACGTCGCACCTGTGCGGATCTGGCTGCGCTGCTGCAGCTCAAGCCCGAGCAGATCCTTCCGTTCTCCACTGGCGTGATCATGGAAGAGCTGCCCGTGGATCGCATCGCCGCCGGCCTGCCAGCTGCCATCGCAGCAGCCAAGGCCGACAACTGGGGCACGGCCGCCGAAGGCATCATGACCACCGACACCCTGCCCAAGGCCTTCAGCCGCGCCGTGGACATTGGCGGCAAGCGCGTGAGCATTACCGGCATCAGCAAGGGTGCAGGCATGATTCGCCCCAACATGGCGACCATGCTGGGCTTTCTGGCCACCGACGCCGCCATCGCACCTGAGCTGCTGCAGCCTCTGGTCAAGGAGCTGGCCGACGGATCTTTCAACCGCGTGACCATCGACGGCGACACGTCGACCAACGACTCCTTCGTGCTGGTCGCCACGCACAAGGCCGGCAATGCGCAGATCACTTCGCTGACCAGCGCCGAAGGCCAGACCCTGAAGGCCGCATTGCTGGATGTGTCGCGCCTGCTGGCCCAGGCCATCGTGCGCGACGGCGAAGGCGCCACCAAGTTCATCACCGTCAAGGTGGAGGGTGGCAAGACCGAGGCCGAGTGCCGCCTCGTGGCCTATTCCATCGCGCATTCACCCCTGGTCAAGACGGCGTTCTTTGCCAGCGATCCGAACCTGGGCCGCATCCTTGCGGCGGTGGGCTATGCTAGCATCGACGATCTGGACCAGACCAAGATCGACCTGTACCTGAACGATGTGCATGTCGCAGTCAATGGCGGCCGCAACCCTGCCTATCAGGAGGAAGACGGCCAGCGCGTGATGAAGCAGCAGGAGATCATCGTGCGCGTGCTACTGGGCCGAGGGCAGGCCGAGCAGACCGTGTGGACCTGCGATCTGAGCCACGACTACGTGAGCATCAACGCCGACTACCGCTCCTGACTCTCCACCCACCGTGCCGCCGGCAGCCGCAGGCCTTGTGCCTGGCTGCTGCCAGCTTTCAATGGCGGCCGGCGCGCAAAAGCTCTGGCGTTGGCATGAGATCCATCTCGATTCCCGGGCATATCCAGCGTTGGTGGCCGTGAGATCCGTATTCGAGAGACATCCATGACATTGCCCACAGAAGCCGTCGCCGCCCCCTTGCTGCAACTTGTGCAGCGCGCCGAGCAGCTGATGCAGCGCATCGAGGCCATCCTGCCCCAGCCGCTGCAATCCCCCGCAGACTGGAATACCGCCATCGCCTGGCGCTATCGCAAGCGCGCCAACGGCTGCGGTTTGCTGGAGCCCGTGCGCCATGTCGGCGCCATGCAACTGTCCGACCTGCAGAACATCGATGTGCAAAAGGACAAGATCGCGCGCAACACCGAGCAGTTCGTGACCGGCCGCACGGCCAACAACGTGCTGCTCACCGGCGCGCGCGGCACGGGCAAATCCTCGCTGATCCGTGCCTGCCTGCATGCTTTTGCTTCGCAGGGCCTGCGCCTGATCGAGGTGGACAAGGCCGATCTGACCGACCTGCCCGACATCGTCGATGTGGTGGCCGGCCGGCCCGAGAAGTTCGTCATCTATTGCGACGATCTGAGCTTTGAGGAAGGCGAGCCTGGCTACAAGGCCATGAAGTCCATTCTGGATGGATCGGTCAGCGCCGCCAGCCCGAACGTGCTGGTCTATGCGACCAGCAATCGCCGCCATCTGCTGCCGGAGTACCAGTCCGAGAATCTGACCTACCAGCGCGGCGAGGATGGGGAGCTGCATCCCGGAGAGGTGATCGAGGAAAAAATCTCGCTGTCCGAGCGTTTCGGCCTGTGGGTGAGCTTCTACCCGTTCAGCCAGGACGAGTACCTGCGCGTGGTGGCACAGTGGCTGGAGGCCCTGGGCCTGGACCAGGCCACGATCGAGGCGGCACGCCCGGAGGCTCTGGTCTGGGCGCTGGAGCGCGGTTCACGCAGCGGTCGCGTGGCCCACCAGTTTGCCCGCGACTATGCGGGCCGTGCCGAGCGTCCGAGTCAGCACCAGACCGGCATCGCCGATGTCCAGGGGTTGGCTGAAGAGGCTGAACTCTGAGCACCTGCTGCCTGGCCCTGGGCTGGGCAGACTTTTTTGCGAAAGATCAAGTGACTGAAAAAGAAATCTCCCCCAAGGCCCGCGCTGAGGCGGCCGAGTCGCAGGCACCAGTGCGGCGCAAGCACACCGAAGTTGCCGTCGGCGTGCTGCTTCGCGAGTCCGATGGCGCGTTGCTGATCACCAGCCGTCCGCCGGGCAAGCCGTATGCAGGCTACTGGGAGTTTCCGGGCGGCAAGATCGAAGCCGGCGAGACCGTGGAGCAGGCCTTGCGCCGCGAGATGCAAGAGGAACTGGGCGTAGAGATCGCGGCCGCTGAAGTCTGGAAGGTGACCGAGCATGACTATCCGCATGCCCTGGTGCGCCTGCACTGGTGCAAGGTCACGCGCTGGAGCGGGGAGTTCGAGATGCGTGAAGGCCAGCAGATGGCCTGGCAGCAACTTCCGCTGCAGGTGCATCCGGTGCTGCCAGGTGCCTATCCGGTGCTGCAGTGGCTGAGCGAGGAACGCGGGCTGCCTTTCGATGCCGGGTTCTACGAGGCAGGCCAGCCGAAAGCCTGATCGGGCCTGATCAAGGCTCGGTGCGAGGATCGCCGAAGGGCGCATCCTCGGGCGGCATCGGTGCAGGCACGCGGAATTCCTCATTGGCCCATGCGCCCAGGTCGATCTGGCGGCAGCGTTCGCTGCAGAAGGGGCGGAAACGGTTGGCTGGTGCGAACAGGCTGGGGCCTGCACAGGTCGGGCAGCGCACCGTGGGGCCGGCAGAAGAGAGGCTGGCGGGCTGGGGGGCGGGGGCGCTCGAGGGCATGTCGGCCGTCTTGTCCATCAGCTGCAAAGCGTGACCTCGAACGAGGCATCTTCGCTGCAGGGTTGAGGCTTGGCGCCGTTCTCGGGGCGGAGCAGGCGCACCGAAACCAGCAGGCGGTTGCCGCTGATCTCCGGAACCAGATTCAACGACGGGTCTATGCGCAGGCGCAGCAGCTGAAAGCTGCGGCCGGGCGGCATGGCCTGCTGGAACACGCCTTTTTCGGCAGCCACCCATTGCGGCACGCCGGTTTCGCGCAGCAGCTTGAGCAGCAATTGCAGCGACTGACCCAGCGGGGTCAGGGTGCTGGCCCAGTCCTCCAGATCGCGCAGGCGTATCTGGGGATCATGGAACTGCCAGGCGTGATAGGCCGGAAGGTCGAAGCCGCAGGTGCCGCCGGGGATGCCGATGCGGCTGCGCACGGCCATCAGCCACTCGTTTTCAGTCAGGGTCTGGCCGGCCTTGCCGTTCTGGGCATTGAGCTGGGCAAAGCACTGCTCCACATGGCGTGAGACCTGGTCAAGCATGTGCTCGGCAATGTCGGGATTGCCGCGCAGGCTGTCGAGCAGGCTTTTGTGGCGCTCAAGGTCCTTGAGCACGTCCGTCTTCAGGTCGGTACGTGCCGCCACGTCCATGATCTCGAAGATGGTGACCAGCGCAAAATGGTGATCGATGGAATGAGCGCGCGACAGCAACTCGCTCAGGCGGCGATATAGCTGTTCCAACCGGAGGTAGGTCCTCAGGCGCTCATTGAAAGGATATTCGTACAGGATCACGCTTGCTGGGCTCCTCGGGGTGCACAGGAATCAGCTGTCTACGTCGTGCACATGCTGAATTACACGCACAGGCCAAGCCATGGCGTGCATCATAGCCCGAACCATGCAGAGATTCGATCGGTGCATGCGCGCAAAGCCTCTATCGTCATGGCCTCGTCGTTGTAGAGCACCCAGTCGGCGGCTGCCAGCCGTGCCGCACGTGTGGCCTGGGCCGAGATGATGGCCTGCACCGCCTCGCGTGGCAATCCGTTGCGCGCGATCACGCGAGCGATCTGCGTTTCGGTGCGGCAGTCAACGACCAGCACCGCATCAAGCATGGCAGGCCAGCGGCCGGACTCCACGAGCAAGGGAATGTCATGCACGATGAGTCGGCACCCAGCCACTGTGGCCTGCTCCACTTGCCGGGCCGTCTGCTGCGCCACGAGGGGATGGACGATGGCCTCCAGCTGCTGTCGTGCCGAGGGCTGCTGAAAGACCAGTTCGCGCATGCGCGTGCGGTCCAGGGCGCCGCTGGCATCAATCAGTTCGGGCCCGAAGACGCGCGCTATCTCGGGCAGAGCAGCACCTTCGGGGGCGGTGAGGCTGCGAGAGATCTGGTCGGCATCGATCACGGCCGCTCCGCGCAAGCCCAGTTGCGCTGCGACGGTGCTCTTGCCGCTGCCAATGCCGCCCGTCAGGCCCAGCCGAAACGGGCGTGCAAGCAAGGGCGGGGCGATGCTGGGGGCCATGCCGCAGTGTTGAATCAAAGGCCCAAGGCCGCCAATAGGGATTGCAGCATCTGCTGCGGTCCGAACACCATGGCTGCAAAGCCGGCGCCCGCCAGAAAGGGGCCGAAGGGAACATAGCCGCCCTCACGCAGGCGGCTGTTGATCTTCAACGCGATGCCCACGATGGCGCCAATCACCGACGAGATCAGGATGATGGGCACGAGTGCCTGCCAGCCGAACCAGGCGCCCAGCGCGGCAAACAGCTTGAAGTCGCCGTAGCCCATGCCTTCCTTGCCGGTGGCCAGCTTGAAGGCCCAGTAAACCAGCCACAGCGAGAGATAGCCCGCTGCAGCGCCCCATACCGCGTCGGCCAGAGGCACGGCGGTCCAGTGCAGCGCCGACGACAGCAGTCCGGCCCACAGCAAGGGCAGGGTGATGTCGTCGGGAAGCAGTGTGGTGTCCCAGTCGATCAATGCCAGGCTCAGCAAGGCCGCACTGAAAAGGCACCAGGCAGCGCCTGTGGGCGTGATGCCCCATTGCGCCGCACAGTAGGCAAACAGCGCGGCGCAGGCCAATTCCACCAGCGGATAGCGGATGCTGATCGACGCCTTGCATTCGGAGCACCGGCCTCGCAGCGCCAGATAACTGAGCACGGGAATATTCTCGTACCAGTGGATGGCATGGCCGCAATGCGGGCAGCGCGAGCGGGGGCGGCTCAGGCTCAGGGGCGCCTCGGCAGGCGGCGGCGCTGTGGCGGGCGATGGCGTGGCGGAGGATGAAGATTGCTCTTGCGCCCATTGGGCGCATTCCGCATTCCATTGCTGTTCCATCATGCGGGGCAGCCTATGCACCACCACGTTGAGAAAGCTGCCAACCAACAGGCCCAGCAGGCCGCCCAATGCAGCCTGCATCCAGAGTTCCAAAACCATCAGACCACCTGGCCCAGCTTGAAGATGGGCAGATACATCGAAACCACGATGCCGCCGATGAGGGTGCCCAGGAAAACAATGATGATGGGCTCCATCAGGCTGGACAGGCCAGCCACCATGTCATCGACCTCTTCTTCATAGAAATCGGCCGCCTTGCCCAGCATATGGTCGATGGAGCCGGATTCCTCGCCGATGGCGCACATCTGCAGCACCATGGACGGAAAGACATTGGCATTGGTCATGGCCACGGTGAGACTGGTGCCGGTGGAGACTTCCTGCTGGATCTTTTCCGTGGCATTGGCATACACGGCATTGCCGGATGCGCCGCCGACAGAATCCAGTGCCTCGACCAATGGGACGCCCGCGGCAAACATGGTCGACAGCGTGCGCGTCCAGCGTGCGACGCAGGATTTCTCGATCAGCACGCCAAAGACCGGCACCTTCAGCAGCGTACGGTCCATGAATTGCTGCATGCGCTCGTTGCGCTTCCAGGCCTGCATGAAGAAGTAGAGACCGCCGCCAATCACGCCGAAGATCAACCACCACCATTGGACAAAGACATCGCTGATGCCCATTACCAAAAGCGTCGGCGCCGGCAGGTCAGCGCCGAACGAACTGAACACTTCCTTGAAGGCCGGGATCACGAAGATCATGATGATGGTCACGACGATGAAGGCCACGACGATGACCGAGATCGGGTACATCAGCGCCGATTTGATCTTGGACTTGATGGCCTCGGTCTTCTCCATGTACGTGGCCAGGCGGTCCAGCAGGGCTTCCAGGATACCGGCCGCTTCGCCCGCTTCCACCAGATTGCAGTAGAGGCTATCGAAGTACATGGGGTGCTTGCGATAGGCTGCGTTCAGCGAGGTGCCGGTCTCCACGTCGGCGCGAATATCGGCCAGAAGGCGCGTCACGCTGGGGTTGGTGTTGCCCCGTCCGACAATGTCGAAGGCCTGAAGCAGCGGGACGCCCGCCTTCATCATCGTTGCCATCTGGCGGGTGAACAGCGCAATGTCCTTGGGCTTGATTCTCTTGCCGCCGCGTGTGCGGCGCTTCTTGATCTTGCTGGGCAGCACGCCCTGGCGGCGCAGCATGGCCTGGACCTGGTTGATGCCCCCGGCCCGGGTCTCGCCTCGGATGATCTTGCCGTTGCGATCCTTGCCTTCCCATTCGAAGACAAATTCCTTGATTCCCTTGGACGCGGCTGTGGCCATCGTGCTCCCTCGTTTGTTGTCTGCGCTGTCCGCGCTATTTACTCATTGGTGACTGCCAGCACTTCTTCGAGCGAGGTCAGTCCCTGTCTGGCCTTGTGCAAACCCGATCCACGCAGCGACCGCACGCCTTCGCGCTTGGCCTGTGCGGCGATCTCCAGCGCACTGCCGTCCTGCAGGATGATGCGCTGGATTTCCTCGCTGATAGGCATCACCTGATAGATGCCTACGCGGCCCTTGTAGCCGTTGTTGCATGCCGGACAGCCGACGGGCCTGTAGGTGACCCAGCTGCCGTCAATGTCCGCATCGTCGTAGCCTGCATCGATCAGGGCCTCCCGCGGAATGTCAGCCGGCTCCTTGCATTGAGGGCACAGGCGTCTGGCCAGGCGCTGGGCGGTGATCAGGATCACGCTCGATGCGATGTTGAAGGGCGCAATGCCCATGTTGCGCATGCGCGTCAACGTGGTCGGTGCGTCATTGGTGTGCAGGGTGGACAGCACCAAGTGGCCGGTTTGCGCTGCCTTGATCGAGATGTCGGCCGTTTCCAGATCGCGGATTTCACCGACCATGATGATGTCGGGATCCTGGCGCAGAAAAGCCTTGAGCGCAGTGGCAAAGGTGAGGCCGGCCTTTTCGTTCACATTGACCTGGTTGACGCCGGGCAGGTTGATTTCCGAAGGATCTTCCGCCGTGGCGATGTTCACGCCGGCCTTGTTCAGCAGGTTCAGGCAGGTGTACAGCGACACTGTCTTGCCCGAGCCGGTGGGGCCTGTGACCAGAATCATTCCGTAGGGGCGACTGATGGCTTCAAGCAGGCGTGCCTTCTCCTCGGGTTCATAGCCCAGGGCGTCGATGCCCATCCTGGCCGAGCTCGGGTCCAGGATACGGATCACGATCTTCTCGCCGAAAAGCGTGGGCAGCGTGCTGACGCGAAAGTCGATGACGCGGTCCGGGCCGACCTTGAGCTTCATGCGCCCGTCCTGCGGGACACGCTTTTCCGAGATGTCCATGCGCGAGATCACCTTGATGCGCGAGGCCAGCTTCTCCTTGATGGCAATGGGCGGCGATGCAATTTCACGCAGCTCGCCGTCAATGCGAAAGCGCACCCGGTACTGGTGCTCGTAGGGTTCGAAATGCAAGTCTGACGCGCGCATGTTGAAGGCGTCGAGCAGCATTTTGTGCAGGAACTTGACGATGGGCGCATCTTCGACGTCTGCTGCGGCCGAGTTGTCCTTTTCCTCTGCCACCTCATCAGGCTTGAGGTCGCCGAACTCGAAGTCGCCGCTGCCGCCATAGCTGTCCATGGCCTCGCTGGCGCTTTTGTTCTGCTGCGCGATCAGTCGCTCCAGCTTGTCGGCCTCGACGATGATCCAGTCCACGCCCAACTGGGTGGTGAACTTGATCTGCTCGGCGGCTTCCTGCTGCGTCGGGTCGGCGGTGGCCACCGTGAGGCGGTTGCCGCGCTTGCTCAGAGGCAGGACGCGATAGGTGCTGATGATCTTGGCGTCCAGCAGATCCTGCGGCAGGCGCATGGCGTCGACCGCATCAAGATCGAGCAGCGGCGCGCTGAACATGGTGGAAACCGTCTCCGCCACTTCCAGGGCAGAGAGGGTGCCGGCGACGCTCAGTTCTGCAATGAACGAGGTGCGATTGGTGGCGGCCTTGCCGGCAGCCGCTTCCGCTGCCTGTTGCGATACCTTGCCTGCTGAAATCAAGGCCCGCCCGATGCCGGGAAGCGATGCGACAGCGGATGCATTCTTGAGCGAGGAGTCAGCAACAGCCATGTAGCAAGACGTGTGAGAGGAAAGGACATTTATCCTATCATCACTGAGCACTTGGAATGCCAGACACACTGTTACACGCCTGGGTCTTGAACCTGGCGCAATGGTGTGATGGAGATGGAATGACCAGATGGTCGGGGTGAGAGGATTCGAACCTCCGGCCTCTACGTCCCGAACGTAGCGCTCTACCAGGCTAAGCTACACCCCGTTGCTTTTGTAGAAAAAGCGAGCAGCCTGAATCAGGTGCGTCGCTCCAAAAGCTGAGACGCCAATTGTAGCAAACTTGCCGTATGCAAATTGCTTGGGAGCACATTTATTGCGTCGATGGCGCGGCGTGCCTCGGCATGTGCGGCCTCGCGTGCCACGTCCAGCGCACCTGTGCTGCGCACGATATCCACTACAGCGGTCAGTTGCTCGGTGGAGCCCTGTTCGATGGCGGCACGCACAATGGCGGCCTGCTCAGGCGTGCCGCGTTGCATGGCGGCAATCAGGGGGAGGGTGCATTTGCCTTCGCGCAGGTCATCGCCCAGGTTCTTGCCCATTTCCTGGGCATCGCCTGCGTAGTCGAGTACGTCGTCAATGATCTGGAAGGCCGTGCCCAGCGCCTGGCCATAGCTGGCGCAGGCCTGCTCGATTTCGCGGGGCGCGTCGGCCAGCACGGCGCCCAACTGGGCGCTGGCCTCGAAGAGCTGGGCGGTCTTGGAGCGGATGACGTGCAGGTAGCCGGCTTCGTCCAGCGAGGCATCATGCGTGTTGATGAGTTGCTGGACCTCGCCCTCGGCGATCACGTTGGTGGCGTCCGAGAGGATCTTGAGCACACGCATGCTGCCGACTTCCACCATCATCTGGAAGGAGCGCGAGTGCAGGAAGTCGCCGACCAGCACGCTGGCCGGATTGCCGAAGGTCTCGTTGGCCGTCGGGCGGCCGCGACGCAGCGTGGATTCATCCACGACGTCGTCGTGCAGCAGGGTGGCTGTATGAATCAGTTCGACCACGGCAGCCAGGACATGCCTGTCCTTTCCTTCGTATCCCAATGCATTGCAGACCATGAGCAGCAGGGCGGGCCGCAGGCGCTTGCCGCCTGCAGCGATGATGTACTGGGAGATCTGGGCAATCAGCGGGACGGAGGTCGTCAGGCGCTGGGTAATCACATGATCCACCTCGCGCATGTCGTCAGTGATCAGGGCAAGCGGATTGGGGGTGGAGAGAGCTGTGGTCAAGGTACTGCGGGCGCCAAGTGGATCGTCAATTATAGGAAGAGCGACCCTGCCTGCGGCCCGCTCTGGCGGTTGTTTGGGCGAAGGAGGGGAGCGCTTCATGCAAGGAATGTGAGTGCGTGCTAGAATCTCCGGCTTCCGTGGAAATTCGTTCGCGGAACTCTCAAATTCAAGAGGTTTAAATGTACGCAGTCATAAAAACCGGCGGCAAGCAGTATCGCGTTGCAGCTGGCGAAAAGATCAAGGTAGAACAGATTGCTGCGGACGTAGGCCAAGAAGTTGTGATCGATCAGGTTCTGGCAGTCGGCAACGGCGCTGAAATCAAGGTCGGCACACCTCTGGTGTCCGGTGCGTCTGTCAAGGCAACCGTGGTTGCTCACGGCAAGCACGACAAAGTGCACATCTTCAAGATGCGCCGTCGTAAGCATTATCAGAAGCGCCAAGGCCATCGCCAGCAGTTCACCGAGCTGCAGATCGTGGCGATCGCTGCTTAATCCAGGAGCTGAGTCATGGCACAGAAAAAAGGCGGCGGCTCTACGCGAAACGGGCGCGATTCCAAGCCCAAAATGCTCGGCGTGAAGGCTTTTGGTGGTGAGTTGATCACCGCCGGCTCGATCATCGTGCGCCAACGTGGCACCAAGTTCCACCCCGGCGACAACGTCGGCGTGGGCAAGGACCACACCCTGTACGCTCTGGTGGACGGCCACGTGTCGTTTGCTGTCAAGGGTGCACTGTCCAAGCACACGGTCAACGTGACGGCTGCCTAAGCTCTGTCACTTCGACGCTCGAAGCCCCGACCTGTCGGGGCTTTGTCGTTTCAGGAGGGCGGTGCATCGTGCGCTCGTCCCCTTTTCCGTCTCTGAGGTGTGGCCTGGGGCTGTCTGGTGCACACTGCTTTTTGTAAACTGGATGCCTCATGAAGTTCGTCGACGAAGCTTATATCGACATTGCTGCCGGTGATGGCGGCAATGGCTGCGTGTCATTCCGGCACGAAAAATACAAGGAATTCGGTGGTCCCGATGGAGGAGATGGCGGCCGTGGAGGCCATGTCTACGCGGTGGCCGACGTCAATCTCAACACCCTGGTGGACTACCGCTTCTCGCGTCGCCACGATGCCACGCGCGGCGAGCACGGCAAGGGCTCGGACATGTTCGGTGCCGCAGGCAACGACATCACGCTGCGCATGCCGGTTGGCACCATCATCAGCGATGCCGAAACCGGGGAGGTGCTCTACGAACTGTTGACGCCCGGCGAGGTGGTGACCATTGCCAAGGGCGGGGATGGCGGCTACGGCAACCTGCGCTTCAAGAGCGCCATCAACCGCGCGCCACGGCAAAAGACGCCTGGCTGGCCCGGTGAGCGCAAGAACCTCAAGCTGGAGCTCAAGGTTCTGGCCGACGTGGGTCTGCTGGGCATGCCCAATGCGGGCAAATCCACCTTCATCGCCGCAGTCTCCAATGCGCGTCCCAAGATTGCCGACTATCCGTTCACCACGCTGCATCCCAATCTGGGCGTGGTTCGTGTTGCCGCCGAGCAAAGCTTTGTGGTGGCCGATATCCCCGGGCTGATCGAAGGCGCGTCGGAAGGTGCCGGCCTGGGCCACCAGTTCCTGCGTCACCTGCAGCGCACCCGATTGCTGCTGCATGTGGTGGACCTGGCGCCGTTCGATGACAGCGTGGATCCCGTGGCCCAGGCCAAGGCCATCGTGGGCGAGTTGCAGAAGTACGATGCCGAGCTGTACAACAAGCCGCGCTGGCTGGTGCTCAACAAGCTGGACATGGTGCCGGCCGAGGAGCGCGCCGCACGCGTCAAGGACTTCGTCAAGCGCTTCAAGTGGAAGGGTCCGGTGTTCGAGATTTCCGCCCTGACGCGCGAAGGCTGCGAAGTGCTGATCCGCACCATCTACAAGCATGTGCATGAACAGCAGCAGATCGAGGCCGGTCCCAAGGAAATCGATCCACGCTTCGTCGAAGTCGAGGGTGATGGCGTGGATCTTACCGACCCGCGTTTTGCTCCCCGCGATTCCGAGTAAGAGCGGCCTGTCCCACCCATTGCCTTGATCACAACAGCGGCGGGGTCTGCCTCGGCCTGCGCTGCAAGAATCACTATCCATCCATGTCTTCCAACTTGTTGCGTGATGCCCATCGCATCGTGGTCAAGGTCGGCTCCAGCCTGGTGACCAATGAAGGTCGCGGTCTTGATGAGGCCGCGATCCAGGAATGGAGCCGCCAGCTGGCGGCCCTGGTGCGCGGGGATGAAAGCCATGGAGGCCGGCGGCGCGAGGTGATCATGGTCTCCAGCGGCGCGGTGGCCGAAGGCATGAAGCGTCTGGGCTGGATTGCACGGCCCAAGGAGATTCATGAACTGCAGGCCGCTGCGGCCGTGGGGCAGATGGGCCTGATACAGATGTACGAGTCCAAGTTGCGCGAACAGGGCATGGGCAGTGCGCAGGTGCTGCTCACGCATGCCGACCTCGCGGACCGCGAGCGCTATCTCAACGCGCGCAACACCTTGCTGACGCTGCTGGAGCTGGGCATCGTGCCGGTGATCAACGAGAACGACACCGTGGTCAACGACGAGATCAAGTTCGGTGACAACGATACCTTGGGCGCTTTGGTTGCCAATCTGATCGAGGCCGATGCTCTGGTCATCCTGACCGATCAGCGAGGCCTTTACAGCGCCGACCCGCGCAGCAATCCCGATGCGCGTTTCATCGATGTGGCCAATGCCGGCGACCCGGCGCTGGAGGAGATGGCCGGAGGCGCGGGCTCGTCCATTGGCAAGGGCGGGATGATCACCAAGATCCTCGCGGCCAAGCGCGCGGCGGGCTCGGGTGCTTCAACCGTCATCGCCTGGGGGCGTGAGCAGGACGTGCTGGTGCGTCTGGCGGCAGGCGAGTCCATCGGCACGCTGCTCCTGGCGCAGACGCACAAGAACCAGGCGCGCAAGCAGTGGATTGCAGACCATCTGCAACTGCGCGGCTCCGTGTCCGTGGATGCCGGCGCCGTGGCCAAGCTGCGCGACGAAGGCAAGAGCCTGCTGCCCATCGGCATGGTGAATGTGGATGGCGAGTTCGCCCGTGGCGATGTGATCGCGGTGCGCGATGCCCTGGGTATCGAGGTGGCGCGTGGGCTGGCCAACTATGCAAGTGCCGAGGCGCGGCTGCTGTGTCGCAAAAGCTCGGTGGAGATCGAGCGCCTGCTGGGCTATTCCGCAGGCCCGGAGATGGTGCACCGCGACAACATGGTGATTGCGGGGCACTGAGGCGCCAGACCCTCAAGGCCAAGAAAAAGCGCACCCTCGGGTGCGCTTTTGCGTATGGCTCTGGCCCGGTTTCAGGCCTTGCCTGGATCGGGTTGCAGGGCTTGCTGCCCCGACTGTGGATCAGGATCGAAACAGGCGCCAGGCGGCAACTCCATGCCGGGATTGACGCGAAAGCTGCCTGAGCGTGCTGGATGCAAACCCGGCGCAGTGTATGTCTCAGGACCCTGTTCATGGGCTTCCCTGGGGCGCATGCCGCTGCGCAGATAACGGTTGCGTTGCTGTTCGCCGCGCGGCAGGAACCGGGCCAGTTCGGTCAGGGCCATCTCATAGACGCCGCGCTTGAACTCCACCACCACGTCCAATGGCACCCAGTAGTCATTCCAGCGCCAGGCGTCGAATTCGGGGTGGTCGGTGGCACGCAGGTTCAAATCCCAGTCGTGACCCATGAGCTGCAGCAAATACCAGATCTGCTTCTGGCCTTTGTAGTGTCCGCGCGCATCGCGGCGGATGTACCGGTCTGGCACCTCGTAGCGCAACCAGTCCCGGGTGCGGGCGACCACGCGAACGTGGTTGGGCATCAACCCCACTTCCTCATGCAGTTCCCGGAACATGGCCTGTTCGGGTGTCTCCCCCCGGTCAATGCCGCCCTGTGGAAACTGCCAGCTGTGGGTGCGGATGCGTTTGCCCCAGAACACCTGGTTCTTTTGGTTGAGCAGGATGATGCCGACGTTCGGGCGAAATCCGTCCCGGTCAAGCATAATCGAACCCCAATTTTCTGAATTGTGTCCATTATGCACGGTGCCTTGCCAGCGGCAAGCACGCTGCCCCGATTCCCGCGAAGCCCCTGATCCATGAAAGCCTCCCAATTTTTCATCTCCACCCTCAAGGAAGCTCCGGCCGACGCCGAAGTGGTCAGCCACAAGCTCATGACGCGGGCCGGCCTGATCAAGAAGCTGGGTGCAGGCATCTACAACTACATGCCCATGGGGCTGCGCGTGATCCGCAAGGTCGAGGCCATCGTGCGCGAGGAAATGAACCGTGCCGGTGCCGTGGAAGTGACCATGCCCGTGGTCCAGCCTGCCGAGATGTGGGAGGAGACCGGCCGCTTCGAGAAGATGGGCCCCGAGCTGCTGCGCATCAAGGACCGCCATGGCCGCGACTTCGTGATCCAGCCCACCAGCGAAGAGGTGGTGACGGACATTGCGCGCCAGGAGCTCAAGAGCTACAAGCAGCTGCCCAAGAATTTCTACCAGATCCAGACCAAGTTCCGCGATGAGCGCCGCCCGCGCTTTGGCCTGATGCGTGGCCGCGAGTTCATCATGAAGGACGCCTATTCCTTCGACAAGGACCGTGATGCGGCCCAGGTCAGCTACCAGACCATGCGCGCGGCCTACAAGCGCATCTTCGACCGCTTCGGCCTGCAGTACCGTGCCGTGCGTGCAGACAGCGGTGCCATCGGCGGCGATCTGAGCGAGGAATTCCAGGTCATCGCTTCCACGGGCGAGGACGCCATCGTCTACTGCCCGAGCAGCGACTATGCCGCCAATATCGAAAAGGCCGAGGCCCTGGCGCCTGCGGGTCCCCGTCCCGCTGCGGCCCAGGCGATGACCAAGGTGGCGACGCCCGGCAACAGCACCTGCGAATCTGTCGCATCCCAGCTGGGCCTGCCGCTGTCGCAGACGGTGAAGTCCCTGGTGCTGGCCACCGACAAGCTCGACGACAAGGGCGAGGTGGCAGGCAGCCAGATCTGGCTGCTGCTGCTGCGCGGTGATCATGAAATGAACGAGATCAAGGTGGCCAAGGTGCCGGGCCTGGACGTGGGCTTCCGCTTTGCCACTGTGGCCGAAATCGAGGAGCACTTCGGTTGCCAGCCCGGCTACCTGGGCCCGATCGGCCTGAAGCAGCCCGTGAAGCTGGTCGTGGACCGCGAGGTCGCCGTGATGGCCGACTGGGTCTGCGGCGCGAACGAGGCCGACTTCCACATCACCGGCGTGAACTTCGGCCGCGACCTGCCCGAGCCTGATGTGGTGGCCGACCTGCGCAACGTGGTGGCTGGCGACAAGTCTCCTGATGGCGCAGGCGAGCTGGCCATTGAGCGCGGAATTGAAGTCGGCCATGTGTTCTACCTGGGTACCAAGTACTCCCAGGCCATGAACGCCACCTTCCTGGCCGAGAACGGCAAGCCCTCGCTGTTTGAAATGGGCTGCTACGGCATTGGCGTGACGCGCCTGCCCGCTGCAGCCATCGAGCAGAACCATGACGAGCGCGGCATCATCTGGCCCGACGCGATTGCGCCCTTCACCGTGGTGGTCTGCCCCATCGGCATGGACCGCAGCGAACCCGTGAAGGAAGCTGCCGAGAAGCTGCATGCCGAGCTGCTGGCACTGGGTGTGGACGTGATCCTGGACGATCGTGGCGAACGTCCGGGCGCCATGTTTGCCGACTGGGAGCTGATTGGCGTGCCGCACCGCGTGGTGCTGTCCGACCGGGGCCTCAAGGAAGGACAGCTCGAGTACCAGCATCGCCGCGACACGGAAGCGACCAAGCTGGCCGCCGCCGATGTGCTGGGCCATCTCAAGCAAAGGCTGGGCCTGTGAGCCAGGCGCCCGTGGTGACGCGACGCGATTGCCTGCGCCTGGCGGCTTCGCTGGGCTCGGCACCGCTGCTCGGCGGGCTGGTCGCGCCCGCCTGGGCCGGTGGCCAGCTGGAGGAGCCGCTGGCCGATTCGGTGCGCACTGCGCTGAGTTCCGCCGTCACTGGATCGGCGCCGCCCGAGCTGCGCTTTGCCTCCACCGAGGCCCGGCTGGACTACCTTCGCTGGCTCACGGCCAGCAGCGAGCGCCTGCGTTCGCGCAAGCCGGAGCTGGCGACGAGGCTGGAGTTCCTGCAAACCGTCTGGTACGAGTCCAAGCGTGCCGGCCTGGAAGTCTCTCTGGTGATGGGGCTGGTGCAGGTGGAGAGCGCGTTCCGCAAGTTCGCCATCTCCAGCGTGGGTGCACGCGGCTACATGCAGATCATGCCGTTCTGGATGCGGCTGATCGGCGATGGAGACATCGGCAAGCTGTTTCACATGCAGACCAATCTGCGCTTTGGCTGCGTGATCCTGCGCCACTATCTGGACCGCGAAAAAGGCGATGCCTACATGGCGCTGGGCCGCTACAACGGCAGCCGGGGACAGCCCCAGTACCCGAATGCGGTGTTCGCTGCGCAGCGGCGCTGGGAGATAGAGCCCTCGCGCTCGGCTTGAGGGCCGCGCAGCGCCGCCGAGCGGCTGCGCGGCTGCTGTTCTGCGTTGTCCGTCAGGACGACGTCTCCGACGACATGCTGGATACCTTGGCCACGGCCGCTGCCGTGTCGCCGGCGTTGGGCGGCGCGGCCGGGCTGCTGGCGGACATGCGCGTGACCAGCACCTGGTCGATGCGGTAGCTGTCCACGTCCATGACCTCGAAACGGTAGCCGCCCCATTGCACGGTGTCGGTGCGCTTGGGAATGCGGCGCAGCATCACCATGAGGAAGCCGCCCAGGGTCTCGTAGTCCTCGGCGTGGGGCAGCTCGTCGAGTTCCAGGGCCTGCATCACATCCTCGACCGGCGTGACGCCGTCGATCAGCCAGGAGTTCTCGTCGCGGCGCAGGATCTGCTCCTCGTCGCCCGGGCTAACCAGGCCGCCCATCACCGTGCTCATCACGTCATTGAGCGTGACCACGCCGACCACCAGGCTGTATTCGTTGACGATGACGGCAAAGTCCTCATGCACCTGGCGAAACTGCTCCAGCACCTCGGCCAGCGTCAGGCGGTCCGGCACGACCAGCACCTTGTGCACCAGGGAGTCGTCCATGAGCGACAGGGGCTGGTTGTTCAGCGCGCGCTGGAACAGGTCCTTGGCATCGACATAGCCGACGATGTGGTCGATGTCGCCATCGCAGACGGGGTAGGTGGAAAAAGGTTCTTCGGCAATGCGGACCCGGATCAGTTCGTCGGGGTCGTCACGGTGGAAGTAGGCGATGCGGTCGCGCTGCGTCATGGCCGAGCCGATGGTGCGCGAGTCCAGCTCGAACAGGTTGGCGATCACCTGCTGCTCCTTCGCGGCCAGCACGCCGGCGCGCGCGCCAGCTTCGGTCATGGCCAGGATGTCTTCGTGCGTGATGCGGTCGTCGCGCACCGTGGGCAAGCCTAAGAGCTTGGCAACGGCGTCCGCCAGGTGGTTGAAGCACCAGACCAGGGGCTTGAGCACGGCCATGCACCAGAGCATGGGGCGCAGCACGCGGATGGCCAGGGCTTCGGGCTCGGCCATGCTCAGGCGCTTGGGCAGCAGGTCGGCAAAGAGGATGAACAGCGAGGTGACGGTGGCGAACGAGAGCAGAAAGCCCACGGTCTGTGCCCGGCTCTCGGGCAGCCAGAGCATGAGCAATTCGGCCAGATAGGGCGTCAATGCCCCTTCGCCCACCACGCCGCCCAGGATGGCGACGGCATTCAGCCCAATCTGCGTGACCGTGAAGTACTCGCCCGGCTGGGCCTGCATCTTCATGACCTGTTCGGCGCGTGGCTCCCCGTCCTCCGCCATCTGCCGAAGCCGCAGGCGCCGCGAGGCGGCCAGCGAGATCTCGGCCACGGAGAAGAAGGCACTGGTCAGTATCAGTGCGACGATCAACAGCAGACTTTGGGACAGACTCATAGGCAAGGCGGAGAAGCGGGCGCAGGCGCGGTTTTCCGGATGTGAAAGATGTGTCCATTCGACCACACATCACATGCCCCTGGCCTTGTGGCATGCCCGGGCAGTGCGCTGGCAGTCCGGTACGGGCGAAAAAAAGCCACCCAAGGGTGGCTTGATTCTGCGCAGCAGCGGGCGCAGGCGGGTTGCTGCGCGCGAGTCGCAAGCCTGCGAACTCAGGCCTTGGGTGCCAGCAGCTGCTGCAACTCGCCGGATTCGTACATCTCCATCATGATGTCCGAGCCGCCGATGAACTCGCCCTGCACGTAGAGCTGGGGGATCGTGGGCCAGTTGCTGTAGTCCTTGATGCCCTGGCGGATTTCCTGGTCCTCCAGCACGTTGACGGTGGAGATGTCCTTGGTCTCCACGCCGCAGGCCTTGAGAATCTGGATGGCGCGGCCCGAGAAACCGCACATGGGAAAGCTGGCGCTGCCCTTCATGAACAGCAGGATGTTGTTGCTTTTGACCAGTTGGTCGATGCGTTGCTGGGTGTCGCTCATCTGTGTGGTGCTCCGGGGTCGTGGTGGGCGCCGCAGGCGCGGCGGCATGGATGGGATTATTTCACTCTCGGCGCGGACTTTGAAAGCATGCGGGAATGCTGCGCCCGGACCCGAGCTCAGGCTTGCGCTGTCCATTGCCCGCCCGTGCAGCGGGCGATGCCGCCCAGGTCGTGGCGGTGTTGCACGCTCTCAAAGCCGGCGCTGCGCAGCAGGGTGGCCACGGCATCGGCCTGGTCCCAGCCATGCTCGAGCAGCATCCAGCCGCCGCTGGCCAGCAGCGCAGGCGCCTGCGCGACGATGGCGCGGATGTCGGACAGGCCATCGGCGCCGCTGGCCAGAGCCGACAGCGGCTCATGCTCCAACGCCAGCAAGTGCGGATCGTCGTCGCGGATATAGGGCGGATTGCTGACGATGAGGTTGAACGGCGCCTGGCCTGCCAGCGGCTCCAGCCAGCTGCCATGCGCAAACCGCACGCCCAGCTGCAGGCGCGTGGCATTGGCGCTGGCCACGGCCAGCGCGTCGGCACTGGCATCCACGGCCCACACGGTGGCGCCGGGGCGCTGGCTCTGCAGGGCCAGGGCAATCGCTCCGCTGCCGGTGCCCAGATCCGCCACACGGCATGCGGGGCCGCTCGGGGCCTGGGCGGGTATCAGCTCCAGCGCCCAGTCCACCAGGGTTTCGGTATCGGGGCGAGGGTCGAGCACGCGTGCGTCCACGGCCAGATCCAGCCCGTAGAACTCCTTGTGGCCCACCAGGTAGGCGACGGGCTCCCCGCTCAGTCGGCGTGTGCACAGCGCGGCATAGACGCCGGCCTGGGGCGCGGTCAGCGCGTCCCCGTCGTGGGTGAGCAGCCAGGCGCGGCCGCCGGCCGGGCGTCCGAGCACATGCAGCAGCAGCATTTGCGCGTCGATGCGCGCAAGCCCCTGGGCCTGGGAGTGCTGCAGAGCCTCTTTGATGGTGGGTAGGTTGGCCATGGCCCGCGCCTCAGCTGTTGACCTGCAGCTCGGCCAGCAGTTCGGCCTCGCGTGCGGCCTGCAGCGCGTCGAGCACGTCGCCCAGGTCGCCTTCCATCACGGCCAGCAGCTTGTAGATGGTGAGGTTGATGCGGTGGTCGGTGAGCCGGCCCTGGGGGAAGTTGTAGGTGCGGATGCGGTCGCTGCGGTCGCCGCTGCCGATCAGGCCCTTGCGCAGCGCGGCCTCCTTGGCCTCGCGCTCGCTGCGCTCCTTTTCCTGCAGGCGCGCCTGCAGCACCTGCAGGGCCTTGGCCTTGTTGCTGTGCTGGCTGCGGCCGTCCTGGCACTCGGCGACGATGCCCGTGGGCAGGTGGACCACGCGCACGGCCGAGTCGGTCTTGTTGATGTGCTGGCCTCCGGCGCCGCTGGCACGGAAGGTGTCGATGCGCAGGTCGGCCGGGTTGAGCGTGATGGCCTGGGTTTCGTCGGGCTCGGGCATGACGGCCACGGTGCAGGCACTGGTGTGGATGCGGCCCTGGGTCTCGGTGGCAGGCACGCGCTGCACGCGGTGGCCGCCGGATTCGAAGCGCAGGCGGCCATAGACGTCGGTGCCTTCCACGCGCAGCACCACTTCCTTGTAGCCGCCCAGCTCGCTTTCGTTGGCGCTCATGATCTCGACCTTCCAGCCCACGGCGTCGCAGTGGCGCGTGTACATGCGTGCCAGATCGCCTGCGAACAGGGCAGATTCATCGCCACCCGTGCCCGCGCGGATTTCCAGGTAGGCGTTGCGCGCGTCGTCGGGGTCCTTGGGCAGGAGCAGGCGCTGCAGTTCATCTTCCAGCTGCACCAGCTCGATCTCTGCGCCGGAGATTTCCTCGCGCGCCATTTCCTCCATGTCGGGATCGTCCAGCATGTCCCTGGCAGAGGCCAGATCGGCCTCGCGCTGACGGTAGCGTGCATAGCGGCCGGCAATGGCCGTCACATCGGCATGCTCGCGCGAGATGGCACGGTACTGCTTCATGTCGCCCATGATGTCTTCGCGCGAGAGCAGGAAGTCGAGTTCTTCAAGGCGCTGGGCGTAGCGCTCCAGTTGTTGGCGCAGAAAGTCTTGCATGGTGTGAGGCGATGGTGCGAAGGGCTGCGCGGGGCAGCGCTGCGGCGGGGGAACGAGGTGGCCGGAAGTGGGCCGAGGCGCCAGAGACCCGCGGGCGCGCGGCTCTCTGAAGGGGGCGAGCGCCGCTAGAGCGCCTTGTCGGGAGTCGTGCCGCGCGGACCGCCTGGCGCGGAGCGCAGGAACAGGCGCGAGACCGTGTCCATGGTCTGGGTGCGCTGGTCGGCGTCACCCTTGTGCAGCTCGGCCAGGGTGCCGTGCAGCATTTTCTGCGTGAGGCCGCGCGACAGGGCCTCCAGCACGGTGTCGATGTCTTCGCCCTTGGCCAGCAGCTTCTTGGCGCGCGCAATCTCCAGCGCACGCCATTCATCGGTCTGGGTGTTGAGCTGGCGGATCAGCGGCACCACACCGGCCTGCGGGCGGCGCTGGTCCAGCCAGTGCATGAAGCTTTGCACGCCGTGGTCGATGATGACTTCTGCCTGCTCGACCGCTGCCTGGCGCTGGGCCTGGCCCGTGCGCACCACGGTGGCCAGATCGTCCACGGTGTAGAGGTAGACGTCGCGCAGGTCCTTGACCTCGGATTCGATATCGCGCGGCACGGCCAGATCGACCATGAACATGGGGCGGTGCTTGCGCTTCTTGAGCGCGCTTTCCACGGCGCCCAGGCCGATGATGGGCAGGCTGGAGGCCGTGCAACTGATCACGGCATCGTATTCATGCAGATGCTCGGGCAAGTCGGCCAGCCGCATGGTGCCGGCGCCAAACTGGGCGGCCAGCTTTTCGCCGCGCTCCAGCGTGCGGTTGGCGATCATGATCTGCTTGGGGTGGCGGGCCGCGAAATGGGTGGAGACCAGCTCGATCATCTCGCCCGCGCCCACGAACAGCACGCGGATCTGGGACAGGTCTTCGAACAGCTGGCCGGCCAGCCGCACGGCGGCAGCGGCCATGCTGATGCTGTGGGCACCGATTTCGGTGGAGCTGCGCACTTCCTTGGCCACCGCGAAGCTGCGCTGGAACAGCTGGTTCAGCGTACTGCCCAGGGCGCCTGCGTTCTCTGCGGCGCGCACGGCATTCTTCATCTGGCCCAGGATCTGGGCCTCGCCCAGCACCATGGAGTCGAGCCCGCTGGCCACGCGGAAGGCATGGCGCGCCACATGGCCGTCTTCCAGCAGATAGGAGTGCGAGCGCAGCAGTTCGGACGAGATGCCGCCGCTGTTGGCCAGCCAGTGCAGCGTATGGTCCATGGCCGGCATTTCGGCCGCGCAGTAGATCTCGGTACGGTTGCAGGTGGAGAGAATGGCGGTCTCGACGGCGCTGTGCTGGCGGCCGGGGCCGGTCAGCGATTCGCGCAGGCCCTGCAGCGTGGGCACGATCTGGTCGAGCGCGAACGCGAAACGTCCCCGCATATCAAGCGGAGCCGTGTGGTGGTTGATGCCGAGTGCCCAGACTGCCATAACCCGGGATTATAAAATTTCGCGCAGTTTCAGGCATCCCTGATCACAACACCCTGGAATCGGAGCCCGCACATGGGATGGATTGCGAGTACGAATCATTGGCTGAACTTCCTGGCGCCTGCACTTTTCCTGTCGCCGGCCCTGATGTTGTGCGCGCTTTTGATCTATGGGAAATCGCAGCAAGCCATGGCCTGGTGGTCACAGGTTGCTATCAATTTAATTGTTGGTGCACTGGTGCTGCTGGCGGGGCTGTGGTGGTTCGGGCGCGATGCAAAGATGGCCACCTATGCTGCGCTGGTCGTGGTGATGGCGCTTTGCCAGTGGGTGTTTTCACGCGGCTGGCGCTGATGGCTGACAGCAAAGATTGATGCAGATCAACGGAAGAGGGCGTTTCTCCTGGCGATCAGGGGCCTGAGACTGCGGCTGGAGGCACGGCGCCCGGCGCGGCCTGCTCCAGCAGCCATTCGCGGAACTGCGCAAAGGCTTCGGAAGGTGCCCGCGTGGCGGGACGGCACAGAAAGTAGCCGCGTTCGATGTGGACGGGCGCAGGCAAGGCAAGGGCCACGCGGCCGGCGGCCAGGTCTTCCTCCACCAGGCAGCGCTGCACCAGGGCCACGCCCATGCCGGCGGCCACGGCCTGTACCAGCAGGGCCACCAGCTCGAAGTCGGCTGCCGGTGCGGGGCAGGGTCCGGGCAGGTTCAGATGGGACATCCAGCGGGCCCAGTTGCCCGGATAGTTGGTGTGGAACAGCAGCGGGCGTGCTAGCACGTCCCGGGGGCTGCGGATGGGCCGCGGGCCCTGCAGTTCTCTCGGATGGCAGATGGGCACCAGATCGCGGCCCACCACATAGTCGGCCACCACATGGGCGGGCCAGGGCTCGCTGCCCACGCGCAGCCAGCCGTCTATCTCGGCGGCCGACAGCGGATCGTCGCGCCGATAGGGCGCGAACGACAGGGCGATGCCCGGATGCAGGGCGTTGAAGTGCGGCAGGCGCGGAATCAGCCAATGGCTGAACAGCGTGGGCACCACCGACAGCCGCAGTTGCGGGCCGAAGTGGCGCCTGCGTGCTGCCGCGGATGCCGATTCGATGGCGTGTACGGCGGGCTCCACGGCCTGCAGGTATTCGCGGCCGGCTTCGGTCAGCACGCTGCGCCGGCCCTGGCGCTCGAACAGCGCAAAGCCCAGGTGCTCTTCCAGCCGGGCGATGGCGCGGCTGATGCCGCCCTGGGTGACATACAGCTCCCGGGCCGCCAGCGAATAGCTGCCCAGGCGCGCGGCCGCCGCGAAGGCGTGCAGCTCGGAAAGCGAGGGGGAGTGCATGCGCATGACGGGCGCAATTATGACGGTTGGTCATGGTTGCTTGCCGTCTTGTCTCTTTTCGCGGATGCGGCGGCTGTCCAGAATCAGCGCCTGTCCCGCAGAGCCCGTGCTTTGCCGCCACCCCCAACCAAGATAGGAAACATCCCATGGCAATGCGCCGCACCCTGTTGTCCAGCCTGGCCGCCTGCGCCGCCACCGCTCTTCTGGCTCCCGCCGCTTGGGCCCAGGGCCCGGCGGCCGACTATCCCAGCCGTCCGATCCGCCTGGTCGTGCCGTTCGGAGCCGGTGGCTCCACCGACATGGTGGCGCGCCTGCTGGCCGAGAAGATGAGCGTGATCCTCGGCAAGTCCGTGGTGGTGGACAACCGCGGCGGGGCCGGCGGCTCCATCGGCGCTTCCGAAATCGCGCGTGCCGCGCCGGACGGCTACACCATCGGCATGGCCACGGTGAGCACGCACGGCTCCAACCCGGCGATCTTCCGCAAGCTGCCCTATGACCCGATCAAGGACTTCGCGCCCATCACCAATGTGATGTCGGTGCCCAGCGTATTCGTGGTCAACGCCAGCGTGCCCGCCAAGACCATGAAGGAGTTCATCGCCCTGGCCAAGGCCAACCCGGGCAAGTACAGCTTTGCCTCGCCGGGCACGGGTTCGCTGGGCCACGCCAATATCGAGAACTTCATGAACCTGGCGGGCATCGACCTGCTGCACATCCCCTACAAGGGCGCGGGCCAGGCCATCACCGATGCGCTGGGCGGCCAGGTCAACGCCATGACGGACAACCTGCCCTCCACGCTGCCCCACATCAAGGACGGCAAGCTGCGACCGCTGGCCGTGCTGGCCTTCAAGCGCGCCGACGTGCTGCCCGACGTGCCCACGTACACCGAGCTGGGCTTTGCGCAGATGGGCGATGGTGGCTGGTTCGGCCTGGTTGCGCCGGCCGGCACGCCGCGCCCCATCATCGACAAGCTCAATGCCGCCGCGCACAAGGCCATGGCCATGCCTGACTACCTGGAAAAGCAAAAATCCATCTCGGGCGAGTCCATGGGCAACACGCCCGAGGAATTCGCCAAGCAGATCAAGGCCGCCATCGAGCGCTACACGGCCGTGGCCAAGCGCGCCAACATCAAGCTCGACTGATGGACCGCATGGCACAGTCGGATTTCCTGCGCCCCCGGCCGGACACCCCGGTCGTGGTGCATCCCGCCACCGGCGAGGTGCTGCCCATCGTCTGCGACTCGCCGCACAGCGGCACCTCCTATCCCGAGGATTTCGGCCATGCCGTGCCCATGTCCCTGCTGCGCCGTGGCGAGGACACGCATGTGGCCGCGCTCTGGGACCAGTGGCCCGCGCATGGCGCGACGCTGATCGAGGCCACCTTTCCGCGCACCTACATCGACCCCAACCGCAGCGAGGCCGACCTGGACCCGGCCCAGATCGACGGCCAGTGGCCCGTGCCCCTGGCGCCCAGCGTCAAGACGCGCCAGGGCCTGGGCCTGATCTGGCAGCGCATCAGCCGCGACGGCGTGGCAACGCCGCTGTATGACCGTCCGCGCACGGTGGCCGAGGTGGAGCACCGCATCGCGCGCTACTGGCGCCCCTACCATGCGGCGCTGGCGCAGGCCATCGATGGCAGCGTGCAGCGCTTTGGCGGCGTCTGGCACCTGAACCTGCACTCCATGCCCAACGATGTCTACAAGCGCCTGGGCCGTACCGACGCGCCGCCGCTGGCCGACTTCGTGCTGGGCGACCGCGACGGCACGACCTGCGCGCCCGAGTTCATCCAGCTGGTGGGCGAGACGCTGGCGGGCTTTGGCTATAGCGTGGCCTACAACGAGCCCTACAAGGGCGTGGAGCTGATCGGGCGCATAGGCCAGCCGCACCTGGGCCGGCACAGCCTGCAGATCGAGATCCGCCGCCCGGTCTACATGGACGAGGACACGCGCGAGCCCAATGCGGGATTCGAGCCGCTGCGCGGCCATCTGCGTGAACTGATGGCCGTGGTCGCGGCGCATGTGCGATCGGAAATGGCAAGGCGCGGCTAGCCCGGGCTGGCCGGATCACCGGGCATGGTCGGCGTGCCCGGCGTGCCCGGCGTACCTGTCACCACGGGTGCCGCCACCGAGGTGGTGGCCGGTGGCGACAGGTACAGGCCTGCGCCCTTGAGCGAGGCCAGGATGCTGAACAGCACATCGCTGCGCACGCCACCCGCATTGCGCGGATTGCCGACGTAGCCGATGGCCAGGAAGGTCAGCGTGCCGTTGGCGATGCCTTCGAGCTGCACCAAAGGCTCGGGCGTGTCCAGGATGCCTTCATGCGCGCGAAATGCTTCCAGGATCAGGGTGCGCATGCGCTCGGCATCGGTGTCCAGCGGTGCGGGAAGGCGCAGCAGCACCCGCCCGGGCGCGCCGGCCAGCGTCATGTTGCGCACGGTCTTGGTGATGAATTCCGAGTTGGGCACGATGACGGTGGAGCGGTCGCCCAGCTGGATCTCGGTCGCGCGCACGTTGACGCGGCGCACGTCGCCCTCGGTATCGCCCAGCACCACCCAGTCGCCCACCTTGACGGGCCGCTCGGCCAGCAGGATCAGGCCCGAGATGAAGTTCTGCACGATGGCCTGCAGGCCGAAACCAATGCCCACCGACAGCGCGCTGGCCACCCAGGCGATGCGCTCCACGCTGATGCCCAGCCCCGCCAGCGCCACGGCCACCACGAAGATGCCGCCCACATAGCCCAGCAGCGTGGTGATGGAGCTGCGCATGCCAGGCTCCAGCGAGGTGTTGGGGAAGTAGCGGTCCGTCAGCCAGCGCTTGATCACGCGGATCACGATCAGGCCCGTGACGATCACGGCGAATGCGGTGAACAGGGCCTGGGGCGCCATGGTGAAGTCGCCCACCTTGAGGCTGTGATTGACCGTGCTGCCACGGCGGAACACCTCGTCGGGCCCCGTGCCCAGCGGGGCCAGCAGGGCGATCACCATGTAGAACAGCAGGGCCACGCGCAACAGTCCCGAGACCAGGACCGAGGCCTGGTCCAGCAGCCGACCCTCGATGCCCAGGCCCTGGTTCAGCCGGGTGCCGAAGCTGCCCTTGGACGACAGAAGGGCCTCGCACAGATCGTCGCCCAGCTGGAACAGCAGGTAGGTGGTGGCAAAGACCACGCCGGTCCACACCATCTGGCGTGCCAGCGTGCCGGCCAGCGCCACATAGCCGGTCACGGCCAGCGCAATGGTGGCGATGCTGGCCACCGCCGCGCAGGCCACGAGCAGTCCCACCCACAAGGGCCGGGGCGGCGCGGGCTCCGCCTGGGCGCCGTCTTCCTGCGCCACTGGCGCCGGCGCGCGCAGATGCCGCAGGGCCAGCATGACCACGGCCGAAATCAGCAGGGCCGACAGGGCGTGCACCGTGACCTCGGCGGCCAGGCTGGCGCCGATGATGGCGTTGACCTCGGTCACCAGGCCGTTGATCGCGGCACCTGCCGCAATCCACCAGGGATAGGGGCTGAGCCGCTCGGCCAGCTCATCCGACACGCCGGGCAGGCGCCATGAGCTGCGCTTGCGCGACAGCAGGGTCTGGCCCAGCGACACCACGAAGGCGCCGAACAGCGTGACCTGCACGCTGGCCTTGGCCAGCGCGTCCAGCGACTCGCCGAAGCCATCGCTGGCCTTGAGCACGCTCCAGGCCAGCTGCGCCGCCAGGCCGATCAGCAGCGTGTTGATCACCACCGTGGCCGCCGCGCGCAGCGAGCGGCGCAGGCGGCCGCTGGGCAGGCGTGCGGGCGCGGCGCGCACCAGCAGGCGCTCGGCCAGCCAGGGGCCGAGCAGGGCGATCAGCAAGGCAGCGGCCAGGCTGGCGATAAAGCCGCCCCGGCGATCGGAGGCCAAGGTGGAGCTCACCGATTGGCGCAGCTCGCGCCCCAGCCCCTGCAGGCGCGCCGCGTCCAGGGGCGCGGCGGTGCTCAGATTGCGCCAGAAGGGACGGCCCAGCGGTGAATCGGTGCGGGCCGTCAGCGCGGCCTGGAATTGCTCGCGGCGCTGGCGTATCAGCTCGTTGCCGCGCTGGTCGGCATCGACCGACACCAGCCGCGCGAGTTTGAGTTCGGAATCCACGGCACTGCGTTGCTTGGCCAGGCTGGCGCGCTGCTCGGCCACATCGGGCGCATCGGCGGGGGCGCCTTTTTCGGGTGCCGGCCCCAGGCCGGCCAGGCGCGAATCGATATCGGCCAGTTCCTCTGTGCGGCGGGCCGCCACCTGGTCGGCTGCCGTGCCAATGGCTGCAGCCTCGTCCAGCAGCTTGCGGCCGTCATCGTCCTCGGCCAGCTTGCGGGGAATGGCGTCCAGCTGCTTGCGCAGATCGTCTACGCTGGGCAGGGCGGGCCGGCCGTCTTCTGCGGTCGCGCCCGCGGCTGTGGCGCCGTCCTGAGCCAGGGCCGGGCCGGGTGCAGACAGGAGCAGCATCGCCAGAGCCATCAGCCAGATGGCCAGGCATGGGCGAAGGGCCTGTGCCCACATGGGGCGCTGCGGAAGAGGGCTGCAGGGCGGTGTCATGGACGCACATTGTGCGGCGGGCCGCTGCAGCGGTTGTTTCCAAAGGTCCGGCCCCGCCAGCCGGCAGCCGTCTCAGCGCGATGCGGGACTGAACATATCGACACGGTCGGTGATGACGCCGTCCGTGCCCAGGTCGATCAGGCGCTGCGCGGCCCACTCATCGTTGACCGTGTAGCTGCTGCAGCGCAGGCCCGCGCCATGCACCTTGGCGACCAGGGCTGCATCCCACAGCGCGTGGTTGAGCACCATGGCTGCGCAGCCCAATTCCAGCGCGGTGCGCAGGTCGGCGTCGCCCGTGGCGTCTGCCAGCCTGTCCACCAGCAGGCCGCGCGGAATGTGGGGCGCCGTGTCGCGTGCGCCCTTGAGGGCATCGGTCTTGAACGAGGTGAACAGCGGCGGGACCCGGTCCTGGGGCCAGATGCGGTTCATCAGCTCGCCCGTGGCGCGGCCCGTGGCCTCTTCCTGGCCCGGCGTGGGCTTGATCTCCACGTTCAGGAAAAAGTGGTTGGCCAGGCACCAGCGCGCCAGGGCTTCCAGCGTGGGCAGGGCCTCGCCCGCATATGCGCGCGAGTGCCAGCTGCCGGCGTCGAGCTGGGCGATCTCGCCCATGGACAGGTCGCCACCCGTGCCGTGGCCGTTGGTGGTGCGCTCCAGCGTGGCGTCGTGCATCAGGAACAGCACGCCGTCGGCAGACAGCTTGGCATCGCACTCGAACATGCGATAGCCGTGCGCGGCGCCCAGGCGGAAAGCGGCCATGGTGTTTTCGGGCGCCAGCTTGCCGGCGCCACGGTGGGCCACCCACAGGGGGTAGGGCCAGGATTTCAGGTTCTCGGTCATGGCGAGTCCGTCAAAAGAAGGGAGCTTGGATGGAAAAAGAGAGCCTCTGGGGCTCTCTTGGAAAAGGTCGGAGAGCCGGCCTTCAGGGGATCAGATCCGCTTGCCGCTTTCTGCGTCGAACCAGTGCAGGCGACGCTCTTCGGAAGGACGCACGCGCATGGTCTCGCCGGACTTGGGGAAGGGCGCGCCTTCGTCGATGCGTACCGTCATCGTCTCGCCATTGAGCGAACCATAGACCAGGCGCTCGGCGCCCAGCATTTCCACGGTGTCCACCTTGATTTCCCAGCCGCCTTCGTTGACGACGACCAGGTGCTCGGGGCGGATGCCCAGGATGCGGCCGGCCGTGCCGCCGGGCGCGTTCTTGAGCAGGTTCATCGGGGGCGAGCCGATGAAGCTGGCCACGAAGGTGGAGGCGGGCGTGTGGTAGACCTCTTCGGGCGTGCCGAACTGCTCCATCACGCCGCCGTTCATGACGATCATGCGCTGGGCCAGGGTCATGGCCTCGACCTGGTCGTGGGTCACGAACAGGCTGGTGATGCCCAGCTCGGCGTGCAGCTTCTGGATCTCGATGCGGGTCTGGCCGCGCAGCTTGGCGTCCAGGTTGGACAGCGGCTCGTCGAACAGGAAGACCTTGGGCTGGCGCACGATGGCACGGCCCATGGCCACGCGCTGGCGCTGGCCGCCCGACAGCTGGCGCGGCTTGCGGTCCAGCAGGTGCGACAGCTCCAGGATCTTGGCGGCCTTGTCCACGCGGCGCTTGATCTCCTCGGGCGGCACCTTGGCGATCTTCAGGCCGTAGGCCATGTTCTCGTAGTTCGACATATGCGGGTACAGCGCATAGTTCTGGAACACCATGGCGATGTCGCGCTTGGCCGGTTCCACGTCGTTGACGACCTTGTCGCCGATCAGCAGCTGGCCGTCGGAGATCTCTTCCAGGCCCGCCACCATGCGCAGCAGGGTGGACTTGCCGCAGCCCGAAGGGCCGACGATGACGACGAACTCGCCGTCCTGGATTTCGGCGTTGACGCCGTGCAGTACCTGGTTGGCCGACGGGCCGTGGCCGTAGCGCTTGATCAGGTTGCGAAAGGAAATGGATGCCATACGAAGATTCTGGTTGAGTCGCAGAGCGAAGGGCGCTGGCGCTTGCTCTGCGGGGTTCTATACGGTGGGTGGGGGCGGTGGACGGCTTACTTTTCGGTGTCCACCAGGCCCTTGACGAACCAGCGCTGCATCAGGATCACCACGGCAGCGGGCGGCAGCATGGCCAGCAGGGCCGTCGCCATCACCACGTTCCAGTCGTTGCCGGTATCGCCGCTGGCCACCATGCGCTTGATGCCGATGACCACGGGGTACATGTCTTCCGAGGTGGTCACGAGCAGCGGCCACAGGTACTGGTTCCAGCCGTAGATGAACTGGATCACGAACAGCGCCGCGATCGAGGTCTTGGACAGCGGCACCAGCACATCCTTGAAGAAGCGCATGGGGCCGGCGCCATCGATGCGGGCGGCCTCCACCAGCTCGTCCGGCACCGTCAGGAAGAACTGGCGGAACAGGAAGGTGGCCGTGGCCGAGGCGATCAGCGGAATCGTCAGGCCGGCGTAGCTGTTGAGCATGCCCAGCGTGGAGACGACTTCGTAGGTGGGGCCGATGCGCACTTCCACGGGCAGCATCAGGGTCACGAAGATCAGCCAGAAGCAGATCTTCTTGAACGGGAAGCGGAAGTACACCAGTGCGAAGGCCGACAGCAGCGAGATCGCGATCTTGCCCACGGTGATCACCATGGCCGAGACGAAGCTGATCCACATCATGCGTGCCACGGGCGCGCTGGAGCCAGGGCCCGAGCCGCCGAACAGCGCGGCCTTGTAGGTTTCCCAGAAGTTGCTGCCGGGCACCAGGGGCATGGGCACCTGGATGATGTCCTGCGGCGTGTGCGTGGAGGCCACGAAGGCCAGGTACAGCGGAAAGCCGACGATCAACACGCCCAGCACCATGATCAGGTGCGAGAAAAAGGTCAGAAGAGGACTGCGTTCAACCATGATCAGTACTGCACTTTCTTCTCAACATAGCGGAACTGGATCACGGTGAGTGCAACCACGATCACCATCAGCACGACGGATTGGGCAGCCGAGCCGCTCATGTCCATGGCCTTGAAGCCATCGTGATAGACCTTGTAGACCAGGATGGAGGTGTCCTGGCCCGGACCGCCCTGGGTCGTGGCGTCCACGATGCCGAAGGTGTCGAAGAAGGCATAGACCACGTTCATCACCAGCAGGAAGAACGTGGTGGGCGACAGCAGCGGGAACTGGATGTCCCAGAAGCGGCGCATGGGGCCCGCGCCGTCGATGGCGGCGGCCTCGATCAGCGACTTGGGGATGGACTGCAGGCCCGCAAGGAAGAACAGGAAGTTGTAGGAGATCTGCTTCCAGATCGCGGCGATGACGATCAGCGTCATGGCGTTGCCGGAGTTCAGCAGGTGGTTCCAGTCATAGCCGATCATGCGCAGCGCATAGGCCACGACGCCGATGGACGGCGAGAACATGAACACCCACAGCACGCCTGCCACGGCGGGCGCCACCGCATAGGGCAGCAGCAAGGCGGTCTTGTAGGCGAGCGCACCCTTGATCACGCGGTCCGCAAAAATGGCCAGCATCAGCGACAGCGCGATGCCGAACACCGCCACCAGCAGGGAAAAGATGGCCGTGGTCTTGAACGAGGCCAGGTAGGCAGGGTCATCCAGCAGATGCTGGAAGTTGGCGAAGCCCACCCATTCGGTGGAAAAGCCAAACGTATCCTGCGCCTGGAAAGACTGCACGATGGCCTGGCCTGCGGGCCAGAAAAAGAAGACCAGCACGATGACCATCTGTGGTGCTATCAGCAACCACGGCAGCCAGGCGGATCGAAAAAGAACGCGTTTTTCCATGACGGAACTCGGTAGAACAAAACAGCCCGCAAACCGGATGGCCGTGGGGCCGCCGGTTGCGGGCCTGTGATGCACGGTGCGGGCTGCCTGCGCAGCGGCCACACCGCAGATCACATGGGAGGATTACTTGTTGGCCCGGGCGAAGCGGCCCAGTTGCTCGTTGCCACGGGTGACAGCGGTGTCCAGTGCCTGCTGGGGAGTCTTCTTGCCGGTCCAGATCTGTTCGGTTTCCTCATCGATGATGGTGCGGATCTGAACGAAGTTGCCCAGGCGGATGCCGCGCGACTTGTCGGTGGTCTTGCGGATCATCTGCGTCACGGCGGTGTCGGTGCCGGGATGCTTTTCGTAGAAGCCCGAAGCCTCGGTCAGCTTGTACGCAGCGGTGGTCACGGGCAGGTAGCCGGTGCGCTGGTGGCTGGCGGCCTGGATCTTGGTGTTGTTCAGGAAGTTGAAGAAGTCAGCCACGCCCTTGTAGCGTTCGGCGCTCTTGCCAGCCATCACCCACAGGGAAGCACCGCCGATGGCCGTGTTCTGGGGGGCGCCCTTCACATCGGCGTAGTAGGGCAGCTGCGACTGGCCGAAGGCGAACTTGCCTTCCTTGACCACGCGGGCGTACAGGCCGGAGGAGCCCGTGATCATCGCGCACTCGCCGGAAGCGAAGGCGGCGTCGGGCACGTTGCCGCGGCCCTTGTAGACGAAGCTGCCGTCCTTGGCGGCCTTGGCCAGGTTCTCGAAGTGCTTGACGTGCAGCGGCGAGTTGAACACCAGCTTGGCATCGGTGCCGTCAAAGCCGTTGTTCTTGGTCGCGTACAGGGTGTTGTGCCACAGCGAGAAGCTCTCCAGCTGGGTCCAGCTCATCCAGCTCGTGGTCAGTGCGCAGCGGTGGCCCGAGGCCTTGAGCTTTTCAGCGGCGGCGAACACTTCGGGCCAGGTCTTGGGCGGCTTGTTCTCGTCCAGGCCCGCCTTCTTGAAGGCGTCCTTGTTGTAGTAGAAGATGGTGGTAGAGCTGTTGAGCGGGTAGCTCATCATCTGGCCGTTGGGGGCGGTGTAGTAGCCGGCCACGGCGGAGATGTACTCGCCCTGGTCGAACTTGAAGCCGCCGTCGTTCATGACCTTGGTGACCGGAACCACGGCACCCTTGGAGGCCATCATGGTGGCCGTGCCCACTTCGAAGACCTGCAGGATGTCAGGTGCATTGCCGGCGCGGAACGCGGCGATGGCAGCTGTCATGGACTCGTCATACTGGCCCTTGTAGGTCGGCACGATCTTGTACTGGGTCTGGCTGGCGTTGTACTCCTTGGCCAGGTCATTCACCCAGTCGCCCAGGGCCGCGCTCATCGAGTGCCACCACTGGATTTCGGTTTGGGCTTGTGCCGAGATGGTGGTGGCCGCGATCGCGGCCGCCATGGCCAGTTGCTTCAGTTGCATGAGGACTCCTCTAGTTCGGTGACGGTTTCAGACCGCTGCCACGGTAAGGCAGGGGCATGACATGTCTGTGTCATTGTTTTCGGATGCTTCTTACCGCACTACAGGCCAAACCCGGTGAGCCGCTGGTCCCGTATGTCAGTCGTGTGACAAAAAATGACACGCGAAGCGGCGCTATTTTAGGTCAATACCATTTCGTTTCAAAAGCACGGGTTGTTCGTATTGGCTCGTTTGTGCTCTTTCTGTATAAGGCCGGTTCGCCGGGGCGTGTCTACCCCGTGGTGTTGGCGAGGGCTGGCGTCTCAGGGCAAGACGGCGAGCCGCCCAGAGCCCCGTAGGAAGCGGGCCTTCGAGGGGCTCGCTTAAAATTGCGCTCCCACTTGGCTTAGCGGCGCCCCTAGAGCGCCAGACACGGTCTACCCCCATGAATGTACCGATTGCGTTGGCGGCCCTGCAGGCACAGGCAGCCGAACCTGCACGTCTGCGAGAGATTCCCTACAACTACACCTCGTTTTCCGATCGCGAGATCGTGATCCGCCTGCTGGGTACTTCCATGTGGGATGTGCTCAACCAGCTGCGCCAGGAGCGGCGCACGGGCCGCTCCGCCCGCATGCTCTACGAGGTGCTGGGGGACATCTGGGTCGTCCAGCGCAATCCCTACCTGCAGGACGACCTGCTGCACAGCCCCGATCGCCGCAAGGCGCTGGTGGAAGCACTGGAGCACCGCCTGGGCGAGATCAACAAGCGCCGTGCTCCGCAGCAGGATCCCGGGCGCGATGCGCTGGTGGGCCAGCTGGTGGATGCGGCGCGCCGCGCCGTGCATGAGTTCAACGCCACCTTCGTCGAGGCCGAGCAACTGCGCCGCCGGGTGCAAAAGAGCCTGGGCCGCCACACGGCCAAGGACAACATCAAGTTCGACGGCCTGTCGCGCGTGGCCCATGTGACGGACGCCACCGACTGGCGCGTCGAGTATCCCTTCGTCGTGCTCACCCCCGATACCGAAGCCGAGATGGCCGCCCTGGTGCGTGCCTGCATCGAGCTGCGCCTGACCATCATTCCGCGCGGCGGCGGCACGGGCTACACGGGCGGCGCGATCCCGCTGACCTGGCGCAGCGTGGTGATCAACACCGAAAAGCTCGAGGCCATGACGGAGGTGGAGATGCGCCGCATCCCCGGCGTGGACCACGAGGTGCCCACCATCTTCACCGAAGCCGGCGTGGTCACGCAGCGCGTGGCCGATGCGGCCGAGCGCGCGGGCTTCGTCTTCGCCGTGGACCCCACATCGGCCGAGGCCTCGTGCATCGGCGGCAACGTTGCCATGAATGCGGGCGGCAAGAAGGCCGTGCTCTGGGGCACGGCGCTGGACAACCTGGTGTCCTGGCGCATGGTGACGCCCGATGCGCAGTGGCTGGAAGTCACGCGCGTGGGCCACAACCTCGGCAAGATCCATGACGCCGAGACGGCCAGCTTCGAGCTGCAGTACTTCGAGGCAGACGGCAAGACCTCCATCCGCAGCGAGCGCCTGGACATTCCCGGCCAGAAATTCCGCAAGGAAGGCCTGGGCAAGGACGTGACCGACAAGTTCCTGTCGGGCCTGCCCGGCATCCAGAAGGAAGGCTGCGACGGCCTGATCACCAGCGCGCGCTGGGTCGTGCACCGCATGCCCGAGCACACGCGCACGGTCTGCATGGAGTTCTTCGGCAACGCCAAGGACGCCGTGCCCAGCATTGTCGAGATCAAGGACTTCATGTTCGCCGAGCAAAAGCGCTCGGGCGTGCTGCTGGCCGGCCTGGAACACCTGGACGACCGCTACCTGAAGGCCGTGGGCTACGCCACCAAGAGCAAGAAGGGCAACGGCCATCTGCCCAAGATGGTGCTGCTGGGCGACATTGCCGGCGACAACGCCGACGATGTGGCCCGCGTGGCCGCCGAGGTGGTGCGCATTGCCAACTCGCGCAACGGCGAAGGCTTCACGGCCGTCAGCGCCGAGGCGCGCAAGAAATTCTGGCTGGACCGCAAGCGCACGGCCGCCATCTCGCGTCACACCAACGCCTTCAAGATCAATGAAGACGTGGTGATCCCGCTGCCCCGCATGTGGGAGTACACGGACGGCATCGAGCGCATCAACATCGAACTGTCGCTGCGCAACAAGCTCAAGCTGTGCGATGCGCTGACGGACTTCTTCCAGCACGGCGACCTGCCGCTGGGCAAGCAGGACGATGCGGGCGACATCCCCTCGGCCGAGCTGCTGGAGGACCGCGTGCAGCAGGCCCTGGCCCTGGTGGCCGACGTGCGCACGCTGTGGCAGGGCTGGCTGGACGATGTCGAGAATCTTTTCCCGCAGCTGCAGGACCACACGCTGCGCGCCAGCTGGAAGACCCAGCTGAAGGCGCCCATGGCCCAGATCTTCGCGGGCGCGGCCTTCCAGCCGCTGCTGGCCGAAGTCAACGCCATCCACCAGCGCGTGCTCAAGGGCCGTGTCTGGGTGGCGCTGCACATGCACGCCGGCGACGGCAACGTGCACACCAACATTCCGGTCAACAGCGACGACTACGAGATGCTGCAGACCGCCCATGAGGCCGTGGCACGCATCATGGTGCTGGCGCGCCATCTGGACGGCGTGATCTCGGGCGAGCATGGCATCGGCATCACCAAGCTGGAGTTCCTCAGCGACGACGAGCTGGCGCCCTTTGCCGCCTACAAGCAGCGCGTGGACCCCGAAGGCCGCTTCAACAAGGGCAAGCTGATCCGCAACGAGAAGCTGCAGGCCGTGGTGGGCCAGAGCCATGACGGCCGCTCGCCGCGCGAATCGCTGATGTTCGCCGACCTGACCAACGCCTACACGCCCAGCTTCGGCCTGATGGGGCACGAGTCGCTGATCATGCAGCAAAGCGACATCGGCGCCATTGCCGACTCGGTCAAGGACTGCCTGCGCTGCGGAAAGTGCAAGCCCGTGTGCGCCACCCACGTGCCGCGCGCCAACCTGCTGTACAGCCCGCGCAACAAGATCCTGGCGACCTCGCTGCTGGTCGAGGCCTTCCTCTACGAGGAGCAGACGCGCCGCGGCGTGTCGCTGCGCCACTGGCAGGAGTTCGAGGACGTGTCGGACCACTGCACGGTCTGCCACAAGTGCTTCAACCCCTGCCCGGTGAAGATCGACTTCGGCGACGTGACCATGAACATGCGCAATCTGCTGCGCAAGATGGACAAGAAGAGCTTCCGGCCCGGCAACAAGCTGGCCATGGCCATGCTCAACGCCACCAATCCGGACACCATCAAGTTCATGCGTTCGGCCATGGTCGGCGTGGGCTTCAAGGCCCAGCGCCTGGCCTCCGACGTGCTCCACAGCCTGGCCAGGAAGCAGACCCAGCATCCGCCGGCCTCGGTGGGGCGCGCGCCGCTCAAGGAGCAGGTGATCCACTTCGTCAACAAGAAGCTGCCCGGCGGCCTGCCCAACAAGACGGCGCGCGCCCTGCTGGACATCGAGGACAAGGACTACGTGCCCATCATCCGCAGCCCGCAGACCACGAGCGCGGACACCGAGGCGGTGTTCTACTTCCCCGGCTGCGGCTCCGAGCGCCTGTTCAGCCAGGTGGGCCTGGCCACCCAGGCCATGCTCTGGCATGCCGGCGTGCAGACCGTGCTGCCACCCGGCTACCTGTGCTGCGGCTATCCCCAGCGCGGCAGCGGCCAGTTCGACAAGGCCGAGAAGATGATCACGGACAACCGCGTGCTCTTCCACCGCGTCGCCACCACGCTCAACTACCTGGACATCAAGACCGTGGTGGTCAGCTGCGGCACCTGCTACGACCAATTGCAGGGCTACGAGTTCGGCAAGATTTTCCCGGGCAGCCGCATCATCGACATCCACGAGTACCTGCTGGAAAAGGGCGTGACGCTGCAGGGCAAGGAGGGCTACCTCTACCACGACCCCTGCCACTCGCCCATGAAGCTGCAGGACCCCATGAAGACCGTCAAGGCCCTGGTCGGCGACGGCGTGATCAAGAGCGAGCGCTGCTGCGGCGAATCGGGCACGCTGGGCGTCACGCGCCCCGACATCTCCACGCAGATCCGCTTCCGCAAGGAAGAGGAACTCAAAAAGGGCGAGGCCGCGCTGCGCGCCAGCGGCGCCCTGGCCGAGAAGGACAACGTGAAGATCCTCACCAGCTGCCCCAGCTGCCTGCAGGGCCTGTCGCGCTACGGCGGCGACATGAACAACGGCCTGCTGGAGGCCGACTACATCGTGGTCGAGATGGCGCGCCAAATCCTGGGCGAGAACTGGATGGCCGAATATGTTCAGCGCGCCAACGCCGGCGGCATCGAACGGGTTCTGGTCTGATGGCTGCTTCTGCTTCCTGCCCCCTGTGCGCCACAGAAGGCGGCGTGCCCGTCTGGCGCGGCCGGCGCCTGCGAGTGATCCGCGCCCAGGAAGAGGGCTTCCCGGCCTTCTACCGCGTGGTCTGGAATGCGCATGTGGCCGAGTTCTCCGACCTGGATGCCGCCGACCGCCAGCACTGCATGGATGCCGTGGTCGTGGTCGAGCGCGTCTTGCGCGAGCGCCTTGCGCCGGCCAAGATCAACCTGGCGGCGCTGGGCAACATGGTGCCGCACCTGCACTGGCATGTGGTTGCGCGCTTCGAATGGGACAGCCATTTTCCGGGCTCGGTCTGGGCTGCTGCCCAGCGCCCGCGCAATGGCGAGCGCGAGGCCGAGGTGGCAGCGCGCTTGCCAGCCATTGACACGGCGCTGTCGCAGGCACTCGATGCCTGGCAGCAGCACCCCGCCACTGAATGAGGAGCACCGCATGGCCGGCCTGACCCCTGACACCCCAACTCCCGAAGCCCTGACCGTGCACGGCGCATCGCGCGTGCTGGAAGTGGCCTATTCCGATGGCGCAAGCTTTCGCATTCCCTTCGAGCTGCTGCGCGTGTACTCCCCCTCGGCCGAGGTGCAAGGCCATGGCCCGGGCCAGGAAGTGCTGCAGACCGGCAAGCGCGACGTGGCCATCACGGCCATCGAGCCCGTGGGCAACTACGCCATCAAGCCTTTCTTCAGCGACGGGCATGAAAGCGGCCTGTACACCTGGGAATACCTCTACGAACTGGGCCGCCGCCAGGACGAGTTCTGGACCCAGTACCTGGACCGCCTGCAGGAATCCGGCATGGACCGCGACACCCCCATGCCCGGCAAGGCCGGCGGCGGCGGGCACGGCTGCGGCAGCCACTGACGCAGTACGCACGCAGGGGCCGGGGCGCGGCGTCTGCCGCGCCGTTCCCGCAGCGCCACATTCAGGACCTTTGCACAGCACAGGGTTATTGGGGGTGGTGCTATATTAAAAATAGCTTGAAAGTCTTTGTTTGAAGGCGTTTCAGGCTGTTTGTTCTTGATAACCCTTGCCCGGCAAAGCCCGTGGCCACACGGGGTTGTCGCTGTACGCATTACTACTGCTTGCTTAGCATCGTTGTTATGAGCACCACACATTTCGGATTCCAGTCGGTGGACGAGCGCGAGAAGGCCAGCCGCGTGCGCGGCGTGTTCGACTCGGTCGCTTCGCGCTACGACGTCATGAACGACCTGATGTCGGGTGGTCTGCACCGTGCCTGGAAGGCCTATACGGTGATGGTGGCCAACCTCAAGGAAGGCGACAAGGCGCTGGACATCGCGGGCGGCACGGGCGACCTGGCCCTGGCCTTCGCCAAGAAGGTCGGCTCCACTGGCCAGGTGGTGCACACCGACATCAACGAAGCCATGCTGCGCGTAGGCCGGGACCGGCTGATCAACAAGGGCGTGATCCTGCCCACCATGGTCTGCGATGCCGAGGCCCTGCCGTTTCCGGACAACCATTTCGATCTGGTCAGCGTGGCCTTCGGCCTGCGCAACATGACGCACAAGGATGCGGCGCTCAAGGAAATGAACCGCGTCCTGCGCCCCGGCGGCAAGCTGCTGGTGCTGGAATTCTCCAAGGTGGCCAAGCCCCTGGAGAAAGCCTACGACTGGTATTCCTTCAAGATTCTTCCGGCCATGGGCAAGCTCGTGGCGGGCGATGACGCCAGCTACCGCTATCTGGCCGAGTCCATCCGCATGCACCCCGGCCAGGAAGATCTCAAGCGCCTGATGCAGGAATGCGGCTTCGGCCATGTGGACTATCACAACATGACGGGCGGCATTGCCGCGCTGCATGTGGGAATCAAGTGCTGAGCGCGTGAGGTGCTCGGTGAGGTGACGGCAACACGATTATTCGAGGAGATGACATGAAAAAGCTATGGTCTATGGTCTTGGTCGCGATGCTGGTGGTGGTCCACGGCACGGCCGACGCCAAGCGCATGGGCGGTGGCGGATCGGTGGGCAAGCAGTCGAGCAACGTGACGCAGCGTGAAGCCGCGCGCGCGCCGACACAGAACACGCCGCCGCAGAACGCCGCCACACAGAACGCTGCAGGCAAGCCTGCCACTGCACCGGCAGCTGCTCCCGCCAAGAAGCCCTGGGGCGCCATGCTTGGCGGCCTGGCCGCTGGCCTGGGCCTGGCCTGGCTGGCGAGCTCGCTGGGCCTGGGCGCCGCCTTCGGCCAGTTCCTGCTGATCGGCCTGCTGGCCCTGGTCATCATGGTGGTGGTGGGCATGGTCATGCGTTCGCGCCGTGCAGCGGCTGGCGCGCAGCAGGCATCGTCCAGCCCCTTTGCCTTCCAGAACGCAGCGCCTGCCGGTGCCGGCAATATCGGTGGCAACGTGGACAGCGCACCGCTGGCACGCCAGTACAACCCCGAGAAGGTCGGCAACGACGCATCGGCCCGTCCCTGGGAGCAGAACCATCAGCCGGCCGCCCTGGCTGCAGGCTCGGGCTCCGGCGTGCAGATCGGCTCGGCCCTGGCAGGCTCGCAGAACTGGGGTGTGCCTGAAGGCTTCGATACCGAGGGCTTCCTCACCGCTGCCAAGCGCAACTTCGTCACGCTGCAATCGGCCTGGGACCGCTCCGACATCGCGTCGCTGCGCGCCATGATGACCGACGAGATGCTGACCGAGATCCGTGGCCAGCTCAGCGAACGCGAGGCCCAGCGTCCCGGCCAGCCCAACCAGACCGACGTAGTCATGATCGACGCCCAACTGCTGGGCATCGAGGACCTGGGCAATGACTATATGGCCAGCGTGGAATTCTCGGGCATGATCCGCGAGGACGCCTCGGCAGGTCCCACACCCTTCCGCGAAGTCTGGAACATGACCAAGCCCAAGAGCGGCAGCAGCGGATGGCTGGTCGCCGGAGTCCAGGCATTGCAGTAATTCCTCTCACTTCGGGAATAATCGGGGACTATGGCAACACAGTCCCCTTTTTCTTTCCTGAACGGCCTCATGGAACGCGTGATGGCCGGCCCGCAACCGCCGCAATGGCTGGTCAGCGAGGTGCATCAGCGCATCGTGCTGTTCCTCAACCATGTGCTGATGCAGGAAAAGGAGGCCACCGAGCGCCTGGTGCGGCAAAAGGGCCGCGTGGCGCGCGTGCAGTGGCGCGGCTACTCCATGGCCCTGCAGATCACGCCGGCCGGCCTGTTCAACGTGGCGCCTGAAGACGCGCAGCCCGATCTGCTGCTCGAAGTGACCGAGACCTCCGCACTGGCCCTGGCCCAGGTGGCCCTGCGCGGCGACAAGCCCTCCATCCGCATCGAAGGCGACGTGCAACTGGCCGCCGACATCAACTGGCTGGTGGACCACGTCGAATGGGATGTGGAGGAAGACCTCGCCCGCATCATCGGCGATGCGCCCGCGCACACCGTGGCCAAGGTGGCCCGCAGCGCTGCCCAGGCACTGCGCCAGTTCGTGGGCGCCCGCATGGCCGGCAAGCCCGATGCCGATGCCCCCGCCCCTGAAGCCGCACGTTCGGCAGCGCCCGCCAGCGCGCCCGTTGGTTCCCCCGTGGTGTCCCTGCCCGGTTTCGAGAACGACAAGCCATGAGCCGGTTTCTTCGCGGGCTGACCATCCTCTGGGTGGTGTTCCGCTACGGACTCGACGAGCTGGTGCTGTCGAGCTTCGAGCATCCCTGGATGCGCCGCGCACGCGCGGTGCTCACCCTGGGCCGCCGGCTGGACAAGCCGCGCGGCCAGCGCCTGCGCGAGGCGCTGGAGGAGCTGGGCCCCATCTTCGTGAAGTTCGGTCAGGTGCTGTCCACGCGCAGCGACCTGATGCCGCCCGACGTGGCCGAGGAGCTGGCCCGGTTGCAGGACCGCGTGCCGCCCTTCGATTCGCAGATTGCGGTGGACACCATAGAGCGTGCCTTCCGCAAGAAGCTGGACCAGATCTTCGTGAGCTTCGAGCGCGAGCCGGTGGCCAGTGCCTCCATCGCGCAGGTGCACTTTGCCGTGATCAGCGACCGCAACGGCGTGCAGCGCGATGTGGCCGTCAAGGTGCTGCGCCCGGGCATGAAGGCCGTGATCGACAAGGACCTGGCGCTCATGCACATGATGGCGCGCTGGGTCGAGCGGCTGTCGGCCGACGGCAAGCGCCTCAAGCCCCGCCAGGTCGTGGCCGAATTCGACAACTACCTGCACGACGAGCTGGACCTGATCCGCGAAGCCTCCAACGCCGCGCAGCTGCGCCGCAACATGGAAGGCCTGGACCTGGTGCTGATCCCCGAGGTGTACTGGGATTTCTGCCGCAACGACGTGATGGTCATGCAGCGCATGAAGGGCGTGCCCATCAGCCAGGTCGAGCGCCTGCGCGAGGCCGGGGTCGACATCCCCAAGCTCGCACGCGACGGCGTGACCATCTTCTTCACTCAGGTGTTCCGCGACGGTTTCTTTCACGCCGACATGCACCCGGGCAACATCATGGTCAGCCTGGAGCCCGAGACCTTCGGGCGCTATATCTCGCTGGACTTCGGCATCGTCGGCACGCTGACCGAGTACGACAAGGAATACCTGGCGCAGAACTTCACGGCGTTCTTCCGCCGCGACTACAAGCGCGTTGCCGAGCTGCACATCGAAAGCGGCTGGGTGCCGCCGAGCACGCGCGTGGACGAGCTGGAAGCCGCCATCCGCGCGGTGTGCGAGCCGTATTTCGACCGTCCGTTGGCAGAGATCTCGCTGGGCATGGTGCTGATGCGCCTGTTCCAGACCTCGCGCCGCTTCCATGTCGAGATCCAGCCGCAGCTGGTGCTGCTGCAAAAGACGCTGCTCAACATCGAAGGCCTGGGCCGCCAGCTGGACCCCAATCTGGACCTGTGGAGTACCGCCAAGCCCTTCCTCGAAAAATGGATGCTGGACCAGATGGGCCCGCAGCGGCTGTGGCGCGAGCTGCAGGCCGAGGCGCCGCGCTACGCCAAGCTCATTCCCGAGCTGCCGCGCCTGATCCATCGCCGGCTCACGCGCAACTCCGGCGAGCACGACGAACTGCTCAAGGAACTGCTGCAGCAGCAAAAGCTCACCAACCGCCTGCTTCAGGCCATCGTCAGCGCGGGCATAGGCTTTGTGATCGCGCTGATCCTGCTGCAACTGGTGGTGCGCCTGCGCTGGTACTGAGAACACCGACGGGTTTCAAGCCCTCTGACTTTTCCCACTTTGAATCAGGAGTGCCAGCGTGCTGCTCTCAATGGTGATCGCCTACCTGTTCGTGACCATAGCCATTGGCCTGTGGGCGGCCAGGCGGGTCAAGAACACGGCCGACTTTGCAATTGCCGGGCGCCATCTGCCCATGTACATGATCATCACCACCACGTTTGCCACGTGGTTCGGCTCGGAGATCGTGCTGGGCGTGCCCGCCAAGTTCATCGAGGGCGGCCTGCGCGGCGTGGTCGAGGACCCGTTCGGCGCGGGCATGTGCCTGATCCTGGTGGGCCTGTTCTTCGCGGGCAAGCTCTACCGCATGACGCTGCTGACCATCAGCGACTACTACCGCCACCGCTATGGGCGCTCCATCGAGATCGTCTGCTCGCTGATCATCATGCTCAGCTACCTGGGCTGGGTCTCGGCCCAGGTCACGGCGCTCGGCCTGGTTTTCAACCTGCTGTCGGGCGGCACGGTCAGCATTCCCGTGGGCATGGCCATCGGCGTGGTGTCCATCCTGGCCTACACGCTGTTCGGCGGCATGTGGTCGGTGGCCGTGACCGATTTCCTGCAGATGATCATCCTCGTGGTCGGACTCGTGGTGCTGGCCTGGTTTGCGGGCGACATGGCCGGTGGTGCCGACAAGGTCATCGACCTGGCCGTGAGCCGCGACCTGTTCCAGTTCTGGCCCGAACCCAGCTGGCATGACATCCTCTTCTTCTTTGGCGCGGCCATCACCATGATGCTGGGCTCCATCCCCCAGCAGGACGTGTTCCAGCGCGTGATGTCGGCCAACAGCGAAAAGGCCGCCACGCGCGGTACCGTCATCGGCGGCACGGCCTATATCTTCTTTGCCTTCGTGCCCATGTTCCTGGTGACCAGCGCGCTGATCATCATGCCGCAGGAGGCGGCGGAACTGCTCGGGCAGGACCCGCAGAAGGTGCTGCCCACCCTGGTCATGGACAAGATGCCCTTCGTCATGCAGGTGCTGTTCTTCGGCGCGCTGCTGTCGGCCATCAAGTCCTGTGCCTCGGCCACGTTGCTGGCACCCAGCGTGACCTTCACTGAGAACATCTGGCGCCAGTTCCGCACCCAGGCCAGCGACCGGGAAATGCTGCTGGCCATGCGCATCAGCGTGCTCGTCTTCAGCATCTGCGTGCTGGCCTACTCGATCAAGATGGAAGGAACGCCCATCTATGAGTTGGTCTCCAGCGCCTACCAGGTGCCGCTGGTCGGTGCCTTCGTACCGCTGGTCTTCGGGCTGTACTGGAAGCGCGCCACCACGCAGGGCGCCATTTGCGCCGTGGCACTGGGCATTGGCGTGTGGGTGGTCTTCATGGCCACGCCGGCTTTGCACGAGGCATTTCCGCAGCAATTGGCGGGACTGCTGGCGGCTGTGACGGGGATGTTGGCCGGGTCACTGGCACCCCAGTGGCTGGCCAATCGCAGCGCAGACATTCTTGAGTTCAGGCCCGAAAGGTAAACGCATGCCTGAATGTGACCTGGAAAACAATTGATCACAATTATCGATAGTTATTTTCTATAAAGTTGGCGCTTGGGATCATGGAGGTCCCAAGATGCTGACATGTGCGGTATGAAGCACAGATCCTGACAGTACGGCGGACCTCCGAAATCAAACGCTTGGGAGGAAGCACTGTCATGAGAACACTGGAACTGATTGCGAAGACTTGCCGGCTGAGGCTGCGGACTGCTGCCGGCGTCCGATTGCGATGGGGAGGGCTTGGAGGCGCCTTGCTTGTGCCAGCCCTGTGCGGCCAGGTGGCAATGGCTGCACCGAGGATCCCGGTCGCGCCGGTCATTGTCTGGAGCGAGGATTTCGAAAACTCGCAGACACCCCCCATCGACACGGAGGGGCGGGATCTGCTGGCCTACAAGGGCGCGGCCCCTGCGGGACAGACGTACACCGCCGACCCCCTGTACCGGATGAGCGCCAACCAGTGCAATGGCATAGTGACGTCCTTCAGCCAGGCTCCAGGTTCGACGGTGATGATTGCGGCCTGCTCGGACCATGGCAATTGGAACAACCTGCAGCAGATGGCCGAGGTCGCCGGGCGCTATCAGGGCCAGAGTGCGGCGGCTGCACGCAACAATCACGTCATGGCAATGCTTACAGCGAATGGGACCTTTCCTGCTGGCGCAATTGCCTTTCGCACCGCCACCAATATTGCACAAAGTGCCAGCAGCAGATTCCTCACGGCCCGTACCGATGTGGTGGCGACCTTCTGCTCGTCGGGATTTGTCGCCCCGCTGCTGCGTTTTTCCCTGATCAATGACGCTGGTACGGAGCTGCCCATCTCCACGACCGCGATCAATCCATGCGTGGGTGGACAGTCATTCAATACAACACCTATCGGTATTGCCGGCACCCAGACCGCTGTGGCCCAGACGGTGACTTCTCCGGGAGCACTGCTCTTCAGCGGGACCTCTGTCGGGTTTGTTCTGCACAACGACCAGACCGGCTCCATGGGCAACGATTCGTCGATCGACAACGCGCAGATCATCGATGTCACGCCGCAACTGGACAAGGCCTTCTCGCCTGCTAGCATCCAACTCGGCCAGGTCTCCCGGCTGACCATGACCATCACCAATACGACCGATCTGCTGCGCAAGCAAGGCTGGTCGTTTACCGACAACCTGCCTGCAGGACTGGTTGTCGAGGGCAATGCCAGCACCACCTGCCCCGGCACGAACGTGCAGGCAGCAGCAGGTGGCAGTACCGTGACCGTGTCCAACGGAGACCTGGCCCAGGGCGCCGCCTTTTGCGAGGTGAGCCTCGACGTGCGTCCGACCGCGACAGGTAGCTTCACCAACGGTCCTTCCAACCTCAGTCTTATTGGCCTGAACCAGCCGGCCACACTGGCTGTGCTGGCGGTTGCGCCAGCGGCCGACATGCAGGCCACCTCCATCACGCTTCCCCTGACCATGACGGTGGGCGCGCCGGTGTCCGGCAGCTTCAGCTGCACCAATGCCGGCCCCAGTGAGGCCTCGGCGGCCTCGTGCGTGATCTCCGGCCTGCCCGTCGGGGCGACCACGTCCTGCACACCCAGCGTTCCCACGGCCTCGCCATTGGCATCGGGCGGCAGCATTGCCTGCACGGTGCAGTTCACGCCCACCACAACGGGCACCATCGCGGCCTTGGTGACGGCGAGCAGCAGCACCGTGGATCCGGTGCCGGCCAACAACACCAAGGCACACCCCTTCAATCCCGTGGAGCGGGCCGACATGCAGGCCACCAGCGTCACGCTGCCGGCCACCGCCAACGTGGGTGTTCCCGTGAAGGGCTCTTTCGTCTGCACGAATGCCGGCCCCAATGCGGCGGCCTTTGCCAATTGTTCCATCGCAGGGCTGCCGGCAGATGCCAGCACCTCATGCACGCCTGCGGTGCCGACAGGCACGCCGCTGGCCTCTGGCGCAAGCATTGCCTGCACGGTGAGCTTCACGCCCACCACGCAGGGCAGCCTCACAGCCACCGTGACGGCGGTCAGTGGAACCACGGACCCGGAGCCGGCCAACAATTCGCGTGACCAGGAGTTGGTGGTTGCTGCCGCGTTGGCGCCGGAGCCGGTCCCCGCCACCGGGGTGCCTGCCCTGGTGCTGATGGGCCTGGCCGTCATGCTGGCGGGCCTGGGAACGCAGCGAGGCCGGGTACGGCGCTGAGCACGGATGCGGCAAGCCCCCGGCAGCGGGGGCGGTCGGGCCTGATGGAATGCCAGTCTTCGCGACTGGCATTTCTCATTGGAGGCCACCAGTTGCCGGCCCTGTACGCGCGCCTTGTGGCCTGCCCCGCCTGGGCCATTGGGCTTGAGACAGCCGCAGTATCGGACGGATGCCTATAATCGAAAGTTTTGCATCTTCCCTCGTATTAGCATTAGCGCCATGCCTATTTATGCATACAAGTGTGGCTCCTGCGGTCATGCCAAGGACGTGCTGCGGAAAATCTCGGATGCCCCGCTGACGACCTGTCCGGCCTGCGGGGCCGAGACCTTCTCCAAGCAGCTGACAGCTGCCGGCTTCCAGCTCAAGGGCTCGGGCTGGTATGCGACCGACTTCAAGAACAGCGGTGGCAAGAGCGCCGCCGCACCGGCTCCCGCAGCCGATGCTCCTGCCTCGGATACTTCTGCCGCACCAGCGGCAACTGCGTCCGCGCCCGCTGCGGCCCCTGCATCTGCCTCCGCGCCCGCAACGGCCCATTGATCAAGGCTTGCATTTCATGTCCGCTCTGCGCAAATGGCTGTTCGCCGGCCTGCTGGTGATCGTTCCGCTGGTGATCACGCTGGGCGTGCTCAACTGGATCATCGGCACGCTCGACCAGACGCTGACCATCCTGCCCGAGGCCTGGCATCCGGATCGGTTGCTGGGCTTCCATATCCCCGGCTTCGGTGTCGTGCTGACGCTGCTGATCCTGCTCGTGGTCGGTGCGGCGGCCAGCAACTTCATCGGCCGCAAGCTCGTGTCCTGGGGCGATGCGGTGGTCAGCCGCATTCCTGTGGTGCGCTCCATCTATTCCAGCGTCAAGCAGGTGTCCGATACCGTGTTCTCGGACAGCGGCAATGCGTTTCGCACCGCCGTGCTGGTGCAGTGGCCGCGTGAAGGCGTCTGGACCGTGGCCTTCGTCACCGGCTCGCCCAGCGGGGAGGTTGCCGCCTACCTGCGCGACGAATACCTGAGCGTCTTCGTGCCGACCACGCCCAACCCGACGGGCGGCTATTTCGTCATCGTTCGCAAGAGCGATTGCATCGAACTGGAAATGAGCGTGGATGCCGCGCTCAAGTACATTGTTTCCATGGGCGTGGTGACTCCACCGGATCTCGCAGTGCCCGCGGAACCCAAATAACAAACTGTCGCGCCCTTGCCGGGCGCAGGAAGCTTTTCATCATGGCCATGCGCTCCCACTACTGCGGTCTCGTGACCGAAGCCCTGATGGGCGAAACCGTTACCCTGTGCGGCTGGGTGAACCGTCGCCGCGACCATGGCGGTGTGATCTTCATCGACCTGCGCGACCGCGAAGGCTATGTGCAGGTGGTCTGCGATCCCGATCGCGCCGAGATGTTCAAGACCGCCGAAGGCCTGCGCAACGAGTTCTGCGTGCAGGTCAAGGGCCTGGTGCGCGCACGTCCCGAAGGCACGACCAACGACAAGCTCAAGAGCGGCCAGATCGAAGTGCTGTGCCATGAGCTGAACGTGCTCAACGCCTCGGTCACCCCGCCGTTCCAGCTGGACGACGAGAACCTGTCCGAGACCGTGCGCCTGACCAACCGCGTGCTGGACCTGCGCCGCCCCTACATGCAGCGCAACATGATGCTGCGCTACCGCACGGCCATCCAGGTGCGCAACTTCCTGGACAAGGAAGGCTTCATCGATATCGAAACGCCCATGCTGGGCAAGAGCACGCCCGAAGGCGCGCGCGACTACCTGGTGCCCAGCCGCGTGCACGACGGCGAGTTCTTCGCCCTTCCGCAGTCGCCCCAGCTGTACAAGCAGATGCTGATGGTGGCCGGCTACGACCGCTACTACCAGATCACCAAGTGCTTCCGCGACGAAGACCTGCGCGCCGACCGCCAGCCCGAGTTCACGCAGATCGACTGCGAGACCTCGTTCCTGGGCGAAGAGGAAATCCGCGCCATCTTCCAGCGCATGATCACCGAGGTCTTCAAGACCCAGCTGAACGTGGATCTGGGCGAGTTCCCGATGATGACGTACCAGGAAGCGGCCTTCCGCTTCGGCTCGGACAAGCCCGACCTGCGCGTCAAGCTCGAGTTCACCGAACTGACCGAGGTCATGAAGGACGTGGACTTCAAGGTGTTCTCCACGCCCGCCACGACCAAGGGCGGCCGCGTGGTGGCACTGCGCGTGCCGGGCGGCTCGCAGATCTCGCGCGGCGAGATCGACCAGTACACCGAATTCGTCAAGATCTACGGCGCCAAGGGCCTGGCCTGGATCAAGGTCAACGAAGTGGCCAAGGGCCGCGATGGCCTGCAGTCGCCCATCGTCAAGAACCTGCATGACGCAGCCCTTGCCGAAATCCTCAAGCGCACGGGTGCACAGGACGGCGACCTCATCTTCTTCGGCGCCGACAAGGAAAAGATCGTCAACGACTCCATCGGCGCGCTGCGCCTGAAGGTGGGCCACAGCGATTTCGGCAAGGCCAACGGCCTGTTCGAGGACCGCTGGGCGCCGCTGTGGGTGGTGGACTTCCCCATGTTCGAGCACGACGAGGAAAACGACCGCTGGGCGGCCGTGCACCACCCGTTCACCTCGCCCAAGGACGGCCACGAGGAACTCATGGTCACCGATCCGGGCAACTGCCTGGCCAAGGCCTACGACATGGTCCTGAACGGCTGGGAGCTGGGCGGCGGCTCGGTGCGTATCCACCGCGCCGACGTGCAGAGCAAGGTGTTTGACGCGCTCAAGATCTCGCCCGAAGACGCACGCGCCAAGTTCGGCTACCTGCTGGACGCGCTGCAGTACGGCGCCCCCCCGCACGGCGGCCTGGCCTTCGGCCTGGACCGCCTGATCACGCTGATGACGGGCGCCGACTCCATCCGCGACGTGATCGCCTTCCCCAAGACCCAGCGCGCCCAGGACCTGCTGACGCAGGCACCTTCGCCCGTGGACGAAAAGCAGCTGCGCGAGCTGCACATCCGCCTGCGCAATCCGCTGGCGGCCACGCAGGGCTGAGGAGCAGGCTTCACGGCTTGACAGGAACGGCAGGAGCTGGCGCAGCTTCTGCCGTTTTTCTTTTTGCGGAGAGCTTTCATGCGTTTTCAAGGCATTGCATCGGTGGCGCTGGCGGTGTCGGTAGGGCTGGGCCTGTCCGGTTGCGGCGAGAAGAAGACCGAGCTGGGGCAGGGCGGTTCGGAGATCACGGGCTCTGCCGGGCCGCTGGGGGCGAACAACGGGTCGCGCGAACTCGTGCGCTGCGATGCGCCCGTGGCCACGCTGGCCCTGGCCGAGAATCCCAACGGCTACGTCATGGGCTCGGGCTATCAGCTGCCGGCCTCGCCCGTTCCGCTGGTCAAGCTGCTGGCCCAGCAAAGCGGGTGCTTTCGCGTGGTGGACCGGGGAGCGGGCCTGCGCGGCACGGTGCAGGAGCAGGACCTGAAGAATTCCGGCGTGCTGCGCGAGAACTCCACGGTGCGCAAGGGCCGGGGCTACGAGGCCCAGTACACGCTGACGCCCAGCCTGACCTTCAGCGAGCAGGACGCGGGCCGCGGGCTGGCCGGCGTGGTCGCCATGATCCCGGTGCTGCGAGACATTGCAGGGCTGGCCGGCCTGGTCGAGCAGGTCAAGTTCAAGGAGGCGCAGACCGCGCTGCTGCTGTCGGACAACGAAACCACCGAGCAGGTGGCCGCTGCCACGGGTGCAGCCCGCACCACCGATCTGGGCGTGGGCGGCATGGTGCTGGGCCGCCTGGGCGCTGCGGGCGCGGGCTGGAGCAATACCAACGAGGGCAAGGTCATCGCCGCTGCCTTTCTGGATGCGCACAACCAGCTGGTCTTCCAGGTGCGCGCGCTGCAGGCCAAGGAGCTGCCACCGCCGGTGGCCACCAAGGCCGGGCAGGGCAGGAACTGAAGCCAGCCATGGCCGGCCACAAGATCCCCGAGTCGGTGCTGGTCGTCATCCACCGTGATGACGGGCAGGTGCTGCTGATGCGTCGCACGGCACCGGCGCCTGAGGGCGGGGAGTTCTGGCAGTCGGTGACGGGCAGCAAGGACCATGAGGGCGAGTCCTGGCGCGAGACCGCGGTGCGCGAGGTGCGGGAAGAAACCGGCATCGATGCCGAGGCGCCCGGCTGCCTGCTGCAGGACTGGGCGCTGGAGAACATCTACACCATCTACCCTGCCTGGCAGCACCGCTATGCGCCCGGTGTATGGCACAACCGCGAGAGGGTTTTCGGGCTGCGGATTCCGTCCTACACCCCTGTGTTCTTGAATCCGAGGGAACATACCGCATCTGCTTGGCATCATTGGCGTGAGGCTGCCCAGCGCTGCTATTCACCGTCCAATGCGGAGGCCATCTTGCTGCTTCCACGTTTTTCCCCAACGAAGCCGGACTGAACCCCTCACCTGCGTTCCCGAACCGCCATGACTGAAAACGCGAATTCCCATCAGGTGGACCCCGGCCCGTCGATACTGCGCGTCGCGACCTACAACATCCACAAGGGCGTGCAGGGCATGGGTCCCGCGCGCCGCCTTGAAATCCACAACCTGGGCCACGCCGTGGAGCAGCTCGATGCCGACATCGTCTGCCTGCAGGAAGTGCGCAAGATGAACCACAAGGAGGCTGCGTACTTCGAGCGCTGGCCCCAGGTATCGCAGGCGGAGTATCTGGCTCCCCTGGGCTATGAGGCCGTCTACCGCACCAACGCCTACACCCGCCACGGCGAGCACGGCAACGCGCTGCTCACCCGCTGGCCCGTGGTGGGCCACCAGCACGAGGACATCTCCGACCACCGCTTCGAGCAGCGTGGCCTGCTGCATGTGGAGGTGGAAGTGCAGAACCGGCGCGTGCACACCATCGTGGTGCACCTGGGGCTGATCCCCGGCAGCCGCGTGCGCCAGGTCTCCCAGCTCAAGCGCTTCATCGAGCGAGAGGTGCCGCCGGGCGCGCCCGTGGTGGTGGCTGGCGACTTCAACGACTGGGGTGGCCAGATCAAGCGCATGCTGGGCGGTTTCGGCCTGTACGAATACGACGAATTGCCCAGCGTGCCCACCTATCCTTCGCGCCTGCCGCTGGCCCAGCTGGACCACGTCTATGTGCGCGGCCTCACGCCGCTGGGCCTGCATGTGCCCAAGGGGCGCATCTGGTGGCGCATGTCGGACCATCTGCCGCTGATTGCGGAATTCCGCCTCTAGCCCTGGCCGCTCTGACACACGCCACTCTTTTGCTATTGAATTGATAGCTTTCGGGGCGGGCAGAACCTGCGTTTGGGTGGAAAATCCCTTGCGTGCCATGCTGCGGGTTTCGCTGTTACCATGCCAGCCATGTTCAGAGAACTCGTCGACATGAAACAAGACAGCCAGGCCGAGGGCACCCCCGTCTCGGTCAAGATCCGCGAACGACTGAAGCAGGCGCAAAAGCGCTTTCATGCGAACGACAACATCTCCGAATTCATCGAGCCCGGTGAACTCGAGCAACTGCTCGACGAAGTCCAGGAAAAGATGCAGGGCGTGCTCGACAGCATGGTCATCGACACCACGCACGACCACAACACGCGCGCCACGGCGCGCCGCGTGGCCAAGATGTATGTCAACGAGGTGTTCCGGGGCCGCTATGTGGCGCAGCCCGCCATCACCGAATTCCCCAACGCTGAGCACCTCAACGAGCTGATGATCGTCGGCCCGATCACGGTGCGCAGCGCCTGCAGCCACCATCTGTGCCCGGTGATCGGCAAGATCTGGATCGGCGTGCTGCCCAACAAGAACACCAATGTCATCGGCCTGTCGAAGTACGCGCGGCTGGTGGACTGGATCATGGGCCGTCCCCAGATCCAGGAAGAGGCCATCATCCAGTTGGCCGACCTGATCCTCGACAAGACCCGCCCCGACGGCCTGGCCGTGGTCATGGAGGCTTCGCACTTTTGCATGTCCTGGCGCGGTGTGCGCGAGATGGACAGCAAGATGCTGAACTCCGTCATGCGCGGCGCCTTCCTCACCAACCCGGAACTGCGCCGCGAGTTCCTCTCGCTGGTGTCCAGCCGCAAGTAAATCCCCGGGGTGGCGTCCCCGGACGCCTCACACAACACCCCAGGCTGCGCAGTGCGCGGCCTTTTTTCTTTCCCGCGCCACGCCCCGCTTTCCCCGGACCTGCCCATGTCGCTGCAAGCCTTTGCCCTGATCATCATTGCCGGCCTCATCCATGCCGGCTGGAACATCGTGGCCAAGAAGGCGGGCGGTGATTCGCGCTTTGCCTTCTTCACCTCGGTCATCATGATGGTGATCTGGGCGCCGCTGGGCTGGTGGGTGGGGCGCGATGTGGTGCCCACATGGGGCCGCAACGAATGGCTGGTGGTGCTGGCCAGCGGCCTGCTGCACGTGGCCTACTACGTGACCTTGCTGCGCGGCTACCGCAGCGCGGACCTCACCGTGGTCTATCCGCTGGCGCGCGGCTCGGGGCCGCTGCTGTCGTCCATGGTGGCCATCCTCTTTCTGGGTGAGCGGATTTCCTCGTTGGGCGTGCTGGGCATTGTCGGCGTGGTGGTCGGCGTCTTCCTGATCGCGGGAGGCCCCGGCCTGCTGCGCGCGCGCCATGATCCCGAAGCCCGCGAACGGCTCAGGATGGGCCTGTGGTACGGCCTGCTGACGGGCGCCTTCATCGCCAGCTACACCGTGGTGGACGGCTATGGCGTGAAGCTGCTGCTGATGTCGCCCATCCTCATCGACTACATGGGCAACTTCGTGCGCGTGTTCCTGCTGGCGCCCGTGGTGCTGCGCGACCTGCCCACGGCCCGGCATCTGTGGCGCGCGCAGTGGCGCTTCGCGGCCCTGGTGGCGCTGATCAGCCCCATCGCCTACGTGCTGGTGCTCTACGCCATGCAGGATGCGCCCATGTCGCACGTGGCGCCTGCGCGCGAAGTCTCCATGCTGTTCGCGGCGCTGATCGGCGGGCACATGCTGCGCGAAGGCGATCGCCTGGCACGCATTGCGGGCGCCGTGTGCATTGCCGTCGGTGTGACGGCGCTGGGCCTGGGCTGAGCACCATGGCGGCAATGCGGGTACTGGGCTGCGATTTCAGCAGCCGACCTACGGCGCGCAAGCCCATCACCATGGCCCTGGGCCGCCTGCTGGCTGGGGACACGGTGGTCCTGCAGGATTTGCTGGAGTTCGCCTCGCTGGACGCCTGGGCCGCCTGGCTGGCCCGGCCTGCCGATTCGGCGCAGTCAGCCTGGGTGGGCGGTTTCGACCTGCCTTTTGCCCTGCCGCGCGAACTGGTGGAGCAGCTGTGCTGGCCCACGGAATGGGCGGCCTGCATGGACCACTACGCCGGCCTCACGCGCCAGGCCATACGCGAGCAGTTCAAGGCCTTTTGCGCGGCGCGGCCCGCAGGCGGAAAGTTCGCGCACCGGGCCACGGACGGGCCTGCCGGTGCCAGCCCTTCCATGAAATGGGTGAACCCGCCCGTGGCCTACATGCTGCATGCCGGGCTGCCCTTGCTGCGCGCGGCCGGCGTGCACCTGCCGGGCCTGCAGCCTCCCGGCAAAGGCGATGCGCGCCGCGTGGCGCTGGAAGCCTACCCGGGCATGCTGGCGCGCGCCGTGATCGGCCGCCTCAGCTACAAAAGCGACGAACCCGCACGGCAAACGCCCGAACGCCATCAGGCGCGCGTGCAATTGCTGGCGGCGCTGGAGCGCGGCGACAACCCGCTGGCGTTGCGCCTGCGTATCGACGCCGAAGAAACCCGCAACCAGTTGCTGGCGGACGGCAGCGGAGACCGGCTGGACGCCGCAATCTGCATGCTGCAGGCCGCCTGGGCTGCGGCCCGCCATGCGCAGGGCGATGCGCTCTACGGGTTGCCGCACGACCTGGACCCGCTGGAAGGCTGGATCGTCACGGCCCAGGCCTGATCTGCGCCGCACTGAAATACTCGAATCGGGAAGAGACAAGCGATGCCCACCTTTGAAACCTTGCTGGCCTTTTTCGGCGTGGCCGTGCTGCTGGGCCTGAGCCCGGGGCCTGACAACCTGTTCGTGCTCATGCAATCGGCCCAGCGCGGCTGGCGCGTGGGCCTGTGCGTGGTACTGGGCCTGTGCCTGGGGCTGGTGGTGCATACGGCGGCGGTTGCGCTGGGTTTGGCGGCGCTGGTGGCTGCGTCGCCCCTGCTGTTCACCGCCATCAAGCTGTGCGGCGCCGCCTACCTGGCCTGGCTGGCCTGGGGTGTGCTGCGCGCCGTGGCCCGGCCGGGCGAGATGCCGCAGGCCGGCGCAGCCGACCCGCTGACCCCCGCACGGGCGCTGCGCTGGGTGGGGCGTGGCGTGGTGATGAACCTCACCAACCCCAAGGTGCTGATCTTCTTCCTGGCCTTTCTGCCGCAGTTCGCGGACCCCGCGCGCGGCGGCGTGGCCACGCAGGTGATGGTGCTGGGCTGCGTGTTCATGCTGGCGGCGCTGCTGGTGTTCGGTGCCATCGCATGCTGCTCGGGCTGGTTCGGCGTGCTGCTGCAGCGATCCGTGCGTGCGCAGAACTGGCTCAACCGCGTGGCCGGGCTGGTGTTCCTGGGCATGGCGGTGCGGCTGGCGCTGGTGCAGCGCTAGGGCCTGTTCACACTAGTGCGGGGCCGTGGCACAGTCCCTCCATGCTTTTTCGCTCACGCCCCTTGGCGCCATGAGCAGCGGCGTCCTCATCCAACCCATGCCACAGACCACGGCCCACACCATTGCCATCGTCCAGGTCCTGCAGATCGTGCAGGGCGTGCAGCGCAATGGCATGGATGTGCCAGCCATCCTGCGCCGCGCCGGCATTGCGCCTGCTCTGCTGGATGCGCCGCTGTCGCGCGTGACCCAGGCGCAGTACGCGGCGCTGATCCGCGTGCTGCGCCGCGTCTGCCGCGACGAGCTGTGGGGCCTGTGCCGCCATCCGCTGCCCGTGGGCAGTTTTGCCCAGGCCTGCCGCACCATGCTGCCCTGCCGCACGCTGGGCGAGGCATTGCAGGCCGGGCTGCGTTTCTACCGCCTGGTGCTGCGCGACTTCGCGCCCCGGCTGCAGGTCGTGGACGGCGTGGCCCGCATCGCCATGGTGTCGCTGCGCGAGCGCGATGCGCCGCTGGCCTATGCCGAGCGGTCCTTCTGCTTTCTGGGCTATGGCGTCATGTCGTGGCTGGTGTCGCGCAGGATAGAGCTGACGGGCGTGTGCGCGCCGGCCGGCGCCAGCATGCCGTATGGCACGGAGGCGCAGCGCCTGTTCCTGGCGCCGCTGCAGCGCGACCGCGACTTCACGGGGCTGGAGTTCGATGCGCGCTGGCTGGAGCTGCCCGTGGTGCAGACCCCTGAGAGCCTGGCCGAATTCCTGGACCAGGCGGCCATGGGCCTGGTCATCCGCTACCGCGACCGCACGCGCCTGGGCGAGCGCATCCGCCGCCTGCTGCGCCGCGATCTGGCGGGCGAGCTGCCTTCGCTGGAGCAGGTGGGCGCCGCGCTGTCCATGACGCCGCAGACGCTGCGCCGCCGCCTGCGCGACGAAGGCCTGGGTTTCCAATCCCTCAAGGACGACCTGCGCCGCGACGCGGCCATCGAGCTGCTGAACCGGCCGGAGCTGACGCTGGCCGATATCGCCGCGCGCGTGGGGTTTGCCGAGGCCAGCACCTTCCACCGCGCCTTCAAGGGCTGGACCGGCCTGCCGCCGGGCGCCTACCGGCAGGCCCAGCATCGCGGCCGCTGATCTTTTTTGCCAATCATTTTGAGACGATCGGCGATTGGTGGCTGAAGGCCTGGTGGCCACACTGTCCATGGACCCTGCCACTGCGGCAGGGCACACCGCCCCGCCAACGAGGGCGGAGCACCGAAGGACAAGGAGACAAGCCATGGAATCGAGCCGACGCGGCTGCCTGCGGGCGGCGCTGGCATGCGCTGCCAGCGCCTCACTGGGTGCCGCCCTGGGAACGGCATCGCCGATCGCCTTTGCACAGCCGGCAGGCGGTGCCTACCCGTCCAAGCCGCTGCGCATGGTGATTCCCTACCCGGCAGGCGGCGGCACCGACATCATCGGGCGCATCATTGCCCAGCAACTGAGCCAGGCCTGGGGCCAGCCCGTGGTGGTGGAGAACCGGCCGGGCTCCAGCGGCATCATCGGCGGCGACGTGGTGGCCAAGTCGCCGCCAGACGGCTACACGCTGCTGCTGGGGATCACGGCCATGATCCAGTCGCCTGCGCTGTACGCCAGGATGCCCTATGACGTGCTCAAGGACTTTGCCCCCGTATCGCAGGTGGCCCTGTCCTCGGACCTGTTCGTGGTGCCGCGCGACGTGCCGGCCACGACGCTGCAGGAATTCATCGCCCTGGTCAAGGCCCATCCGGGCAAGTACAGCAACGGCAATTACGGCAACGGCACCTCCTCGCACATGCATGGCGAGCTGCTGCGCGCCAGGGCCGGGCTGGACCTGGCGCTGATTCCCTACAAGGGTGCGGCGCCGCTGGTCAACGACGTGCTGGGCGGGCAGCTGTCGTCGGGCTTCATCGATGTGTCTTCGGCCAATGCGCACCTGAAGTCGGACAAGATCCGCATCCTGGCCATCACCGGCATGCAGCGCCACCCGGCGCTGCCCGAGGTGCCCACGTTTGCCGAGCTGGGCCTGGCCGGCTTCGAGGCCAATGGCTGGTTCGCCACCTTCGTGGCGGCGGGAACGCCGCGGCCCATCGTGGACCGGCTCTCGGCGGAGGTGCGGCGCATCGTGGCCACGCCCGAACTCAGCGGCCGCCTGGCCTCCATGGGCCTGCGCCCGGTGGGCGGCACGCCCGAGGAATTGGCCTCCGTCATGGCGCGCGACATGCCGCGCTGGGCGCGCATCGTGAAGGAGGCGGGAATCAGGCTGGAGTAGCCGATGCAGTCTGCGCCCGGTCCTGGCCCGACTGAACGGGCTGTGGCCAGGCGGGCTGGGGTGGGCGCAACTGCTCCAGCACCCGGCTGAGCCGGAGCACGCCCAGGTCGTCGAACCGGCGGCCTGCGATCTGCACGCCTATGGGCAGCTGCCCGTCATGCCCGCAGGGCACGGATGCGGCGGGCTGTTCGGACATGTTGTAGGGCACGGTAAAGGCAATGTGCTCCAGCGGCCGCAGCGGGTCGTTGGTGGGGCTGGGCAGGTGGGCCGGGAAGGCCGTGATCGGCGCCACGGGTGACAGCACGTAGTCGTAGGCCGCCGTGGCCCGCACCGTGGCCGTGCGCAGAAGGTGCGACTGCTGGCTGGCCACGAACAGCTGCGTGGCTGTCAGTGGCGCGGCACTGTCGGCCCATTCGCGGATGAAGGGCAGGATCACGCGGCGCTGCGCATCCGTCAGCGACTGCATTTCCACATGTGATCGCATGCGCCAGAAATGGTCGAGGCCGTCGAGCATGTCGCGGGTGAGCCAGGGCTCGATGCGCTCGATGTGCGCGCCGGCCGATTCCAGCAAGTCCGCAGCCTGCTCCACCACGGCGCGCACGCGGGGCTGCAGGGGCAGGCCGCAGCCGGCATCCAGCAGCAGGCCTATGCGCAGGCCGCGCACCTGGGCAGGGTCCATGTCGAAGCTGTCCCATGCAATCTCCTGGTGCGGCAGGCCCATGCTGTCGCGTGCATCGGGCAGGGACAGCACCTGCATCATCAGCGCGGCGTCGGCCACGCTGCGGGTCATGGGACCTGCGCAGCGGCCGGTGTAGGGCGGGTCTATGGGCACGCGGCCCAGGCTGGGCTTGAGGCCGAAGATGCCGCACCAGCCCGCCGGCAGGCGGATGGAGCCGCCGATGTCCGTGCCCACGTGCAGCGGCCCGTAGCCGGCCGCCGCAGCGGCGCCCGCACCGGCGCTGGAGCCGCCCGGCGTCTTGTCCGGATCCCAGGGGTTGAAGGTGTTGCCGTGCAGCGAGGACAGGCCGGACGACAGCATGCCGTAGTCGGGCATGGTGGTCTTGGCGAAAAGGATGGCGCCTGCCTCGCGCAGGCGCGCTGCGGGTGGGGCATCCAGCGGGGCCGCGACCTGCGGCATGGCGGCCGTGCCCACGGGCGTGGGATCGCCGCGCGTGGCGATGTTGTCCTTGACCGTGGCGGGAACGCCGTCGAGCAGGCCGGCCGGCTCGCCGCGCAGCCAGCGGGCCTCGCTCTCGCGGGCCCGGGCCAGGGCGGCCTCGGGGCGCAGCAGGTAGGTGGCGTGCAGGGCCGGCTCCCAGCGCTGCACATGGGCCAGCAGGTCGTGCATGACCTCGACGGGCGAGAGGCTGCGGTCCCGGTAGGCGCGCAGCAGCGCATGGGCGGGCAGGTCGTGCAGGGCCTGTGTCGTTCCAGTCATCGCGGCTTCCTCGAAGATGGCGGTTCTTGCGGCAGATCTGGCGCAGTGTGGCCCGGTGCCACCGGCGCGCCTGTCGCCTGTGGCTCAGCCTGTGCGCGGTTCAGGTGGCCCAGGACAGTGCGGAGAGATCGTTGACGAAGACGGGCATGTCCTTCCACAGTCCGCGCAGGTTCTTGTTGGCCACGGTGACCCATTGCGGCGTGTAGAGGAAGGCATGCACGCAATCCTGGGCCAGCAGGCGCTGCGCATCGCCCAGCAGGCGCGAGCGGTCGGCGGGGCGCGAGGCGTTCTTGATCTTGTCGTACAGCTCGTTGAACTGGGACGACTGGTAGCCCCAGTAGTAGTCGGGCTTGGCGAAGTTGCCCAGGTCGAAGGGCTCGACATGGGAGATCAGCGTCAGGTCGTAGTTCTTGAGCGTGTAGGTGCCCGACAGCCACTGCGCCCATTCGACGTTCTGCAGCTTGGCTCGGATGCCGATCTTGGCCAGCTGCGCGGCAATCACCTCGCCGCCCTGGCGCGCGTAGGGCGTGGGCGGCAGGGTCATGGTCAGCTCCAGCGGCGTCTTGACGCCGGCCTCGGCCAGCAGCGCCTTGGCCTTTTCCACGTCGAAGGGGTTGATGCCCGTGGTGTCCACGTAGCCGAAGGCCGTGGGCACGTAGTAGCTGCCAATGGGCAGGCCGTAGCCGTCGCCCGCGCCGTCGATGACGGCCTTGCGGTCGATGGCGGCGGCGATGGCGCGGCGCACCCGCGCATCGTTCAAGGGCTTGCGCGCGTTGTTCATGGCCAGGATGGTCTTGGCCCGCGAGCCGCTGACCACGACCTGGAAGCGCCCGTTGGCCTTGAACTGGGCCACGCTGCGCGGCGTGACGCGCGGGAAGGCGTCGACATCGCCGGCCAGCAGTGCGGCCACCTGGGCTGCAGGGTCGGAGATGAAGCGGAAGGTGGCACGGCGAATGCGCAGGCCGGGGGCCGTGCGGTACCGGGGCCAGGCCGTGAGCGTGACCGAGGCGCCCTTGTTCCAGTTGCCCAGCTGGTAGGGGCCCGTGCCCACGGGGCGCGTGGCGTTGGTGGCAGCGCTCTTGGGCTCCACGATGATGGAGGTCGCCTGCCCCAGCACGAAGAGGAAGTCGGGGTCGATGTCCTTGTTGGTGACGACCACCGTGTGGTCATCCACCACGCGCGTGGACAGGCCGGCGAAGGTGCGCTTGTCCTTGTTGGTGCTCTTGTCGTCGCCCGCGCGGTCGAAGGAGTACTTCACGCTGTGGGCGTTGCAGGGCTCGCCGTTCTGGAAACTCACACCCTTGCGCAGGCGGAAGGTGTAGGTCTTGAGGTCGGGCGAGACCTCCCAGCTTTCGGCCAGCAGCGGGGAGACGCTGCCGTCCGGATTGATCTTGGTCAGCGTCTCGAACAGGTTGTAGAGCACGATCTCGCCAATGGACGATGCGGCGCCGGCCGTGGGGTCCAGTCCCGGCGGCTCCAGCGTCATCGCCAGCGTGACACTGTCCTTGCGGCCCTGGGCCAGCGCAGGCCAGGGCATCAGCAGGGGCAGGCCGGCAGCAGCGGAGCTGGCCAGCAGGGAACGGCGATTGAACATGAACAGGTCTCCGGAAATTCTTGCAGATGGGTCATGGGCCGCTGGCTGCGGCCTGCAGCAGTGTTTTTACACCAGGGCGCGCGTGCGCGTGGCCATGAGGGCCCGGTCCGCTCCGGTGGTTGTCAGCTTTCGGCTTTCAGGCGCGGTGCTGCAGGGCGATGCGTGGCACGGCCCGTACCAGGGCCTGGGTGTAGGGATGCTGCGGGGCGTGGAACAGTTGCTGCGGAGCCCCGCGCTCGACGATGCGGCCTTCGCTCAGCACGATGGCGTCGTCGCACAGGTGCTGGACCACGGCCAGGTCGTGGCTGATGAACAGGTAGGACAGGCCCAGCTGCTGCTGCAGATCGCGCAGCAGGTTCAGTACCTGGGCCTGCACCGAGACGTCGAGGGCGCTCACGGGCTCATCGGCCACGATGAGGCGGGGCCGCGTGACCAGGGCGCGTGCAATGGCGATGCGCTGGCGCTGGCCGCCCGAGAATTCATGCGGGTACTTGTCCAGGTCCTGCACGCGCAGCCCGACCTGCTCCAGCGTGGCGCGGGCCAGGTCGCGCCGGGCTGCGCGCTCGGGCGGTGCAGGCTGGGCGGTCAGGGGCTCGCAGACGATGTGTTCCACCGTCATGCGCGGGTCCAGCGAACCGTAAGGATCCTGGAACACCATCTGGAAATCGCGGCGCGCCATGCGCAGTGCCTGGTTGCCGAGCCGGTGCAGATCCTGGCCCAGCAGCTGCACGCTGCCGGCGCTGGGAGTGTCCAGCGCCATGACCAGGCGTGCCAGCGTGGACTTGCCGGAACCCGACTCGCCCACCACGCCCAGGCTGCGCCCCGCCGTCAGCGTGAAATCCACGCCGCGCAGCGCATGCACCTGCTCCGGCGCACGCCACAACGAGCGGCGTGGCAGCCGGTAGCTGCGGGCCAGGTCCGTCACCTGCAGCAGGGGCGGATCGGCAGCGGCCGGTGCCTGGCGGTCGTGCTCCGTCATGTGCTGCGGCCCTGCGTATGCATGCCCGGCGCAATGGCCTCGGAGCGCAGGCAGCGCACCACATGCGGCTGTGCCCAGGCCTGCAGGGCAGTGGGCGTGGGCCGCTGCGGGCGCTCCAGCATCAGGGCGCGCGGGCGCTCGCTGTGGCAGGTGGGCTCGGTATAGCTGCAGCGGCCCGCGAAGGCGCAGCCGGCTGGCAGGTCCACCAGCTCGGGCACGGTGCCGGCAATGGTGGGCAACCGCGCCGGCGGCTGGTGGCCTGGTCCCGAAGGCTCCAGCTGCGGCCTGGCGGCGAACAGGCCGCGCGTGTAGGGATGGGCGCGGCGCGCGAAGATGGCCTCGGTCATGCCGCTTTCGACCACGGTGCCGCCGTACATCACCTGCAGCTGCTCCACGTTTTGCGCGATCACTCCCAGATCGTGCGAGATCAGCAGCAAGGCCATGGAGTGCTCGGCCACCAGTTCCTGCAGCAGATCGAGAATTTGCTGCTGCACGGTCACGTCCAGCGCCGTGGTAGGTTCGTCGGCGATCAGCAGGTCGGGCCCGCAGGCCAGGGCCATGGCGATGGTGATGCGCTGGCGCTGGCCGCCCGAGAACTGGTGCGGATAGTCATCAAAGCGCTGGGCTGCGCGGGCAATGCCCACGCGCTCCAACAGGGCCACTGCGCGCTCGCGCGCGGCCTGGCGGCCCAGGCGCTGGTGGTGGCGCAGCGGCTCGGCCACCTGGCGGCCGATGCCGTGCACGGGGTTGAGGGCCGTCATGGGCTCCTGAAACACCATGGCCATGCGGTTGCCGCGCAGGCGGCACAGCGCGCGCTCGTCCATGTCCAGCAGCTCCTGGCCGTTGAGCCGGATGCTGCCGTCCACCTGCGCATGCTCCGGCAGCAGGCCCATCAGCGCCAGGGCGGTCAGCGACTTGCCGCAGCCCGACTCGCCGATCAGGCCCAGCGTGGCGCCGCGCTCCAGGATGAATTCCAGGTTCTGCACGGCACGCGCGCGGCCGCGCGGGGTCTGCAAGGTGATGGTGAGGCCGGAGACTTCGAGCAGGGGCATGGCGCGTGTCTTCCTCAGCGCTGGCGCGACAGGCGCGGGTCGAGCAGATCGCGCAGCCCGTCGCCCAGCAGGTTGAGCCCGAGCACGGACAGTGCAATGGCCAGGCCCGGCCACACGGCCAGCAGCGGGGCCTGGAACATGAGGGTCTGGGCCTCGCTGAGCATGCGGCCCCAGGAGGCCTGCGGCGGCTGCGTGCCCAGGCCCAGATAGGACAGGGCGGCCTCCGCCAGAATGGCCAGCGCGAACTGTATGGTGGCCTGCACCACCAGCACGGGCAGGATGTTGGGCAGCACATGGCGCCAGGTGATGCTGGCGCGGCCATGGCCGCAGGCGCGTGCAGCCAGCACGTATTCACGTGCCCAGACCGCCTTGGCCGATGCCCGCGTGATGCGCGCAAAGGTGGGAATGTTGAAGATGCCGATGGCAATGATGGCGTTGACGATGCCCGCGCCGAACACGGCCGTGAGCATGATGGCCGATAGCAGCGCAGGAAAGGCGAAACTGAAATCGGCCAGCCGCATGATGGCCTCTTCCACCCAGCCCCGGCAGGCCGCGGCGACCAGTCCCAGCACCACGCCCATCGACAGCCCGATGCCCACGGCGATCACGCCGACCAGGATGGAACTGCGCGCGCCCAGGAACAGCAGGGAGGCCACATCGCGCCCGTAGGCATCGGTGCCCAGCCAGTGCAGGCTGCCGGTTGCGGCCAGCTTGGCATCCAGGTCCATGTCGTAGGCCGAGCCCGGCGTCCACCACAAGGACAGCAGCGCGGTGAGCAGCAGCAGCGCGGTCAGCATGGCACCCAGCATGAAGCTGCGGTGGCCCAGCATGCGCCGGCCCAGGCTGGCCGGCCTGCTGAGGGTGACCGCCCGCGTGGGCCGGTGGCCCGGTGGCGCAGCGGTCGGCGAAACAGGGTTGCCTGGCTGGCTCATATGTCGCTGGCCTCGATGCGTGGATCAATGGCTGCGTACAGCACATCCACGATGAAGTTGATGACCACCACCATGGCCGCCAGCAGCAGCACGCAGTTGCGCACGACGATGAGGTCGCGGTTGGCGATGGACTGGAAGATCAGCCGGCCCAGGCCCGGCAGGTAGAACACGTTCTCCACCACGATGGTGCCGGCCAGCAACTGGGCAAACTGCAGCCCCATGACCGTGAGCACGGGAATCATGGCATTGCGCAGCACGTGGCCCCAGAGCACGGCGCGGCGCGGCAGGCCCTTGGCGCGGGCCGTGCGAACGAAGTCCTCGCGCAGCACTTCCAGCACGGCCGAGCGCGTGATGCGCGCCAGGATGGCCGCCTGCACCACGGCCAGCGAGATCGCCGGCAGCAGCAGGGCCTGCAGTGCGGGCAGGACGCCGCCGCCATCGGCCTCGCGCCAGCCTGGGAAGCCGCCTGCGGAAAACCATTGCAGCTTCACCGAGAACACCAGGATCAGCAGGATGGCGAACCAGAAATTGGGGATGGCAATGCCGATCTGCGCCAGGCCCATGACGCCCAGGTCGCCCCATCGGTTGTGGCGCGAGGCGGCATAGATGCCCGCTGCCAGGGCCAGCACGGTGGTGATGAGCATGGCCATCACGGCCAGCGGGGCGGTCACTGCCAGGCGCTCCAGCACCAGATCGCTGACCGGTGTGCTGTAGGCGTAGCTCAGTCCCATGTCGCCATGCAGCAGCCCCTGCAGCCACTGCAGGTAGCGCTGCCAGGCTGGCTGGTCCAGTCCCAGCTGCTCGGCCAGCGCCTGCACGGCCTCGGGGGCGGCATCGGGCCCCATCAGCGTCTGGGCCGCATTGCCGGGCAGCACTTCCAGCACGCCGAACACCACGGCCGAGGCGCCCAGCAGCGTGGCTGCCAGCATCAGCAGGCGCTTGAGCAGGAAGACGCTCATGGGCAGTCGGCCTTGGCACGGTGTTGGGCTGTCACGTCGGCGGAATGTGTGTGGGTGGTTCTTGGCGGGCCCGAATGGTAATGCGCACGGCCCATGCGCGCAGCATAGCGGCCTTTGAAGGTGCATCGCTCCGTGCCGATCCGGCGCGTATGCTTGCCCGTGCAGCCTTCATGCGTATGAAGGGGGCAGGATAATGGCGCAATGACTGATGCCACCTTGCTGCAAGGCCCGTTCGGGGTGCAAGGGCCTGCCCGGCCCGGAGCGTGGCGTGCGCTTGCGAGGGACCTGCCATGGCTTTGATGATCACCGACGAATGCATCAACTGCGATGTCTGCGAACCCGAGTGCCCCAACGATGCAATCTCCATGGGCGAGGAGTACTACGAGATCGAGCACAGCAAGTGCACGGAATGCGTGGGGCATTTCGATGAACCCCAGTGCGTGCAGATCTGCCCCGTGGCCTGCATTCCCGTGAATCCCGCCCACGTGGAAGACCGCGAGACGCTGATGCAGAAATACCTGCGTCTGCAATCCCAGGCTCCCGCCGCTTCCTGATCGCTCAGCCCTTGTCGCTCTCGGCTGTGGCCGGGCGCACGGGCTTGGGGCGTGGAGGCTTGGTGGTGTGGATCAGCAAGGTCGCCTTGTCCATGTCGCCCGCCTGCAGCTCGGGCCAGGCCTTGAGCGAATGGGCAATGCTGTCCTCGATCAGCTGGCGCTGGTCGGGCGCGGGCTTCTTGAGCACCCAGTTGGCGACTTCGGCCTTGTGCCCCGGGTGGCCTATGCCGATGCGCAGCCGCCAGTAGTCGGCCGAGCCCAGCTGGGCATGGATATCGCGCAGGCCGTTGTGGCCGCCGTGGCTGCCGCCGCGCTTGAGCTTGACCTGGCCTGGGGCGAAGTCCAGTTCGTCATGGACCACGAGGACCTCCTCGGGCTGGATCTTGAAAAAGCGCGCCAGCGCGCCCACCGATTTGCCGGACAGGTTCATGAAGGTCTGCGGCTCGAGCAGCCAGACACTCTCGCCACGCACGCTGGCGCGGGCCATGAGGCCGAAGTAGCTGCGCTCGGGCACCAGGTGGACCTTGAGTTCGCGCGCCAGCGCATCTATCCACCAAAAACCCGCGTTGTGGCGGGTGTCCTCATACTCCGGCCCGGGATTGCCCAGGCCGACAAACAATTTGATCATCGGGCGATTATCTCCATGGCGGCCTCAGCAGGCAGGCGATGGTGTTCACCATGCAAAAGGCCCACGCGAGGTGGGCCTTTTGCAGGTTGCGGCAGCCGCAGCCGCCGCAAGGGAAAGCCAAGAATTACTTCTTGCCCTTCTTTGCCGGAGCGGCCGGGGCCGCTGCGGGAGCTGCGGATGCATCAGGAGCCACTTCGGGCAGCTTGATGGAGATCAGGGCCGGGTTCTTGTTGGAGCCGCGCACCACAGCCTTCACGCCGTTGGGCAGCTTGACGTTCTGCAGGCCCAGGGTCGACTTGGAGGTCAGGCCGCTCAGGTCCACCTTGATGAACTCGGGCAGTTGGGCGGGCATGCACACCACGTCCAGTTCATGGATCAGGGGAGTGATGGTGCAGTTCTCGACCTTGACGGCCTGGGACTGTTCCATGCCTTCGAAGTGCAGCGGCACCTTCAGGTGAACCTTGGTCTTGTCGTCAACGCGCTGGAAGTCCACGTGCAGGATCAGCTGCTTGTAGGGGTGGAATTGCACGTCGCGCAGCACGACCTTGGAGGTCTGGCCGTTGACTTCCATGTCCAGAACGCTGGAATGGAACACTTCCTTCTTCAGGGCGTGCCACAGGGCGTTGTGATCGATCTCGATCAGTTGGGCTTCGGCAGCACCGCCGTAGACGATGCCAGGGGCCTTGCCCGAATTGCGCAGACGGCGGCTCGCACCCGTACCTTGCTTGGCGCGCTCAAAAGCGACGAATTGCATAACTAACTCCTAGATGGATGGACCGCGACCAGCCTCATCCGTTGATAAAAGAACGCCTGCCCCGTGCGGAACAGGCTGCTCTTGCGGTGTCCCGGGATGGTCCTGAAACCATCCCGGAACGCGCAAACCTCCCGAAGGAGGTTTGCTGGTTCAGACCACAGGGGCCGATATTTTATTCGGAGAACAGGCTCAGCACCGAATCGCCGGTGGAAATCCGCTGGATTGTCTGGGCAATCAGGGGGGCCACGGACAGTTGGCGGATCTTGCCGCAAGCCTGGGCTTCGGCGCTCAGAGGAATGGTGTTGGTCACCACGACCTCGTCCAGTGCACTGCCGTTGCCGATGCGCTCGATGGCCGGACCCGAGAAGATCGGGTGCGTGCAATAGGCGTAGACGCTCTTGGCGCCACGCTGCTTGAGCACTTCGGCTGCCTTCACCAGGGTGCCGGCGGTGTCGATCATGTCATCCATGATCACGCAGTTGCGGCCGTCGATGTCGCCGATCACGTGCATGACTTCGGAGACGTTGGCCTTGGGGCGGCGCTTGTCGATGATGGCCAGGTCGCAGCCCAGCTGCTTGGCCAGCGCACGGGCACGGACCACGCCACCCACGTCGGGCGAGACAACGATCAGGTCTTCGTAGTTCTTCTGGCGCAGATCGCCCAGCAGCACCGGCGTGGCATAGATGTTGTCCACGGGGATGTCGAAGAAGCCCTGGATCTGGTCTGCGTGCAAGTCCATGGTCAGCACGCGCTCGACACCCACGGCCTGCAGCATGTTGGCCACGACCTTGGCCGTGATCGGCACGCGGGTGGAGCGCGGGCGGCGGTCCTGGCGGGCATAGCCGAAGTAGGGAATCACCGCGCAGATGCGCTCGGCCGATGCACGCTTGAGGGCGTCCACCATGACCAGCAGTTCCATCAGGTTGTCGTTGGTCGGTGCGCAGGTCGATTGCACGACGAAGACGTCGCGCGTACGCACGTTCTGCTTGATCTCGACGGCGACTTCTCCATCGGAGAAGCGACCCACGTCGGCTGCACCCAGCGTGGTGCCGAGGTGCTGAACGATTTCAGCGGCCATGCCAGGATTGGCATTGCCGGTGAAGACCATGATGTCAGGATGATGTGAATGCATTGAGCGCCCCAGTACGATGGGTTTGCCTTGACGCGAAAGACGTTTGGCAGGGGAGGAAGGACTCGAACCCTCGCATGCCGGAATCAAAATCCGGTGCCTTTACCAACTTGGCGACTCCCCTACACAGGCCCTCTGCCGCAGGCAGACAGCCTATAAACTCTCATCTTTGAGCCAATCCTTGAGGGGATGGGCCTGCAGATTCCTGCAAACTCTGACATTCCAGATGCCTGGGGCATTCTCGAAGTCGATTGTTTGCGTCAGTGGTGCAAATACTGCACTTCCCGAGCCCGTCATTCTAGCACGCAGTTTGAAGGACTTGAGCCAATCAATGGCTTTTTTCACTTCAGGCTGCAGCCTTTCGGCGACGGGCTGCAAGTCGTTCTGGCCAAAGCCATAGTGATCTGCAGCAAAGTCGGCGATTGTAGCATGGGCATGATCGCGCTTGAGGTCGGGGGCGCGGAAGATGGACAGGGTTTCCAGTCCCGCCTCGGGCTTGACCACCACGAACCGCTGGGGCGGCAGGGCATGGCTGTGCTCCAGCGGCGTGATGTGCTCGCCTATGCCCTCCACCCAGGCGGAGCTGCCGCACAGAAAGAAGGGCACATCTGCGCCCAGGCCCAGTCCAATGCGCTGCAGTTCGCGCCGGGTCAGGTTCAGTTGCCACAGGCGGTTCAGCGCCATGAGGGTGGATGCCGCATCCGACGATCCTCCGCCCATCCCGGCCTGTGCCGGCAGGCGCTTTTCCACGCCTATGTGCACGCCCTGGCTGCAGCCGGTGGCCTGCTGCAGCGCGCGTGCGGCCCGCATGATGAGGTCGTCGGCAGGAAGGGCCATGCCCGAGAGGTTCTCGCGGCTGACGTTGCCGTCGCCGCGCTTGTCGAAGTGCAGCGTGTCGTGCCAGTCCAGCAGCATGAAGACCGATTGCAGCAGGTGGTAGCCATCGTCTCGGCGGCCGGTGATATGGAGGAACAGGTTGAGCTTGGCCGGAGCCGGCACGTCGTGGAGCGAGCGCATGGGCTGGAGAGGATGAGAGGGATGGAGGCGGGTGCGGCGGGATGGGGGGGGCAGAGGGCGCGCCCGGCGCAAATCAGGGTGTGTCGAGCACGATGCGCAGCGCTGCCGGCGGCTGCGGGTCATGGCGCCGGGCGGACAGCCGGCCCTGCTCCATGCGGGAGAGATCGACCTGCCAGCCTGCGGCTGCGGTGGCCCGGCCCTGCAGCCAGTCGAACAGGGCGGCGATGGGCAGGTCGCTGCCCGTCAGCTCTTGCACCAGCGTGGGCAGCGAGTCCGAGGTCTTGCGGTCCTCGCCTTGCTGCAGGCTGGCCTGTCCTGGCGCCCAGAGCAGGCGTGCCAGCGTCGATCCCAGGGGGGTGAACAGCAGCAACTCGCCGCGCTGGGGTGTGCCCAGCAGCTCGAAGCCTGCGCTGAAGGATTGGTTCTGCGCATCTTCCACCTGCAGCGCCAGTCGGCCCGACCAGTGCCCGGCGGCGGCCGGTGCTGCTGCATCGGCCTGGAGCTGGCGGGGTGGCAGGGCGCAGCCGGCCAGAGTCAGTAGCGCCGTGGCAGCAGCCGTGGCGCACAGCTGCCGGCGTATGAGCATGCGGCGCAAACGATGGGGCACGGGGTGGGGCACGGCGCGGCGGCTCAAAGCGAGACGCCCAGGCGGCGCAGGGTGTCGCGCAGCGTGGTGTTGTCGGGGCTGGAGGCCAGGCCCTGGCGCCAGATCTTCTGCGCGCGTTCGCGATCGCCCTTGACCCAGAGCACCTCGCCCAGGTGCGCCGCGATCTCCACGTCGGGGCGGGAGGCGTAGGCGCTTTCAAGCAGCTTGAGCGCTTCGTCCAGGTTGCCTTGGCGGAATTTCACCCAGGCCAGGCTGTCGGTGATGAAGGGGTCGCCTGGCGACATCTCCAGCGCCTTGCCCACGAGCTTTTCTGCTTCGTCCAGATGGATGCCGCGCTCGGCGAAGGAGTAGCCCAGCGCGTTGTAGGCATGCTGGAAGTCGGGCCGACGCGCGATGATGCCGCGCAGCAGCCGCTCCATTTCGTCATGCTTGCCGATGCGCTCCGCGAGCAGGGCCGTGTCGTAGGCCAGTTCGGCGTCTTCGGGGTCCTGTTTTTGCAGCTCGGCCTGCAGCGCATAGGCCTGGGCATTCTGATTGGCGTCGCGCAACAGCTGCACTTCGGCCAGGCGCTTGAGCCGTTGCTGGCTGGGGCCGCTGGCAGGCACGGCTTCGATCAGGGCGCGCGCTTCCTTGAGCTTGCCCTGGCGTGCAAGCAGGCTCGCTCGGCGCGCCTGCACGCTCAGCAGGTTGGGGGCATCGTCGATGCGGCGCAGCAGGGCATCGGCCTCGTCGAACCTGCCTTGCTTTTCAGCGATCTGTGATTGCAGCAGGTAGTACTGGGACTGGCCGGCGCTGCGCGCCACGCCGGCAGGAATCTGCGGCACGAGCTTGCCGAAGCGCTCGGTGGACGCCTGAGCCGCACCCACATCGTTCGTTTGCAGCTGCAGGGCGGCCAGCGTGGCCCAGGCTTCGGCGTAGTCGGGCGAATCCATGGTGATGGAGACCAGTTGCTGCCGGGCCTCGTCCAGGCGCTGCTGACCCAGCAGCACGCGGGCATAGGCCATGCGCATCTGGGCTGACGGGTTCTTGGCCAGGTAGCGCTTGACGATGGGTTCCGCCTCCGGCATGCCGGCTTCCAGCAGCTCCATGGACAGCAGGGCCACGGGGCCTGTGTCGGGCGTCAGCGCCTGGGCCTTTTGCACGGCCTGCATGGCTGCGGCCTTTTGCCCGGCGCCCAGGCGCATGTGGCCGATGGTGGCCCAGGCCAGCGGGCCGCTGGCCGGATTGTCGGTTTCGCCGGCCATAGCCTGCTCGACCACATCGGCAGCAAGGGCCTTGTCGCTGGCGTTGTTGTAGAGCTGGGTGATGCCCAGATAGGTGGCGGGCTTGGACGGAGCGGGCGTGGCCTCGATCTCGCGCTTGAGATAGCTGCCGGTATCGGCGATGCGGTTCAGCGCCACCAGGATCTGGAGCACGAAGCGGTTGGCATCGCGTGACTGGGGAAAGGCGTCCAGCCAGGCGCGGGCATTGGCCAGTGCGCGCTCACCGGAGCGCGACTGCAGCGCCAGTTCCGTGCCACGGCGGTACAGCTGCTCGCTGCCGCTGGTGCGCGCAGCCTCCATCATCATGGCCTGGGCATCGCCCAGCGCGCCTTCGCTGGCAGCGATTTCGCCGACCAGGATCTCGTAGAACAGTTCGGCGTTGAGCGCTGCGCGCTCCTCTTCGGCAGACGCGGCGGCGGACGATGGAGGTTCCGGGGATTCCGTCTCGATGGTGGCTGCGGTCTTGCCAGGCAGTGCCCAGGCAGTGGCGGAACCCATGGCCAGGGCTGCTGCCACGGCGAGTCCCTGAAGGCGAAGGCGATGATCCATCGAATCATAATAATCGAAGCCTCGGCCCGCATTTCGCACAACCTCAGTACAACCCGGATCGCATGCCCGAATTGCCAGAAGTAGAAGTCACGCGGCGTGCGTTCGCCTCGCAGATCGCCGGAGCGCGCATTGAATCCGTGGCGCTGGGCAAGCCATTGCGCTGGCCTCTGGGCATTGCCCCCGAGCTTCTGACCGGGCGCGAGGTGCACAGCGTGCGCCGGCGCGGCAAGTACCTGCTGATGCAGCTGAGCGAAGGCCTGCTCATGCTGCATCTGGGCATGTCGGGCAGCCTGCGTTTCGTGGCGCCGCACGAGCTGCCGCTGGGTCCGGCGGGCGCGCATGACCATTTCGATCTGCACACCAGCAAGGGCCAGCTGCGCCTGCACGATCCGCGCCGGTTCGGTGCGGTGATGTATGTGCCGGCCGAGAACGATCCCTGGGCGCGCAGGCTGCTGGACCATCTGGGAATGGAGCCGCTGGATGACAGCTTCCTGTTCGAGACCTTCAAGGCCGGTCTGAAGGCCAGCCGTACGCCCATCAAGCAATTGCTGCTGAGCGGCAGCGTGGTGGTGGGCGTGGGCAATATCTATGCGTCCGAAGTGCTGTTCATGGCACGCATTGCGCCCACGCAGCCGGCCTGCGAGGTGGGGCCGCGCAAGGTGCGCCGGCTGTTCGAGGAGATTCGCCGCGTGCTGGAACTGGCGGTGGAGCAAGGGGGCACGACGCTGCGTGATTTCTCGGCGCCCGACGGCATGGCAGGCCACTTCCAGCTGCAGGCCAAGGTGTATGGCCGCGAGGGCCAGCCCTGCACGCATTGCGGCTCGCCCATACAGCTGCTGCGCCAGGGCCAGCGCAGCACCTACTTTTGCGCGCGGTGTCAGAAAGCGTGAGATGGCCTCAAAAAGAGGAGCGAATTCTCAACGTCTCGTAACGCTTGTGGAGGCCAGTCTGCGCGAGATTCATATCGGGTCTGTGCGGGAAGCTCACATTTCTGAAAAATCACCCCTCAGCCGCGCTGGATTGATGGTGAAATATTGTTTCATTTGTAAATAAACGATGTTTTGCCCTGAATCCCCCCGTTCCAGGGGCCGGCCTTGGGGCGCTGCTGCGGGCAAAACGGGGCGACGGTGCTATATTTTGATGAGAAAAGGCATCACGCTTGCGGCGCAATGTCGAGGCGATCACTAAGCATCGGCAGGCATTGGCGATGCAATGGCGGGGGAAACACGTGGGACCATCATTCAACGAGCAATTCGACCAGCACGGCGCATGGCGCCGTGGCTTTGCGCAGCAATTGCATGCGCTGCGCGAATGGTTGCAGTCCCAGGAGCTGCTGGATGTCGCTGTGCAGGAGCGGCTGCAGCGGCTGGAAGCCCAGGTGCGCGGCGACAAGGTCATGGTGGCCTTCGTGGCCGAGTTCTCCCGCGGCAAGTCCGAGCTGATCAACGCAGTCTTCTTCGCCCACTACGGCCGCCGCCTCATGCCGGCCAGCGCAGGTCGCACCACCATGTGCCCGGCCGAGCTGGGCTGGGAAGCCGAACTGCAGCCCAGCCTGCGACTGCTGCCCATCGATACGCGCGAATCGCTGGAAAGCCTGGGCCAGTGGCGCGCCCGGCCCGAGGCCTGGCTGCAGCTGCCGCTGGATGTGAACAATGCCCAGCAGATTGCCGACACGCTGGCCAAGGTGGCCGAGGTGCGCAAGGTGTCGGTGGATCTGGCGCGAACCTGGGGCTTCTGGCATGACGATGACCAGGGCGGCAATCCCTTCGTGGATGAGCAGGGCCTGGTGGAGGTGCCCATGTGGCGCCACGCGCTGATCAACATGCCCCATCCCCTGCTGAAGCAGGGGCTGGTCATTCTGGATACGCCCGGCCTGAATGCCGTGGGTGCCGAGCCCGAGCTGACCGTCAACCTCATCCCCCAGGCCCATGCCGTGGTCTTCGTGCTGGCGGCCGATACCGGCGTGACCAAGTCCGACCTGGCCATCTGGCGCGACCATGTGCTGCCGCCCGATGCGGCGTCGGGCCAGCAGGCACTGGCCGATTCGCGACTGGTGGTGCTCAACAAGATAGATACGCTGTGGGATAGCCTCAGCTCCGCGACGCAGGTGCAGGCCCAACTGCAGCGCCAGCGCCAGGAATCGGCCCAGATGCTGGGCCTGCCTGTGGAGCGGGTGTTGCCCGTGTCGGCACAAAAGGGCCTGGTGGCCAAGGTGTCCGGCAACGAGGCGCTGCTGCAGGCCAGCGGGCTGCCCATGTTCGAGAACATGCTGGCCGAGGGCATCATGGGCCAGCGCCAGAAGGTGCTGCAGACGGCTGTCAGGGCCAATGTGCAGCAGTTGCAGGTCGAGGTGGAGCGCGTGCTCAATATCCGCCGCCGCGACCTGGACGACCAGATGGCCGAGCTGCGCAGCCTGCGCGGCAAGAACGCCAGCGTGATTGCCTCCATGCGCAACCGCATCGAGAGCGAGCAGCGCGATTTCGATGCCAGCGCCGCCAGGATCCAGGCCGTGCGCCTGGTGCACATGCGCATGCTGCGCGACATCTTCCGCCAGCTCGGTTCCAGCGCGCTCAAGCAGGAACTGGTCGATCTCAAGGAGGCGCTGGAGCAGCGCGGCCTGAAGCTGGGCGCGCGCAAGGTCTACGCGGAAACCTTTGAACGCCTGCGCACCGTGGCGACCCGGGCCCAGGCGCAGGCCGGCGAGATCCAGTCCATGCTGGGCGCGACCTTCAAGGAACTCAATGCCGAGTTCGGCTTCTCGCTGCAGGCTCCTGCGCAGCTGGAGCTGACCGAGTTCGGCGGCGACCTGCAGCGCATCGAGGCCAGCTACACCCAGTACCTGGGCCTGGGCCACGCGCTCAGGCGCAGCAATCCCGCGTTTGCCCAGCGGCTGATCAAGGCCCTTGCCATGCGTCTGCGCACGGTCTTCGAGTCTGCGGCCAACGACGTGGACATGTGGAGCAAGTCCGCCACGGCCCAGCTGGATGCCCAATTGAAAGAGCGCAAGCGCAGCTTTGCCCGCCGCATCGAAGCGGTGGACCGCATCCAGAATGCGGCTTCGGGCCTGGTCGAGCGCATTGCCGAAATCGAGGCCGCCGACGAACAGCTCACGGCCTTGCAGCTGCAGCTGGGACAGGCCACCATGGAACTGCTGCAACCCCTGTCGCCCACGCCCGCCTTCCCCGGCCTGGCAAAGGCTGCACAGGAAACTTCACTGACTGCTTGATATCTTGACCTTTCCCTCGATTGCCACGCCCGTCGTGCAGTGGCAGGCGTCGCATGGACGCAATCACCTGCCCTGGCAGCAGACGCGCGATCCCTACCGCGTCTGGCTCTCTGAAATCATGCTGCAGCAGACCCAGGTGAGCACCGTGCTGGGCTACTACCAGCGCTTCCTTGATGCCTTTCCCGATGTCGCCAGCCTCGCGGCCGCGCCGCAGGATGCCGTGCTGGCGCTGTGGAGCGGCCTGGGCTACTACAGCCGTGCGCGCAACCTGCACCGCTGCGCCCAGGCCGTGGTCCAGGAGTGGGGGGGGGCCTTTCCACGCAGGGCCGAGGATCTGGCCACGCTGCCCGGCATAGGCCGGTCCACGGCGGGCGCCATCGCGTCCTTTTGCTTTTCCGAGCGTGTGCCCATCCTCGATGCCAATGTGCGGCGCGTGCTCACGCGCGTGCTGGCCTTCGATGCCGATCTGGCCGTGTCCAGGAACGAGCGCGAACTGTGGGACCTGGCCCAGCAGCTGTGCCCCACCGAGGACCTGCAGCAGGCCATGCCCCGCTATACCCAGGGCCTGATGGATCTGGGTGCCACCATCTGCACGCCGCGCAAGCCCAGCTGCCTGGTCTGTCCGCTGCAGCCGCAGTGCCGGGCGGCCCGCTTCGGCAATCCCGAAAACTACCCCGTGCGAACGCGCAAGCTCAAGCGCAGTTCCGAGGCCTGGTGGCTGCTGATCGCCGTGGACGGGCAAGGCCGCGTCTGGCTGGAGCGCCGCCCGCAGCAGGGCATCTGGGCGGGCCTTTATGCGCCTCCCGTGTTCAATGAACGCGAGGCGCTGGAGCAGGCCGCCGCACGGCACTGGCCCGCCGCACGATCCGCCGACTGGACCGAGCTGCCGGCTTTCCTGCATGTGCTCACCCACCGTGATTTGCATCTGCATCCGGTGCGCGTGTCTGTCCATGGCAGCGGCCCGGATGCTGCCATGGCAGACGGCCAGGGCTGCTGGGCCGATGCCAGGGCCTGGGCCGACATGGGCCTGCCGGCCCCGGTGCGCAAGCTGCTGGATGCGCAGTTTGCGGGCTGAAGCCCAAGGCCGCCGCGTCTTCCTAGAACGTGCGGCGCGGCAGGAGCAGGGCGCAGCGCAGCAGCATCCACGCCAGCCATTGTTCACGTGCGCCCGGCTTGCGCCGTGCGCGTGCGGCGGCCTCGGCAATGTGCAGACGCAGGCTGAACAGGGCCTGGCGGTCGCCCCTTTGCACCGCCTGGTGCCAGGCCTGCTCGCAGCGCTGGCGTTCCAGCGCCTGATCGAGCGGGCTGCGCACGCCGGGCACATCGGCCGTGCCAGGGGTGTCGGTGAGGACGTTCATGGCTGCAGCGCTCCCACGGTTGGGCGGGTGCCTGCGTCTGCATCGCCGCGGTCGCCATCCTGCCGGCCAAAGGCATACCAGTCCACATGCCGTGTGCAGACCATGATCAGGGCCAGCACGGCGAACAGCGCGATGGAGCCCACGATGAGCGCGCTTTGCTCCAGCTGCAGCAGCACATACAGCAGGCCGTAGAGCGAGGCGATTCCCGCAGCAAACGGCAGGCCGCGCTGCAGGCTGCCCAGGATGTGGCTCGCGTAGTAGGCCAGCAGCAGCACGCAGGCCGAGGCAGCAATGCCGTAGGCGCTGGCAAATCCCATGTGCTCCGACAGGCTGATCAGCAGCAGGAAGAAGCTGCACAGCGCCGATCCCACCAGCAGGTACTGGATGGGGTGCACGCGCAATTGCTTGAGCACCTCGAACAGGCCGACGGCCACAAAGGTCAGCACCACGAAGAGCAGGCCGTACTTGGTGGCCCGGTCGCTCAGCGAGTAGGCGTTGATGGGATCCACGAAGTCTGTGTCCAGCGACTCCAGGCAGGGGCCGCTGCTGGGTGCGTGCGCCGTGGCGGCGTATTCCTCCATGTCGCGGCGGCCTGGCTGGCACAGCGGCTGCTGGTCGGTGAAGGCCTGGCGCGCGGAAGAGGCCAGTGCCGAGAGATTCCAGCTGGCGTTGAATCCCTTGTCGCTGACTTCACGCCGGTTGGGCAGGAAGCTGCCGCCGAACGAGGGGTGGGGCCAATCGGCCGACAGCTGGACCTGGCTGTGGCTGCCCAGCGGCACGAAGGCCAGCTTTTCGGTGCCCACCAGTTCCAGGGCAATCTTCAGCTCAAGGGGCTCGTCCTTCTTGAGCAGGGCAGGCGCCAGCTCCGCCTGCAGGCCTTGCGAGTAGCGTTCCAGCGAGGTGCCGGGTCCCACGTCCAGGCTCTTGCCGCCGGCCTCGATGGTGGCCGAGCGTATGCCGCGCGGATCGGTCAGCGACAGCGCCACCCGCAGTGCGCCGCAGCGCACGGTCTGGTTGGCCGCCGTGTCGATGGAGGGCTTTTCCAGGTACTGGGCGGCGTTCGTGAAGCTGGCGCTGATGCTGTCCTGCATGGCATAGGTGCTGACCTGGTGCAGGCCGCGCGAGCGCTCTTCCATGCGTGCCGTTGCCTCATGGCGCAGTTGGTCGGGCAGCAGCATGCGCTGGAACTGGCGCGTGGTCCATTCCGTCTTGCTGCCCTTTTCTATGCCGGTGGTCTCGGTGCAGTTTTGCACCAGCACCGGGCCCATCAGCGTCTGGCGTCCGGCCAGGCTGGCGACCACGCCCTGCACGGCGTTGTCGCGGTTGCGTATGCGGTCGCGCACCACGTCATGTACCAGGCCCAGGCCCAGCATCAAAAGGCCCAGCATGACCAGCAGGGCCACGCCTTTGGCAAGCAGTCGGTTCTTCATTCCACATCCCGTTCGTTGATCGTGGACGCAGTCTGGGCGGTGGCTGTGTGGCCGGAATGAAGTGTGTGAAGCGGGTGTGAAGTCGGATTCGCAGGGCCGATAGGGGAGCGTCAGTGTGCCCGCAGTGGCCAGTTCAGCGTGACACGCAGCCCGGGCTGGGCGTTGGCGGCCTGCATGCTGCCGCCGTGCAGCAGCATGATGCGCAGCACGATGGACAGGCCCAGTCCCGTGCCGCTGCGTTCTCCGTTGGGGCGGGGGGTGGTGAAGAAGCGCTCGCCCAGCCGGCCCAGCAGGGCCTCGGGCACACCGGGGCCGTGGTCGCGCACGCTGACACGGCCGGGCTCCAGGTCCACTTGGATGCTGCTGCCCTCGGGGGCGAAGTCGATGGCGTTGCTCAGCAGGTTGCTGAGGGCAAGCACCACCAGGTCCTGCTCCCAGGGGCCGCTGCTGTCCTGGCCTTGCAGCACCAGCTGGATGCGGCGCTGGTGCGCTGCGCTGTGGACTTGCGCCATGGCCTGTTCGGCACAGGCCTGCAGGCTGCAGGCCGTGTGCGCGTGCAGGGCGCGGCGCTGCTCCAGCTGGCTCAGGCGCAGCAACTGGTCCACAAGGTTCTGCAGGCGCTGGCACTGGTCCACCACCTGGCGCGCGAACAGCTCGCGGTCGGCGGCGGGCAGGTCTTCCTGCAGCAGCTCGCCTGCGCCACGGATGGCGGCCACGGGGCTCTTGAGTTCGTGCGTGAGGGCGCGCACATAGCCCTCGATGTAGTCGCGTCCTTCCAGGCGGCTGCGCATGTTCTCCATGGCACGGGCCAGTTCGCCCAGCTCGCCGGGCATGCGTGGCGCCTCGGGCATGGGCGGGGCGGTGGTGGGGGAGGCGGCCTCGTTGAGCGTGGGCGCCTGTACCTGCTGGGCATAGCTGCGCAGGCGCCGCACATGGATGACCAGCCACCAGGTCACGGCAAAGCCCACGCCGGCCGACAGCAGCAGGAACAGCAGGCCGCCGCGCAGCATCTTGCTTTCCGCGCTGTCCACGATCTTCTGCACCGAGTGCGCGGGCTTGGAGGCCGTGAGCACGCCCGCAATGCGGCCTTCCACCATGATGGGTGCCGACACATACATGACGCTGCTGGCCTCGTCGTTCTGCACCTCGCGCGTGGTGCGTGCGCCGTATTCGCCGCGCAGCGTGCGGTGCACGTCGCGCCAGCGCGAGTAGTCGGCGCCCTGGTCCAGGCCGGCCGAGTCGAACAGCACCAGGCCTTGCTGGTCGGTGATGGTGACGCGCATGTCCAGGCTGGTCTTGCGCGTGTCCCAGATCCAGACCTTGACGGTCTGGTTGGCATAGGCCTGCATGTGGTGCGCGAAGCGGCTGTCCGCGGGGCTTTGCTGCAGCACGCCGCTGGCCATGTCGTCGCTGGCCAGCGCGGCCAGGGCGTAGGCGGTTTCGACCAGCGTGTCCTCGGTCACCTTGCGCACGCTGGGCTTGACCTCGACCATGAAGACGCGCAGCACGAAGAATGCGGCCAGGCCGTTGATGACGAAAAAGGCGAAGAACAGCCGCAGTCCGAGGCGCATGGCGTGCGGCGGCGTGTCAGCCCGGCAGCGTCAGGCTGTAGCCCATGCCGCGGTGGGTGGTGATGAAGTCCTGCTGCGGCACCTGGGCACGCAGCTTGGCGCGCAGGGTCTTGACGTGGGTGTCCACGGTGCGGTCCGTGCTGTCGCTGTCCTGGCCCCAGATGCTGTCGAGCAGGAACTCGCGGCTCAGGATGCGTCCGGGGCGCTCCAGCAGGCAGCGCAGCAGCTGGTACTCGCGCCGCGTCAGCTCCAGGGGCACGCCCTGCATGCGCACGCGCTGGCCTTGCGTATCGATGCTGAACAGGGCATCTGCCGGCGGCGCTGTGCTGGCTGTGGGCGCGGGCTGCAGGCGCTGCGCACGGCGCAGCAGGGCGCGGGTGCGGGCCACCAGCTCGCGCGGGCTGAAGGGCTTGGTCAGGTAGTCGTCGGCGCCCAGCTCCAGGCCCAGCACGCGGTCCATTTCCTCGCCGCGTGCGCTGAGCACCAGCAGCGGCACGGCGGCGCCGGCCTGGCGCAGCTCGCGGCACCAGTCCAGGCCGTTGCCATCGGGCAGGCCCACGTCCAGCAGCAGGGCATCGGGCGGCTGCGCCTGCCATTGCGCGCGTGCGTCTGCCAGCTGCAGGCAGTGGCGCACGGCAATGCCGTCGCGCTCCAGCGCATAGCAGACGGTGCGCGCGATGGCGGGATCGTCCTCCACCAGCAACACGCGCGGGGCGTTCGTCATCGGCATGCCTTGCATCGCAGTATTCCGGGAGCGGACCCTGGCGCTTCAGATGTCGTGCGCAAGCAGGTCGGCAGGCTTGGGGGTGGGCCGGCTGTCCAGCGAGCGGTGCCGGCACAGCGTGGGCCAGCGCGGGGCGAAGTGCCGCGCCAGTTCCTCGACCAGGAAGACCGAGCGGTGCTGGCCCCCCGTGCAGCCGATGGCCACGGTGACATAGCTGCGGTGGTTGCTGGCCATCATGTCCAGCCAGGATTCCAGGAACTGCTGGATGTCTCGGCGCATCTGGTCCACGCCGGGCTGCTGGCGCAGGAACTCGGCCACGGGCGCATCCATGCCGGTCAGCGGGCGCAGCTGGGGTTCGTAGTGCGGATTGGGCAGCATGCGCACATCGAACACATAGTCGGAATCCGAGGGCAGGCCGTGCTTGAAGCCGAAGGACTGGAAGACCAGGGTCATCTGGCCCACCGGGGCCGCAATCAGCTCCTTGATATAGCTTTGCAGCTGGGACGAGCGCAGGTGGCTGGTGTCGATGACATGCGATTTCTCGCGCAATTCGCCCAGCAGTTCGCGCTCGGTTTCTATGTCCTGCACCAGGGCGCGGCGGCCCTCGGCGACAGGCCCTTGCGACAGAGGATGGCGGCGCCGCGTTTCGGAGAAGCGCCGCACCAGGGTGCCCGTGGTGGCGTCCAGAAAGACCAGGTGGGGCACGACACCCTGGCGCTGCAGCCGTTCGAGCTGCCCGGGCAGTTGGGGCAATCCCCCGGCGCTGCGCGCATCCATGGCGATGGCCACCTTGTTGCTGTGGCGGCCGTGCTCCAGTTCGACGAAGGCGGACAGCAGCTCGGGAGGCAGGTTGTCCACGCAGTAGTAGCCGGCATCCTCCAGCGCATGCAGGGCGACGGATTTGCCCGATCCGGACATCCCGGTGATCAGCACGATCTCAAGCGACATGGCATCAGCCTCCATTGGTGTTGCGCGCGCCGTTGGCCGCACGGCCCGGCTTGGGCCGGGTACGCTGCGCGTCGGCCTGCGGCCGCTGCCGGCCGGGCCTGCGCGGCGCCGGGCGGGGCGGGGGTGCCTGGCGCGCCATGGCCAGCATTTCGCGGGCATGGGCCATCGTGGTTTCGGACTGGCGCTCGCCGCCCAGCATGCGGGCCAGCTCTGCCTCGCGCGCGGTGCTGTCCAGCGGCTGCACGGTGCTGAGCGTGCCCTGCCTTGCGCGCTGCTTGGCCACCAGATAGTGGTGGTCGGCACAGGCCGCGACCTGCGGCAGATGGGTGACGGACAGCACCTGGCGCGATCGGCCCAGCGCATGCATGAGGCGGCCCACGGTCTCGGCGACGGCGCCGCCCACGCCCGAGTCCACCTCGTCGAAGATCAGCGTGCCGGCCTCGCCCAGCTCGCTGGTGGTCACGGCAATGGCCAGCGAAATGCGCGACAGCTCGCCGCCCGACGCCACCTTGGCAATCGGCTTGGGGCTGGCTCCAGGATGGCCGGCGACCAGGAAGGCCACGCTGTCCACGCCAAAGGCACCAGGGGAGTCGGCCGTGGACAGGGCGGCCTCGAACAGGCCGCCTTCCATGCCCAGGCCCTGCATGGCCTGGGTGATGGCGCGCGACAGGCGCGGCGCAGCCAGGGCGCGTTGCTGCGACAGCACCCGGGCGCTGGCCTGGTAGTGCTGCTGCGCGGATTGCTCTGCAGCGTGCAGGGCCTCGATGTCCACGGCGGCGTCCAGCTGCTGCAGCTCCTGGCGCCAGCCGGCCAGCAGTGCCGGCAGCTCATCGGGCGTGCGGCGGTAGCGGCGCGCCAGCTGCATCCACAGCGACAGGCGCGCATCCAGCTCGGCCAGGCGTTCGGGGTCCAGGTCGGCGCGGCGCAGATAGGCCTGCAGCGAATGGCGCGCATCCTGCACCTGAGCCGTGCACGAGGCCAGCACATCGGCGATGTTCTGGAACTCGGGCTCCAGGTGTTCCTGGTTCTGTATCAGATGGCTGGCACGGCCCAGCGGAGTGATCACGCCGGCCTCGTCGTCCTCCAGCATCTGCAGCGTGGTCTGGGCGGTGTCTATCAGGGTCTGGGCATGCGACAGGCGCGTGTGCTGGGCATTGAGCTCGTCCCACTCGTCGGCCTGCGGGGCCAGCTTGTCGAGTTCGGTGATCTGCCACTGCAGCCGTTCGCGTTCGCGCTGCAGGCTGTCCTGGGCTGATTGCGCATGCTGCAGGGCTTGTCGTGCCTGGCTCCAGCGGCTCCAGCAGGCCTGGACCTCGCGGCTGTCTATGCCCGCATAGGCGTCCAGCAGCGCGCGTGCTGCGTCGGGCCGCGTGAGGCTTTGCCAGGCATGCTGGCCGTGGATGTCGATCAGCTGCTCGCCCAGGGCGCGCAGCTGCGTGGCCGTGGCCGGCGTGCCGTTGATCCAGGCGCGGCTGCGGCCCTGGGTGTCCACTGTGCGCCGCAGCAGCAGGCTGTTGTCCTCGCAGGCCAGGCCTGCCGCCTCCAGCCAGGGGCGCAGCCGCGCGCAGCCGTCGAACTCCACGCAGATGTCGGCCTGGGTGCAGCCTTCGCGCACCACGTCGGCGTCGGCGCGGGCGCCCAGGGCCAGCTGCAATGCGTCGATCAGGATGGATTTGCCGGCGCCGGTCTCGCCGGTCAGCACGGTGAAGCCCGCATGCCAGTCCAGATCCAGTGCCTGCACGATCACGAAGTCGCGCAGAACGATGCGCTTGAGCGCCATGGTCAGGCGCCTCCCTCGTTCCAGCCCAGTTTCTTGCGCAGCGTGGCGAAGTAGTTCCAGCCCTTGGGGTGCAGAAAGCGCACGCTGTGGTGGGCGCGGCTCACGAGGATGCGGTCGCCGTGCTGCAGCGAGGCCAGGGACTGCATGTCGAAATTGGCGCTGACATCGCGCCCGGCCACGACCTCGATCGTGACCTCGTTGGCATCGGACAGCACGATGGGGCGGTTGGACAGGTTGTGCGGCGCAATTGGGGCCATGACCCAGGCGGGGATGGACGGATGCATCATCGGCCCGCCAGCGGACAGTGCATAGGCCGTGGAGCCCGTGGGCGTGGCCACGATCAGGCCGTCGGCGCGCTGGTTGGAGACAAAGCGGCCGCCCACCTCGATGCGCAGCTCCACCATGCCCGAGGTGCCGCCGCGGTTGACCACCACGTCGTTCATGGCCAGGGCCTCGAACACGCATTCGCCCTCGCGGATCACGCGGGCGCACATCAGGGGACGCAGGTCCTCTTCGTACTCGCCCTGCAGCATGGGCGTGAGCGTGGCCTCGAAGTCCTCCAGCGCGATGTCGGTGACAAAGCCCAGGCGGCCCTGGTTCACCCCGATCAGGGGCGTTCCGTATTGCGCCAAGTGCCGGCTCACGCCGAGCATGGTGCCGTCGCCGCCGACGACCAGGCCCAGGTCGCAATGCCTGCCCAGGCCATCGACATCGAGGGTGGGGTAGTCTGTGAGCCCTGCGTGCAGGGCCGATTGGGTATCAAGCACGACTTCGCAGCCCTGGCGCCTGAGGAAGTCCGCAATGCGCTCGAGCGCGTTGCTGGCATTCTCGGACGGGGCGCTTGCGCTGGGAGCGTGGTACTTCCCGATCAAGGCAACGTGGCGAAACGTGGACGTCATTTCTGGAAATTACATCATTAAAATCATCACATGCTCGACGAACGTGCCAAGTTGTTGCTCAAAGCGCTGATCGAGCGTTACATCGCTGACGGCCAGCCTGTGGGCTCGCGGACCCTGTCGCGTGCGTCGGGGCTTGAATTGTCGCCTGCCACGATACGCAATGTGATGGCTGACCTCGAAGACCTGGGGTTGATCATCAGTCCGCACACCTCGGCCGGCCGCATTCCGACCGCCCGGGGCTACCGGCTGTTCGTGGACACCATGCTCACGGCGGACCGTGCAGATATCGTGACGCCCGAGCTCGTGCCCGAGCAGCCGCAGAAAGTCATCGCCAACGCCGCCAACCTGCTGTCCAGCCTTTCCCAGTTCGTGGGCGTGGTGCTGGTGCCGCGCCGTACCTCGGTGTTCAAGCACATCGAATTCGTGCGACTGTCGGAGCGGCGCTTTCTGGTCATCATCGTCTCGCCCGACGGTGACGTGCAAAACCGCGTCATCTTCACCGACGTGGATTACTCAGCCTCCCAGCTGATCGAGGCATCGAACTTTCTCAACAGCCACTACGCAGGCCTGGCCATGGAAGAGGTGCGCGAGCGCCTCAAGGGCGAGGTCGAGCTTTTGCGCGGCGAGGTGGCCACCCTCATGCAGGCAGCCGTCAACGTGGGCACGGAGGCCATGACCAGTGCCCAGGAGGACGTGGTCATCGCGGGCGAACGCAACCTGCTGTCGGTCAGCGATTTCTCCAGCGACATGGGCAATCTGCGCCGCGCCTTCGACCTGTTCGAGCAAAAGACCCAGATCCTCAGGCTGCTGGATTTCTCCAGCCAGGCCGAAGGTGTGCGCATCTACATCGGGGGCGAAAGCCAGGTCGTGCCCTTCGAGGAGCTGTCCGTGGTCAGCGCGCCCTACGAGCTCGATGGCAAGGTGGTGGGCACGCTGGGCGTGATCGGCCCCACCCGCATGCACTACGACCGCATGATCCAGATCGTGGACATCACCTCCAAGCTGGTCAGCAACGCGCTGAGCCACAAGCGCTGAGCCGCGCAGGTTAGGATCTACAATAGCCGTTTGCCATGGCGTGCATCCGCGCTGCCTTGGTGAATCAGGGGCCTTAGCTCATGCTTGGTTAGAGCAGCGGACTCATAATCCGTTGGTGCCCAGTTCGACTCTGGGAGGCCCTACCATCCATTGGTATGAAAAAGCCTGCCGCCTTTCCGGGCGGCAGGCTTTTTTGCTGGGCGCGACGCTGCCGGCTGGCATGGCTGCGCCTGGCTGCCATTGAATGCGACTTCCAGGTTTTTTGCAGAAATATGGCGCTTTTGCCTGGAAGCTCCAAAACCCGCTGCTACAATGCGAAGCGTTGCGGCTGTAGCTCAGCTGGATAGAGTACTTGGCTACGAACCAAGGGGTCGTGGGTTCGATTCCTGCCAGCCGCACCAAAAAACGCAAAGCCCTGAAGTTAAAAGACTTCAGGGCTTTTTCGTTTTCACGGGCCATCCGCCGGGATGACACCCCCGGTCAGGCTTGCTGCGCCTTCGGCAGCACGATGCTGAAGGTGCTTCCCTGGCCTGGCGCGCTTTCTATCTGCAGCTGCCCGCCATGGCGGGCAGCCACGGTGCGTACAAAGGCCAGCCCAAGGCCTGCGCCGTCCAGGTGCTGATGGTGGTCCAGGCGCTCGAAGGGCTGGCTCAGGCGGGCGACGGCCTGTGCATCCATGCCGGGTCCGTGGTCCCGGATGGCGATGCGGCAATGGCCGGCGTCCTGCAGCAGCAGGCATTGCACCGTGGCGCCGCTTGCCGGTTGCCCGTGCGCTCCGTACTTGATGGCGTTGCCGATCAGGTTGACGGCTGCGCGGTGGAGCATGCCCGGGTCGCCCAGCACGGGGCATTCCTGCTCGGGCAGGCTGAATTCCAGCTGCACATGGGCGGCGCTGGCCTGGGCCCAGCAGCTTTCCACGGCCTGGTCCAGCACCAGGCCCAGGTCCAGCTGCTGCCGGCGCAGCGCCTGCTGCTGGGCACGAGCCAGGTGCACGAAATCGTCGGCCAGCTGCAGGGAGGCCTGGGCATAGCCTTCGATGCGCGGGAGCAGCATGCCCAGGTCGGGCGCTTGTACGGAACCACGCTGCATCTCCAGCAAGGTGATGATGGATGCCACGGGCGCCCGTATGTCGTGCGAGATGAACTGCATGGCCTGGTCGCGCTGGGCCTGGGCGCTGCGCAGATCGCTGATATCGACCAGGGTGATCAGCCAGCCCGTGGTGGGCGGAGCCTCGAAGGCCTGGACCAGCAGCATCAGGCTGCGGCCGCGGCCGTCGCGCCCCTCGCTGCTGAGCGGCAGGCCGCCGGCGGCAAGCGCCCTGGCCGTGAGCAGCGGGCTGCCGGCTTGCGGGCCGGGCGCCGTGTCCAGCGCCCGCAGGCCATCGAGCAGCCTGGGAAGGGAGTCGCCAGCGCGCAGGTCGTGATCCAGGCTGCGCGCATAGGCATGGGCCGCGGCATTGGCCAGCAGCACATGGCCCTGGCGGTCGCAGACAAAGGTGGGCGAGGGCAGCTGGCGCAGGCTTTCGCTGACGAAATGGTGCAGGGCGCGCAGTTGCCGCGAAGCCTGCTCGACGGCGGCAATGCGCTGGTCCAGCAGGTCGCCGCCCAGGCGCAGCGCGGTGGGCAGGCCCTGGCCCTGCAGGTCTCGCAGTTCCAGCGCCAGAAAGCGGGCGGCGGCGCGCAGGCGCAGCCAGCTCCACAGCGGATAGGCCAGGGCCAGGCCCAGCAGGGCTGCGGCAGGGGCCGTCTGCACCTGCCAGATGCGTGGTGCCAGCCCGGCCAGCGACAGGCAGGCCAGGGCCAGCAGCGCGCAGGCCAGCATGCCGCCCGAAGGGCCCAGCCAGGCCAGGGCCAGCAGGGCCAGCAGCACGGCTGCGGTGTTGAGCGCACGGTCCAGCCCCGCCGAAGCGCGGTGTACGTGCGAGCCCTGCAGGCTGCCGTTGAGCACATGGGCCAGCATTTCCACGCTGGAGATGGGGCGCGCGCTGGCACCCAGCGGTGCGGTGAACTGCGCTCCCAGTCCGGCGGCCGTCGTTCCTATGAGCACGTATTTGCCGCGAAATGCCGCAGCAGGAATGCGGCCGCGCAGCACGTCGATGTACGAATAGGTGGTGAAGGGCGAGCGGTCACGCGCGCCCTGCTCGGGCCTGGCCTGTGCGAAGGCAATGATCTCCCGCTGGCGGCGCTGCCATGCGGGTGTGCCGGGGTCCAGCGGCGGCACGGGTTCGGGGCGGGCGCATGCGCGGCCGTGCTGGCCCACGCAGTGCAGGGCCAGCGCCATGTGCCACCAGGGCTGCTGCGCGCTGCCTTCAATGGCATGGAAGCTGCGCACGGCGCCGTCGGAATCCACGGGCAGCTGGGTGTGGCCCAGCGCTGCCGCAGCCTGTGCAAAGGCCGGCAGCGGATCCGTGCCCGGCGCCACGGGCAAGGCGGTGCGGCCGCTGCGCTGCAGGACGCGCGCCAGCAGCAGGTCATCGCCGGGATAGTCCAGATCTTCTTCGCTGAGCATCACGTCCAGGCCGATGGCGCGCGGCGGGGCCTGGCTGATGCGCTCCAGCAGGCCCGCGTGCAGGGCACGCCTCCAGGGCCAGCGGCCTATGGCGTCGATGCTGGCATCGTCGATGGCCACGATGACGATGTCCTGAGATGCCTTGGGGCGGTGCAGCCAGCTGGCCGTGTCCTGCACCAGTCCGTTGATGCGCTCCAGCTGCCCGTCACCGCTGAGCCAGAACACCAGGGACAGCAGTCCCGCCGCCAGCAGCAGCCAGTCCCGCCGCAGCCCCCGGCCACGCGCGGGCGCCGGCTGCACCTGCTGCGCCGGCGTGGCGGGACTGTCAGGCGAAGGCGGCAGGGTGGACAAGCGCGGTCAAGGATTGAACGGGTGCGGTTACTGGCGCTGCAGGCGCTCTCCGCTGCCCGATTGCATCATCTCGCCGCTGGCATCGACGATCCAGCTGCCGGTGCGGAACTGGCGTGCGGCCGAGAAATCGCTGCGCAGGCCGTTGGCGTCCTCGATCTGCAGCCGCAGGTAGTAGCTGCCTGCGGGCAGGTCCTCGGTGCTCCATTGCGGCTGGTCGGTCCAGAGGTCAACCAGCGGCGCGGTGAACTCCTGGTCGCGCGCCACCATCACGTGGTAGCGCTGGCCGGGCTCGCCACTCCAGCGGATCTGGCGGCTGCCCTCGGCGGGGCCGTCGCCCATCTGCAGCGCGCTGGCCGAGGGCTGGGGCGGCACGGCCGCCAGCTGCATGGCCTGGGCTGCGGCGAACGGGCCCTGGTCGGGCTTGCCGTCGGCCAGCGTGCGGATGCTGGCGGCGCGCCAAAGATAGCGGCCGGCCGGCAGCCGGGCCAGCGCGGCTGCGGGCAATGTGCAGTCGTTCAGGTCGCGCGCGTCGATGGCGGGTTCGGCAAAGCCGGCCTGGGCATCGGCAGAAACGACCTGGATGCGGTAGCGCACGGCGCCCACCACCTTGGTGCACTGCAGGCCGGCGCGGCCTAGGCCCACGGTGGCGTCGGGCTGCGGTGATTCGTACAGCGGCGGCACGGGATGGGCCTTGACGCGCAGGGCGCGCCGGCTGGCTGCACCCGGAATGCCCTGGGCGTCGATGCCGCGCAGGGACAGTACATAGTCGCCATCGTCCACGCCTGCCAGGCGCAGCGGTGAGGCCGTGGCCTGGAAGCTGGCGCTGCGCAGCACCTGGGTCATGTCCGCGTCGCGCGACAGCTGCAGCTGGTAACGCACGGCGCCGGGCAAGGCCGGCAGGGGCAGGCTGATCCAGTTGGCGTCTTCCGCCAAGGCGGGCCAGGCGGTGATGTCAGGCGCGCCCAGCATGGGGCGGGGTTGGCCGACGCGGCCGTCTGCCGTCACGGCCACGCCCTGGCCGGGGTGCAGCAGCGCATCGCCGGAAGGTGCGCCAGAGGCGTCCGAGCCCACGGCGACCGTGCCTTCATCGACGGCGGCCGCTGTCCTGCCTGCCGCATCGGTCTGCACCAGGAAACGCGTGCCCCGCACGCTGGTCGATGCCGCAGGCGTGCGCACCTCGAAGCGGCGCTGGGCATTGCCCTGCTCGGGGGGGACCGAGGCCTCCACGCTGCCTTCTCGCAGGTCGATCACGGACTGCAGGCTGCCGGCCCGGCCCTTGCGGCGCATCTGGCGCAGCAGGACATCGGACTGCGACTGCACGCGCACCAAAGAGCCATCGGCCAGGCGCACGGCCACAAAGGCGTCCGGCGCAAGCTGCAGTCGATCGCCTTCCTGCAACGTCTGTCCCCTGCGCAGGACCTGGCCTGCGTCTTCGGCCGAGCCGCTTTGGGTGTTGGCCAGATGGTCGAGCGCGCGTGTGCTGCGCGCATCGCCCTGCACGAATTCCACGGAGGCCACGGCGGCGCGCAGCAGGCGCACGGGAATCTCCAGCACGGAGCCGGGCCGCAGGCGGTACGGGTTGGCCACGCCGTTGTGCTGCTGCAGCTGGGTCCACTGGCGTGCATCGCCCAGGTAGCGGCTGGCCAGCTGTTCCAGGGTGTCGCCTGTGGCCACGCGGTGGGCGAGCATGTCGCCGCCGCTGGCGGCGGGTTTGATCTGGGCCTGTGTGGCGGCAGCGCCCAGCAGGGCCAGGCTTGCCAGCAGGCAGGCCCGCGCGACGGGCCCGCGCAGGCTGGCGGCGAGCAAGAGTCTGTTCATGGTGTTTGAGGTGCCGCCTGCAATGCCTCGTCAGGCACGTCCAGGCGGTAGCCGTAGCCGTACACGGCGCTGATGGCGTAGGGCTGACCGGCGCGCAGGTTCAGCAGCGCGCGCAGGCGCGAGATATGTGTGTCCAGCGAGCGTGACTGCACTTCGGCGTTGTGGCCCCACACGGCTTCGCGCAGGTGTTCGCGCGACAGCAGGCGGCCCTGGTTCTGGAACAGCGTCAGGGCGAGCGTGTATTCGCGGTGCGTCACCTCGATGGGCTGGCCATTCATTTCCAGGCTGTTGGTGGTGGTGAGGAACCGGAAGGGGCCGAACTCCAGCACGCTTTGCGTGTTCACCGGATAGGCGCGGCGCAGCAGGGCGGCCATGCGCGCGCGCAGCTCGCCGTGGCGCACGGGCTTGACCATGAAATCGTCTGCGCCGCAGGACAGGCCTTCGACGATGTCGGCCTCTTCGCTGCGGTGGGTGATGATGAGGATGGGCAGCTCGCGGCTCACATGGCCGCGCGTCCACCGCACCAGGTCCGTTCCTTCCATGTCCGGAAGGTGCCAGTCCACGATCAGAAGGTCGAAGCTCTCGCGGCGCAGTTCCAACTGCAGGGCCGAGCCCGTCTGGTAGGTGTGGCAGCTGTGGCCCGTCTCCAGCGCAACCTGACGCAGCATCTCCAGTTGCAGCGGATCATCGTCCAGAGCAGCGATACGCATCCCAATGTCCTTTCACGCAAGCGCCAGAATCCCGGGCGCAGGGCTTGCGGGCAAGACTGCCCGCAAATATGCGGTTTCTCAAGCGAAGCTTACCCTTACTCCGAAGCATCGCGCAGTTGCTGCAGGGCGGCCAGCACCAACGGCGCGTCGGCGGGCTGCAGCCGGGACTGCAGTGCGGACAGGGCCGCCTCGCCTTCCCTTTGCAGTTGGCCGATGGCCTGGCCGGCTTCCTTGGGGGCGTCGAAGCCCAGGCTTTGCAGCAGCAGCTGGCCGTCGGCAGCCACGAGCTTGAAGTAGAACTTGCCGTCGGCTTCGCGGTATTGCTTGAACTGGGGCAGGGCCTGCTTCGCGGCCTTGGCCTTGGCGGCCACGGGGGCCTGGGCCAGGCTGCGCAGGCCGACGGCCGAGCGCAGTTCTCGGATCAGGGGCAGGGTCTCGCGGCGGGCCTTGGTGGCGCCGGCCTGCAGGATGTCCTCCAGTTCGCCCGGATGGGCCACCAGGTGCTCGTAGCGCTCGCGCATGGGGGCCAGCTCGCGGTCGATGCGCTCGAACAGCTGCTGCTTGGCGTCGCCCCAGGCAATGCCTTCGGCGTACTGGCGGCGCAGCGCCTCGGTTTCTTCCTCGCTGGCAAAGCCCTGGTAGATCTGGAACAGGGCCGAGCCCTCGACTTCCTTGGGCTCGCCGGGCGTGCGCGAATCGGTGGTGATGCTGCCGATGAGCTTGCGCAGCTGCTCGCGCGTGGAGAACAGCGGGATGGTGTTGTTGTAGCTCTTGCTCATCTTGCGGCCGTCCAGGCCGGGCAGCGTGGCCACGTTGTCCTCGACCTGTGCCTCGGGCAGCGTGAAGAACTCGCCGCCATAGATGTGGTTGAAGCTGGAGGCCATGTCGCGCGCCATCTCGATGTGCTGGACCTGGTCGCGGCCCACGGGCACCTTGTGGGCGTTGAAGGCCAGGATGTCGGCAGCCATCAGCACGGGGTACATGAACAGGCCGGCAGTCACGCCGTCATCGGTCTCGGCGCCGTCCGCGTGGTTCTTGTCCACGGCCGCCTTGTAGGCGTGGGCGCGGTTGAGCAGGCCCTTGCCGGTCACGCAGGTCAGCAGCCAGCACAGCTCGGGGATCTCGGGGATGTCGGACTGGCGGTAGAAGGTCACATGCTCGGGGTCCAGCCCCGCCGCCAGCCAGCTGGCCGCGATCTCGATGGTGGAGCGCTGCACGCGCGCCGGGTCCTGGCACTTGATCAGTGCGTGGTAGTCGGCCAGGAAGTAGAAGTTCTCCACCTCGCGCGAGCGGCTGGCCGCGATGGCCGGGCGCAGCATGCCGGCATAGTTGCCGAGGTGCGGGGTTCCGCTGGGAGTGATGCCGGTGAGGAAACGGATGGTGCTCATGACGGGAGACTGCGACAGGCAATAGAGAGAAAAGAAGGGAATCTGACGGGCAGGCTGGGCGGGTCTGCCGCGCGTTCAGCGCAGCAGCGCGATCAGCGGCGTCAACGCGAGATCGATCACGGCATAGCCGAGATCCATCAGCGGCCGCAGCCACAGGCTGCCGACCACGCCGGCGATGACCAGTCCCATGACGATGAAGAATCCCCAGGGTTCGATCCGCGCCACCCATTGCGCCTGGCGCCAGGGCAGCAGGCCGACGAGGATGCGCCCGCCGTCCAGCGGCGGCAGCGGGAAGAGGTTGAAGGCCCACATCACCAGATTGACCAGGATGCCGGCGCGGCACATTTCAATGAAGAAGCGCTCGCCCACTCCCGATCCGACCAGAACCACGAGCAGCACGCCCCACATCAGCGCCTGCACGAAATTGGAGGCCGGGCCCGCCAGGGCCACCCAGATCATGTCGCGCTTGGGGTTGCGCAACTGGTCGAAGCGCACGGGCACGGGCTTGGCGTAGCCGAACAGGAAGGCGCCCGAGGTGGCGAAATACAGCAGCAGCGGCATCAGGATGGTGCCGATGGGGTCGATGTGCTTGATGGGGTTGAGCGTGATGCGTCCCATCATGGCGGCCGTGTTGTCGCCGAAGTGGCGTGCGGCATAGCCGTGGGCAGCCTCGTGCACCGTGATCGCGAAGAGCACGGGCAGGGCATAGATGAGTACGGTCTGGATGAGGTTGGAGATGTCCACGGCGGGCATTGTCTCAGACGGCGGCCACCCTTGCCGCTGGGCACCGCCAGAGCCCGTGCGCAGCGCTGCGGCCGACCGGATATGGTGGTTTCCCGCGGATTGGCAACAGCCGCCTCTGTGTTGCAAAATGAAACAGCAATGCGATGGGCGAATCAACAGGTTTTTCACCAAGGCCCTCGGGCCATATGGACAAGAGGTGGCACGTGGGCGTACTGGGCTTGGGCAGGCTGCCGATAGGCTGGCGGCTGGTGATTGCGTTCGGCGGTATCAATCTGCTGGTGTTCACGATGATGGCGGTCACGGTGCTCTCGCTGGGGCAGGCCGAGCAGGCGCTGGCGGCCGGCGGGGCGACCACGGTGGCCGAGCAGGCGCTGGTGCACACGCGCTGGTGGGTGCTGGGCCTGGGGGCGGCCGTCTGCACACTGGCCCTGGTGGCCTGGTTCAGCCTGCGGCGCGGCATCGTGCAGCCGCTGGGCCAGGCCATCCTGATTGCCGAAACAGTGGCCGCCGGCGACCTGAGTCAGGAGTTTTCGACCGAGCTGCAGGGCGACTTCGGCCGCCTGCTGGGCGCGCTGGGCACCATGGAAGACACGCTGACCGAGCTGGTCGGCCGCATCAAGCAGTCCACGGATTCCATCGGCCTGTCGGCCGGTGAGATCGACGCCGGCAACACCGACCTGTCGCGCCGCACCGAGGCCCAGGTCTCGGCGCTGGCCCAGACGGCGGCCAGCATGGAGCAGCTCACGGCCACCGTGCGCCAGAACGCGGAGCGCGCGCATTCGGCCAGCGGCCTGGCCGTCGATGCATCGTCCACGGCCAGGCGCGGGGGGGCCGTGGTGGGCGAGGTGGTGCAGACCATGGAGGCCATCAGCGGCAGCTCGCGCAAGATCGTGGACATCATCCAGGTCATCGAAGGCATTGCCTTCCAGACCAATATCCTTGCGCTGAACGCGGCCGTGGAGGCGGCACGCGCGGGCGAACAGGGTCGGGGCTTCGCCGTGGTGGCCAGCGAGGTGCGCAGCCTGGCCGGCCGTTCGGCCGAGGCTGCCAAGCAGATCAAGGAACTGATCACCACCAGCGTGCGCCAGGTGGAAAGCGGCGCGGGCCTGGTCAACCAGGCGGGCGCCACCATGCAGGAGATTGTCGGCGCCGTGGGCCAGGTCTCGGGCCTGCTCGGCGAAATGTCGCAGGCCCTGCGCGAGCAAAGCGAAGGCATTGCCCAGGTCAACGCCGCCGTGGGCCACATGGACAGCGCCACCCAGGAGAACGCGGCCCTGGTGCATCAGGCCTCGCGTGCGGCCTCAGCGCTGAGCGAGCGCGCCCAGGAGCTGGAGCAGGCCGTGGGCGCCTTCAAGCTCGATGACGAGCCGCAGGACACTGGCGCTGGCGTGCGGGTGCAGCCGCAGAAGCCGTCGATGGCTCCCGCCGCAGTCTTGTCCGCCGCTGTGACGAGGCCGTTGCAGCGCGTGCCGGCTGCTGCACCCCGGCCCCTGGAGTGGGCGCAGCACTGAACGCCTTTCAGGATCAAGCTGCAAAAACAGACGCCGGGCATGCCCGGCGTTGATGCTTGTGCGGGGGGTGGGGTGATTCAGGTCATTTCCAGGCCCAGGGCCTCCAGGCTGCCCCGGCCTTGCCGCACCACGGTGGGCGGATTGCCCAGGGCCATGGGCACCAGGTCGATCACCGTGGTCGGCTCCGAGGGGCAGGCACCTGCATCGACGATGGCATCGAGCTCGTGGGGAAAGCGCTCCAGGATGGCATCCGCGTCATGCAGGGCCTCGGTCTCTCCGGGCGGGATCAGCGTGGTGGCGATCAGCGGCTCGCCCAGCTGCTCCAGCAGCAGCTGCGTGCCCTTGCGGTCCGGCACGCGCAGGCCGATGGTCTTGCGCGAGGGGTGGCTCAGGCGCTTGGGCACTTCCTTGGAGGCTTCCAGGATGAAGGTGTAGGGGCCCGGCGTGGCCAGCTTCAACAGCCGGTACTGGCGGTTGTCCACGCGCGCATGGCTGGACAGCTCCGACAGGTCGCGGCACAGCAGCGTGAGGTGGTGCTTGTCGTTGATCTGGCGGATGCGGCGAAGCCGCTCCACCGCAGGGCGGTCGTCCAGATGGCAGACCAGGGCATAGCTGGAGTCCGTGGGAATGGCCAGGATGGCGCCCTGGCGCAGCATGTCGGCGGCCTGCTTGATGAGACGGGGCTGGGGATTGTCGGGGTGGGCTTCGAAGCGTAGGACCATGGTGTGCGTTGTTTGCGGGAAGGGCTCAGGCCGGCTGAATGCGCTCGCCCAGCAGTTCCCATACCGGCGTCAGCTGGCCCGGCAGGTAGGGCAGGTCGCCCAGGTCGGTATGCGACTCCTCGGGGCTGTGGAAGTCGCTGCCGCGCGAGGCGGCCAGGCCGAACTCGCGGGCCATGTCGGCATAGACGGCGTACTCGCTGGGGCGGTGGCTGCCGGTGACGACCTCCACGCCCTGGCCCCCATGGGCCTTGAATTCGGAAAACAGCGCGTACTCCTCGTTGGCCGTCAGCGCATAGCGGGCCGGGTGGGCGATCACCGCCACGCCGCCGGCCTGCGTGATCCAGCGCACGGCGTCGGCCAGGCGCGCCCAGGTATGGGGCACGTAGCCGGGATGGCCTTCGGTCAGGTAGTGGCGGAACACCTCGCCGGTGTCGCGGCAGCGGCCGGATTCCACGAGAAAGCGTGCGAAATGCGTGCGCGAGATCAGCGCGGGATTGCCGGCAAAGCGCAGCGCGCCTTCGTAGCTGCCTTCAATGCCGGCCAGCTCCAGCTGGCGGGCCATCTCGCGGGCGCGGGGACCGCGTCCGTCGCGCGTGGCATGCAGGCCTTCGACCAGGGCCGGGTCGTCTGCGTCAAAGCCCAGGCCCACGATGTGCACCGTGGTGCCTGCAAAGCTCACCGAGATCTCTGCGCCCGTCAGGTAGTCCAGGCCGCAGGCGCGCGCTGCGGCGGCTGCGCGGTGCTGGCCGCCGACCTCGTCGTGGTCGGTCAGCGCCCACAGCTGCACGCCGCGGGCCGCGGCACGTTCGGCCAGTTGTTCAGGCGTCAGCGTTCCATCCGAGACCACGGAGTGGCTGTGCAGATCGGCATTCAGATAGGACTTGGGCACCGGCCCATTGTAGGTGTCGGTCCTTTTCCGAGCCTGGCGCTGCGGCTGGGGACTTCCCTGAGTGCGGGTTTACCGCCCTCAATAGTGACAGCGGCATGACGATGATCAGCCAGGCGCCGTCAAGGGTGGACAAGAATGATTGCCCGGAGCGAAGGTCGGCGGGGCGCCATGGCCAAGCTCCGGCATTGTTAGAAAAAAGATCGGTTTTTCCATGAATCTGAATCAAATCACCGTCGCCCAGAAACTCTGGGCCCTGGTGCTGGGACTGCTGGTGAGCATGCTGGCGGTCAACGGCGGCATCCTGTTCTATCTGCACGGAGTCAACGAGAAGATCAACACCGACGTGATGACCGCGCAGCGCGGCGCCACGCTGGCGCGCGAGTGGCGGCATCTGACCCAGATGAGCGTGGAGCGCTCCATCGTCGCGGCCATGTCACCCGACGAGACGCTGGCCGCGCAGCAGCGCGCGCTGATGAGCAAGGGCATAGAACGCATCAACGTGCTGCAAAAGCAGGTGGGCGAGCTGCAGCTCGATGCCAAGGGCAAGCAGGCGCTGGAGGCCGTGGCGGCCGAGCGCCGGGAAACGCTCAAGGCCAACTCGGCGGCCCAGGATGCGCGCAAGGCCAGCGACTTCGCCTCCACCTTCGACATCGTGGAAAAGCAGCTGCGCCCGGCGGCCGAGCGCTACAACACGGCGCAGGAAGCCTTTGTGCAGCAGCAGGAGCGCCAAAGCGAGCTGGCGCGCGAGGAGGGCGTCGCCCACCGCACCCGGGCCTACTGGATCGGCGCCCTGGCCAGCGCGCTCATCGTGGCCCTGGGCCTGTTCATGGGCATGGCCATCATGCGTTCCATCACACGGCCGCTGGACCAGGCCGTGGCGCTGGCCGACGGCATTGCCGCAGGCGATCTCACGGGGTCGGTGCAAAGCAACCGGGGCGATGAGCTGGGCCATCTGCTGCAGGCGCTCAACGGCATGGCCCAGCGGCTGCGCGGCGTGGTGGGCGAGGTGCGTTCGGGCGTGGAGTCCGTGTCCACGGCTTCCAACCAGATCGCCAGCGGCAACCAGGACCTGTCCTCGCGTACCGAGCAGACGGCGGCGAATCTGGAGGAGACGGCGGCCAGCATGGAGGAGCTGACGGCCACCGTCACCCAGTCGGCCGATACGGCGCGCCAGGCCAACCAGCTGGCCGCCACGGCCGCGCAGGCGGCCGAGCAGGGCGGTGCCGTGGTGGCCCAGGTGGTCACCAGCATGCAGCAGATCACGGACAGCAGCCGCAAGATCGCCGACATCATCGGCGTGATCGACGGCATTGCCTTCCAGACCAACATCCTGGCGCTCAACGCCGCCGTGGAAGCGGCCCGCGCCGGCGAGCAGGGCCGGGGTTTTGCCGTGGTGGCCGGCGAGGTGCGTTCGCTGGCGCAGCGCAGTGCCGAGGCCGCCAAGGAGATCAAGCTGCTGATCACCACCAGCGTGGACAACGTGCAGTCGGGCTCGCAGCAGGTGGAGCAGGCGGGGCGCTCCATGGAGGAAATCGTCTCCAGCGTGCGCCGCGTCAGCGACCTCATCGGCGAGATCACCGCCTCGTCCACCGAGCAGCGCGACGGCATTGGCCAGGTCAACCAGGCCGTGAGCCAGCTCGACCAGATGACGCAGCAGAATGCGGCCCTGGTCGAGGAATCCAGCGCGGCTGCGCTGGCCATGCAGGACCAGGCGCGGCGCCTGTCCGAGGTGGTGGCGGTGTTCAAGCTGGGGCAGGAAGGCAGTGCGCTGGCACCGGCCCGGGCGCAGGCGCCCGCCAGTTCAGCCGCCGTGGCGCGCCGACCGGCAGCAGCCCCTGCAGCGGCGGCGCGCCCCGCGCCCGCGGCACGCCCGGCTGCCGCCGTGCGCAATGCACCGGCGCCCCAGATCCAGCCGCCTGTGGCCAAGGCGCCCGCCCGGGCACCTGCCAAGGCCGGCGCGGACGACGACTGGGAGACCTTCTAGCGGGAGGAGCGGGGATGCAGGCCGGCGCGTGCATGTGCGCCGGCCTGCAGGCCTTCGTCAGTTGCGCGGTTTGCCGTAGTCGGGCGAGCGCGGGCCCGGCAGCAGTCCGCGCTGCGCCATGGGCGACAGCAGGCGCTGGTTGGCGATGGAGGCGATCTGCACGCTGCGGTCGTTCATGGTGTCCAGGATCTGGTTGAGCAGTGCCGTCACCAGAATGCCGACCAGTCCGCCGCCCGAGCTTTGGCCTTCGGCACTGGAGGCCGTGGCGCTGCCGTCCCACAGCTGTGTGCCGGTACGCAGGTCCACCAGTTTGGCGTCCAGTGTGACCACCGAGGCGCTGCTGATCACCGCATAGCTGGTGCCGTAGTTGCGGATGTTCAGGTACAGGGCCGCATCGGCGCCAAAGATTTCACGGAGCTTGGCCACGGGCAGTTCCTGCGCATCGTCGGCGCTGACGATGCCGTTCTGGCGGAACATCTCCTCGGTGACCGCCACGGGCAGGACGTAGTAGCCAGCCTCTGCCAGCGGCAGCGTGATCTGCGACAGCACGCCCGCCGGCGCATTCACTTCCGGCGACTGGTTCAGCGCGGGCATGACCAGGATGGATGCAGGCTTGGATGCCCGCAGTGCCGAATAGTCATAGGGCGCAGTGGTGGCGCACCCGGTCAGTGCGACGGTCATGGCCAGGGCCAGGGTCTTGATGTGTGTGCTCAGGCGCATCTCAATCCTTGCGGGCCGTGAAGGTTTGCAGCAGCGTGTCCATGAACTTGGCGGATTCGGGGAAATGCTGCTTTTCCTCTGCCAATTGCTGGACCGTCTTTTCGTTGTTGCCGGTCCGGGAATACAGCATGGCCATATGGGCGCGATAGCCGGGGGGCAAAGCCTTTCCCTCGGCCTGCACCTTCAGGCGGGTTTCTTCCAGCTTGAGCAATTGGTCCTCGGCGCCTGTGCTTCCGTCATCCTTGAGGTATTGATAGACCTGGGGCTGGTAATCGTTCCAGGCATACAGCGGCTGGCGCGGTGCGGCGCAGCCGGCCAACGAGGCGCAAATGGCCAGTGCAGCCAGGGTTGCGGCCGAATGGGGAATCTGCTTCATTGCGCGGGCTTCCATGCACCGCTGTCCATGCCGGCCGCCAGCTTGTCCACGGCTTCGCGGATGGCCAGATCCAGCACCTTGCCATTGAGTGTGGAGTCATAGCCGGCCGTGCTGCCGAATCCCACGATTTCCCGGTTCGACAGGCTGTATTCGCCTGCGCCCTGCACCGAATAGACGACTTCGGAGGTCTGCACCCGGACGATGTTCAGGCTGACCTTGGCATAGGCCACCTGCTCCTTGCCACGGCCGAGCACGCCGAAGAACTGGCGGTCCCCGACCACCTTGCGGCCGAACTCGCTCACGTCGCCGGTCACGACGTAGGTGGCGCCCTTGATCGCCTGCTCCTGCCGGTTGAAGCCCGCTTCCTGGCGGGTCTCGGACATGTTGTCGCGGTCCAGCACGCTGAATCGGCCGCTTTGCTGCAGGTGGGTTACCAAGATGGTTCTGGCCTGGCCACCGAGGCGGTCGACTCCGTCCGAGAAAATGCCGCGCTGGAAGCTGGAGCGGTTGTCGAACTTGCCCACGGAAATGGGGCTGCGCGGGCCTTGATAGGCGCTGTATGCAGAAGCGGGTTTGGCCGTTTCAAGCGTGCGCGATTGCTCGGTGGTGGCGCAGCCGGAAAGGCCGGCGGCCAGGGTGATGGCAATGGCCGTGCAAGGCCACAGGCGAGAAGTCATGAGTTTTTCCCCGGTTTTCTTGGAATGAATTTGCAATAAATTGTTGCAAAAAACCGGGGATATTAACCGAGCGGCGTCGTGAAGGGCCGCTGGGATCTCTAGGAAATGTCCGAATGAACGCCCTCGATCAGGAATTGCACCTTGCGCTCTCCGCGCCATTCATTGATGTCCATGCGAAATGCAATGCAGGCCGATGACGGCAGCGGGTCGGTATGGCCGAACCAGATGCCGTCCACGGTTTCGCCCTGATGGCGCAATTGCAGTTTCAGGTGCTTTTCCCCGACCAGGCGCTGTGACAGCACTTCCAGCTGTTCACTGAAGGTGGGGGGCGCAAAGCCCTGGCCCCAGACCGCGAGATTGAGCTGCTCGACCATTTCCGGCTTGCGGAAATCCGGGTCCAGAGGCCCGTCGGTTTCTATGCGCCGCGTCAGCGTGGCCGCGTCCAGCCATTCCTGGGCCACCTGGGCCAGGGCCTTCTCGAACACGGCGAATCCGGCTTCGGCAATGGTGCAGCCGGCCGCCATGGCGTGGCCGCCGAAGCGCAGCAGCAGGCCAGGGTGGCGCTTGGATACCAGGTCCAGCGCGTCGCGCAGGTGAAAGCCGGGAATGGAGCGGCCCGAGCCCTTGAGTTCATGCTCGTGCCCCGGCGCGCCGCTGGCTGCGAAGACGAAGCTGGGCCGGTGCATGCGGTCCTTGATGCGCGAGGCCACGATGCCGACCACGCCTTCGTGGAAATCGGGGTCGAACACGCTGATGGCCGCCGGCGGCGTCATGCCGTCCGTGCACAGGCCCTCGGCCATGAGCAGGGCCTGCTCGCGCATGCCGCCTTCCAGCTCGCGGCGCTCGCGGTTGATGGCGTCCAGCATCTGGGCCAGGTTGGCGGCGCGGCCCGCATCGTCTGTGGTCAGGCACTCGATGCCGATGGTCATGTCGGACAGCCGGCCTGCTGCATTGATGCGCGGGCCCAGGGCAAAGCCGAAGTCGAACGTGGTGGCCGCAAAGGCCTTGCGGCCGGCCGCGTCGAACAAGGCCTGCAGGCCCGGCTGCATCTGGCCCCGGCGTATCTGCTTGAGGCCCAGGGCGACCAGGCGGCGGTTGTTGGCGTCCAGCCGGACCACGTCGGCCACCGTGCCCAGGGCGACCAGGGGCAGCAGGGCCTCCAGCCGGGGTTGGCTGGCCTTGTCGAAGCGGCCGCGCGCGCGCAGTTCGGCTCGCAGGGCCAGCAGCACGTAGAACATCACGCCGACACCGGCCATGGACTTGCTCTCGAAGCTGCAGCCGGGCTGGTTGGGGTTGACGATGGCATCGGCCAGCGGCAGGTGGTTGCCGGGCAGGTGGTGGTCGGTGACGACCACCTGCAGGCCCAGGGACTTGGCCTCGGCCACGCCTTCGACGCTGGCAATGCCGTTGTCCACGGTGACCATCACGTCGGCGCCGGTTTCCTTGACACGGCGCGCGATGGGGGGTGTCAGGCCGTAGCCGTCCACCACGCGGTCGGGCACCAGGTAGCCGACCTCGGTCGCGCCCAGCATGCGCAGGCCGCGCCAGCCCACGGCGCAGGCGGTGGCGCCGTCGCAGTCGTAGTCGGCCACGATGCACAGTCGCAGGCCGCGCTCTATGGCATCGGCCAGCAGCCGCACGGCGGCGTCCATGCCCAGCAGGCCCGAGGGGGCCAGCAGGCGCGCGGGCGTGTCGTCCAGTTCGTCGGCGGAGCACACGCCGCGTGCGGCGTAGAGCTGGGCCAGCAGCGGGTGGACACCGGCCTGGCGCAGTGCCCAGGCCTGCTGCGCAGGGATCTCGCGGGGAATGATTTTCATGGGCAGTGTGTCAGAGCATGCGGCCCAGGTCGGGCAGGGCGCGGGGGCCGAAAAGGCCCGTCAGCCTGTCCAGCCAGCGCGGCGGGCGGCTGCTCCATGCGATGGCATGGCGTTCGCCGCACAGCGTCAGCGTGAGCGGGTGGCCTGCGCGCACGCGCTCCAGCAGGCGGGCGATGAGCCCGGCGTCCAGCGCCTTCCAGGCCTCGCGCCACGCAGCGGGGTTGCCCTGCAGGGCTGCGGCGTGAAGGTCGTCCAGGCATTGCACGGCGGCCTTGGCGCCGGTGGCCGTGCCGGGCTGCAGGCGCCCGGCGCCGTGGACCCAGAAGGCGTTGATGGGCACCTGTCCGCGGGCGGCGCGGGCGTCGTTGAAGACATGGGTGTAGAGCAGCATCTGCACCTCGCTTTGCAGGCGGTGCAGGGCGCGCGCCTGCTGCGCATCGGGCAGCCAGGGCCGCACATCGCGGCCGATGACGCGGTCCATGGAGGCCGTGGCCAGGTCATCGAACAGCGCACCGCGCGCCAGCCAGCGCTGCGGCTGCTGGTACTCCAGCACGATGCCGTCGTCGGCGAACCAGGGCGCCAGCAGGGCCAGCAGCTGGCGGGATTCCTCATCGCTGAGGGGTGTGGTGGCGGGATCGCTCTGGTGCACCTGGTCTGCGCCTATGTGCCAGTGGCAGGGCGTGAAATAGGCGCAGGCCTGCGCCGTCTCACCGGCCTGCCAGGCGGCCCAGGCAATCAGGCCCGGTGCATCGGGCAGGCCCAGCGAGTGCGCCAGGGCGCGTTCGTGGGGGGGAGAAAAATCCATCTCCGAGCCGGTCTGTGCGGGCGCGGGCTGCATCAGCGCCAGCAGGGATTGGAGATGGGGCAGCTCCAGGCCGCCCCAGGCGGCCGCGACGGCAGCGTCATCCGCTGCATCCGAGGACGGACCGCCGGCATAGGGAATGATCCATTCGGTCGTTTCCTCCAGCGGGGCTTGGGTGGAGGACACCAGGGGCGCGGTCAAAAGCATGGCCGCTATTGTCGGGCATGGGGTGCCGCAGTGCCGGCGCCTTCGTTTTTCCCCTTGGAGCGCGGTTCAGCGCTGGGGCATGTCCCGGGCCGAAGAGACCAGGCTGACCGTGGCGTCCTCGGGGATGGGCGGCATGCCCTGGTTCCAGTCTTCCCAGGCGCTGCGCATGGCGGCCAGACGCTCGGGCGCGCGCACTGCCTGGTTGGCGCGCTCGCGCTCGTCGGCGGCCAGGTCGAACAGGTAGTCGATGCCGTCCACGCGCAGGTACTTCCAGTCGCCATCGCGCAGGGCGCGCTGGCCGCGGTGCTTCATGCGCCAGTGCAGGGTGCGTGGGAATTCGGCATCTTCGGCGCGCAGCACGGGCAGCAGCGAGATGCCGTCCAGCGCATGGCCCTCTGGCGCCTGCACGCCGGCGGCATCCAGCACCGTGGCCGACCAGTCCATGCTCATGCAGTGCTGGGGGCTGCTGCGGCCCGGTGCGATCACGGCCGGCCAGTGCGCGATCCAGGGCACGCGTATGCCGCCTTCGGTCAGGTCCATCTTGCCGCCGACCAGGGGCCAGTTGTCGGAGAAGCGTTCGCCGCCGTTGTCGCTGGTGAAGACGATGAGGGTGTTGTCCAGCTGCCCGTTGGCGCGCAGCGCCTCGACGATCCAGCCTATGCCTTCGTCCATGTGGTGGATCATGCGGCGGTACTGGTGGATGTTGCCGCCGTCCAGGTGGGCAATGCCTGCGCCCAGTGCCTCGGCCGTGCTGCGGTCCTCGCGCGTTTCCCAGGGCCAGTGCGGCGCCGTGTAGTGCAGGCTCAGGAAGAAGGGCGCATCGCCTTGGGCCATGCGGTGGACGAAGTCCACGCTGCGCTGCGACAGCAGGTCGGTCAGGTAGCCCTCGTCATGGTGTTCCTCCTCGCCCACCCACAAGTCGTGCTGGCCCGAGCTGCTCAGGTGGGTGAAGTAGTCCACGCCGCCCGACATGGGGCCGAAGTATTCCTCGTAGCCCGAGCGCAGCGGGCCGAAGTGCGGCGGGTAGCCCAGGTGCCATTTGCCGATCAGCGCCGTGCGGTAGCCCGCATCCCTGAGCATGGAGGCCACGGTGGGCATGTCCGGCGGCAGGCCCAGCTTCTCGCCCAGCGGCGTGCCGCGTGTCTTGCTGTTGATGGGCTCCTCGGCCGCACCGCGCAGGCGGTACTGGTAGCGCGCCGTGGCCAGGGCAAAGCGCGTGGGAGAGCACACGGGCGAGTTGGCATAGCCCTGGGTGAGCCTGAGGCCGCTGGCGGCCAGGCGGTCGAGCACCGGGGACACCGCTCCGAAGTCGGCCGCGCGGCCGCCGTAGCAGCCGAGGTCGGCATAGCCGAGGTCGTCGGCCACGATGAAAAGGATATTGGGACGGGACATGGAAATGCGCTCTGTGCAGGGTCGTGGGCGGGAAGCGGCGGCGCTCATTCCATCTTCATTCCGGTGGACTGGATCACGGTCCGGTAGCGGTCGGCCAGCGCCTGTATGCGTTCGGCGGCGGCCGGGCCGGTCAGGCCTTCGTAGAACAGGTCGTTGGCGCGCATGCGCTCGCGCAGCGCCGGATCCTTCATGGCCTTTTCCAGCGCGGACTGGATCCTGGCGACCAGCGGCTCGGGCGTGGCGGCCGGCACCCACAGGGCGAACAGCACTTCCTGCTCCAGGTCCTTGTGGCCCAGCTCGCCCACGGTGGGCACGCCGGGCACCAGCGGGTTGCGCTGGCGCGTGGTCACGGCCAGCGGCACGACCTTGCCGGCCGCCACCTGGCCCAGCATGGCCGAGGAGCTGATGATGCCGCCGTCCACCTCGCCCGCCAGCACGGCCGTGCTGGCCGGGGCGTTGCCCTTGTAGGGCACGTGGCTGACCTTGGCGCCCGTGGCATGGGTGAGGATGGCCGAGGCCAGGTGGCCCGGCGTGCCGTAGCCGGCCGAGCCCAGCGTCAGGCCGCTTCTCTTGCCCTGGGCGATGAACTGGTCCAGGGTCCTGAGGCCGGTGCGGGGATTCACGGCCACCATCATTCCCTGCGAGGCGATCATCATCACGGGGCGCAGGTCCGTGCCCTTGAAGGGCATGCTCTTGTAGATGAAGGGATTGACGGTGAAGGTCGTGTCGATGCCGACCAGCAGCGTGTAGCCGTCGCCGGGTGCCTTGGCCGCGTTGTCGGTGCCGATGTTGCCGCCCGCGCCGGGCCGGTTGTCCACGACGAAGGGCTGTTTGAGCTCACGCTGCAGTACCTCGCCCAGGCTGCGCGCCAGAATGTCGGCGGCGCCAGCGGGCGCGAAGGCGACGACGATGCGCACGGGTTTGGCGGGCCAGGCGGCAGCATCGGCGGCCGCATCGGCCCGGGCGCCAGCGCCGGAGCCCAGGCCCAGCAGAAGGGCCAGGCCGGCCCGCAGCAGCGGGCTGCGCAAGGCATGGGTGGCATGGGTGGCATGGGTGGCTTGGAACAGGGAAAACATGGTCGGCGAACTTTCTGCGCTGCGGGTGCGCCGGGCTTTGCGAGAATCCCCAAGCCGGCTCCGGACGGTGGCTCCCGTTGTCTCCTTTCCGGACGGGGCCACTGTAGAAGTCCCTGCAGCAATTGATCTAATCAACTGTTCCCCGTGAATACCCGTCCAGCCCCCACGTCCATCCAGCAGATGCTGCTGTTTCGCATCAACCGCTACTTTGGTGCGGCCGGCGGCGTGGCCATGCGCATGTGCGAGGCGCATTTCGGCATCACGCGCCGCGAGTGGGGCGTGATGGCCACGGTGGCTGCCAACGAGGGCCTGCTGTCGTCGGAGCTGGCCGAACGCGCGCAGCTGGACCGCGCGCGCACCTCGCGCGCCCTCAGCGGGCTGGAGGAAAAGGGCTGGGTGCAGCGCAGCCCCCTGCCCGGCGACCGCCGCCGCGTGGCCGTGTCGCTGACGGCCGAGGGGCGGCGCATGTACGGCCTGATGCTGCCGCGCATGGCTCAGATCCATCTGGACCTGGTGTCGGTGCTCAGCGACGAGGAGCTCGCACAATTCGATACCTTGCTGGCCAGGCTGCAGCGCCATGCGCTGACGCTGGAGGCGGAGGGCCGCTACGACGCCCTGCCGCGCGTGGACCGCGGACGGCACCGGCGCTGACACGCCGACGGCAAAGCCTGCCGCCATGCAGGGCCTGCGGGCGATGACACAATGCATGCCCATGCAATTTCCCTACGAACTGGCCGTCGGCTGGCGCTACACCCGGGCCGGGCGCGCCACGCGCCGCAACGGCTTCATCTCGTTCATCTCCGGCGTCTCCATGCTGGGCATCGCCCTCGGTGTGGCAGCGCTGATCATCGTGCTCAGCGTGATGAACGGCTTCCAGAAGGAAGTGCGCGACCGCATGCTCAGCGTGGTCTCGCACATCGAGATCTTCGCGCCCCAGGGCGCGGCGCTGCCCGATCTGGAGCGCACCATGCGCGAGGCGCGCGCCAACCCCGACGTGCTGGGCGCCGCCCCCTTCGTCGCAGCCCAGGCGCTGCTGGCGCGTGGCGAGGACATGAAGGGCACCCTGGTGCGCGGCATCGATCCGGCGCGCGAGGGCGAGGTCACCGACGTGGCCGCCACCAATGCCGAGGTGCTCCAGCGCCTGGTGCCTGGCGAGTTCAACGTGGTGCTGGGCGTGGAGCTGGCGCGCTCGCTGGGCGTGCGCCAGGGCGACATGGTCACGCTGATCGCCCCGGGCGGCCAGGTCACGCCGGCCGGCGTGGTGCCCCGCCTCAAGCAGATGCATGTGGCAGGCACCTTCGACTCCGGCCACTACGAATACGACTCGGCCCTGGTGATGATGCATTACGAGGACGCGCAGCGCCTGTTCCGCCTGGAAGGGCCGACCGGCATCCGCCTGAAGCTCAAGGACCTGCACGAGGCGCCGCGCGTGGCCATGGAACTGGCCCACACCATCACCGACCGCCTGCTGATCCGCGACTGGACCCAGCAGAACCGCACCTGGTTCGCGGCCGTGCAGCTGGAAAAACGCATGATGTTCATCATCCTCACGCTCATCGTGGCCGTGGCTGCGTTCAACCTCGTGTCCACGCTGGTGATGACGGTGACCGACAAGCGCGCCGACATCGCCATCCTGCGCACGCTGGGCGCCTCGCCGTCCAGCATCATGGGAATCTTCATGGTGCAGGGCGCCATGGTGGGCGTCATCGGCACCTTCGCGGGCCTGCTGCTGGGCCTGGGCATTGCCTTCAACATCGATGTCATCGTGCCGGCCATCGAGCGCCTGCTGCATGCCAACTTCCTGCCCAAGGACATCTACCTGATCAGCAAGATGCCCAGCGATCCGCAGTACAGCGACATCATGCCCATCGCCGTGATCTCCCTGGTCCTGGCCTTTGTCGCCACCATCTACCCGAGCTGGCGCGCCAGCCGCGTGAACCCCGCCGAGGCGCTGCGCTATGAATGAAGTGAATGTGATGCCCGGTTTCGAAGTGTCCCAGCAGGGCGCCGTGGTCCTCGATGCGCGCGGCCTGACCAAGCGCTTCGCCGAAGGACGGCTCAACGTGCAGGTGCTGGCAGGTGTCGACCTGCAGGTGCGTGCGGGCGAGACGCTGGCCATTGTCGGCGCCTCGGGCTCGGGCAAGAGCACGCTGCTGCACCTGCTGGGCGGGCTGGACGCCCCCACCAGCGGCAGCGTCACCCTCAAGGGCGAGCCCCTGCATGAACTCAGCGCCCAGAAGCAGGGTGCGCTGCGCAACAGGCACCTGGGATTCATCTACCAGTTCCACCATCTGCTGCCCGAATTCAGCGCCCAGGACAACGTGGCCATGCCGCTGCGCATACGCCGCGACGACCGGGCCGAGTGCATGGAGCGCGCCGCACGCATGCTGGCGGCCGTGGGCCTGGGCGAACGCATGCTGCACCGTCCGGCCGAACTGTCGGGGGGCGAGCGCCAGCGCGTGGCCATTGCCCGCGCCCTGGTCACCCAGCCGGCCTGCGTGCTGGCCGACGAGCCCACCGGCAACCTGGACCGCAGCACGGCCGACACCGTGTTCCGCCTGATGCTGGAGCTGGCGCGCAGCCATGGCACGGCCTTTGTGATGGTCACGCACGACGAGCAGCTCGCGGCGCGCTGCGACCGCATGGTGCGCCTGGTGCAGGGACAGCTGGCCTGACCCTGTACTGGGTCCTGCGTGCGCCGTCCTGCGCGCTCCGGCGTCAGGCCATGCGCAGCAGCTTGCCGCCCATGTGCGGCGTGCGCACAGGCACCACGGTGGGCGCTGGCGCCGCCTTGATCTGCGGGGCCTCGGGAACCATGGCCGCCGGCAGCGACTTGCGCACGGGTTGCGCGCGGGGCGTGTCGCCGATGTTCACGCTCTGGGCCGTCAGGTCGGCCGTGACCTCGCGCAGCCGCGCAGACTGCGCCATGGAGGCCTGCACCACGTCGCCCATGATGGCCGTGACCTGGTGGGAGGAATCCACGATTTCCTGCATGGTCCCGCCGGCCTGTCGCACCTGCTCGGCGCCCAGAGCCACCTGCTCCACCGAGGTGTGGATGAGCTGCTTGATCTCCTTGGCGGCGGCGGCGCTGTTCTGCGCCAGTGCCCGCACCTCGCCGGCCACCACGGCAAAGCCCCGGCCCTGCTCGCCGGCGCGGGCCGCCTCCACGGCGGCGTTCAGCGCCAGGATATTGGTCTGGAAGGCGATGCCGTCCATCACGCCGATGATGTCGTTGATCTTGCGCGAGCTGGCGCTGATGGACTCCATGGTGCCCATGACCTCGTGCACCGTGCGCCCGCCCTGCTCGGCCACCCGGCAGGCCTGGCGGGCCAGTTCATTGGCCTGGCCTGCGTGCTCGGCACTTTCGCTCAGGCCCTGCATGGCCTCGCCCAGGGTCTGCGCGGCCGTGAAGCGGCGCGTGATATCGCGGGCGTACTTGACTACCTTGAAGGGCCGGCCGTCGGCATCGAGGATGGGGTTGTAGCTGGCCTCGATCCAGACCTGGCGGCCGTGCTTGCCGATGCGCAGGTACTGGCCTGCATCGTGCTGGCCGCTGCCCAGCTTGCGCCAGAACTGCGCGTATTCGGCGCTTTGGCGCTCATGGGGCTGGACGAACATGCTGTGGTGCCGCCCGACGACCTCGTCCAGCGTGTAGCCCATGGCCTGCAGGAACAGGCGGTTGGCATGGAGGATGTTGCCGTCCAGGTCGAACTCGATGATGGCCTGCACCTTGGAGATGGCCGCCAGCTGGCCTTCGGCATCGGCGTTGCGGCGCTGCTGCTCGGTGATGTCGGTGGCGTACTTCACCACCTTGAAGGGCCGGCCATGCCGGTCGAAGATGGGGTTGTAGCTGGCCTGCAGCCAGACATCGCGCCCATCCCTGGCGATGCGCCGGTAGCGCCCCGCATCGTGGATGCCGCTGCCCAGGCGCTGCCAGAACTGGGCGTATTCGGGGGATTCGCTGACCTGGCTGTCCACGAACATGCGGTGGTGCTGGCCGATGACCTCGTGCTCCTCGTAGCCCATGGTGTCCAGGAAGTTCTGGTTGGCAGCCAGCACATGGCCTTGCAGGTCGAACTCGATCACCGCCTGGGACTTGTGTATGGCGGCCAATTGCCCGTCAAGCTCCGCCTTGCGGCGTGCGCCACCGAGGTCCAGGATTCGACTCCATGCTGAGCGCTTCATGGGAATTCCTCTCTCCAAAGCATGCCGGCCGGTGATGCGGGAGCCCGATGCGGGGTGCAAGTGTTACTTTATGTATTTTTATGGAGGCGCAAGCCATTCGTGTATTGATTTTGTCAAACGGAGCCGACTCGCAATAAGCCAAGGGTTTGCCCTTGCTCCGGGCCTCGTCTGCCCCTTGGACGGGCGCCGCCCGGGCCGGTGGCATGATGCGGCCATGCCCGCCTGGATAGACACCCACTGCCACCTCGATGCCCCCGAATTCGACGCCGACCGCGACGCCGTGCGCGCCCAGGCGGCCACTGCGGGCGTGGCGCACCTGGTGATACCGGCCGTGGCACGCGCGCACTGGGACGCCGTGGTGGCACTGGCGCGGCGCCATGGCGACAGCTACGCGCTGGGCATACACCCGTTGTACACGCCACAGGCGAGCGAGCAGGACATCGCTGCGCTGCGCGAGGCCCTGGACCGGCTGCGTGGCGATCCCCAACTGGTGGCCGTGGGCGAGATCGGGCTGGACTTCTTCGTGCCGGGGCTGGACGCACAGCGGCAGGTCTGGTTCTACGAGCAGCAGATCGCGCTGGCGCGCGAGTTCGATCTCCCGGTCATCCTGCATGTGCGCAAGTCCAGCGACCGGCTGCTCAAGACCCTGCGCGCGCGGCCTGTGGCGGGTGGCATTGCCCATGCCTTCAACGGCAGCGTGCAGCAGGCCCAGGCCTTCATCGACCTGGGTTTCAAGCTGGGCTTCGGCGGCGCCGTGACCTATGACCGCGCGCTCAGGCTGCGCGAGCTGGCAGCCAGCTTGCCGCTGGACGCGCTGGTGCTGGAAACCGACGCTCCCGACATTCCGCCGCACTGGCTCTACACCACGGCCGGGCAGCGTGCCCAGGGCCAGGCCCAGGGCCGCAACACGCCAGCCGAGCTGGCACGCATTGCGGACGTGATTGCGCAACTGCGCAGCATCACGCCCCAGGCCCTGGCCGATGCCACGCGCCGCAACGCGCGTGCCGCGCTGCGCGGCCTGCCCGCCATGGCCTGAGCCTGGGCCGCGCATGCCCATGAGCGGTCTTGCCGCCCGCTGCGAGCAGCCCGGCGAGTGCTGGGCGACAATGCCGGCCATGTCCTTGACCGTTCCCGACCTGCCGCCCCCCGGCACCCCGCGCTGGCAGGGCCTGGCGCCGGTGGCCGATGCGCGGACCCGGGCCCTGGTGCTGGGCAGCTTTCCCGGCCTGCGCTCGCTGCAGCAGCAGCAGTACTACGCCCATCCGCAAAACCAGTTCTGGCCCCTGCTCCAGGCCTTGTGGCCCGAGTATCCGCAGCCTGGCCGAGATGACTATGCGGGCCGCTGCGAATGGCTGCTGGCCCGGGGCCTGGGGCTGTGGGATGTGTACGCCAGCTGCGAGCGCGAAGGCAGCCTGGACAGCGCCATCCGCGCTGCCCAGGTGAACGACTTCGCTGGGCTGCGCACGCACTGCCCGCAGTTGACGCTGGCCTTGCACAACGGTGGCGAGAGCTACAAGCACGCCGGCCGCACGCAGGCCCTGGGCCTGGCTGCCGTGAAGCTGCCATCGACCAGCCCGGCCAACGCGAGCTGGCGTTTCGAACGCAAGGTCCAGGCCTGGCGCGAGGCGCTGGCTCTCCATCAACTGCTCTGAATCTTTCCATTTTTCCCGACGTGATACGCAAGACCCGTGGCGCCGCCAAGGCCGCCCCTTCCTCTCCCGCCAACGCCGCAGACGCCGAGCTGCCCGAAGTCAGCGTCTCCGACGATGGCGATGTGCGCCACCTGCACCTGGGCACGCCCTGGATACAGGGCTCCATGCGCATACGCGAGCCCTTCGAGATCGAGCTGGAGTACGTGCAGCGCATGATGGGCTGGCTGCTGTTCATGGAACCCGCCAGCGTGGCCGGCCGCCATGCCATGCAGCTGGGCCTGGGCGCCGCGGCCATCACCAAGTTCTGCCACAAGAAGCTGCGCATGCGCACCACGGCCATCGAGCTGAACCCGCAGGTGCTGGCCGTGTGCCGCAGCTGGTTCAAGCTGCCGCCCGACAGCGACACGCTGCGCGTGGTGCTGGCCGATGCGGCCCAGGAAATCCGCAAGAGCCAGTGGCTGGGCACGGTCGATGCGCTGGCCGTTGATCTCTATGACCACGATGCGGCCGCGCCCGTGCTGGACAGCGCCGAGTTCTATGCCGATTGCCGCAATCTGCTGACCGAGGACGGCATCATGACCGTCAACCTGTTCGGCCGCACCTCCAGCTACGAGCGCAGCCTGGCACGCATGGCCGAAGCCTTTGGCGAAGAGGCCATGTGGGCCTTCCGCCCCACGCGCGAAGGCAACACCGTGGTACTGGCCCAGCGCACCCCGCGCGCGCTCGACCCCGCAGCGCTGCAGGCCGCCAGCGCCCAGGTGCAGGCCCGCTGGGACCTGCCCACCACGCGCTGGCCCAAGATCTTCGTGCGGCCCTGGTAGAGCGGGCTGGCCGGGCAGGGAGGCCGGCAGGCTTACCATAGGGCGCAGTTCAGCTTCCGGCCCAACGCCATGTCCGACCCGACCTCCACCGCACAGCCCACAACCGCCGTCGCTCCGCGCAATCCTTCGGGGCCCCTGGACTGGCGCAGGCTGGTGCAGTGGCTACAGGCCGACGGCGTGATCACGGCCGAAGAGGCCCAGCGCACCGTGGCGCGCTGCTCGCAGGCCGAGAGCACCCAGCACCCGCTGGTCCGGCTGGCCAACGTGGGCGTGGCCCGGGCCGGTGACGGGCGCGCGCTGGACATCGAGGAGCTGACCCAGTACCTGGCGAGCCGCAGCGGCCTGGCCTACCTGCGCATCGACCCGCTGCGCGTGGATGCGGGCCGCGTGGGCGAAATCATGAGCGCCAGCTATGCCGAGCGCCACAAGGTGCTGCCCGTGCAGGTGTCGCCGCAGGAAGTGGTGGTGGCCACGGCCGAGCCCTTCATTGACGACTGGGTGGCCGAGGTCGAGCGCCAGGCGCGCCGCAAGGTGCGCCGCGTGCTGGCCAGTCCGGTGGACCTCAAGCGCTACACGGGCGAGTTCTTCGCCTTGGCCAAGTCGGTGCGCGCTGCTGAGAAGGCCGGCGGTGCGGCCAGCGCGGCCAGCTTCGAGCAACTGGTGGAGCTGGGCAACAGCAGCAAGCAGCTCGATGCCAACGACCAGGGCGTGGTGCGCGTGGTGGACTGGCTGTGGCAATACGCCTTCGACCAGCGCGCCAGCGACATCCACATGGAGCCCCGGCGCGACCAGGGCGTGATCCGCTTTCGCATCGACGGCGTGCTGCATCCGGTCTACCAGGTGCCCATGGGCGTTCTCAACGCCATGGTCTCGCGCGTGAAGCTGCTCGGGCGCATGGACGTGGTGGAAAAGCGCCGTCCCCAGGATGGGCGCATCAAGACCCGCAACCCGCGCGGCGACGAGGTGGAAATGCGCCTGTCCACGCTGCCCACGGCCTTTGGCGAAAAGCTGGTGATGCGGATCTTCGACCCCGACAACACGGTCAAGGACCTGGATGCCCTGGGCTTCACCAGCCATGACGCCCAGCGCTGGAACGAGCTGGTGCGTCGCCCGCACGGCATCATCCTCGTGACCGGTCCCACGGGCTCGGGCAAGACCACCACGCTGTACTCCACGCTCAAGCGTGTGGCCACGGAGGAGGTCAACGTCAGCACCGTGGAGGACCCGATCGAAATGATCGAGCCCAGCTTCAACCAGACCCAGGTGCAGACGCAGCTGGACTTCGGCTTCACCGAGGGACTGCGTTCGCTGATGCGCCAGGACCCGGACATCATCATGGTGGGCGAAATCCGTGACCTGGCCACGGCCGAGATGGCCGTGCAGGCCGCGCTGACCGGCCACCTGGTGTTCTCCACGCTGCACACCAACGATGCGCCCAGCGCCGTGAGCCGGCTGATGGAGCTGGGCGTGCCGCCCTACCTGATCAACGCCACGCTGCTGGGCGTGCTGGCCCAGCGCCTGGTGCGCACGCTGTGCCCGCAATGCAAGCAGCGCGACGAGGAGACTTCGGCCGCCACGCTGGCCGAGGCCGTGCGGCCCTGGAAACTGTCAGGCAGCTACCAGCCCTACAAGCCCGTGGGTTGCGTGGATTGCCGCATGACGGGCTTTCGCGGGCGCATGGGCCTGTACGAGCTGCTGACCGTGAGCGAGGCGCTCAAGCAGCAGATCCACACCTCGCCGTCCATGGATGCGCTGCGCCGCCAGGCCGTGCAGGACGGCATGCGTCCGCTGCGCCTGGCCGGAGCCCTGCGCGTGGCCGAAGGCGTGACCACGCTGCAAGAGGTCATGGCCAGCACGCCCCTGCTGGGCTGACTGGCGGATAAAAACGTAAGTGCCTGCTCTTGCGCAGGCCGTTGCCAATGATGGATGGGGTGCCTGGCATGGGCACCCTTTTTTCCTCATGCGGGTAGGACATGAGGGTATGCCCTTTGTAGGTGGAATCCACATTCGGACACAGTTTTTCTGAACGCAAAATCGCCGGGTCGTGATTCCGTAAGGAGACATTCTCGTGAAAATCAAGAGTCAGAAAGACTTTTTTTCCGGTGTGATGTTTTTGGTTGTAGGCCTCGCTTTTGCGATCGGCGCAACCAACTACACCATCGGCACCGGTGCCCGCATGGGCCCGGGCTACTTCCCGCTGATCCTGGGTGTGCTGATGTCCATTCTGGGCACGGCCATCTGCTTCTCCGGCCTGACCAAGGGCCCCTCCGGCGGTGACAAGATCGGCAAGTGGGCATGGAAGCAGGTGTTCTTCGTCCTGGCCGCGAACTTTGCCTTCGGCATCCTGCTGGTCGGCGTTCCCAATCTGGGCATTCCCCAGTTCGGTCTGATCGTCGCCATCTATGCGCTGGTGTTCATCGCCAGCCTGGGCGGCCATAGCTTCAACTTCAAGGAAGTGGCAATTCTGGCCACCGTCCTTGCCGTAGGCAGCTATGTGGCCTTCGTGTGGGCACTGAATCTGCAGTTCCCCGTCTGGCCCAGCTTCATCACCGGCTAAGCAGGAGCATCGTCCGTGGAACTTTTTCAGAACCTGGCGACCGGCTTCGGCGTCGCCTTCACTTTCCAGAACCTGATCTACTGCTTCGTCGGCTGTCTGCTCGGTACGCTCATCGGCGTGCTTCCAGGCATCGGCCCCGTGGCAACGATCGCCATGCTGCTGCCAGCGACCTACGCCCTGCCTCCGGTGGCGGCGCTGATCATGCTGGCCGGTATCTACTACGGTGCGCAGTACGGTGGCTCGACCACCGCCATTTTGGTGAACCTGCCGGGTGAATCCTCGTCCGTGGTGACCGTGATCGACGGCTACCAGATGGCCAGAAAGGGGCGAGCGGGACCCGCTCTCGCTGCCGCAGGCATAGGCTCGTTCTTCGCAGGCTGCGTGGGCACCGTGATCCTGGCCGCCTTCGCGCCTCCGCTGACGGAAGTGGCCTTCAAGTTCGGCCCTGCCGAGTACTTCTCGCTGATGACCCTGGGCCTGATCGGCGCCGTGGTGCTGGCTTCGGGCTCGCTGCTCAAGGCCATTGCGATGATCGTGCTGGGCCTGCTGCTGGGCATGGTCGGTACCGACGTGAACTCCGGTGTGGCCCGCTACAGCTTCGACATTCCCGAACTGACCGACGGTATCGACTTCGTCGTGATCGCCATGGGCGTGTTCGGCTACGGCGAAATCATTGCCAACCTGTCCAAGCCCGAGGACGAGCGCGAAGTGTTCGCAGCCAAGGTGACGGGCCTGATGCCCACCGCCGAGGACTTCAGGCGCATGCTGCCTGCCATGCTGCGCGGCACGGCCCTGGGTTCTGCCCTGGGTATCCTGCCCGGTGGCGGTGCCATGCTGTCGGCCTTTGCTGCCTACACCATCGAGAAGAAGACCAAGCTCAAGCCGGGCGAAGTCCCCTTCGGCCAAGGCAACATCCGTGGCGTGTGCGCGCCCGAGTCGGCCAACAACGCAGGTTCGCAGACCTCCTTCATCCCGCTGCTGACGCTGGGCATTCCGCCCAACGCCGTGATGGCGCTGATGGTGGGCGCGATGACCATCCACAACATCCAGCCGGGCCCGCAGGTGATGACCAGCAACCCCGAGCTGTTCTGGGGCCTGATTGCCTCGATGTGGATCGGCAACCTGATGCTGATCGTCCTGAACCTGCCGCTGATCGGCGTCTGGATCAAGCTGCTGACCGTGCCCTACCGCTGGCTGTTCCCGTCCATCGTGCTGTTCTGCGCGATCGGCGTGTACGGTACCAACAACAACACCTGGGACGTGTGGATGGTGGGTATTTTCGGCTTCGTGGGCTATGTGTTCCACAAGCTGGGCACCGAACCGGCTCCCTTGCTGCTGGGCTTCATCCTGGGCCCGATGATGGAAGAAAACCTGCGCCGTGCGCTGCTGCTGTCGCGTGGCGACTGGAGCGTGTTCGTGACCCGTCCGATCTCGGCCGGCCTGCTGCTCGCCGCCGTGGTGCTGCTGGTGGTGGTGCTGATGCCCGCAGTGAAGAACAAGCGCGAAGAAGCATTCGTCGAGGATTGATCGCCTCAGCGCTGCAACCATGTTGCTTGACGGCCCTTCGGGGCCGTTTTTTTTTGCGTCGACGAGAAATGCACGTGAAAGCTGTTGATCCCGGATGGCAGGAGGACGCAGCGCCCGTGCCTGCACAATAGCGCGCAGTCTTTCGAGGTCACGATGTCCCCACTTCTGTCATCCCAGCACCCGCTGCGCGTGCTGCTGCACAACGAGATCCATGCGCGTCCAGCCGAGGAAATGCAGGCGCCGCTGGCCATCACCCACGTGGTGATGCTCACCGACGCGGCCCAGCGCGAGGCCAGCCGCGCCCATGTGGCCACCCTGCTGCGCAACCACCACCTGCCCCCGCCCGATGCGGCGACCACGCATGTGCTCATCGATCTGGGCGCCTTTCACCTGCGCTGGGAGCTGCACACGGAATTCGTCTGCTGGACCTTCAGCAAGCCCATGTCGCAGGCCGGCATGGACGATGTGCGCGAGCCCGAGGCCGCCATCGACTACGTGCCGCGCGACTGGCTGGCTGCACTGCCTGGCCAGTGCCTGAGCGGCCTGCACCTGTGGGCCTTGCAGGAACAGGCGATCAACGAGCCGCACCTGGTGCGCCACCTGCTGCAGGAAGACACGCTGGTGGGCGCACGCGTGGCCGGCGATGCGGGCAAGGTCTACACGGACTTCGCCATCCATGCCGATGGCTTCTCGCGCATGCTGCTGCTGGCCGGTGAATCGCTGTCGCCGCGCCGCCTGGGGCGGCTGGTGCAGCGCCTGCTGGAGATCGAGACCTACCGCATGGCGGCCTTGCTGGGCCTGCCTGCCGCCCGCCAGGCCGCTGCCGTTCTGGCCACGGCCGAGCGGGACCTGGCGGCCCTGGCCCATTCCATCCGCCTGGCGGACCGCGATGCCGAGCCGGCGCTGCTGGACCGGCTCACGCGCCTGGCCGGGCAGGTGGAGAGCGAGTACGCCACCACGCACTCGCGCTTTTCCGCCAGTGCGGCCTATTTCGAGCTGGTGGACAAGCGCATTCAGGACATCCAGGAATCACGCATCGACGGCATACAGACCATCCGCGAGTTCATGGACCGGCGCCTGACGCCGGCGCGCAGCACCTGCGAATGGGCGGCGCGGCGGCAGAACGCGCTGTCCGAGCGCGTCTCGCGCGTCAGCAGCCTGCTGCGCACGCGCGTGGAGATCGAGCAGCAGCAAAGCAGCCAGCAACTGCTGGGCGCCATGAACCAGCGCCAGGACATGCAGCTCAAGCTGCAGTCCACGGTGGAAGGCCTGTCCGTGGCCGCCATCACCTACTACTTCACGGGCCTGATCAGCTATCTGGCCAAGGGCGCCAAGGCCCTGGGCTGGCCCTGGTCGCCGGAGAGCACGGCCGCCGTCGCCATTCCCGTGGTGGCGCTGGGTGTGTGGTGGTCCTTGCGCAGGCTGCACCACAGGCTGTTCCGTGGCCAGCACGGCGGCGGCGCGCATTGAAGGCAGCGCCAGGGGCTCGCCGGTGTGCCGGCGAGTTCACGTTTTCTCACGTTTGGCGTGAAAGCGTCGAAGCCTCGCGCACAATGTGCGCTGCCGTTCTGCAAGGATCGAGCAAGGTTGTGTTTGTTCAGGAGTGAGACATGGATCTGGGAATCGCGGGCAAGTGGGCCCTGGTATGTGGCGCCAGCAAGGGCCTGGGCTTTGGCTGTGCCAAGGCGCTGGCGCAAGAGGGTGTGAACCTGGTGATCAATGCGCGCAATCCCGAGGCCCTGCAGGAGGCCGCGGCCAGCCTTGCGGCCCTCGCGCCGCAGGTGAAGGTGCTGGCCGTTGCCGCCGACATCACCACCGAGGAAGGCCGTGCCGCCGTGCTGTCGGCCGCCGGCGGCCCGGGCGTGGATTTCGATATCGTCATCACCAATGCGGGCGGCCCGCCTCCCGGCGATTTCCGTGACTGGGACCGCGCGGCCTGGCTCAAGGCCGTGGACGCCAACATGCTCACGCCCATCGAGCTGATCAAGGCCACGGTGGACGGCATGGCGGCACGCGGCTTCGGCCGCATCGTCAACATCACGTCCAGCGCCGTGAAGGCGCCCATCGACATCCTGGGCCTGTCCAACGGCGCGCGCAGCGGCCTCACGGGCTTTGTGGCGGGCCTGGCGCGCAGCGGCATCGCGGCCAAGGGCGTGACCATCAACAACCTGCTGCCCGGCAAGTTCGACACCGACCGCCTGCGCACCACCTTCACGGCCGCCGCCAACAAGAGCGGCAAGAGCCTGGACGATGTGCGCCTGGTGCAGCAATCCCAGGTGCCGGCGCGCCGCTTCGGCACGCCCGATGAATTCGGCGCCATCTGCGCCTTCCTGTGCAGCGCCCACGCAGGCTACATGACGGGCCAGAACATCCTGCCCGACGGCGGCCTGTACGCAGGAACCTTCTGATGCGCCAGGGCACTGCGACCATGAACGCCTCCGGAGCCCGCAAGCCCCGGACAGTGCCAGGCATGGCCGCGCAGTTGCAAACGGGCGGCGGACAGGGGCGGTCTTGAAAACCCCGGCCCTGCATCGCGGCCAGCGGCCTCGCCGCAGCCTGCCCATGTCGCATGCCATGCAGGGAGCCGGGAGATGAGCGAACTGTCCCACCAGACGGACTGGTCGCAGGCGATTGCAGGCCCCTCCGCGCGCCCGGCGGCTGCGCTCAGTCCCCCAGGCATGCGCCATACCCTGGGCCTGATGCTCGTGCTGCTGACGGTGGCCCTGGCGGCCGCCGTCGTCTGGCTGCTCAGCGGCATGCGCACCACCGCGCAGGAAGAGGCATCGCTGCGCCTGGTGCGCTTTGTGCTCGGTACCGAGGCGGCCATCAGCCGCAGCCTTGAATCCCTGGACGCACTGGCCATGGGGGTGGATGAATGGCTGGGTTCGCGCGATCCCGCATCGGCCTCGCAGCCGCAACTGCAGGAGATGCTGCACGCCATGGAGCGGCAGAACACGCTGGCGCGCCGCGCCTCCGTGCACGACTCCAAGGGCCGCGAGCTGGCGGCTTCGGGCGATGGCCCGGCCATTGATCTGCCGGCCCAGGCCTGGGAGCGCCTTGCGGCCCAAAGCCGCTCAGAATTGCTGGCCAGCCCGCCCTCCGTGGCGCCGCAGCCGCCGGGCGGCGAGCGCATGCTCTATCTGGTGCGCCCGCTGAGCCGTGCGCAGCAAGGTGGCTATGTGCTGATGCAGGTGCCGGTGGCGGCGCTGGGCGCGGTGCTGTCCCAGGGCGGCGTGCTGGACGGACTGGAAGTCACGCTGGAGCAGGGCAGCGGCGAGCTGCTGCTGTCCATGCCCCCCTACGGCGAGGCCTCGGCTGCGCGGTTGCTGCCGGCGACATCGCAGTTGGCGTCCAGCGGCGTCATGCCCATGGCCGCACGCCTGAGCCGAGTGCCCGCCCTGGTGGCCGCGCATCCGCTGCCCAAGGGCAATCTGTGGGTCACGGCCAGCCTGCCCATGTCCTCCGTGCTGGCGGGCTGGCGTGTGGCGGCCTGGCTGATGGTGCTGGCCGTGATGATCTTCGGCGTGCTGCTGGCCATACTGGGCTGGACGGTCCACCGCTACATGGATCGCCTGCATGCCGCGCGCCGTCAGGCACAGCGCTCCGAGCAATGGCTGGACCAGGCGCTGGACAGCATGGTCAGCGGCTTTTTGCTGCTGGATTCACAGCAGCGCGTGCTGCGCTGGAATCGCTGCTACGAGGAGATGTTTCCATGGCATGCGGATCAGCTGGAGCCCGGCCGGCCCCTGCAATCCCTGCTGGATGCCAGCCCCAGCGCCGTGGGTCTGGTGGCGGCGCCGGAGCAGATCGATGAGGCGAAGGACCTGCACCGGCAACTGGTGCTGCGTCCTGGCGTCCCCATGGAGCAGCAACTGGCCAGCGGCCGTTTCGTGCAGATGACGGCGCGCCCGGCTGCCGAGGGCGGCGTGGTCATCACCTACAACGATGTCACCGATATCCGGCTGGCCACGGCCGAGATCGAAAGCCTGGCCTTCTACGATCCTCTGACCAGCCTGCCCAATCGCCGCCTGCTGCTGGACCGCCTGGCCCAGGCCACGGTGCTGGCTGCGCGCGAAGGCTGGACCGGGGCGCTGCTGTTCCTGGACCTGGACCAGTTCAAGATGCTCAACGACACGCTGGGCCATGAAGTGGGCGACCAACTGCTGCAGCAGGTGGCGCACCGGCTGCGCAGCGCCGTGCGCTCTTCGGACACGGTGGCGCGCCTGGGGGGCGATGAATTCGTGGTCATGCTCTGCGAGCTGTCGCACGAGCCTGCCGAGGCGGCCACGCTGGCCCAGCGCATTGGCGAGAAGATCCTGGCGCGGCTCAACCAGTCCTATGTGCTGGGTGCCCACCTGCACCGCAGCGCCTGCAGCATTGGCGCCACGCTGTTCGGCCGCCAGCCGCAGTCGGCGGCCGAGCTGCTCAAGCAGGCGGACATCGCCATGTACCAGATCAAGGCGCGCAACGGCAGCGGCCTGTGCTTCTTCGATCCGCAGATGCAGGTGGAGATCCACCAGCGCGTGCGCATGGAGGGCGACCTGCGCCAGGCCCTGGCGCAGTCCCAGTTCGAGCTGCACTACCAGCCCCAGTTCACGCTGGCAGGCGAGGTCATCGGTGCCGAAGCCCTGCTGCGCTGGCGCCACCCCGAGCGCGGCCTGGTGCCGCCCGGCATGTTCATCGCCGTGGCTGAGGAAAGCGAGATCATCGTGCCGCTGGGCATGTGGGTGGTGCGCACGGCCTGCGAGCAGCTGGCCGCCTGGCAAAAGGATGCGCGGCTGCGCCATCTGCAGGTGGCTGTGAATGTCAGCGCCCGCCAGTTCCGCCACCAGGACTTTGCCTCCCAGGTCATCGAGCAGGTGCGCAGCGCAGGCATCGCCCCCCATCTGCTCAAGCTGGAGCTGACCGAGTCGCTGGTGATCGAGAACGTGCAGGAGTCCATCGCCAAGATGAAGCAGCTGCGCAGCCATGGCGTGTGCTTTTCCATGGACGACTTCGGCACCGGCCATTCCTCGCTGACCTACCTCACCCAGCTGCCGCTGAACCAGCTCAAGATCGACCAGTCCTTCGTGCGCCACCTGGGCATGCGCCATACCGACGATGTGATCGTGCAGACCATCATCGGCATGGCTCGCAACCTCAACCTGGATGTGATCGCCGAAGGCGTGGAAACGCTGGAGCAGCGCGCCCTGCTGGCGCACTACGGCTGCGAGTACTTCCAGGGCTATCTGTTCAGCCCGCCCGTTCCCATCCGCGCGTTCGAACAGCTGCTGGCCAAGGTGCCCGTGCGCACCGCGGCACACGGCCTGCCCAAGGCTATCCCCGGCGCGAAGACACCATGATGCCGCCCACGATGAGTACGAACGCCAGGCCGTGGTACAGGCGCGGCGCTTCGCCCAGCAGCGCGATCGACAGCAGGGCGGTGAACAGCGGGATCAGATTGCCGAAAAAGCCCGCCACGGCCGGGCTGCTGCGCTGCACGCCCAGCCCCCAGAAACGGTAGGCCAGGATGGCCGGGCCCAGGGCGATGAACAGCAGTGCCCCGCCCAGAGGCCAGCCCCACTGAATGTGGAACTGGCCCATGGCCATCTCGCCGCCCGTGAACAGGCCGGACCAGACCAGGCCGAAGACCATCTGGGCCAGCAAAAAGCCTGCCCAGTCCGAGCGCAGCCGCTGCGGGACTTGCGCCTTGGACAGCAGCCAGGTGTAGAGGGCCCAGACCATGGTGGCCAGCACCATGAACAGATCGCCGGGCACGAGCTGCAGATGCAGCAGCAGCTCGGGATCTCCGCGCGAGAGCACCACGGCCACGCCCAGCATCGACAGCAGTGCGCCCAGCAGTTGGCGCCGGCTGACGGGAATGCCCCATACGATGCGGCCCAGGGCCAGCATCCACACCGGCATGCTGGAGCTGACCAGGGTGACATTCAGCGGCGTCGAGGTCTTGAGCGCCAGATACAGCAGCGCGTTGTAGCAGCCGATGCCCAGCAGGCCCAGCACGGCGAACTGCCGCCAGTGGCTCCAGGTGCCGCTGCTGCGGCCCAGTGCCCATCCTGCCAGCGGCACAAGCAGGACAAAGGCAATGGCCCAGCGCAGGAAGTTCAGCGCAAACGGCGAGATCAGGTCATGGACCAGGCGACCCACGATGGCGTTGCCGGCCCACAGCAGGGGCGGCAGCGTCAGGATGGCGGCGGTGGACAGCTTCAGCGGCGGGCTCGTGTGGCTCATAGGCCCGCCACTATAGGTGCTGCGAACGCTCTTTGCCGGCCTTGCGCCAGTCCTGTGCGGGCCCGGTGCAGCGTCTTGCGCGTGGCCTCCCGAAACATGGCACGATGCCGCTCTTGTTGGTTTTTTGCAGGAGTGCATCCCATGGGTATTGCAGTGCAGATCCGCCACAACGGCGGCCCCGAAGTCCTGGAGCTGGTGCAGGTCGCCGTGGGCGAGCCCGGGCCGGGCCAGGTGCGCATACGCCACCATGCGGTGGGCCTGAACTTCATCGATGTCTACCAGCGCTCGGGCCTGTACTCGCTGCCCATGCCCTTGAGCCTGGGCATGGAGGGCGCAGGCGTGGTCGAGGCCGTGGGAGAGGGCGTGCAGCACCTGGGCGTGGGCGACCGCGTGGCCTATGCCAGCAATCCGCCGGGCAGCTACAGCGAAGTGCGTGTCATGCCCGCCATGTGCGTGTGCCGCCTGCCCGACGCCATCGCGTTCGAGACGGCTGCCGCCATGATGCTCAAGGGCCTGACCGCCCAGTACCTGCTCAAGAAATGCATTCCGGTGGAGGGCCTGGCACCGGGTGATGCCGTGCTGTTCCACGCGGCGGCCGGTGGCGTGGGCCTGATTGCCTGCCAATGGGCCAGGGCCATGGGCCTGCAGCTCATCGCCACGGCAGGCTCGGACGAGAAGTGCGCGCTGGCCCTGGCCAACGGCGCGGCCCATGCCATCAACTACCGCAGCGAGAACTTCGCCGAACGCGTGCAGGAAATCACGGGCGGCCAGGGCGTGAAGGTGGTCTACGACAGCGTGGGAAAGGACACCTGGGAAGGCTCGCTGGCCTGCCTGCGGCGCTTTGGGCTGATGGTCAGCTTCGGCAACGCATCCGGTCCCGTGGCGCCTTTCGCACCCGCCGTGCTGGCCGCCAAGTCGTTGTATGTGACGCGCCAGACCCTGTTCTCCCACATCACCAGCCGCGAGGCCACCCAGGCCATGGCCGATGATTTGTTCGCCGTGGTGGAAAGCGGTGCCGTGAAGATCCACATCGACCAGCGCTATCCGCTGGCTGAAGTGCGCCAGGCCCATCTGGACCTGGAGGCACGCAGGACCACGGGCTCCACCATCTTGCTGCCATGAACGGGGAAAAGAGCCCAGCCGACCCAGGCGTGCAGGCATGGCTGAACCGGGTGCGCGCCGCAACCCGCCAGCCTGCGCTGCAGCCGCGCCGGCCGCTTCAGGTGGCGGCAGAGGAAATCGGTTCGCTGGAAGATGGGCTGGCTGCGCAGTTGCCGGACGGGGTGATGCAGGCCCATGGCGTGGCGCTGCGGCAGCAGGCCGGCCACTGGCACCTGCAGGGCGAAGGTGATGCCACGGCCCTGCTCAACGCCCTGGCACGCGTGCTGCGAGCCTGCGGCCACAGCGGCCCCTGGCGCAATGAGCAACTGGCAGTGTGCAACGTGCAGGGCCAGCGCATTGGCACCGTGGAGCGTGGCGCCGTGCGTCCGCTGGGCATTGCCACCCTGGCCGTGCACCTGGTGGGCGAGACGGCCGACGGCCGCATCTGGGTGCAGCAGCGCGCCGACAGCAAGCCCACCAACCCCGGCATGTGGGACACGCTGATGGGCGGCATGGTGGCCGCGCACGATACCCTGGAACAAGCCGTGCAGCGTGAAACCTGGGAAGAGGCCGGCCTGCGCGTGGGCGAGCTGCAGGGCCTGCGCCATGGCGGCCACGTACTGTTCGAGCGCCCCAGCGACGAGGCCGAGGGCCGTGGCTTCATGCGCGAACGCATCGACTGGTTCAGCGCCACCGTGCCGGCTGCGCTGGAGCCCAGCAACCAGGATGGCGAGGTGCAGGCCTTTGCACTGATAGAGCGCGACCAGCTCGTGCAATGGCTGCTGCAGGACCGCTTCACGCCCGAGGCCGCCCAGGTGCTGGCGGCCTGGCTGGGCTGGTGAACGGGCAAGGCTTGCGGCGCCTCAGCGCGCCGCCTTGTCCAGCGCCGATTCCTTGAGCCGGCTGGGCGCCAGGGCGCCGGCCGATTCCAGGATGGGATAGGCCACAGAGCACAGCAGCGAGTTGATGCGCTTGAGGTCGCTGATGAGGTCGATGTGCAGCGAGCTGGTCTCTATGCTGGAGACGGTGTTGTCGGACAGGCGGGCCAGGTGGGTGGCCGAGTAGGCCAGTTCCAGATCGCGAAAGCGCGCCTTTTCCTCCAGCAGCTTCTGGGCCTCGCGCACATTGCCGTTGAGAAAGACGCTCATGGCCAGGCGCAGATTGTCCAGCAGGTGGTGCAGCAGCTCGCGGATCTCCTGCGTGCCGGCCTCGGAAAACTGGCGGCCCTTCTTGATCTTCTTGTCCTCGATGTCCAGCAGCACGCGCTCGATGATGTCCCCGATCTGCTCCATGTTGATGGTGAAGCTGATGATTTCGGTCCAGCGCTGGCCCTCGCGTTCGTCGAGTTCGGCGCGCGAGATCTTGGTCATGTAGTACTTGATGGCCGAGTACAGGTCGTCCACCGTGCCTTCGAGTTCGCGCAGCTCCTGGGACAGCTTGAGGTCGTCGGTCTCCAGCACGCGCTGCATGCCGATCAGCATGGACTCGACCATGTCGGCCTGGTGCAGGGCCTCGCGCGCGGCGCAGGAAATGGCAAGCGACGGCGTGCTCAGCGCCGAGGGGTCCAGGTGGCGGGGCCGCAGCAGGCTGGTGGAACTGGCCTCGGGCTTGGGCAGCAGGGCCGTCACCCAGCGCGCCACGGTCTGCGTCAGGCCGATGAAGCACAGGCTGTTGAAGATGTTGAAGGCCAGGTGGAACAGCACGATGTTCTGGCCCTTGCCGTCGATCAGCGGCATCACATAGGTGGCCCACAGCCCCAGGAAGGGCGCCACGATGGCCACGCCCATGATCTTGAACAGCATGTTGCCGATGGTGACCTGGCGCACTTCCACGCTGGACTTGGCCGTGGTCAGCACGGCCACCAGGCCGCTGCCGATGTTGGCGCCCAGCGTCAGGCCCAGCGCCACTTCCATGGGAATCGCGCCCGAGCTGGCCATGGCCGCGATCAGCAGCACGATGGCCAGGCTGGAATAGGCCATCACGGCCAGCAGCGCACCCAGCAGCAGCTCCATGAAGATGTCGCTGGTGACAGAGGCCAGCAGGGTGCGCACGGCGGGGGCTTCCAGCAGCGGCTCGGTGGCATCGACCACCAGGCGCAGGGCCAGCAGCATCACGCCCAGCCCGATGAGCACGCGGCCTATGCGCCCGGCCGTGGTGTCCTGGCGCGTGATGAACAGCACCACGCCGACAAAGATGAACAGCGGCGACAGCCAGGACAGGTCGGTGGAGAACAGCACGGCCATCAGCGCCGTGCCCACGTCGGCGCCGCGCATCACGGCCAGCGCGGCCGGCAGCGAGATCAGGCCCTGGCCCACGAAGGCCGAGGTCATCAGCGAGGTCGCCGTGCTCGACTGCACCAGCGCAGTCACGCCCAGGCCGGACAGCGCGGCCGAGAAGCGGTTGCTCATGCTGTGGGCGAGCAGGTTGCGCAGGTTGGCGCCGAACACCCGCAGCACGCCGGTGCGGACCATGTGCGTGCCCCAGACCAGCAGGGCGATGGCGGCCAGTAGATTGAGTAAGTGCTTCATGTGCTGTGAGCGGAGAAGCGGACCAATATAACCCCGGTCCCGGCTTGCGCGCAGGAGAGTCGGCCGCATGAGCGCACAGTTTGGTGCGAAATAAGGAAAATTGTAGAAATAAAACGAATCGAAAAGAATTTCGGTTGACCCAAAACGCACTCAGGAAAACCCGAGGAAAACCCGCCGGCATGCAGCCGGTGGCCCCCTCAATGAAAAAGCCCCTCGCAAGAGGGGCTGGCGGCGGCGGCGGCTCCGGCTGCGGCAGGGATCAGGCGCCCTTGGCCCGCCGTGCGCGCAGCACCTCGTCCAGGATCAGCAGGGCCGCGCCCACGCTGATGGCGATGTCGGCCGCATTGAAGGCCGGAAAGTGCGAACGGCCCCAGTAGAAGTCCAGGAAGTCCACCACGTAGCCGTGCTGCAGGCGGTCCACCACGTTGCCGATGGCACCGCCCAGGATGCTGGCCAGCGAGAAGCAAAACAGCTTCTGCCCCGGATGCTTGCGCAACTGCCAGACGATGAGCAGCGTGGCCGCCGCGCCGATGCCCACGAACAGCCAGCGCTGCCAGCCACCGGCTCCAGCCAGAAACGAGAAGGCCGCCCCCGTGTTGTGGGCCCGCACGATGTTGAAAAAGCCCGTGATCGGCGTCCAGTCGCCCAGCTGGTAGGCATCAAGGATCCACTGCTTGGTGAGCTGGTCGATGGCGATGATCGCCAGCGACCAGGCCAGCCAGGGCCAGATGCGGCGGCTGCGGGATTCGGGGACTGCGGCAAAGCTAGGGGTCATGGCAGCGCCTCGGTGGGATTACGCCTTGCGGCGCTCTTCGCCGGCACCGTGCAGGTTGCTGTCGCAACGGCCGCACAGGCTGGGGTGCTCGGGATTGATGCCCACGTCGGCACGGTAGTGCCAGCAGCGGTCGCACTTGGCATGGCTGCTGGGTGCGACGGCGGCCTGCAGCGTCTCGCCCGCCAGGGCCTCGGCGGCCGAGGTGATGAAGACGAACTTCAGGTCGTCGCCCAGGCTTTGCAGCAGGGCCAGGTCTTCGGGCTGCGCCGAGACACGGACTTCGGCCTGCAGCGAGGAGCCGACCCGGCCTTCGGCGCGCACGGCCTCGATGTCCTTGTTCACCACGTCGCGGATCTCGCGCAGGCGGGCCCACTTGGCCAGCAGGGCCTCGTCGCCGGCCGGCAGGTCGGTGTAGGTCTCCAGGAAGATGGACTCGCTGTCGCCGAAGACCTTCCAGGCCTCTTCGGCCGTGAAGGACAGGAAGGGCGCCATCCAGCGCAGCATGGCGTGCGTGATCTGGTGCAGGGCGGTCTGGGCGCTGCGGCGGGCCAGGCTCTTGGGCGCGCTGGTATACAGGCGGTCCTTGAGCACGTCCAGGTAGAAGCCGCCCAGGTCTTCCGAGCAGAACAGCTGCAGCTTGGCCACCACGGGGTGGAATTCGTAGACCTTGTAGTGGGCCAGCACCTCGGCCTGGAACTGGGCCGCGCGGGCCAGGGCCCAGCGGTCGATTTCCAGCAGCTCTTCGGTGGCAACCGAGTCTTTCGCCGCGTCGAAGTCGCTGACGTTGGCCAGCAGGAAGCGCAGCGTGTTGCGGATGCGGCGGTAGGCGTCCACCACGCGGGCCAGGATCTTGTCGTCGATGCCCAGGTCGCCCGAGTAGTCGGTCGAGGCCACCCACAGGCGGATGATCTCGGCGCCCATCTTGTTGCTCACGTCCTGCGGGGCGACGGTGTTGCCCAGCGACTTGGACATCTTCTTGCCCTGGCCGTCCACGGTGAAGCCGTGGGTCAGCAGGCCGCGGTAGGGCGCGCGCCCGAAGATGGCCGAGGCCAGCAGCAGCGACGAATGGAACCAGCCGCGGTGCTGGTCATGGCCTTCCAGGTAAAGGTCGGCCTCGGGGCCCTGGTCGTGGTACATGTCGGCGTGCGTGCCGCGCATCACATGCCAGAAGGTGGAGCCGGAGTCGAACCAGACTTCGAGGATGTCGGTGCTCTTGGTGTAGTGCACGGCTTCCTCGGCGCCCAGGATGTCCTCGGCCGTCACGCGGCTCCAGGCCTCGATGCCGCCTTGCTCGACCATGGCGGCGGCCTGGTCGATGATCTCCATGGTGCGCGGATGCAGTTCGCCGCTGTCCTTGTGCAGGAAGAAGGGCAGGGGCACGCCCCAGCTGCGCTGGCGCGAGATGCACCAGTCGGGCCGGCCGGCGATCATGTCGCGCAGGCGGGTCTTGCCGTTCTCCGGGTAGAACTGGGTGTGCTCGATGGCTTCCAGCGCGATCTGGCGCAGCGTCTGCGCGGGCTTGTCACCGGGCTTGGTGAACACGCCCTCGCCCTCATCCATGCGGATGAACCACTGGGCGGCGGCGCGGTAGATCACCGGCGTCTTGTGGCGCCAGCAGTGCGGGTAGCTGTGGGTGATGGTCGTGGTATCCAGCAGGCGGTCGCCCAGCTTGAGCGCATCGATGATGACGGGGACGGCCTTCCAGATGTGCTGGCCGCCGAACAGCGGCAGCTCGGGTGCGTAGACGCCGTTGCCCTGCACGGGGCTCAGGATGTTATCGCGCGTCATGCCGTTGTTCATGCAGCTGTTGAAGTCGTCCACGCCGTAGGCGGGGGCCGAGTGCACGATGCCGGTGCCGTCATCGGCCGTGGCGTAGTCGGCCAGGAACACGGGCGAGACGCGGTCAAAGCCCTTGTCCACGTGGGCCAGCGGGTGCTTGAACTGCAGGTGGTCCAGCTTCCTTCCCACGGCGGTGGCAAGGACCTGGCCTTCGAGCTTCCAGCGTGCCAGGCATTTCTCGACCAGGGCGGAGGCCACGATCAGCAGGCCGCGCTCGGTATCCACCAGGCTGTATTCCAGCTCGGGGTTGACGTTGAGCGCCTGGTTGGCGGGGATGGTCCAGGCCGTCGTCGTCCAGATGACGATGAAGGCGGGCTTGGCCAGCGAGGTCAGCCCGAAGGCGGCCGCCAGCCTGTCGGGCTCGGCCGTGGGGAACATCACGTCCAGCGTCTGGCTTTGCTTGTCGGCGTACTCGATCTCGAACTCGGCCAGCGAGGAGCCGCAGTCAAAGCACCAGTACACCGGCTTGAGGCCGCGGTAGACGAAGCCGCGCTCCATGACGCGCTTCAAGGCGCGCAGCTCGGCGGCCTCGTTGGCGTAGTTCATGGTCTTGTAGGGATGGTCCCAGTCGCCGAGCACGCCCAGGCGCTTGAAGTCCACCATCTGCTGGGCGATCTGCTCGGTGGCGAATGCACGGCTCTTGGCCTGCATCTCGTCGCGCGGCAGATTGCGGCCATGCAGCTTTTCGATGGCGTTCTCGATGGGCAGGCCGTGGCAGTCCCAGCCCGGCACGTACATGGCGTCGAAGCCCTCGAGCTGGCGGCTCTTGACGATCATGTCCTTGAGCGCCTTGTTCACCGCATGGCCGATGTGGATCTTGCCGTTGGCGTAGGGCGGGCCGTCGTGCAGGATGAACTTGGGCGCACCGTGGCGCGCATCGCGCAGCTTCTTGTAGATGCCCTTGTCCTCCCATTCCTGGACCCAGCCCGGCTCGCGCTTGGGCAGGTCGCCGCGCATGGGGAAGGGCGTGTCGGGCATGTTCAGCGTGGCGCGATAGCCCGCATTGGCGTTGGGAGAGACTTTCGAATCAGACATGGAGAACCTTGAAAGCAGGCCAGAGCCCGGACCGTCTGGTCCAGGCACGGGAAAAAGGGGAGGAAGCCTGGTGCGCACCCGCGCCCGGGCAGGTGACGGAGATCGTCAAATTCGGTCGCGCGTGGTCTGGCGACGGGTCTCGGTGTAGATGGGTGTGTGGATGGTGGCGAAGAACGCGCGCGCGTCATCGCAGTCCTTGGCGATGCCGGCGGTGAGGGCGTCGAGACTGTCGTACTTCAGCTCGTCGTGCAGTTTGTGCAGAAGTTCCACGCGGATGATTTTACCGTAGGCCTCTTCGCCACCCGGCGCGCCGGGCCAATCGAGGCAGTGGGTTTCCAGCAGGACGCGCCCGCCGTTGACATCCGTCGGGTCCAGGGAAGGGCGCACACCGAGGTTGGCCACGCCGCGCAGAGGACGCTCATGCAGTCCGTGGACCAGCACCGCGAAGATGCCGCTGGCCGCGGGCTTCCAATGGTTGAAGCGCAGGTTCAGCGTTCGAAAGCCGTCGCCCGCGCCCTGGCGGCTTTCGGCCAGGCTGCGGCCCAGCTTGCGCCCGTGGACCACATGGCCGGAGATGGTGTAGGGATGACCCAGCAGCCGCGCCGCATCCTGCATGCGCCCCTCGGCCAGGGCGCAGCGCACATGGGTGCTGGACACGCGCAGGCCATGCACTTCGTAGCTGTTCATGCGGGCTACGTCAAAGCCCTGGCGCTGGCCTGCCGCGTCCAGCATGGCGTAGTCGCCCGCGCGCTGGGCGCCGAAGCGGAAATCGTCGCCGACCAGCACGTATTTCGCGCCCAGGCCGGCCACCAGCACCTCATCGATGAAGGCCTGGGGCGCATGGCTGGCCAGCGCCCGGTTGAAGGGCAGCACCACGGTCTGGTCCACGCCGCAGCGCTGCAGCTCCGACAGCTTGTCGCGCAGCGTGCCTATGCGCGCCGGCGCGATCTCGGGCCGGCCCAGGGCCTGGGCGAAGTAGTCGCGCGGATGGGGCTCGAAGGTCAGCACGCAGGTGGGCACGCCACGCTGGGCAGCTTCAGCCGACAGCAGGGCCAGCATGGCCTGGTGACCCCGGTGAACACCATCGAAATTGCCGATGGTGACGGCGCAGGCCGGTTCTCGCCCTGGATGGTTGAAGCCTCGAAAAATCTTCATGGGACGCTTTGTTTTCAATAGCGGCTGGCACGCGCGCAGCCAGCGCAGGCTGTCAATCCGACACGGAAACAGAGTATATTGCCTCGATAAGGCCTGCCTTGCAGGCCCTGTGCACTGGCTGCATTCCCGTTCACCTTGGTGTCAGAGGAGGCGTGTCGTGAAGGTCTTGAAGCTGTCGGCCCAAGGGCTGCCCCAATCCTGGATTACGCTGGAGCAGGCGGCGCTGCATTACGCGGCGGACGATGTGCGCTGGGAGTCCGGCGGGGAAGTCGCCTGTTTCCGCGGTGGCCACAATGCCGTCACGGGCTGCCAGTCGGTCATTCACATCAACAGCATCATCGGCACGCGCGGTGCGCCCTCCATCAATCCGCACAGCCTGCAGCCGGGCCTGACCAACGGCAAGCTGTTCGCACGCGACCGCTGCATCTGCGCCTACTGCGGCCGGGTCTTCCACGAAAACGACCTCACGCGCGAACACATCGTGCCCATCTCCGCGGGCGGCGGCCATCACTGGATGAATCTGGTGACTGCCTGCCGTTCCTGCAACCACCGCAAGGGCGCCCGCACGCCTGAACAGGCGCGCATGCCCCTGCTCTACACGCCCTATGTACCCAGCCTCTGGGAAGACTTCATCCTGCGCAACCGGCGGATTCTGGCGGACCAGATGGAGTTTCTGCTTCTGCATGTGCCCAGAAGCTCGCGCTGGGCGCGCGATAGCCTCGTCGGGGACGGTGGGGCGCCCACGCACGAGGTGGCGTGGGCTTGATGAGAACTGTCAGGCAGCGGTCTTGGTTGCGGTCACGACGAAGCCCTGAACCGGTTGCCCGCCTTCCTGCCGCAGCACCAGTTCCTCGGTCGATACGCTGAAGCCCGCTTGCTTGCACAGTGCTTCGATATGGCTGCGCTTGTGGGCGTAGCGCTCGCTGGGCTGAAGAATGAGGTCCGGGCCATCTTCCGGAGCTGTTTCGCATGAGAAGATGAACTCGCCGCCGGTCTTGAGAATGCGTGCCGCATTGGGGATGACCGGCTGAGAGTCACCGATGTAGACCAGCACATCCAGGCAGGTGATCACATCGTATTCCTGGTCTGGTGTATTGCTCAACGCATCCAGCAGGTTGACATGGTGAAAACGGTCATAGACGCCATGCTTGGCTGCTTGCTCGATCATCTTGAGAGAGCTGTCCACACCAATCAGGTAACCTTGCATGGGGCCAAGGCAAAGCCCCAGCAAGCCAGTGCCACATCCCAGGTCGAGCACATTGACATCTTTTTCCGGATGACGTGCAGTCAATTGCTGCGCAACAAGTTTGGGCAGTTGGTAGCCCAATCCCTGGACCAGATGCTGGTCAAACTTGTCCGCCATATTGTCGAACAAGGTCCGGTGCATTTCCTCTGGCAGATGCGCCGGAGTCGTTCCCTTTGCCAATGCCGCGTAATATGCCAGGGTGGCATCTTCCGGGAATTGCTCTTCCAGTATCCGGATGTCACCCAGGGCATCCGAGGCCTGACCGTGCGCCACGATGTGCTTGATCCGCCCCATTCTGAATTGCGGCTGCTGAGGATGCTCTTCCACCAATGCATTCCACATCTGCAATGCTTGCGCATGCTCCCCAAGGTTGCCCAGATCGCTGGCCAGATGCTGGCGCAGCGTGGCATCACCCGCATGCATTTCTAGGCCTCGACGCAGGTGCCTGACGGCCATCTGCAGATTCCCGGCACGGTGCGCAATATCGATCACGCCAGCGAGCACCTGGGAATTTTGGGGCTCAATGCGGGACACCTTTTCTGCCAGTTCAATGGCTGAATCGAACTGACCATGCCTTGCGCGAAAGAGTGCTGTCTCCAGCAGGCCCGGCCCCCACATGGGTGCCAGTTCAAGGCATCTTGCGAAGGCTTCTTCGGCCTTGGCGTGGTTCCCGGCCTTTTCAGCCATCAGTCCGCCCAACATGAAGACGCGAGCGTCACCAGGCACTTGGCGGTGAGCCTTGTTCAGAGTCTGGGCGGCTTTTTGCAGGTCGCCTTTCGCGATCTGCTGGCGAGCCATTTCCAGGTGCTTGCGGTTGATATCGGCGGGGATGGAAGTAGCGCTCATGGACAGGTGTGTGTTTATGGCCAGGATGAGGCGGGCCTTGATGGCGGCAAATGCCGACAGGCCACGCCAGTGGCGAACTTTTCATTATCGTGGATTCTTCGCCGCATCATGTTTCAAGCCGCTGTCTGCAAGGTTTTGGACTGCGCAGCGGGAGCGGGATGCGGCGGCAGCGTGAGCGTGAAGCTCGTGCCGCCCTCCGGTGAAGGTGCCGCCTGTATGTCGCCGCCATGCAGTCGCGCAATGCGCCGGGCGACCCACAGGCCCAGGCCGAAGCCGCGGGCCTGGTCGGAGCGGTGGCCGCGCTCGAAGCGCTCGAAGATGCGCAGCGCCAGCTCGGGCGCCAGGCCTGGGCCCTGGTCGCTGACGGTGAGTTCCAGCTGACCACGGTCGTCGGTGCGCGCACGCACGGTGATTTCTCCGGCCTTGGCGTACTTCACGGCGTTGTCCACGAGGTTGGACAGTGCGATGCGGATGAGCGTGGAGTCGCACTCCCAGATGGCGGGCGCCTGCGCGCTGTCCAGGCGCAGACGGTGGCGGCGAGACCAGTGCACGAGCTGCGCGGCATCATCGACCAGCTCCATGACGGGAGCGCGGTGCAACTGCAGCCTGAAGGCGGGAGCGTCCAGGCGGTCGCTGATCAGGCAGTTGTCCACCAGGGCCGTGAGGCGTCTGCAGGCGCGCCGGATCTGGGCGGCGCGTTCGAGCTGGGAGTCGATGTCGGGGGAGGGAAAGGAAAGTTGCTCGGTGGCGGCACTGTCCACCACGGCCAGCGGCGTGCGGAACTCATGGTTGACCATGTTGAAGAACTGCCGCTGCTCCAGTCGCAGCGTGCGTTCGCTGTGCAGCGCCGCCTGCAGCGCGTTCTGCGCCCGCAGCAGCTCGGCCGTGCGCAGCCGCACGCGCTCTTCCAGCGCATGCTCGGATTTGGCCAGGGATTCGAGCAGTTGTGCCTGGCGTGCCATGGAGTCCCGGAATTTCTGGATCAGGCTGGCGCCGACGGCCACGGTGATCACGATGTTGACCAGCAAGGTGTTGAGCTGCCAGAAAACGCTGGTCTCTATGGTGGGCAGGCTGGCAAGGCCCACATAGGCTGCCGTCACATACAGCCCCATGAGCCCGTACATGGTGCTGGGAACGACCATCAGCACATGGACCAGGCTGGCACGATCGCGCAGCAGATTGCTCCATGCGACCACCGCAAACAGCGCGCTGATGGCCCAGGGCGCGCCGACCCCTATCCAGGCCCAGTCCTGGTAGCGGCCGAGCGGGATGCTTGGCAGGCACAGCAACGGGATGATTCCCAGGGCGAGCAGGGCCCGGTCCATGCGCCGCCAGCGTGTGTCGCGGGTCAGCAGCTCGCGCATCTGCCAGGCCAGGGCGGCGGGAAGCATCAGGGTGCCAAGGCTGACGCACAGATGGCCCCAGTGCGCCAGATGGTCGGGCAGCCAGATCTGCAGGTAGCCCCGGTCGCTGGCGCCGTGTATCAGTACGGCGATGGCTGCCACGGCCATGGCGGCCAGTTTGCGCAACCGCAAGGCCAGGGCTGCCCCGATGATCAGCAGGGCCAGCATGAGGTTGATGCCCTGGTGGATGCCCGATGCCCATTCCACGGCCGAGAACTGCGTCATCAGACCGCTGCTGCGCCAGATCGTGGCGTCCAGCTGCATGGGGCTTGAGGTCTGCACGCGCAGGATGAAGGGCTGGTCCGTGTACAGCGGAAACACGAGCTGGCGCACATGGACCCGTGGTTCGCCGGTTGCCGTATCGCCGCTGCTGCGCATGCGCCAGGCGCCGTCCATGTACTGGTACAGTGCGACCTGGTCCAGGTAGCTGGGCAGGATCTCCAGCCACAGAGGGTCCTGCTCGGGGTCGATCTTCCCGGCCGCGATATAGGGAGCCTGCACCTTGAGCCAATACACATCGCGCGTGTAGCCCTTGTTCAGCGGTGTGTCGAGCGCGGTGAAGTCCGTATCGGGCAGTGCTGCCACCTGGTCGATGGTGAGGCTGCCCTGCGCATCGACAAGCGCCAGCATGGGCAGGTCCGTGCCCAGCTGCAGGCGCTTGGCTGGAAGGGACTGCCAGGTCGGACTGAGGATGAAGCAGACCACCAGCACCAGCGAAAACACCAGCCAGCCCGGCAGCGCCAGACGGTTCAGGACACGCAGCAGGTTCAGGATACGCATGGCGAGGCGGGCTGTGTTGCAGCTGTGGCAAGGCCGCTGTCTTCGGGAATGCTGCAGGGCAGCGTCAGCGTGAAGCAGGTGCCTCCGCCCGCAGCTGGCGTGACCTGCACATCGCCGCCATGCATCTGGGCCACGCGCCGGGCCACCCACAGGCCCAGGCCGAAGCCTCGGGTCTGGTCCGAGCGCTCTCCGCGCTCGTGCAGCTCGAAGATGCGCTGCGCCAGCTCGGGCGCCAGGCCAGGGCCCTCGTCGCTGACGGTGAGCTCCAGCCGGCCCTGCCCGTCCAGGCGGGCACACACGGCGATTTCGCCGGCCTGGGCATATTTCACGGCGTTGTCCACGAGGTTGGACAGGGCGATGCGCACCAGCGTGGGATCGCACTGCCAGGAGGCGGGGATGCCGGCAGTCTCCAGCCTCAGATGATGGCGGCGCGACCAGTGCACGAGCTGTACGGCATCGTCGATCAGGTCCGTCACCGGAACCCGGTCGAGCTGCAGCCGGAACGCAGGCGCGTCCAGGCGGTCGCTGACCAGGCAGTTGTCCACCAGGGCCGTGAGGCGCCTGCAGGCACGCCGGATCTGGGCGGCCCGCTCCAGTTGGGAGTCGATGTCGGTGGACGGAAAGGTCAACTGCTCCGTGGCCGCGCTGTCCACCACGGCCAGCGGCGTGCGGAATTCATGGTTGACCATGTTGAAGAACTGGCGCTGCTCCAGCCGCAGGGTGCGTTCGCCGTGCAGCGCGGCCTGCAGCGCGTTCTGTGCATGCAACAGTTCGGCCGTGCGTGTGCGTACCCGGCCTTCGAGCGCGTGCTCGGAGCGGGCCAGCGACTCCACCAGTTGCGCCTGCCTGTCCATGGAATTCTGGAATTTCTCGACCAGGCTGGCGCCCACGGCAATGATGATGAGGATGTACAGCAGCAGCGATTCCAATTGCCAGTACATGCCGGCTTCGATGTCGGAGGACACCAGCCCCGTGAACGCTGCAGCCACGTGGATGCCCATGACCGCATGCAGCGTGTAGGGAATCAGCACCAGCAGGTTGACGATGCTGGTGCCCTGGCGGAGCAGGTTCTTCCAGGCCACCAGAGCGCTCAGCATGCTGGCCATCCAGGGGACGCTGACTCCTAGCCAGGCCCATTGCGTGTAGTGCCCCATGGGAATGCTGAGCAAGGCCAGCAGCGGCGCCAAGGTCAGCAGCACCAGCATGCGGTCGATGCGGCGCCAGATCGTGCCGCGCGTCAAGGTCTCGCGTGCCTGCCAGGCAAAGGCGGCAGGCAGCAGGAAGACGCCCACGCTCACCCATATATCCGCATGCGGCGCCCAGGGCTCGGGCAGCCACAGCTGGGCATAGCCGCGCACATTGGCGTTGTGGGTCAGAACCACGAACGCCAGCAGCGTCATGGCCATCAGGCTGCGCATGCGAAGGGCCAGGGCTGCGCCGGCGATCAGCAAGGTCAGCACCAGGTTCACGCCCTGGTGCACCCCCGAGGCCCACTCCACGCTGGACAGCCAGGCCATCAGCCCCGTGCTGCGCCAGACCGTGGCGTACAGCTGCATGGCGCTGCTGGTCTCGATGCGCAGCACAAAGGGCTGGCCGGCGCGCAGTGGAAACACCAGCTGGCGCACATGGATGCGCTGGGCCATGGGCACCGTGTCGCCGCTTTCGCGTGCCTGCCACAGGCCATTCGCCTGCTGGTAGAGCGTGACCCTGTCCAGATAGGTGGGCGTGATCTCCAGCCACAGCGGATCATTGCCGGCCAGCGCACTGGCGGGTGCGAGGGCAGGCATGGCCACCCTCACCCAGTAAGCCTGGCGGGTATAGCCCTCGTTCAGAGGCGTGCGCCGGGTTTCGAAGGCATCATCGGGCAGGGCCGCGACCTGTTCAATGGTCATGCTGCGGCCCGCATCGGCAAGCACCTGCATCGGCAGGTCCTTGCCCAGACGCAGTCCCTTGTCAGGGGGAGACATGGTTGCCGGGCTCAGCACGAAAAATGCGAGCAGCCCGAGCGATACCGTGATCCATGCAATAAAAGTAAATTTTTGTGTGTTTCTCTGAACTGTGAGCATTCGAGAGTGTTCGTGCATGGCGGCGGACGTTCACCCCAATGAAAATCCGCGCACCAATAGGCAAACATCATGCAGCAGACACTAGAGCCATCGATCGAGTTCACCGTCGCCGTCGTAGAGGACGACGAGGATATTCGTATCAATGTGTGTCGATTTTTAACAAAGTCTGGCCTGCATGCCTGGGGCACGGATTCTGCAGAAGACTTCTACATAAAGCTACTGCGCGAGAAGGCAGATCTGGTCGTCGTCGACCTGGGTCTGCCCGGCGAGGACGGGTTGAGCCTGGTCAAGCGCCTGGCCGAGCAGGAGATCCCCGTGGTGGTGCTCACGGCACGCGGCGATCTGGACAGCCGCATTGCCGGCCTCAATGCCGGCGCGCTGCAGTACTTCGTCAAGCCCACCGACATGAACGAGCTGGTGGCCGGCATCCGCTCCCAGCTGCGCCGCAACACCGGTCAGCCGGGCAGGGCGTCCGCCCCATTCCTGACCTGGCGCCTTGACCCCCTGTCGGCCTGCATGGTCGCACCCAACCACCAGATCATTGCCCTGACCAGCCGCGAGCTGGAATTGCTCGGCTGCCTGATGGCCACCCCCGGGACCATGGTGTCCAAGCAGACCCTGATCGAGGCCATGGGCTATGCCGATGTGGATGACGGTTTTCATCGCATTGAATCGCAGTTGACGCGGCTTCGCCGCAAGACCCTGGATATCTCCGGGCTGGCCCTGCCGGTGAGGGCCGTGTTTGGTCGAGGGCTGGTGTTCGTGCCTTAGGCGCCTTTTTCTTCTCCATTTCAGCTTTTTGAACCGCTGCCGTCCGGGCATGCGGAAGGGATTCGTTCGCCCATTTTTTTGCTGCAAAAGCGCGTGCGCGTGATTGGGCGGCTTGGTGCTGGCGGTGTGCGCAAGCCGGCGGCGTGGGCCGTCGGGGTTTTCATCCGTGATCAAACACACATGGAGAGAGGAATGGTATGGCGAGACAGAGTTTGCATATCCGGCCCACAGGGCCGCGCATGAACGCTTGGAGGCAGGCGAGACGCCTGATCGCGGCTGGCACCCTGGCGGTGATCGGTGCGGGGGCACAGGCGGCGTTTCTGAATGGTGATTTCGAGACGGGAGACTTGACTGGCTGGACGGCTCAGGCCTGGACCAACAATGGGACCCAGACCAATCCGAAGAGCCTGAGCGAGTTGCTTTTGCAGCCGCCCGGCAGCAAGGTTCATCTGGTCGAAATCGACAGCGGCTCGGAAGGCGCTGCAGACGAAGTCCTGTTCCGGGGTGACGCCGGCCAGTCCGCCCTCAAACTGACTTTGGCAGGCTCCCACTCTGCCCGCATCAACCTCAAGGCGAACAGCACCACCCCAGCCAGCAACGTGATACCGCGGTCCAACAATGTCACGGGGGGACTCGCCGGCTGGACCCAGCAGGTCAATACGGCAAGTTCCATCACCCAGGAAGTGACGCTGACTGCGGATGACATCGACCAGGACGGCAAGATCCACATCCGATTTGTCGCGGCGCCCGTGCTTGAGTACGCCAGCAATCACGGAGGCGAGGATCGCCCCTACTTTGCCATCTCGCTGGTCAAGACCTATGACGCCCAGACCGCCACGGATCTGACGGGCTCACCCCAGGAGTTGTTCTTCAAATACCACTACGGCGGCGAGCCGGGAGCACCCTGGAAGACCTTTACCGACAAGGGCGGTGCCATCCAGAACTACACCGACCCCCAGGCCTACGATGTCGCTCCTGGCAATGCCTACCTGCGGGTAGGCGACAAGGTCAGGCTGCAGGCCGTGGCCTCGGCCTGCAGTGCCGGTGGCCACGCAGGCCATCTGTACGTTGACAACTTCGGCACGACCCTGCCCAAGACCTTGTGGATCAGCGCGTCCGGGCCTGTCAGCGCGCCCAAGGCGGACGGCACGGAGATCACCTACACCTATACCTATACGAACAACGGCAGCACCCCGGTGAACAACGTGAAGGTCACGCCCGCCATGCCCGTGGGCACGGATGCGGGCGTCAGTCCGACCACGTTCGTGTCGCTGGCCGGCGACGGCGGCGCTTGCACGGCCCCGGCCGTGGGCAGTTCAGACCCTGCCCAGTGCAACTTTGGGACCCTGGCACCCGGGCAGTCGGGCACGTTCACGATGACCGTGAAGGTTCCTGCGGGCACGCCGTCAGACCAGATCAACAACGGCAACTACACCATCGGAGGCGACCTGACCTCGACCCTGCTCGGTGCCATGGTGCAGACCCAATTGCTGGCTCCCGCGGCGAGCAGCGACATGGTGCCTGATGTCTCCGGACTCCCGCCCACCGCCGTGGTCGGCGTCCCCTACACCGGCAGCTTCTCCTGCAAGAACGATGGTGCAGCCAGCGCAGGCCAGGCCATCTGCGATGCCTCCGGTCTGCCCCCTGGCGTGACGGCAGGCCAATGCACGATAGACGGCGCGGCCTGGATGCAGCCCGCCGTGGTGCCTGTGGGCAAGACGGTGGTCTGCCTGGTCTCCGGCACACCGACGGGTCCAGGCGGCAGCTCGACGGTCACGGTGACCACGGGCGGCGACAACGACCTGACCCCGGGCAACAACACGGCCACATCGAACATCACGGTCACCACAGCGCCGGACATGCAGGTCAATCTGAGCGGACTGCCCTCCACCTCGCCGCTGAACATTCCCTATAGCGGCAGCTTCACCTGCAGCAACCAGGGCCTGGCCAACGCCGTGAGCGGCACCTCCTGCGCCGTCACCGGCCTGCCGGCTGGCGTGACGCAAGGCGCATGCTCCATCAGCCCCGGCAATGCCGCGTGGGTGGCGGGCAATGCGGTGCCGGTGGAAGCCACGGTCACCTGCCAGGTGAGCGGTACGCCCACGGCCGCAGGTTCGTCCACGGTCACGGGCACCACGGGCGCAACGGATGATTCGAATGCGGCAAACAACACCGCGACCATGAATGTGTCCACCGTTGCAGTGCCCGACATGGGCGTCGATCTGAGCGGCCTGCCGACCGCGTTCACTGCCGGCACGCCCTACAGCGGCAGTTTTGTCTGCAAGAACCAGGGCTCGGCCGATGCATCGGCAGGGACCTCGTGCGCAGTCACGGGACTGCCGCCTGGCGTCAGCCAGGGCGCTTGCCGCATCAGCCCCTCCAATGCAGCCTGGTCCGCAGGGGATGCCGTGCCTGCGGGCGCCAGCGTGACCTGCACGGTCAGCGGAACGCCCAGCTCCGTGGGGGCGGTGGCACTGACGGGCAGCACCGGTGCGACCGGAGATGCCAACCCGGCCAACAACACGGCTTCCCGCGCGGTGGCCGTGGCCGTATCGCCCGCCTCCATCCCCACCCTCTCCGAATGGGGCCTGATCCTGATGTCCGTCTTGATGGGCATCATGGGCTGGGGCATGGTGCGCCGCCGCCGCTTCAACGCGCTGTGACCGGCAACCGGTCGTGACGCAGGGCGCCCTTCGGGGCGCCTTTTTTTGGTTCGGAGCATGGCCGCAGCCCATTGACATGCTCAATATGTGATCGAATAAGGGTTTATACCTAGCATTCGCCCCATGATCGTCCGTGATCGCCCCGCCGGCCTCAGGCTGTTTCTGATTTTGCGGGGCTCGGTGCTCCAGCGCATCCAGGTCACGCTGCTCGTGAACATCGTGTTTGCCGCCATCATCACCCTGGTGCACGGCAATCTCTTCGACGTGAAGATCACGGTGACGCCCATCCCCTTCACGCTGATCGGCCTGCCGCTGGCCATCTTCCTGGGGTTTCGCAACAACACCGCCTACGACCGCTACTGGGAAGGGCGCAAGCTCTGGGGAGAGATGGTGATCTGCGCGCGCACGCTGGCGCGCCAGTGCCAGAGCCTGATTGCGCTGGACACGGTGCCCGATCCCCGGCGCCGCGACAGCGACGTGCGCGTGCGCATGGTGCACCGGGCTGTTGCCTTCGCGCATTCGCTGCGGTCCCAGCTGCGGGGCCTGCACGACGATGCCGAAGCCGGCCGCTGGCTCGTGGACAGGGAATGGCGCCAAATCCAGGCCCTGCCGCTGGAGCAGCGCTGCGACGCACTGATGATGTCCATGGGGCATGACCTGGCGCAGTGTGTGCGCCGTGGCGAGATGGAGCCCTGCCTGGCCGCGTCCATGGACAAGACCTTCACACGCATGACGGCCGCTGCCGCCTCGTGCGAGCGCATACGCAACACGCCCATGCCGTTCTCGTATGCGCTGCTGCTGCACCGCACGGCCTATATGTACTGCTTTCTGCTGCCGTTCGGCCTGGTGGACACGACCGGGTTCATGACGCCTTTCGTCGTGGCCATCGTGGCCTACACCTTCTATGGGCTCGACGCCCTTGGCGATGAACTCGAAGAGCCCTTTGGCCTGGAGAGCAACGACCTGCCGCTGGACACCATCTGCCGCTCCATCGAGATCAGCCTGGGCCGCACGCTGGGCGAGACGGATCTGCCCGCGCCGCTCAGGCCCGAGGGCTACAGGCTGACCTGAGGCGGCGGGCAAGCATGGGAAAAAGCAAAGGCCCATGAAAAGCCCATGAAAAAGCCCCGCAGTTTCCTGCGGGGTCTGGTGGTCTGAAGCGGTACCCGAGGCTCAGGCAAACACGCCGGCCGTGTCCTGCATCTTCCCGGACACGATGCCCAGATGGTGCAGCGTGTCCCCACCCGTCATCTCCATCTGCGTCAGGCGCTTGAAGTAGTGGCTGCCTGCGTACTCGTCGGTCACGCCGATGCCGCCGTGCAGCTGCACCGACTGCTGGCCCACATAGCGCAGCGACTGGCCCAGCTGGACCTTGGCGCGCGCGATGGCCACGTGGCGCTCCGCCTCGGGCGTGTTCATCTTGAGGCTGGCGTAGTAGCTCATGGAGCGGGCCAGCTCCAGCTGCATCTTCATGTCCGCCACGCGGTGGCGCAGGGCCTGGAAGCTGGCGATCACCGTGTTGAACTGCTTGCGCTGGTTCATGTACTCGGTGGTGAGCTTCAGTGTCTGCTCCATGGCGCCCACGCCTTCGGCGCACAGGGCGGCGTTGGCCACGTCCTGGGCCAGCGTCAGGGCGGCCAGGCCATCGGTCGTCACCAGCGTGGCGGGGGCCGCCTGGCAGCGCAGCTCGGCGGCGCGGCTGCCATCCTGGGTCCGGTAGCCCTGGGTGCTGACGCCGCTGGCGCCGCGCTCCACCAGGAAGAGGGCGATCTTGCCGTCCAGCTGGGCCGGCACCAGGAAGGCATCGGCCGCGTCGCCTGCGGGCACCACGCTCTTGGTGGCATCCACCGTGTAGCCGCTGCCGCTCTTGCCGGCCGTGGCCGCGCAGACGTCGAGCCGGTAACGGGCCTGGCGCTCCTGGTGTGCCAGCACGACCAGGGCCTCGCCGCTGGCCACGCGCGGCAGCCACTGGCCGGCCACGGAGGCGTCGGCATGCTGGCCGAGCACGCTGGATGCCACGAAGGCCTGTGCCAGCGGCTCCATCACCAGGCCGCGGCCCAGCTCTTCCATCACCACCATCACGTCGGTGGCGCCCTGGCCCAGGCCGCCGTGCTCCTCGGGCACGGTCAGTGCCGTTAGGCCCAGTTCGGCCAGCTCGCCCCAGGCCTCGCGCGAGAAGCCGCCCGCCTCGACGATGGAGCGGCGGCGCTCGAAGGTGTAGCCCTTGTCCACCCAGCGGCGCACCGCGTCGCGCAGTTGCTGCTGGTCATCCGAAAAATCAAAGTCCATTTTCTGTCTCCCGAAGCTGATCGAAGCGCGTCCGGCGCACTTCTGGGGTCAGCGAAACTCCAGCCAAAATCAGCCCAGCACCGTCTGAGCGACGATGTTTCTCTGGACCTCGTTGGAGCCGCCGTAGATCGTCGTCTTGCGCATGTTGAAATAGGTCGATGCCAGCGGCGCGTTGTCCGCCACGCCGCCGGGGAAGTCGCCCTGCCAGCCGGCTTCCATGGCTTCTTCGATGAAGGGCAGGCTGAAGGGGCCTGCGGCCAGCATCATCAGCTCGGAGTAGCGCTGCTGGATTTCACTGCCCTTGATCTTGAGCAGGCCGGCGATGTCCAGCGGGTTCTTGCCCGATTTCTCGGCCGACAGCACGCGCAGCACCAGCATCTCCAGCGCGACCACGTCGACTTCGAGCTTGGCGATCTCGTCGCGGAAACGCTGGTCCTCATAGACGCCTTCGGCCTTGGCGATGCGCTTGAGGCGTTCCAGCTCGCGCTTGGCGCGGTTCACGTCGGCGATGTTGGTACGCTCGTGGCTGAGCAGGTGCTTGGCGTAGGTCCAGCCCTTGTTCTCCTCGCCGATCAGGTTCTCGGCCGGCACTTCCACATTGTCGAAGAAGACCTCGTTGACCTCGCACTCGCCGTCCAGCAGCTTGATCGGGCGCACGGTCACGCCAGGGCTCTTCATGTCCACCAGCAGGAAGCTGATGCCGGTCTGGGGCTTGCCCTCGTTGCTGGTGCGCACCAGGCAGAAGATCCATTCGCCGTACTGGCCCAGCGTGGTCCAGGTCTTCTGGCCGTTGACGATGTATTTGTCGCCCACGCGCTCGGCGCGGGTCTTGACGCTGGCCAGGTCCGAGCCCGAGCCCGGCTCCGAGTAGCCCTGGCTCCACCACACTTCGCCGCTGGCAATGCCGGGCAGAAAGCGCTGCTGCTGCTCGGGCGTGCCGTAGGCCATGATCACGGGCGCCACCATCACGGGGCCGAAGGGAATGATGCGCGGCGCGCAGGCCAGGGCACATTCCTCCTCGAACAGGTGCTTTTGCACGGCGTTCCAGCCGGGTCCGCCGAACTGCTTGGGCCAGCCGTAGCCCAGCCAGCCTTTCTTGCCAAGAATCTTGGCCCAGTTCTGCAGGTCGTCGCGCGTCAGGCGCAGCGAATGGCGCACCTTGTGCGCTATGTCCTGGGGCAGGTTGGCCCGCACCCAGGCGCGGACTTCCTCGCGAAAGGACTGTTCTTCAGGGGTAAATGCCAGGTCCATGGACTGTGTCTCCTTCAATCCCGGCTTTTGTAGCACGCGCGTTCTTTTTTGAACTGTCCAGGGCGTGACAACCTATGGCAATCCCTGATGGCTTCACGGCCGCCGGATATCAGGCAGGCTGATCGGGTTCTTCCAGACCCAGCTGGGCGTAGACATGTGCCAGACGTGCCTGCAGCTGGCGTACCTGGGCTTCCAGATCGACCACGCGCTGGGCCAGGGCATCGCCGCGTGCGCCTGCTGCCGCAGGGGCCGAGGCGATCGCGTTCACGTCCACGGGGCCGCACAGCAGGTGGGCCCAGCGTTGTTCGCGCGCGCCGGGCGCGCGGGGCAGCAGGACGACCAGCGGGCCGCCTTTTTCCTCGCTGCGCTCGCGCAGCTCTTCCAGGAAGGCTTCGACCGAGGAGATGTCGGCAAAGCGGTGCCAGCGCTCGGAGTTGATGCGCAGCTCGCCAGCCGTCTGCGGGCCGCGCAGCATCAGCAGGGACAGCAGCACGGCGCTCTGGTCGGGCACACCCACGCCGCGCGGGAAGTTGTGTTCCCAGCGCGTGGCGCGTGCGCTGCTGATCTGCACGGACATGGTGCGCAGGCGCAGGCTGTCCAGCGCTTCCTGGGCTTCGCCCTCGCTGACTTCCATCACCGGATCGCGGCTGCTTTTCTGGTTGCAGCCCGTCACCAGTGCGTTGAGCGTGAGCGGGTAGCTGTCGGGCACGGTACGCGCCTTCTCCATCAGGGTGGCCAGCACGCGGGCTTCGACGGCGGTCAAGGGGGTGGAGCGGGGATCGAATGGCATGGGTCTGAGGGCAAGAGGTGACAAGGCCCGGCAGGGCCATGGGCCTTGCCGGGGCTGGCGCAGGCCGCGCGGCCCGCGGTGCGACAATCGCCGCCCATGAAAAATATCGTGATCCTGATCTCGGGCGGCGGCTCGAACATGGCTGCCATTGTGCGTGCTTCGCAGCAACAGGACTGGGCGCGGCGTTATGGCGCCCGCGTGGCCGCCGTGGTCAGCAACAAGGCCGAGGCTTCGGGCCTGGTTTTCGCGCGCGAGCAGGGCATTGCCACCGAGGTGCTGGACCACCGCCCGTTCCCCAGCCGCGAGGCCTTCGACGCCGAGCTGGCCCAGGTGATCGACCGGCACGCGCCCGCGCTGGTCGTGCTTGCCGGCTTCATGCGCATCCTCACGCCGGGCTTCGTTGCGCATTACGAAGGTCGCATGATCAACATCCACCCCTCGCTGCTGCCCGCCTTCACGGGCCTGCACACGCACCAGCGGGCCATCGATGCAGGCTGCCGCTTCGCCGGCTGCACCGTGCACCGCGTGACGGCCGAGCTGGATGTGGGCCCCATCCTGGAGCAGGCCGTGGTGCCCGTGCTGCCCGGCGACACGGCCCAGGCACTGGCCGCGCGCGTGCTGGTGCAGGAGCACATCATCTACCCGCGCGCCGTGGCGCAGTTGATGCGGGGCTAGGGTCTGCTCACAGGCCTTCGCTCTGAAAGGCCTGCTGCTCCACTTCGGGGCAGCGTGCAAAGCGGGGCTGCTCCACGCCGTTGATGACCACGGTTTCGTTGAACATGGCGGCCGGCCGCACCCACAGGCCGCGCTCGCCGTAGAGCGCGCGGTACAGGGTCATGGACTCGCGCGTTTCGCTGTGGCGCACGGTGGCAAGCACCTCGTAGAGGGCGCCCTTGTAGTGGCGGTACAGGCCCGGGGGAGTGGGGATCAGGGGAGGCAGGTCGTCGTCGGTCATGGGGCGCCATGGTAGCTGCGCCAGCCGGGGGCTGCTGCGGGTTCCGACCTGTGGCCCTCTCGGATTTGCAAGGCAGTGGGACAATTGCGCCCATGCATCCCAAACAGCTTCTCGACGCCTGCGCCGAACTGGTCAAGCGCACCCTGACTTTCGAACATCCGGCCGACGCCGTGGTGTCACGCTTTTTCCGTGAAAACCGCAACCTGGGCCCGCGCGAGCGCGCTGCGCTGGCCGAGACCGCCTACACCGTGCTGCGCAAGAAGCTGCTTTTTGAGAGCCTGGCGCGTTCTGGCAGCGGCTCGCGTGAACGCAGGCTGGCCATTTTGGGCTTTGCCCACAGCCAGGAGGCACTGGCCCGCGTGGCTGGCAAGACCGAGCAAGGTGTCAAGGACGCACGCAGCTTCGTGCGCGCCGCGCTGTCGCCGCAGGAGCTGCAATGGCTGGACGCCTGCGAGGCCGTGCGTCCCGACGAACTGATGGAGCCGCACCGCCACAACCTTCCCGAATGGCTGGTCGCGCCGCTACAGCAGCAACTGGGCGATGACTTCTGGGCCTTTGCCCAGAGCATGGAGCAGGCCGCGCCGCTGGATCTGCGCGTCAATGCGCTGAACGCCAAGCGTGCCGATGTGCAAAAGGAACTGGCCGATGCCGGCATCGCCGCCGAAGCCACGCCTTACTCGCCCTGGGGCCTGCGTGTGCAGGGCAAGCCGGCGCTGGCCCGGATGGACGCTTTCACGCGCGGTGCCATCGAGGTGCAGGACGAAGGCTCGCAACTGCTGGCGCTGATGCTCGATGCCAAGCGCGGCGAAATGGTGGTCGATTTCTGTGCAGGCGCAGGCGGCAAGACCCTGGCCATTGGTGCTTCGATGCGCAGCACGGGGCGTCTGTACGCCTTCGATGTCTCGGGCCACCGGCTCGAGGCCCTGAAGCCGCGCCTGGCGCGCTCGGGCCTGTCGAACGTGCACCCCGCGGCCATCGCCCATGAGCGCGACGACCGCGTCAAGCGCCTGGCCGGAAAGATCGACCGCGTGCTGGTTGATGCCCCCTGCTCGGGCCTGGGCACGCTGCGCCGCAATCCCGACCTCAAGTGGCGCCAGTCGGCCAAGGCCATCGAGGAGCTCACGCAAAAGCAGGCGGCCATCCTGGCCAGTGCTGCGCGGCTGGTCAAGCCGGGCGGACGCCTGGTCTATGCCACCTGTTCGGTCCTGCCCCAGGAAAACGAAGCCATCGCCGACGCCTTTGCAGCGGAGCACTCTGACTTCGTGGCCATGGATGCCGGAGAACTTCTGGCCCAGCTCAAGGTGGAGCGGGGCGATGTGCTGTGCAGCGGCGGCGAGACCGGCACGCAGTACCTGCGCCTGTGGCCCCAGCGCCATGAGACGGACGGGTTTTTCGCCGCCGTTTGGACCCGGAAGCCGTAACTTGCAGACGCAATAAGCTGTAAGTCGCGGGAGATTGCCGAACGCCTTCACGGGGGGGCTCGCCTAAAATTGAGGCATCGGTGCCACTGGGCGCCGGCTTTGGCAAAGGCTTGGGTCATGTCTGTGGATTTCGCGTCGGTTTGGAATATTGCCCTGGACTGGATGGCCCATGGCCTGTGGCAGCTGTCGTGGTGGCAGCTGCTGCTGTATGCCCTGGTCACCACCCACGTCACGATTGCGGGCGTCACCATCTTCCTGCACCGCTGCCAGGCCCATCGTTCGCTGGACCTGGGGCCGGTGCCCTCGCATTTCTTCCGGTTCTGGTTGTGGTTGGGCACGGGCATGGTCACCAAGGAGTGGGTAGCCATCCACCGCAAGCACCACGCCAAGTGCGAAACCGAGGACGATCCCCACAGCCCGCAAACGCGCGGGCTGGATACCGTGATGCGCCAGGGCGCGGAGCTGTACCGCGAAGAGGCCAAGAACGCCGAGACGCTCAGGAAGTTCGGCCACGGCACGCCCGACGACTGGATCGAGCGTCATCTCTACAGCCGGCATTCGATCTGGGGTCCTTCTCTGATGCTGGTCATCAACGTGCTGCTGTTCGGCGCCATCGGACTGACCATCTGGGCCGTGCAGATGGCCTGGATTCCGTTCTGGGCTGCCGGCGTGGTCAACGGCCTGGGCCATTTCTGGGGCTACCGCAACTTCGAGGCCCAGGATGCCAGCACCAACCTCGTGCCCTGGGGCCTGATCATCGGCGGTGAGGAACTGCACAACAACCACCACACCTATCCGACCTCGGCCAAGTTCTCGGTCAAGCGCTATGAGTTCGATGTGGGCTGGGCCTACATCCGGGCGATGCAGGCGGTCGGCTGGGCCAAGGTCAAGAAAACGCCGCCCAGGCTGGTCATGGGCGCCATCAAGCCTGTGGCCGACGAAAAGACGCTGGAGGCCGTGATCGCCAACCGCTACGAGGTCATGGCCCGCTATGCGCGCGGCGTGCGTGCCGCCGTGCAGTTCGAACTCGATGCGCTCAAGCAGCGCAAGGCGCAGCAGGCCGACCTGTCCTTGCTCAGGACGGCGCGCCGCTGGCTGCACCGCGATGCCGACAAGGTGCCCGCCCAGGCGCAGGACCAGCTGGCCCAGGCGCGCGCCGCCCATCCCGTGCTGGACCAGATGCTGGTCATGCGCGAGGAGCTGCGCCAGCTGTGGCTCAACACCTCGCTGTCGCGCGAGCAGCTGACGGCCCATCTGCAGGCCTGGTGCCATCGCGCCGAGGCCAGCGGCATTGCCGCGCTCAAGGAGTTCTCGGTCAAGCTGCGCGCTGCCCACGCCTGAAGCTGCGAAGCCAGCCGGCAAGCGTCCATTCCCGGGGCCGCATCTTCTCTTCGGAGGCGATGCGGCTTTTTGCTGCGGGGTTCGGCTGCAGTTCCAGACCTGCCGTGGCCTGGGACACGGAGCGGACTCTTATCCGCAGGTCCGCGCCTGCGCGCCAGCCCTGGCCCGGCTGCAGCCTGAGAGTCAGCCCCGGCGCTGCATCGGCCCAGGCCTGCTGCGGGACGCTGATTTCCAGGCTGCCCTGGCGGCAGAACAGCTCGCAGCCCTCCTGCATGGACAGATACAGGTCGTTTCCGGGGGCGAGATGGCGCAGTTCGAAAGAGCGGGTGTGGGCGTTGTGCATGGGGTGGTGTCCTGTAGTTCCAGGCCCCAAGCGTAGGCATTCGGCCCTCTTTGGCACAGGCACAGGCTGTGGTTTGTTGCGCCGCAGCAGTGCAGGCAGTCCATGTTCTGTTCTGCTACATGACCTGATGATCTGTATCTGTTGCGTAACAGCGCCTTGAGGCAAGATCTCGGTCAAGCACTTCCATCCCCAGCCGTTTTCCATCCTGCCCATGACCGCCGCAAGCGCCGCCCCCACCCTGTACCGCCGCCTGGCGGCCGACTACAGCCTGGCCATGGAGATGGGCACGCTCAAGGCGGGCGAGCGCATGCCTTCCGTGCGCGAGCTGATGCGCCGCCACGAGGTCAGCCTGTCCACGGCGCTGCAGACGCTGCGGCATCTGGAGGATCTGGGCCAGCTCGAGGCCCGCCCGCGCGTGGGCTACTTCGTGCGCGATGCCCGGCCTGCAGGGCTGGCGCCTGCCAGCGAACCGGATCTGAGCCAGCCCGTGCAGCCGTTGCCACAACAGCACTTTGCGGGCATCAATGAGCACATCTCGCTCATGCTGGAGCGCGGCCGCCAGGCCGATGTGCAGGTGGACCTGGGCGGTGCCACGCCGCCGCCGGAACTGTTCGACCGCGGCTACCTGAACCAGGCGGCTGCCCGGCTGCTGCGCGAGCAGCCCGATCTGCTGGTGCTGGGGCGTTCCATGATGGGCAGCCACCCTGATTTCCAGCGGGCCATGGCGCGGCGCGCGCTGGCGGCGGGCATCCATGTCGCACCGGCCGATGTGCTGGCGACCACGGGCAATTCCGAGGCCGTGAGCCTGGCGCTGGCCGCCGTGGCCTCGCCGGGGGATGTGGTGGCCGTGGAGTCGCCGACCTACTACGGCCTGCTGCAGGTGGTGGAGTCCTTGCAGATGCAGGCGCTGGAGATTCCCTGCAGCCCGCGCACCGGCCTGTCCATCGAGGCGCTGGAGCTGGCCCTGCAGACCCAGCCCCGGCTGAAGGCCGTGGTGGTCGTGCCCGAGCTGCAGATGCCGCTGGGCACGCGCATTCCCGATGAACACAAGGCCAGACTGGTCGAGCTGTGCGCCGCCCACGGCGTGGCGCTGATCGAGGACGACTCCTACGGCCTGTTCGTGGAAAGCAGCCAGCCCGTGCGCCCCATCAAGGCCTGGGACCGCCTGCCGGGACATGTGATCTATTGCGACGCCTTCAACAAGAGCATGGCGCCAGGCCTGCGCCAGGGCTGGATGAACGCCGGCCAGTGGCATGGCCGTGTGCAGATGCTCAAGTTCGCGCGCAGCCGGGGGACCCAGACCCTGGCCCAGTTGCTGGCGGCCGCCTGCGTGGGCTCGCCCGCGCATCTGCGCAATCTGCAGCGCCTGAAGCAGCAGCTGCGGCGCCAGCGCGAGGGCATGGCGCAGCTGGTGGCGCGCTTTTTCCCGTTGGGAACGCGGCTGAGCCTGCCGCCCGGCGGACTCAGCCTGTGGCTGGAGCTTCCGGCTGGCGTGTCCACGTCCGCGCTGTTCACGCAGGCGCTGGCGCGCGGCATACGCACGGCGCCGGGCAGCATGTTCTCCAACTCGGGCCGCTACGAGCACTGCATGCGCCTGGGCTGCACCCTGCCCGTGGATGGCGTGGTCGAGCAGGCCTGCCGCGATCTCGGCGCCATGGCCTGCGCGCAGCTGGGCCAGGCCGCGCGCCACGGGTGAGGGACGCAAAAAAACCGCCGGGCTTGCGCCGGGCGGTTTCTTTGTCGGTACCAGGGGCAGGCTGAATTACTTCAGCTTGATTTCCTTGTACGTGACGTGCTTGCGAGCCTTGGGATCAAACTTCATGATCGCCATCTTCTCGGGCATTGTCTTCTTGTTCTTGGTCGTGGTGTAGAAGTGGCCGGTTCCTGCAGTGGATTCCAGCTTGATCTTTTCGCGTCCGCCTTTAGCAGCCATGGTGTTTCTCCTTGAGGGATTTAGGCTTGGCCACGGGCACGCAGGTCTGCGAGCACGGAGTCGATACCGTTCTTGTCGATCAGGCGCAGAGCAGCGCTGGAAACGCGCAGGCGCACCCAACGGTTTTCGCTCTCAACCCAGAAACGGCGGTATTGCAGGTTGGGCAGGAAACGACGCTTGGTCTTGTTGTTGGCGTGGGAAACGTTGTTTCCCACCATGGGCTTCTTGCCCGTTACTTCACATACGCGTGCCATGAGGACACTCCGATAGTTGTACAGCCGCCGACGCTGATGCCCTGCATTTGCTGCAGGGCCTGCCGGCAACCTCACCTCGCCATAAAGGGTGGCGGTAACCCCATCGCTGAAAGTGTCCTGGCCATGCAAGCAAGGCGCGCTTCAAATTCAGCAAAGCCACGGATTATAGCGTCTTCATGAGAAAAGCCCCTGGGCCAGCCAATCACGGCGGCAGCCAGGGGCTTTTGCCGCCCTGCACGAGGGCAGGGCGGGCGGGATGGCATCCCGCTTATTCCTGCTCGAGGAAGCGCTGGGCGTCCAGCGCGGCCATGCAGCCCGTGCCGGCGCTGGTGATGGCCTGGCGGTAGACATGGTCCTGCACGTCGCCGGCCGCGAACACGCCGGGCACGCTGGTCTGGGTGGCGAAGCCCTTGAGGCCGCCCTGGGTGATGATGTAGCCGGTCTCGTCCATCTCCAGGTGGCCCTTGAAGATCTCGGTGTTGGGCGCGTGGCCGATGGCGATGAAGCAGCCCTGCAGCTGGATGTCCTCGGCATGGCCATCCTGGGTGCTCTTGATGCGGATGCCGGTCACGCCGGACTGGTCGCCCAGCACCTCGTCGAGCACGAAGTGGGTCTTGAGTTCGATCTTGCCGGCACGGACCTTGTCCATGAGCTTGTCCACGAGGATGGGCTCGGCCTTGAACTTGTCGCGGCGGTGCACCAGGGTGACCTTGCTGGCGATGTTGGACAGGTACAGGGCTTCCTCGACGGCGGTGTTGCCGCCGCCGACCACGCACACGGGCTGCTCGCGGTAGAAGAAACCGTCGCAGGTGGCGCAGCCCGAGACGCCGCGGCCCATGAAGGCCTCTTCGGAGGGCAGGCCCAGGTACTTGGCCGAGGCGCCCGTGGCAATGATCAGGCTGTCGCAGGTGTAGGTGCCCGAGTCGCCGGTCAGCGTGAACGGACGCTTGGAGAAATCGACGCTGTGGATGTGGTCGAACACCACCTGGGTCTTGAAGCGCTCTGCGTGCTCCAGGAAGCGCTGCATCAGTTCGGGGCCCTGTACGCCGTTCACGTCCGCAGGCCAGTTGTCCACTTCCGTCGTCGTCATCAGCTGGCCACCCTGGGCCATGCCGGTCACCAGCAGCGGGTTGAGGTTGGCGCGCGCGGCGTAGATGGCGGCCGTGTAGCCGGCAGGGCCGGAGCCGAGGATCAGGACTTTGGCGTGTTGCGTAGAAGACATGGATGCAGTTCTTGAAAAAGGCGCACGCCGGCAGTCGGCGTGCAGAAAAAAGATACATCGGGCACAGCCATGGAGTATCGCTCCGCAGCCGGGTTCCCGTTGCCATGCGGATCAATGGCCCGGATTGTCAAAAATGATCGACATGGCGCCGTCATGCAGCGGCGTCATGTTCTGTTGCAAGTGCTTGCATTACGCTAGCAGGCCGTCCTGGCTGTTTTTGCGGCCAGCCCGAGGGGGCTGGGGTAAGCTCCCGCCTGCGTATGACCTACTCATTGAACGCTCTGAACGCTTCCACATCCGCCAAGGGCAAATCCAAGTCTGCGGCGCGCCCCGGCATGGTGGCGCGCTTCGGCCATGAAATGCTGCTGTTGGCGGGGCTGCTGGCCCTGGTGTTCTGGCTTGCCTCCATGCTCAGCTACTCGCCCCAGGATCCAGCGTGGTCCACCTCCGGGGCGGGACACGCGCGCCTGGTCGCCAACTGGATGGGCCGCGTCGGAGCCTGGCTGGCCGACGCCTGCTATTTCGGCTTCGGCATGTCGGTCTGGTGGCTGGTTCTGGCCTCGGTGCAGACCTGGATGTCTTCCTTCGCCCGCTGGCTGCGGGGCGGCGTGCCCCGCGATGGCGTGCAACTGCCGCCGCTGTGGCGCCGGCGCCTGCGTTTCTGGGGTGGCCTGCTGCTGCTGCTGGGCGCAAGCTGCGCACTGGAGTGGACGCGCCTGTACCGCTTCGAGAGCGTGCTGCCCGGCCCGGCCGGCGGCGTCTTCGGTTACATGCTGGGGTACCACAGCCTGCAGTGGCTGGGCTTCATGGGCTCAGGCCTGATCGGCATTTGCGTGGCCGTGATCGGCCTGGCCATGGTGTTCCGCTTTTCCTGGGGTCATCTGGCTGAATCCATGGGCGCACGCCTGGACGGCTGGGTGCTCTTTCTTTTTGCGCGCCGTGAAAAGGCCCGGGACGAAGCCGCAGGCCGCCGCGCTGCGCGCGAGCGCGAGGAAGTGGTGCAGGAAGAGCGCACGGAAAGCGCCGTGCAGCACCCGCAGCCCGTGCAGATCATCGAACCCGTGCTCCAGGAGGCTGCGATACCCAGCGTGCGCGTGGTCAAGGAGCGCCAGAAGCCCCTGTTCTCCGAACTGCCCGACAGCAAGCTGCCCCAGGTGGATCTGCTCGATGCGGCGCAGCAGCGCCAGGAAAGTGTCTCGCCCGAAACGCTGGAGATGACCAGCCGGCTGATCGAAAAGCGCCTCAAGGACTTTGGTGTCGATGTGCATGTGGTCGCCGCCATGCCCGGCCCCGTGATCACGCGCTACGAGATCGAGCCGGCCACGGGCGTCAAGGGCTCGCAGATCGTGAACCTGGCCAAGGATCTGGCGCGCTCGCTGTCCCTGGTGTCCATCCGCGTGATCGAGACGATTCCCGGCAAGAATTTCATGGCGCTGGAGCTGCCCAATGCCAAGCGCCAGTCCATCCGCCTGTCCGAGGTGCTGGGCTCGCAGGTCTACCACGACGCCAAGAGCATGCTGACCATGGGCCTGGGCAAGGACATCGTGGGCAACCCGGTGGTGGCCGATCTGGCCAAGATGCCGCACGTGCTGGTCGCCGGCACCACGGGTTCGGGCAAGTCGGTGGGGATCAACGCCATGATCCTGTCGCTGCTGTACAAGGCCGAGGCGCGCGATGTGCGCCTGCTGATGATCGACCCCAAGATGCTGGAAATGTCGGTCTACGAAGGCATTCCTCACCTGCTGTGCCCCGTGGTCACCGACATGAAGCAGGCCGCCAACGGCCTGAACTGGTGCGTGGCCGAGATGGAGCGCCGCTACAAGCTCATGAGCAAGCTGGGCGTGCGCAATCTGGCGGGATACAACACCAAGATCGACGAGGCCAAGGCGCGTGAGGAATCGATTCCCAACCCCTTCAGCCTCACGCCCGAGGAGCCCGAGCCGCTGCAGCGCCTGCCGCACATCGTCATCGTCATCGACGAGCTGGCCGACCTGATGATGGTGGTCGGCAAGAAGATCGAGGAGCTGATCGCGCGCCTGGCCCAGAAGGCCCGCGCGGCCGGCATCCACCTGATCCTGGCCACCCAGCGCCCCAGCGTGGACGTGATCACCGGCCTGATCAAGGCCAACATTCCCACGCGCATCGCCTTCCAGGTCAGCAGCAAGATCGACAGCCGCACCGTGCTCGATCAGATGGGTGCCGAGTCCCTGCTGGGCATGGGCGACATGCTCTACATGGCCAGCGGCACGGGCTTGCCCGTGCGCGTGCACGGCGCCTTTGTGTCCGACGAGGAAGTGCACCGCGTCGTGGGCTACCTCAAGGAGCAGGGCGAGGCCGACTATATCGAGGGTGTGCTCGAAGGCGGCACGGCCGAGGGCGACAGCGAGTTCGGCGCGGAGTCCGGCGACGGCGGCAACGGCGAGAAGGATCCCATGTACGACCAGGCCGTGGAAGTGGTGCTCAAGGACCGCAAGGCCAGCATCTCGTATGTGCAGCGCAAGCTCAGGATTGGTTACAACCGCTCGGCGCGCCTGCTGGAAGATATGGAAAAAGCGGGCCTCGTCAGCGGTCTCACGGCCAGCGGGCAGCGCGAGGTGCTGGTGCCGGCGCGCGCCGGGGAATGAGCCCGCATTTCGCAATCATGGAGAAAGAATGAAACGTCTGTTGACTGCAGTTGTGATCGCGGCAAGCGCGACGGCCTCGTGGGCCGATGGCCTCAAGAGCCTGGAAGCCTTCATGAAGAATTCCCAGGCCGGCCGCGCCGAATTCACCCAGGCCGTCACGGCCCCGTCCAAGGATGGCCAGCCCCCGCGCACCAAGAACTCCAGCGGCCAGTTCGAATTCCAGCGTCCCGGCAAGTTCAGGTTCGTCTATACCAAGCCGTTCGAGCAGACCATCGTCGCCGACGGCAAGACACTGTGGCTTTATGACGCCGACCTCAACCAGGTCACGCAGCGCTCCCAGGCCCAGGCCTTGGGCAGCACGCCGGCCGCCATCCTGGCGTCGGCCAACGATCTCAAGGCGTTGAGTGCCGACTTCGATCTGCAATCCGCGCCCGAGCAGGATGGCCTGCAATGGGTCCAGGCCAGCCCCAAGGACAAGAACGGCCAGCTCAAGAGCGTGCGCGTGGGCTTTGCGGCCGATGGCCAGCTTTCGGCGCTGGACATCCTTGACAGCTTTGGCCAGCGTTCGCTGATCCGCTTCAGCCAGCTGCAGACCCAGGCGTCCTTGCCAGCCTCGACTTTCGAGTTCAAGGTGCCAGCGGGCGCCGACGTGCTCAAGCAGTAATCCACCGCTGCACAGGGCGGCCCTTCAAGAACCTCACACGCTGCGGTGCGCAGTTTGTGAGGTTTTGTAATGGTTTTGCCTAATATCGCCGGGACAATAGCGGCCTGCGGCCAGCGACTGTTTCGACGTCCCTTCGAGGACATGCTGGCCGGCTCTCGCATGTCTTTATGAACCTCAGTCGCAAGTTGCCGCTCGCCATTGCCATGGCGCTGCTATTCACCCTGGCCGCCGGATTCTTCGGCCTCTGGTCGGCCCATCAATCCCTTGGCGTCTTTCACGGCGACGTACAGCGCCACATGGCCGCAGAGCGCCTTGCCGCAGAAGTGGAAGGCCACTTCAAGACCCAGGTCCAGGAATGGAAGAACGTGCTGCTGCGCGGCTCGGACAACGCGCTGCGCGAGCGGCACTGGAAGGGCTTTCTGTCCGATGAGCGCGCCGTGCAGGACAAGACCACCGCCTTGCTGGCCCTGGTGGAAGACACCGCCCTGCGCGAGATGGCCCAACGCTTTGTGGCACAGCACCGCAAGATGGCCGAGGGCTATCGCGTGGGCCTGGACAAGTTCGAGGCCACGGGCTTCGACCCCTCCGTGGGCGACATGGCCGTGCGCGGCGTGGACCGCGAGCCGGCCGAGCTGCTGTCCCGGCTCAAGGCCGGCATCGCTTCCCAGAGCAAGTCCGTGGCCGACGATGCGTACAGCAGCGGCAGGCGCGCCACGGAATTGAGCCTGGCGCTGATGCTGGTGGCGGCCGTGGCCGGCGTGGCCATTGGCTGGCTCATCACCCGCGCCGTGGTGGCACCGCTGCGCAGCGCGGTCCGGCTGGCCGAGAACGTGGCCCGTGGCCATCTGACCAATGCCATAGCGAGCGGCGGCCGCGACGAGCTGGGCCAGCTGCTGCGGGCGCTGGGCGCCATGCAGGAACAGCTGCGCAGCATCGTCGTGGAAGTGCGCGGCAATGCGGAGCAGGTGGCATCCGCCAGCTCGCAGATCGCAGCGGGCAACAGCGACCTGGCCCAGCGCACCGAGCAGCAGGCGTCGGCCCTGCAGATGACGGCATCGTCCATGGACCAGCTCGACTCCACCGTGCGTGGCAATGCCGATCACGCAGAGAAGGCCAACTTGCTGGCTTCCTCCGCCAGCGACATTGCCACGCGCGGCGGCGATGCCATCTCGGCCGTCGTGGGCACCATGCGCAGCATCCAGGATGCGTCCGAACGCGTGGTCAGCATCATCGAGGTGATCGACGGCATTGCCTTCCAGACCAACATTCTTGCGCTCAACGCGGCCGTGGAGGCCGCACGGGCCGGCGAGCAGGGCCGGGGCTTTGCGGTGGTGGCCGCCGAGGTGCGCACGCTGGCCCAGCGCAGCTCGGGTGCGGCGCGGGAGATCCGCGACCTGATCCAGGCCAACGCCCAGCGCGTGGCCCTGGGCGCCCAGGAGGTGGACAGTGCGGGCGCGACCATGGCCTCGGTGCAGGAGGCGATTGCCAAGGTCTCGCGCATGATCGGCGCCATCAGCCATTCCAGCGGCGAACAGAGCGCGGGCGTGAGCCATGTCAACAGCGCCATCGTCCGCATCGAGGAAGGCACCCAGCAGAACGCCGCGCTGGTGGAGCAGACCAGTTCGGCCGCCGAGAGCCTGCGCAAGCAGGCCCATCAGCTGGTCGAACTCATGTCAAGGTTCAGGACGGCTTGAACGCGGCGGCGGGCGCAGGGCGCAGCCGGTCGTGGAGGGCGGCCAGCACCAGGGTCGCGGCCACGGGCAGGGCCCAGCCCATGCCGTTGCCCGGCAGGCTGTTCAGGAACGCGGGCAGCCAGTCCTGCCAGCCGGCAGCCCTGGCTGCATCGATGAGACCAAACAACAGGGCCACGGCCAGCACCGGTGCGAACACCCGCTGCGCATTGCGCCACAGGCCAGACAGCAGGCTCAGCACCACCAGGGCGATGGCCAGCGGGTAGATGCCCACGAGCACGGGTCCGGATACGGCGATCAATTGGGCCAGGCCCTGGTTGGACACCAGAATGCAGGCCAGGCCGATGGCCACCACCACTGCACGGTAGGGCAGGCGCAGCATTTGGCTGAAGTAGGCGCCGCAGGCACTGACCAGGCCCACGGCCGTGGTCAGGCAGGCCAGGGAGATCACCACGGCCAGCAGCAGGCTGCCGATGGGGCCGAAGGTGTGATCCACATAGCGCGTGAGGATGAGCACGCCGGTCTGTGCCTGCGGGGCGATGGACTGGCTGGTGGCGCCCAGATGGATCAGCGACAGATACACCATGCCCAGTCCGACGGCGGCGATCACGCCCGCGACGATGGCGTAGCGCGTCTGCAGGCCGGTATCGGAGATGCCGCGGTCACGGATGGCGTTGACGATGACGATGCCGAAGGCCAGCGCCCCCAGCGCGTCCATGGTCTGGTAGCCCTCCAGGAAACCTTCGGTCAGCGGCGACACCAGGTAGTCGCCACTGGCCCTGGTGGCCTCCCCGGCCGGCAGCAGCACGGCGGCGGCGCCCAGCACCACCAGCGCCAGGATCAACACGGGCGTGATCAGCTTGCCGATGTTGTCGATCAGCTTGCCCGGGAACAGGGACAGGCCCATGACCAGGGCGAAGTACACGGCAGAGTAGATGAACAGGGCTGTGCTGCTGTGGCCCATGAAAGGCGCAAAGCCCATCTCGAACGACACCGTCGCCGTGCGCGGCGTGGCGAACAGCGGCCCCAGGATGAGATAGATCAGCAGGCCCAGCACCATTCCGGCCTTGCGGCCCACGGGCGAGGTCAGTGCGTCCATGCCGCCGCCCACTCGCGCCAGTGCGACCACCGTGAGCAGGGGCAGGCCCACGCCCGTCAGCAGGAAGCCGGTGGCCGCGGCAGCCGCGTGTTCGCCGGCGCCCTGGCCGACCATGGGCGGAAAGATGATGTTGCCCGCGCCGAGGAACAGCGCAAAGGTCATGAAGCCTAGGGCGATCAGGTCCCTGGTCTTGAGTGTTTGCATGGATGCAGAAATGAAAAGGCCCCGCATTGCCGCATGGCAGGCGGTTCCGTAAACGGAGGGAGGCGCGGGGTTGGAAGGCTGCGATGACGCAGGCCCGAAGGTCGCGCGCGGATCGCGCGGCCGGCTCCGCAAAGGGCAGCATTTTAGGGCTGCGGCCCGAAGCAGGTGTGAAATGTCAGTGATTGCTCTTGATGGGGTGCATGCAAACAATCCATGTCGTTTCAGTGACATGCCTGGAGGCGATGGCCATATTCCCGTCTGAAGATCAGGAGTTTCAGTCCACGGCCGACATCAGGCATCAAGGCCTGGCGCACCTGCGCCAGCCATGGCGTGGACAATGGCGCCATGGTTCTGCAACTGCATCTGTTCCCTTTGGCGAAGAATCCGCAACACGGGCTGCCGCACCTCGCGTGCGGGGAGCGGCTTTCGAGAGAGCTGCCCCATGGCTGATCTGTTCACCCAGGAGCCCTCCGCACCACTGGCCGAAGCCCTGCGGCCCAAGACCCTGGACGAGGTCGTGGGCCAGTCCCACCTGCTGGGCGAAGGCAAGCCGCTGCGCCTGGCCTTCCAGTCGGGCAAGCCGCATTCCATGATCTTCTGGGGGCCGCCCGGCGTGGGCAAGACCACGCTGGCCCGGCTCACGGCCACGGCCTTCAAGTGCGAGTTCATTGCGCTGTCTGCGGTGTTCTCCGGGGTCAAGGACATCCGCGCGGCCATGGAGCAGGCGCAGCAGAACCTGGCCATGGGCCGGCACACCATCCTCTTCGTGGACGAGATCCACCGCTTCAACAAATCCCAGCAGGATGCGCTGCTGCCCTATGCGGAAAGCGGCCTGGTGACCTTCATCGGCGCCACCACGGAAAACCCGTCCTTCGAAGTGAACTCGGCCCTGCTGTCGCGCGCACAGGTCTATGTGCTGCAGTCCCTGACCGACGAAGAGCTCAGGCAGCTGCTGCAGCGCGCGCAGGAAAAGGCCCTTGGCGGCCTGCAGTTCGACGACTTGGCGCGGGACACCATCATCGGCTATGCCGATGGCGACGCCCGGCGGTTCCTGAACCTGCTGGAGCAATGCCAGACGGCGGCGGGCGCTGCAGGCGTCACCCGGATCGATGCCGAATTCGTGCAGAACGCGCTGACCTTGAATGCCAGGCGCTTCGACAAGGGGGGCGACAACTTCTACGACCAGATCTCGGCCCTGCACAAGTCCGTGCGCGGCTCCCATCCCGATGCGGCGCTCTACTGGCTCACCCGCATGCTCGACGGCGGCGCCGATGCGCGCTACCTGTCGCGGCGCATCGTGCGCATGGCCTGGGAAGACATAGGCCTGGCCGATCCGCGCGCCATGCAGATCGCCAACGATGCGGCCCTGACCTACGAGCGCCTGGGCAGCCCCGAAGGCGAGCTGGCCCTGGGCCAGGCCGTCATCTACCTGGCCATGGCCCCCAAGAGCAACGCCGGCTACAACGCCTACAACAAGGCCCGGGCCTTCGTGAAGCAGGACAGGAGCCGCGAGGTGCCCGTGCACCTGCGCAACGCGCCCACCAAGCTCATGAAGGAGCTGGGCTACGGCCATGAATACCGCTACGCGCACGACGAGCCCAACGCCTACGCGGCCGGCGAGACCTATCTGCCCGAGGGCATTGCGGAGCCGGGCTGGTACCAGCCCGTGCCACGGGGCCTGGAGATCAAGATCGGCGAGAAGCTGGCCGTGCTGCGCAAGTGGGATGAAGAGGCTGGCGGCGGCGGCGCATAGCCGAATCCCGTGAGAGCAGGCCGGGGCTGGAGCCAGGGCTAGGCGCCCGGGCCGGGCTCCACCGTCACATCCCGCGCGTGCAAGGGAGCGTGGCAGTGCGAGCAGACGATCAGGGGATCGAACGTGTGGCCGCACACCGAATGCCGGTGCAGCAGGGGCCGGCCTTCCTCGCCGGACATGTGCACATCGCCCCAGTGCACGATGGCCATGACCACGGGATGCAGGTCCAGTCCCTTGGACGTGAGGCGGTACTCGTGCCGCACCGGCGCCTCCTGGTAGGCCACCTTCTTGAGCACGCCGGCCTCGACCAGCCTGGCCAGCCTGTCCGACAGCATGGGGCGTGAAATGCCCAGGCGCCCCAGGAATTCATCGAAGCGGCGCACTCCCAGAAAGCAGTCGCGCAGCACCAGCAGCGTCCAGCGGTCACCGATGACCGAGACCGTGCGTGCGATGGAGCAGCGCTCCTCTTCCAGTTCGTTCCATTTCATTGGGCAGTTCCCCGCTTGACGGGTTCAGATTTTAAACCTACCGTGCATAAAGTTCAAAAAATGAACTGACTTCTTCATCCACGGAGATTCCATGACCGACAAGAAAGCCATCCTCGTCATCGGTGCCGGTGACGCCACGGGCGGGGCGATTGCCCGGCGCTTTGCGCGCGAAGGCTATATCGCCTGCGTCACCCGCCGCGATGCCGACAAACTCCAGCCGCTGGTCGAGCAGATCCGCGCCGCAGGGGGTGAAGCCCATGGTTTTGGCAGCGACGCGCGCAAGGAAGAGGAAATGGTGGCCCTGGTGCAGAAGATCGAGGCCGAGATCGCACCCATCGAGGTCGCCGTCTTCAACATCGGCGCCAATGTGCGCTTCGGCATCACCGAAACCACGGCGCGCGTCTACTTCAAGGTCTGGGAGATGGCCTGCTTCGCCGGCTTTCTGATGGGGCGGGAGGCGGCCAGGGTGATGCTGCCGCGCGGCCGGGGCACCATCATCTTCACGGGCGCCACGGCCAGTCTGCGCGGGCGCGAGGGCTTTGCCGCGTTTGCCGGTGCCAAGCACGGCCTGCGCGCCCTGGCGCAGAGCATGGCGCGCGAACTCTGGCCCAAGGGCATCCATGTGGCCCATCCCGTGATCGATGGCGCCATAGACACCGAATTCATCCGCAGCAATTTCCCCGAGCGCTATGCCCTCAAGGAGCAGGGCGGCATCCTCAATCCCGAGCACATTGCCGACCTCTACTGGCAACTGCACCAGCAGCCGCGCGACGCCTGGACGCACGAGACCGAGATCCGTCCCTGGATGGAGCCGTGGTGAGCCGCCTTGCCTTATCGCATCGTCACTTCCTCCCACTCCCGCAGGCCACGCCATGAACACCAAGGTGCAATTTCTCTTCGACTTCGGCAGCCCCAACGCCTATCTCTGCCACCAGGTCATTCCCCGGATCGAGGCGCGCAGCGGCATCCGCTTCGAATATGTGCCTGTCCTGCTGGGAGGCCTGTTCAAGCTGGCCAACAACCGCTCCCCGGCCGAGGCCAATGCCGACATTCCCAACAAGCGCGCCTATGAGGCGCTGGAGCTGCAGCGCTTCGTGCACAGGCACAGCCTCACGCGCTTCCGGATGAATCCTCACTTTCCCGTGAACACCCTGCAGATCATGCGTGGGGCCGTGGCCGCCCAGGACATGGGCTGCTTCGAGCGCTATGTCGATGCGGTGTTCTCCAGCATGTGGGAGAAGGGCTGCAAGATGGACGATGCCCAGGTGATCGGCACCGAGCTGTCCGGGGCGGGTCTGGACGCCCCAGCCCTGATCGCCGCAAGCCAGACGCCCGAAGTCAAGGCCCGGCTGCTGGCAAATACCGAGCAGGCCTTCCACCGTGGCGCTTTCGGATCGCCCACCTTTTTTGTTGGCGACGAGATCTACTTCGGCAAGGACCGCCTGCGCGATGTGGAGGAAGAAGCGCTGCGGGCCTGAAGCCAGCCTCAGGCCGACCGTCCGTCGTAGCGCGTGATGCGCAAGGCTTCGGCATCCACGCCTTCCAGGCAGCGCACGTTGACGGCCGCCATGTGCCGGCCCTTGGGGTCGGTGGCTTCGCCGAAAGGGTGGATGCCGCAGGTCGGGCAGAAGCGGTGCTGGATCAGATGCCGGTGGAAGGTGTAGGAGCGCATCTGCTCCTCGGGCGTGCTCAGCTGCAGCTGTTCGCGAGGCACGAACCACATGAGGGCGCCCTTGCGCGCGCAGATGGAACAGTTGCAGGCCATGACCTGGGTGAGTTCGCCTTCCACATCGAAAGCGATGCCGCCGCAGTGGCAGCTGCCGTGGTATTTCATCGGGGTTCTCCGTGGCCACCGCTTGCTGGCGGCACTGCCGTTGATGGTAGGAGTTCATGCTGGCTGCGGCAAATTGCTGCAGTGCTACATAAGAGCGCGTGGCTTGTAAAGCCTCGGGAAACCCCGCTGCAACAAGGCGTTGCAGGCCACCGGGGGGTGCCTAGAATCGCCCATCCCCTGCGGCTTCCTGATCACAAGCCGGGATGCGGCAGGAGAGCTTCCACCACCATGGCATTGCTGGCTCCGTTCGTTTGGATGCGAGGCACGCTGAATGTCTCCATCCTGAGCAAAAGGGGAGAGCGCATATGGACATACTGCTTCAGCAGGTCATCAACGGATTGGTCCTGGGCAGCATGTATGCCCTGATCGCCCTGGGCTACACCATGGTGTACGGCATCATCCAGCTCATCAACTTCGCCCATGGCGAGGTGCTCATGGTCGGGGCGCTGACCAGCTGGAGCTGCATAGGCCTGATGCAGGAGGCCATGCCGGGCGCACCGGGCTGGCTGATCCTGCTGCTGGCGACGGTGATCGCCTGCGTGGTGGCCGCCGCACTGAATTTCGTGATCGAGAAAGTGGCCTACCGGCGCCTGCGCAGCAGCCCGCGCCTGGCGCCCCTGATCACGGCCATCGGCGTCTCGCTGCTGCTGCAGACGCTGGCCATGATCATCTGGAAGCCCAACTACAAGGCCTATCCCACGCTGCTGCCGAGCACGCCCTTCGAGATCGGCACGGCGGTGATCACGCCCACCCAGATCCTGGTGCTGGTGGTCACGGCGATTGCGCTGGCTGCGCTGACCTACCTGGTCAACTACACCAAGCTCGGGCGCGCCATGCGGGCCACGGCCGAGAATCCGCGCGTGGCGGCCTTGATGGGCGTCAAGCCTGACATGGTGATCTCTGCCACCTTCATCATCGGCGCCGTGCTGGCGGCCATCGCGGGCATCATGTATGCCTCCAACTACGGCACGGCCCACCACACCATGGGCTTTCTGCCGGGGCTCAAGGCCTTCACGGCGGCCGTGTTCGGCGGCATCGGCAACCTGGCGGGCGCCGTGGTCGGCGCCATGCTGCTGGGGCTGATCGAGTCCATTGGCTCGGGCTACATCGGTGATCTCACGGGCGGCGTGCTGGGCAGCCACTACACCGACATCTTCGCCTTCATCGTGCTCATCATCATCCTGACGCTGCGCCCCTCGGGCCTGCTGGGTGAGCGTGTGGCCGACCGCGCCTGAGGAGAGACGCATGAACAGCAAGAAGACCGTGCAATGGATCCTGGGTGGCCTGGCGCTGCTGGTGCTGCCGCTGGTGCTGCAGTATTTCGGCAATGCCTGGGTGCGCATCGCCGACCTGGCGCTGCTCTATGTGCTGCTGGCATTGGGCCTGAACGTGGTGGTGGGCTACGCGGGCCTGCTGGACCTGGGCTATGTGGCGTTCTACGCCGTGGGCGCCTACATGTTCGCGCTGATGGCCTCGCCGCATCTGGCGGAGACCTTCGAGGGCTTTGCCGCCATGTTCCCGGACGGGCTGCATACCTCCATCTGGCTGGTGATACCGCTGGCGGCGCTGCTGGCGGCCATCACGGGGATTTTGCTGGGCATTCCGGTGCTCAAGCTGCGCGGGGACTACCTGGCCATCGTCACGCTGGGCTTCGGCGAGATCATCCGCATCTTCATGAACAACCTGGACCAGCCGGTCAACATCACCAATGGCCCCAAAGGCATAGGCCAGATCGACTCGGTCAAGATCCTGGGGCTGGACCTAGCCAAGCGCCAGGAGATCTTCGGCTACGACATCAGCTCGGTCACGCTGTACTACTACCTGTTCCTCTTCCTGGTGCTGGTCAGCATCGTGATCTGCTGGCGCCTGCAGGACTCGCGCATAGGCCGCGCCTGGATGGCCATCCGCGAGGATGAGATCGCCGCCAAGGCCATGGGCATCAACACGCGCAACATGAAGCTGCTGGCCTTCGGCATGGGCGCCTCTTTTGGCGGTGTCTCGGGCGCCATGTTCGCGGCCTTCCAGGGCTTCGTCTCGCCCGAGTCGTTCAGCCTCATGGAGTCCATCATGATCGTGGCCATGGTGGTGCTCGGCGGCCTTGGCCATCTGCCCGGCGTGATCCTGGGTGCGGTGCTGCTGTCGGCGTTGCCCGAGGTGCTGCGCTATGTGGCCGGTCCCCTGCAGCAGATGACCGATGGGCGGCTCGATGCCTCCATCCTGCGCCAGCTGCTGATCGCGCTGGCCATGATCGTCATCATGCTGATGCGTCCGCGCGGCCTGTGGCCGTCGCCCGAGCATGGCAAGAACCTGCCGCACCAGTCCTGAGCATGGAGAAACCGCAGATGGCGAATACGGCAGACAACAGCTCCAGCGCTCCGGTGCTCAGGGTTTCGGGCATTTCCAAACGCTTCGGCGGGCTGCAGGCGCTGTCCGATGTGGGCATGACCATTGGCCGGGGCCAGGTCTACGGACTGATCGGACCCAATGGCGCGGGCAAGACCACCTTCTTCAACGTGATCACGGGCCTGTACACGCCCGACAGCGGCAGTTTCGAGCTGGCCGGCAAGGCCTACGAGCCCACGGCCGTGCACAAGGTGGCCAAGGCCGGCATTGCGCGCACCTTCCAGAACATCCGGCTGTTTGCCGAGATGACGGCGCTGGAGAACGTGATGGTCGGGCGCCATGTGCGCACGCACTCGGGCCTGATCGGCGCGGTGCTGCGCACGCGCGGCTTCAAGGCCGAGGAGGCCGCCATCCGCGCGCGCGCCCGTGAATTGCTGGACTACGTGGGCATCTCCAAGTACGCGGACTTCAAGGCCCGCACGCTGAGCTACGGCGACCAGCGGCGCCTGGAGATCGCGCGGGCCCTGGCCACCGACCCGCAGCTGATCGCGCTGGACGAGCCTGCCGCCGGCATGAATGCCACCGAGAAAGTGCAGCTGCGCGAGCTGATCGACCGCATCCGCCGCGACCAGCGCACCATCTTGCTGATCGAGCACGACGTGAAGCTGGTCATGGGCCTGTGCGACCGCGTCACCGTGCTCGACTATGGCAAGCCCATTGCCGAAGGCACGCCGGCCGAGGTGCAGAAGAACGACAAGGTGATCGAAGCCTATCTGGGCACGGGAGGACACTGAACCATGGGCGAGCAAGAGCAAGAGCAAGACAAGGGCGCGTCCCCTCCGGTGCTGCTGAAGGTCGAGGGCCTGAAGGTGGCCTATGGCGGCATTCAGGCCGTCAAGGGCGTGGACTTCGAGGTGCGCCAGGGCGAGCTGGTCTCGCTGATCGGCTCCAACGGTGCCGGCAAGACCACCACCATGAAGGCCGTCACGCGCAGCCTGCAGATGGCGGACGGCGATGTGCACTACCTGGGCCGCAGCATCCGGGGCGTGGGCGCCTGGGATCTGGTGGCCCAGGGCCTGGTCATGGTGCCCGAAGGGCGCGGCGTGTTCGCGCGCATGACCATCACCGAGAACCTGCTCATGGGCGCCTACACGCGCAACGACAAGGCCGGCATTGCCGCCGACATCGAGCGCATGTTCGGCATCTTCCCGCGGCTGAAGGAGCGCCGCGACCAGCTGGCCGGCACCATGTCGGGTGGCGAGCAGCAGATGCTGGCCATGGCGCGCGCGCTGATGAGCCAGCCCAAGGTGCTGCTGCTGGACGAGCCCTCCATGGGCCTGTCGCCCATCATGGTGGACAAGATCTTCGAGGTGGTGAGCGACGTGCACGGCCTGGGCGTGACCCTTGTGCTGGTCGAGCAAAATGCCAGCCGTGCGCTGGCGCTGGCCGATCGCGGCTATGTGATGGAGTCCGGCCTGATCACCATGACGGGGCCCGGCCAGACCCTGCTCAGCGACCCGCGCGTGCGGGCTGCCTATCTGGGCGAGTGAGCGCCACGGCTGCCGTGAGCGCGGGGATGGATGGAATGCCCCGTGCCACTGACGGGATATGGCAAAAATATGACGATTTGATGAAGATTCATCAAGCGTCGATCGATGCGAGACTTTGCGTATTTGTGCGATGGAATGGGTTATTCGAGGAAATTCGCGCAAAAAGGCAATTTTTGGAAAGAAATCGAAAATCCGCCCTGCCGAGTGCCGGACGCGATAATTTGGGTTTCCCCGCGTCGGGCTGCACATCACATGAACTGGCTCCAACACATCCCCGTCGGGCTGCAGACCGTGGTCCTGCTGGCCATGAGCAATGTCTTCATGACCTTCGCCTGGTATGGCCACCTGAAGAACCACGCCTCGTCGCCCTGGTACGTGGCAGCCCTTGTCAGCTGGGGCATCGCGCTGTTCGAGTACCTGCTGCAGGTGCCCGCCAACCGCATAGGCCACACGCAGTTCAGCGTGGCGCAGCTCAAGATCATCCAGGAGGTGATCACGCTGGCGGTGTTCGCGCCCTTTGCCGTGCTCTACCTGAACCAGCCGCTCAAATGGGACTTCCTCTGGGCCGGGCTGTGCATGGTGGGCGCGGTGTACTTTATTTTTCGCAGCGGCTGACAGGGCGGCGCGCCGGCGCGCAAAAACGCGCCTGGGACTCAAGAGTACACTTCGCCCCGTTCAAGCCGGGAAGCCATGCCAAGCATCCGCAATGTGACGCAGTGAGTCGCCTGGTTCCCCCTGTTTCCCGGTAAGGAGCATTCATGCTTTTTGGCAAGTTATTGCCGCGCGAAGGCAATTTTTTCGAGATGTTCAACCAGCATGCCGATCGCATCGTCGAAGCCGCGCATGCCTTCTCGCAGCTTGTCGCCAACTACAACGATCCTCATCTTCGCGAGAAGTACAACGAGGACGTGAACAACGCCGAGCGTGCCGCAGACCGCGTGACGCACGACGTCACCAAGGCGCTGCACAAGACTTTCATCACGCCGCTGGACCGCGAGCACATCCACTCGCTGATCAACACCATGGACGACGTGGCCGACCTGATCCAGGACTCGGCCGAGACCATGGCGCTGTACGACGTGCGCCACATGACGGAAGAGATCACGCGCCTGACGGACCTGTGCGTGCGCTGCTGCGAGCGGCTGCGCGATGCGGTCAAGCTGCTGTCGCGCATCTCCGATCCCTCGGTGGTGGACGCGGCGATGAAGACCTGCGAGGAAATCGACCGCCTCGAATCGGACGCCGACCGCGTGATGCGCTCGGCCATGAGCAAGCTGTTCCGCGAAGAGCCCGATGTGCGCGAAGTCATCAAGCTCAAGGCCATCTACGAGCTGCTGGAGACGGTGACCGACCGCTGCGAGGACGTGGCCAACCTGATCGAGGGCATCGTCCTCGAAAATTCCTGAGCCCTCGCGGAGTCGTTTCTCTATGGAATCCGTACAAGCGGCCCTGTGGGTCGTGATCCTGCTGGTGGTGCTGGCCCTGCTGTTCGACTTCATGAACGGCTTCCACGATGCTGCCAACTCGATCGCCACCGTGGTCTCCACGGGCGTGCTCAAGCCCACGCAGGCCGTGGCCTTCGCGGCCTTCTTCAACGTGGTGGCGGTCTTTGTCTTTCACCTGAGCGTGGCAGCCACCGTGGGCAAGGGGATCGTGCAGCCCGGCATCGTCGACACGCATGTGGTCTTCGGTGCCCTGGTCGGTGCCATTGCCTGGAACGTGATCACCTGGCACTACGGCATCCCCAGCAGTTCCTCGCATGCGCTGATCGGCGGCATCGTGGGCGCGGTGATGGCCAAGGCCGGCGCAGGCGCGCTGATTGCCAGCGGCATCGGGAAGACCGTGGCCTTCATCTTCGTCTCGCCGCTGCTGGGCTACCTGCTGGGCTCGCTGATGATGGTGCTGGTGGCCTGGGTCTGCCGGCGCGCCGCGCCCAACAGGGTGGACCGCTGGTTCCGCAGGCTGCAGCTGGTCTCCGCCGGTGCCTATAGCCTGGGCCACGGCGGCAATGACGCGCAAAAGACCATCGGCATCATCTGGCTGCTGCTGATCGCCACCGGCTATGCCAATGCCGGCGACGCCGAGCCGCCGCTGTGGACCATCGTCAGCTGCTACCTGGCCATCGGCCTGGGAACCATGTTCGGCGGATGGCGCATCGTCAAGACCATGGGCCAGAAGATCACCAAGCTCAAGCCCGTGGGCGGCTTCTGCGCCGAAAGCGGTGGTGCACTGACGCTGTTCTTTGCAACCTTCCTGGGCGTGCCGGTCTCGACCACGCACACCATCACCGGCGCCATCGTCGGCGTGGGCTCCACCCAGCGCGCCAGCGCCGTGCGCTGGGGCGTGGCAGGCAACATCGTCTGGGCCTGGGTGCTGACGATCCCTGCCAGCGCCTTCGTGGCATCGATTGCCTACTGGATCAGCCTGCAGCTGTATTGAGCCGGGGCTGCTGCCGCCAAAAAGAAAGACCGCCCATGGCGGTCTTTCTTTTTTCGGGGGAAGCGTTGGCTGCGCCTCACTGCGAAATCTTGCGCGCCTCCTCCACCTGGTGCTCGAAGTAGTGCTGGAAACTGTAGGCAATGCTGGCCATGAGCACGGCGGCGCCCAGCATCAGCGACAGCGCAATGGCAAAGATGGTTGACCAGCCCGTGCGTCCGGCCTGCGCCTGCACGTCAATGCCGGGGTTGTGGCGCCGGTTCCAGGCTTCGGTGTCGGTCAGCCCGTAGAGGATGGCGCGCAGCGCACAGCCGGCGATGGTGAAGCCCAGCAGCGGAATCAGCAGCCAGCTGAGCTGGTCGTCCTGTCCCAGTTGCTGCACGCGTTCGATGCCGTACACGCCCAGCGCCGTGGGCACGGGCAGCAGCCAGCCCAGCCAGTCGCCGAGCCCATGCAGGTAAAAGCGATGCAGCCCCAGCGGCCCGCCCACAAAGGCCAGCCAGGCGGCCAGTGTCTTGTTCCTGGGGCGGGGAGCCCGGTCGGCGCCGGTGGTCTGGGGCAGGGGCGTGCTGGGTCGGTTCATGCGCCCATTATTCGGGCGAACTGCGGTTGCCGTCTCCCAGGGTCTTCTCCATGAGCACGATGTCCAGCCAGCGGCCGAACTTCCATCCCATGGAGCGCAGCGTGCCCGCAGGGGTGAAGCCTGCAGCGCGGTGCACCCCGATGGAGCCGGCATTGGCCGAGTCGCCGATCACCGCCAGCAGCTTGCGCACGCCGGCCGCCTCGCAGTCGTGCGACAGCGCATCGATCAACAGGCGGCCCACGCCCTGGCCGCGTGCCGCGTCATGCACATAGATGGAATCCTCGGCAGAAAAACGATAGGCCGGGCGCGGCTTGAACCAGTTGGCGTAGGCAAAGCCCAGCACCTGGCCCTGTGCGTCCACGGCGACCAGATAGGGCAGGCCCTTGGCCAGCACATCCGCGCGGCGCGTGGCCATGTCGGCTTCGGAAGGGGGATCGGTCTCGAACGTTCCTGTGCCATGCAGCACGTGGTGGCGGTAGATGGCGGTGATGGCAGCGAGATCGCTGTCCTGGCTTGGGCGGATGGTAGGCATGAGAAAAGAAGTTCGATATAATCGCTGGTTTTACGGCGTGTCGCTGGCCGGGTGGCCATGTCGCGTGTCTCAAACGCCGCAAAACTCTGTGCAGCCATTTATTGTGTGTTAATTACGTGGTGGCTGCGCCACCCGAAGGAAAATCATGGTCGTCATTCGACTCTCTCGCGGCGGTTCCAAGGCCCGTCCGTTCTACAACATCGTTGCTGCTGACAAGCGCGTTCGCCGCGATGGTTCGTTCATCGAACGTCTGGGCTTCTACAACCCCAACGCCCGTGGTGGCGAAGAGGGTCTGCGCGTTGCTCTGGACCGCGTGAACTACTGGAAGGGCGTTGGCGCGCAGGCTTCCGAGACCGCAGAGCGCCTGATCAAGCAGGCCACCCAGAAGACTGCTGCCTAATCCAGCACCCCTTCTGAAATCGGGTTCCGTTGGCTTGTCTGACGGGGCCCGTTTTTGTTTTCCCCCTCCGGATCGCCTTGCACCGATCTGCATTGACCGTCCACCTACTGCCTACCGACTGCCATGAGCCACATGCCTGAACTCGAAGCCAGCGTCCTGCCTGCCGATGCCGTGGAGGTCGGGCGCATCGCCGATGCCTGGGGCATCAAGGGCTGGTTCAAGGTGGCGGCCTTCAGTTCCGACCCCGAGGCCCTGTTCACGGCCAAGCAGTGGTATCTGCAGCCCGCCGAAAAAGGCGCCCGGCAGTTCACCGGAACCGTGCTGCTGCCGGTCAAGCAGGCGCGCGTGCACTCCGACTCCGTCGTCGCCACCTCGCCCGCCGTGAACGACCGCAACGCTGCCGAGGCCCTGCGCGGTGCGCGCATCTTCGTGGCGCGCAGCGATTTTCCGCAGCCCGAGGATGGCGAGTATTACTGGGTCGACCTGCTGGGCCTGTCCGTGGTCAACCGCGAAGGCGTGGCCCTGGGCATCGTCCGAGACCTGCTGTCCACCGGCCCGCAGACCGTGCTGGTGCTGGCCTATGAAGAGGATGGCAAGGAGCGCGAGCGCATGATTCCCTTTGTCGACGCCTATGTGGACAAGGTGGATCTGCCGGGCAAGACCATCGTTGCCGACTGGCAGCCCGACTACTGATCGCCGACATCCATGCGCTTCGACATCCTCACGCTGTTTCCCGAGCTGTTCACGCCGTTTCTCGAAAGCGGCGTGACGCGCCGGGCCTATGCCTCGGGCCAGGTCGGCGTGCACCTGTGGAATCCGCGCGACCATGCCCAGGGCAACTACCGGCGCGTGGACGACCGGCCCTTTGGCGGCGGGCCGGGCATGGTGATGATGGCCGAGCCGCTGCAGCGCTGCCTGGAGGCGGCGCAGCAGGCGCGCCGCGACGCGGGCGAGACCGAGCCGGCGCCGGTGGTGCTGTTTTCGCCGATAGGCACGACGCTGCGCCACTGCGTGGTCGCTGACTGGGCGCAGGGGCAGGGTGCCATCTTGCTGTGCGGCCGCTACGAGGGGTTGGACCAGCGCTTCATCGATGCCCATGTCACGCACCAGCTGAGCCTGGGCGATTTCGTGCTCTCCGGTGGCGAGATTGCTGCCATGGCCTTGCTCGATGCCGTGGCCCGGTTGCAGCCCGGCGTGCTCAACGACGAGGGCAGCTTCCAGCAGGACAGCTTCAATCCCGCGCTCGATGGTCTGCTCGATTGCCCGCACTACACGCGCCCCGAAGTCTGGGAAGGGCGCGAAGTGCCGGCGCCGCTGTTGTCTGGGCACCACGCGCAGATCGAGCGCTGGCGCCGCGACCAGCGCCTGTCCATCACGGCCAGGCACCGGCCCGAGCTGATAGAACAGGCGCGCGCCCAGGGCCTGCTCAACGCCAAGGACGAGGGGTTTTTGGCAAAAAACGCCGCCGGGCTATAATCCGCGATTCTTCGATCCTCTATCCGGCCGCTGCTACGAACAAAGCAGCCATGGCGCCAATCCCGGCGCTTGCCAATCCTGGCGCGGACAAGATCGATTGGATGTTGACCATGAATCTGATCCAGACCCTCGAGCAAGAGGAAATCGCCCGTCTGAACAAGACCATCCCCCAGTTCGCCCCCGGTGACACCGTCATCGTGAGCGTGAACGTGGTCGAAGGCAGCCGCAAGCGCGTGCAGGCCTACGAAGGCGTCGTGATCGCCAAGCGCAACCGTGGCCTGAACAGCGGCTTCACCGTGCGCAAGATCTCCAGTGGTGAAGGCGTGGAGCGTACGTTCCAGACCTACTCGCCCCTGATCGCCGGCATCGAAGTCAAGCGTCGCGGTGATGTGCGTCGTGCCAAGCTGTACTACCTGCGCGAGCGCAGCGGCAAGTCGGCCCGCATCAAGGAAAAGCTGCCGTCGCGTGTCAAGGTTTCTGCCGAAGCCTGAGCACCTGCGTCACAGCTGGAAAGCCGCTACAGTCGCCTGTAGCGGCTTTTTTGTTGCCCGGTCGTTTTCACCACATTCCTTCATTCGTGTCCTCTCTGCCCGATACCGCCATACCCGTGCCGACCGGCGGCCCGGCGCCAGCGGCCGTCGCCTTGGTCGCCGACCCGCGCATGGCGCAACTGGTGGGCAGGGACAGCCACCTGCCCGCCGTGCCTCTGGAGGCCCGCGCGCCGGATGCCCTGCGCCAGCGCTTTGCGCGGCCGCCACGCTGGGCTCCCGAGGTGGTGCGCGAGAAACGCTTCAGTGATCGCCAGCCCACCGATGCCGCCGTGCTCGTGCCCATCGTGCTGCGCTCCGAGCCCACGGTGCTGCTGACCGAACGCACGGCCCATCTGTCCACGCATTCGGGCCAGGTGGCCTTTCCGGGTGGCAAGCGCGATCCTGAGGATGTGTCTGCCCAGGCCACGGCCCTGCGCGAGGCGCAGGAGGAAGTCGGGCTTGCTGCCGGCGATGTGGAAGTGTTGGGCACCCTGCCCATCTACACCACGGGCACGGCCTTTCTGATCACGCCGGTGGTGGCCCTGGTCGATCCCCGGGCGCGCCTGCATCCCAATCCCTACGAGGTGGCGGACGTGTTCGAGGTGCCGCTGTCCTTTTTGCTCGATCCTGCCAACCATGAGCGCCACGCCATGGTCTGGAACGGCGTGCCGCGCGAATGGTTTGCCATGCCCTACCAGGATGGAGACCGCCAGCGCTACATCTGGGGCGCCACGGCCGGCATGCTGCGCAATCTTTACCGATTCCTGTCGGCCTGATGCCCGGATGGGGTGCCGTGCCACCCCGGGGTCACGGGCCTGCCCGCATGCGCCAGTATGATGGCCGGATGAGTTTCTTTGCCATTCTGATCGCCTTGCTGATCGAGCAGGCGCGCCCCCTGACGCCGGCCAACCTGGTGCACACAGGCTACAGGGCCTGGACGGTTTCGGTGCGCCGCAACTTCGATGCCGGCCAGGCGCACCACGGCTGGCTGGCCTGGACCGTGGCGGTGGCGCTGCCCTGCGTGCTGGTGACAGGCATCTATCTGCTGCTGCTGTGGGGCGTGGGCTGGCCGCTGGCCATGGTCTGGAATGTGGCCGTGCTCTACGTCACGCTGGGCTTTCGCCAGTTCAGCCACCACTTCACGCGCATCCGCGATGCGCTGGATGCAGGTGACGAGTACGCGGCGCGCGAAGCCCTCGCCCACTGGCAGCAGGTGGACGCCAGCGAAGTGCCCCGCAGCGAGGTGGTGCGCCATGTGATCGAGTATTCGGTGCTGGCAGCGCATCGCCATGTGTTTGGCGTGCTGTTCTGGTTCTCTGCACTGGCGGCGCTGGGCCTGGGCCCGCTGGGCGCCGTGTTCTACCGCATGACCGAGCACCTGTCGCGCTCCTGGTCGCGCAAGGGCCTGCTGGGTGGCAGCCAGGTCAGTGTCCAGTTGCAGCACGCCTCACGGTTGGCCTGGACCGTGATCGACTGGCTGCCCGCACGGCTGACGGCTCTTTCCTTTGCCGTGGTCGGCAGTTTCGAGGAGGCCATCGAGGGCTGGCGCTTCCATGCCCAGCGCTTTCCCAACGACAACGACGGCGTGATCCTGGCCGCCACCTCGGGCGCCATCAACGTGCGCCTGGGCGGCGAGGCACTCAAGCGCCGCGAGGGCATCTCGGTGACCCGGGACGACGGCGAGGAGATCGACCTCGACGTGGACAGCGAAGCCACGCCGGGCCGTGAGCCCGAGATCGGCCACCTGCGCAGCGTGGTCGGCCTGGTCTGGCGCTCGGTCGTGGTCTGGCTGCTGCTGCTGGCGCTGCTGTCGCTGGCGCGCCTGTTGGGTTGAGTGCGGAGCCTGCGGGCGAGTCCTGGATGACGCCCCTTTGGAGGCGTCGTTTCCTCCCTCCCGGAGGGGTCCCGTGGCGTTTGGGGGAGGCTCAATACTTCGTGGCCTGACTCAACTCATCAAACAGCTCGGCATAGATGCAGTACCGGTTGGCACTGATGTCATGGTCGGCGTCCATGCCGTGTTCCTCATCCTCCACGCGCGGCATGACCGCGCATCCGGGCTCGTGCAGGTGGGTGCAGTTGTAGAACTTGCATTCCTGCGCATGGGCGCCGATGTCGGGCATGCAGCGGGGCAGGTCGGTGGGTTCGATGTGGCGCAGGCCGAACTCCTGGAAGCCCGGCGAGTCGATCAGGGCTGTCGTGCGCTCCTCGTCCATCCAGTACCAGCTGGTCGTGGTGGTCGTGTGCTTGCCGGAGTTCAGTGCCTGCGAGATCTCGTTGGTGGCCGCGCGTGCGCCGGGCACCAGCAGGTTGATCAGGGTGCTCTTTCCCGAGCCGGAAGGGCCCAGCACCAGCGTGGCCTTGCCCTTGAGGTGCTTCATCAGCAGCTGCCGATCGGCCTCGCCCTCATTGGCCAGCGACAGCGACAGCACCTCGTAGTGCGGCTTTTCCTGGCCCAGGTACATCTCGCGATAAGGCTCCAGGCGCTCCCAGGCGTCGGCAAAGGGCTCGGCCAGGTCACGCTTGTTGAGGGCAATCAGGGGCTTGATGTGGGTGGCTTCGGCAGTGATCAGGGCGCGGGCCAGCTGGCTTTCGGAGAAGACCGGCTCGGCGGCGATCAGGATCAGCACCTGGTCGATGTTGGCTGCAAAGGACTTGGTGCGTATCTCGTCCTGCCGGTAGAACAGGTTGCGCCGCTCCAGCACCTTTTCTATGGTGCCTTCCTCCCCCTGGCCTGGGGGCGGAAGCTGCCAGCGCACGCGGTCGCCCACCACGGTCTGGCTCTTCTTGCCGCGCGGGTGGCAGATGTGGCGCGAGCCGTCTTCGGTCTCGACCACGCAATGGCGGCCATGGCTGGAGACGACCAGGCCTTCGTGCAGTGCGGAGCGCTCAGCCATGGGTCAGCGGGGTGCGATTCATGGGCGCGCCAGCAACGCATCGATACGCCTTGCGCACTCGATGTCGGTGGACGAGATGCCGTTCACGTCATGCGTGTTCAGGCGTACACCGCAGCGGCCGTAGCTGACGGTCAGGTCGGGATGGTGGTCCTGCTGGTGGGCGATCAGGGCCAGCGCATTCACGAAGGCCATGGTCTCGTAGTAGTTGGCGAAGGCGTAGCTCTTGGCGATGGCATCGCCATCGAGCTGCCAGCCCGGCAGGGCGGCCAGTGCGGTGTGCAGTTCGTCGGAAGTCAGCGCGCGGCGCTGCTGGTTGGACCAGTCCTGTTGTTGCAAGCGTTGTGTGCTCATGGTGAGTGCGTATGGTTCAGGTCGGAGAGGGCATGCGCGCCAGCCGGGCGAGGGCGGGCGGATGCGAGTAGTAGAAGCCCACGTACCAGGGATCGGGCGTGAGCGTTGAAGCATTGTCCTCGTACAGCTTGAGCAGTGCCGAGGCCAGGTGGGTGCCGCTGGCCTGTTGCATGGCGTAGGCATCGGCTTCGAACTCGTCGCGGCGCGACAGGGCCGAGAACAGCGGGGTGACAAAGAAGCTGAACACCGGCACGGCCAGCAGGAACAGCAGCAGCGCCACGGCCTCGTTGCCGGCGCCGATGCCGCTGTGTCCCAGCGCAAGGTCCAGACCCGGACGCACGCCCAGGCCCAGGTAGAACCACAGCTGCTGCGACAGCCAGCCCAGCAGCGCAAAGCCCGCCAGGCTGGCGGCAAACATCAGCAGCATGCGCTTGAGGATGTGGCGGTGCTTGAAATGTCCCAGCTCATGCGCGAGCACGGCCTCCACCTCGTCGGCGTCCAGCTGCTTGAGCAAGGTGTCGAAGAACACCACGCGCTTGGCGTGGCCAAAGCCCGTGAAATAGGCATTGGCATGTGCCGAGCGGCGGCTGCCGTCCATCACGAACAGGCCCTTGGCCGTGAAGCCGCAGCGCTGCATCAGTGCGCTCACGCGCTCCTTGAGCGGGCCGTCCTCCAGCGGATCGAACTTGTTGAACAGCGGTGCGATGAAGGTCGGGAAGATCCACATCAGCAGCAGGTTGAAGCCCGTCCAGACGGCCCATGCCCAGAGCCACCACAGGTCGCCGGCCGAACCCATGAGCCACAGGATCAGTGCCGCAATCGGAAGGCCGATGGCTGCGCCCATGGCCGTGGACTTGGCGGCATCGGCCAGCCACAGCCGCAGCGTCATCTGGTTGAAGCCGAAGCGCTGCTCCAGCACAAAGGTCTGGTAGAGCGACAGCGGCAGCTCCACCAGGCCGGAGATCAGTGCAAAGCTGGCCAGCAGCGCCAATTGCTGCCACAGGCCGGCGCCCATCCATTCCAGCAACTGCTGGTTGAGTGCATCCAGCCCGCCCAGCAGCGTCCATGCGAGCAGCACCACGGCGCCCAGCGTCATGTCGATCAGGGCAACGCGTGCCTTCGCCAGTGTGTAGTCGGCGGCCTTCTGGTGGGCGGCCAGGCTGATGCGCTGCGCAAAGGCCTCGGGCACCTGCGCTCTGTGGCCTGCCACATGGCGAACCTGGCGCGAGGCCAGCCAGGCGCGCAGCAGCCACTGGGCCAGCACGGCTGCGGCAAACAGCAGGGAAAGCGTCGAGGAAAAATCGGGGTTGAAGACCATGTGGCCGCAGTGTAGGCGACAATTTGGGCCATGTCCGAAGCCTCCAGCGCCTGCATTCCCGTCCCCGCCGAATCCGGCACGCCCGTCACCCTGAGCAAATCCGACCTCAATCTCGTCTGGCTCGACTGCGAGATGACCGGGCTGCAGCCCGACACCGATCGCATCATCGAGATCGCCGTGGTCGTCACCAGCCCGGACCTTGCCACGCGCATCGAGGGTCCTGTGTTCGCCATCCATCAAAGCGATGCCCTGCTCGACGGCATGGACGCCTGGAACAAGGGCACGCACGGCAGGAGCGGCCTGATCGAGCGCGTCAAGGCATCGACCACCACCGAGGCCGATGCGGAAGCCGCGCTGATCAAGTTCCTGGCGCAGTACGTTCCCAAGGGCAAGGCGCCGCTGTGCGGCAACAGCATTGGCCAGGACCGGCGCTTCATGGAGCGCTACATGCCCAAGCTCAACGACTTCTTTCACTACCGCAACGTTGATGTCAGCACCCTCAAGGAACTGGCCAGGCGCTGGAAGCCCGATGCCTACGCATCCTTCAAGAAGGCCCAGCGCCACACGGCGCTGGCCGATGTGCATGAATCCATCGATGAGCTGGCGCACTATCGCGCACGCCTGCTGAGCGTCTAGCGCCCGGAGCCGGGCCCTCCGGCCATTTTTGTGCAGGGGGCTTGCGGGAAAACCCCAGGAGTGCGACAATCTACAGCTTGCCTCCATCAACAAGGGGCAATTTGCACATCTCCATCACACAAGGGCTCCTGCGCTGTGTGTCCGAGGTCGATGTCCACAGACCTCCATGAAGGCTTTCATGGATGGCGGGACCATCGGTTTCGGACCAGCCGAAAACGCCCATCCGCCCTTTTGCGAAGGGCCGGTCAAGTCTGACGGTGGATGTTGACCCAACCGTCGAGAAAAGCGTGGCAGATCGCTGACTGCGCGTGCTTTTCGTTAGAGCCATTCATGAACGACATCTCTCAAGAGCAGGGCATCATTGCCGCTGCCGATTCCTCTTTTGCTTGCGCTGCCCAAGCCTCTTCCGTGCTGGACGCCGCCGTTGCCGGTGCCGAGCAGGCCGCCGAGTCGCAGGCCGCTGCTGAAACCGTCGAGGGCGCCGAAGCCGCTCAGGCAGCTCCCGAACTCCCCAACGCCTTCGTCGAGCTGGGCCTGGCTGAAGAGCTGGTCCGCGCCGTTGCCGATCTGGGCTACACCCAGCCCACGGCCGTGCAGGCGCAAGCCATTCCCCTGGCCATGGGCAGTGGTGATCAGGCCTTCATCGACCTGATGGTTTCCAGCCAGACCGGCTCGGGCAAGACCGCCGCCTTCCTGCTGCCCGTGCTGCACACGCTGATCCAGCAAAAGGCTGACGAGGAAGCCGCCATCCGCGCCGAATATGACCGCCAGTGCGCCGAGGCCACTGCCAGCGGCCAGCCCACGCCCAAGCGCAACAAGCGCAAGGACCCCACCAATCCCCGCAACTTCAAGGCGGCCGTTCCCGGCGCCCTGATCCTGTGCCCCACGCGCGAGCTGGCTCAGCAGGTGGCGCATGACGCCATCGAACTGGTCAAGCACTGCCGTGGCATCCGCATTGCCAACGTGGTGGGCGGCATGCCCTACCAGCTGCAGATTGCCAAGCTGCAGAACGCCAACCTCGTGGTGGCCACGCCTGGCCGTCTGCTGGACCTGCAGCGCTCGATGCAGATCAAGCTCGACCAGGTGCAGTTCCTGGTGGTCGACGAGGCCGACCGCATGCTGGACCTGGGCTTCTCGGACGATCTGGCCGAAGTCAACGACCTGACGGCCCAGCGCAAGCAGACCATGATGTTCAGCGCCACCTTCGCGCCCCGCATCCAGCAGCTGGCCATGCGCGTGATGCATGACGGCGGATCGGGTGTGAAGAAGGTCACCATCGACACGCCCCAGGAAAAGCATGCCAACATCAAGCAAGTGCTGTTCTGGGCCGACAACTCCCAGCACAAGCGCAAGCTGCTGGACCACTGGCTGCGCGACACCACCATCAACCAGGCCATCGTCTTCGCATCGACCCAGGTCGAGTGCGACGGCCTGGCCAACGACCTGCAGCAGGACGGCTTCTCGGCCGTGGCGCTGCACGGCGCCCTGAGCCAGGGCCTGCGCAACCGCCGCCTGATGGCGCTGCGCAGCGGCCAGGTGCAGGTGCTGGTGGCGACCGATGTGGCGGCACGCGGCATTGACGTGCCCTCCATCACCCACGTCTTCAACTACGGCCTGCCCATGAAGGCCGAGGACTACACCCACCGCATCGGCCGCACGGGTCGTGCCGGTCGCGAAGGCGTGGCCGTGACGTTCGCGGAATTCCGTGACCGCCGCCGCATTTTCGATATCGAAGGCTACAGCCGTCAGCAATTCAAGGCCGAGGTGATTCCTGGTCTCGAGCCTGCACAGCGCGCACCCAGCGGCAACGAAGGCCGTGGCGGCCGTCGTGGCGGCGGCTTTGAAGGCCGTGGTGGTGATCGCCGAGGCTCCGCCGGCGGTGGTCGTGGTGGTTTCGGTGGCGACCGCGGCTTCGGCGGTGGTGACCGCGAGCGCAGCTTTGGTGATCGCGGTGGCGACCGTGGCTTCGGCCCCCGCCGTGATTCGGAAGGCTATGGCCGCAAGGCTGGCTTCGGCAGCTTCGGTGGCGGCCAGCGTGAAGGCGGCTTCGGCCAGGGTCAGCGCGAAGGCGGCTTTGGCCAGGGCCAGCGTGAAGGTGGCTACAGCCAGGCTCCGCGTGAAGGCGGCTTTGGCCGTGGCGGCGAAGGCCGTGGCTTCGGCGGCGACCGTGGCGCTGCGCGCGGCGGCGACCGTCGTGAGGGTGCTCCCCGCGATGGCGGCCACCGCGATGGCGGCCACCGCGATGGCGGCTTCCGTGGTGCATCCGGTGAATCGCGTGGCTTCGGCGGTGAATCCCGCGGCGGCTTCGGCGGTGGTGAGCGCCGTCCGGCCTTTGGCAAGAGCGCTCCCAAGCCTTACTCGCCCCAGGGCGGCGATCGCAAGCGCGCCGTGCGCTGATCGATTCCGGCTTTGCATGCAGACCGGCCCTTCGGGGCCGGTTTTTTTTGGGCAATCCGCCTGCCTGCCTGGCGCTGCCTGTGTTCGTGGCGCAGAACCTGCTGTCTGGCGGGCTCTGCGACTGCCATAATCGCGGCGCGGAGGTGCCCTGTGGAGTCTTTGATCGCGTCCAGTGTGGATTTTGAGCACATGTTCGAACTGGCCCCCGTCTCGCTATGGCTGGAGGACTACAGCGCGCTCAAGCGCCTGCTCGACCAGTGGCGAGCACAGGGCGTGACCGATCTGCAGGCGCATTTTTCTGCCCATCCGCAGGCACTGCAGCAGTGCAGTGCCGCGCTCAGGGTGGTTCGCGTCAACCAGCGCACGCTGGACCTGTTCGGCGCCGCGGACCAGCAGACCTTTCTCGACAGCCTGGGCCAGGTGTTCCGTGACGACATGCATGCCGGCCTGGCCTGCGAGCTGCAGGAGCTTTGGAAGGGCTCGCCGACTTTTGCCAACCGCACCGCCAACTACACGCTGGACGGGCGCCGGCTGGACGTGCAGATCCGTGGCCGCATCCTGCCCGGCCATGAGGAGCTTTGGGACTGCGTGCTGGTGTCGCTGGAGGACGTGACGGCCGAGATGCGCAGCACGCGGCAGCTGCACCGCAGCGAGCAGTACTCGCGCGACCTGTTCGAGTACTCGCCCGTGTCGCTGTGGGTCGAGGACTTCAGCTCCATCAAGCGCCTGCTCGACGATGTGCGCGCCCAGGGCATCAGCGATTTCGCCACCTTCCTCAAGGTGCATCCGGAATTCATCTCGCGCTGCATGCAGGAGATTCGCGTCATCGACGTGAACCGCCAGACGCTGCGCATGTTCGGTGCCACCGACAAGCTGCAGCTGCTGAGCCGGCTGGGCCGCATCTTCCGCGATGAAATGATCGACTCCTTTGCCGATCAACTCCAGGACCTGTGGAACGGCAAGCTCGTGCAGCACCGCGAAGTGGTGAACTACGCGCTGTCGGGCGACACGCTGCACATCCACATGCAGCTGGCCGTGCTGGACGGCCATGCGGACGACTGGGGGCTGGTGCTGCTGTCCCTGGTGGATATCACGGCACGCAAGAAGGCCGAGGCCTATCTGGAATACCTGGGCAAGCACGACGTGCTCACCCAACTGCGCAACCGCGCCTTCTATATCGAGGAATTGAACCGCCTGGCGCGCAAGGGGCCGTGGCCGCTGGCCGTGATCGCCATCGACATGAATGGTCTCAAGGAGGCCAATGACGAGCATGGCCATGCCGCAGGCGACGACATGCTTCGCCGCGTGGGCGAAGTGCTGACCAAGGCCGTGGATGCGCCCGCTTGTGCGGCACGCGTGGGCGGCGACGAATTCATGGTGCTGCTGCCAGCCTCGGACGAGCGCGGCGCCGAAGCCGTCAAGGAGCGCATCCTGTCCCTGCTGGAGCTCAACAACCAGTTCTATCCGGGTCAGCTGGTCAGCCTGTCCATGGGCGTGGCCTGTTGCAACGAGGGCAGCCAGCTGGAGGCCACCGTGTCACGCGCGGACCAGGCCATGTATGCCGAAAAGGCGCGCTACTACAAGGAAAAAATGCTGGACCGCCGCGCGGGCCGGGCATAGACGCCCGGGATCCCGGGAGCAGTGGCCTTCAGGCCTCCGAGGCATGCCGCCCGATTTCGGGCCAGCGGTGATGCAGGTAGATCCACGACGCCAGCCCGATCAGCATCATGCTGATCGAGCCCAGGGCCAGCAGCACCGTCGAATGCATCACCAGAGGCGCCAGCACGCCGGCCACGATGCCATTGGCCGTGGAGCCCACCACGGCCTGCAGCGATGAGGCCAGGCCGCGCCGCTCGGGATGGATGTCCAGCACCAGCAAGGTCACGACGGGCACCATCATGGCCCAGCCGAAGGCGAACACACCCACGGGAATCAACGCCCAGCTCACATGGGCAGGCCAGATCAGGTTGGCAACCAGGTTGACGATGGACACCACGAACATGATCACGAAGCCGTGGCGGATCTGGTGCTTGGGTGGAATGCGCCCGGCCAGCCGGCCGCTCACCCAGGCGCCGCCCATGATGCCCGAGATCGAAATCACGAAGAACCAGAAGAACTGCTGCGGCTGCAGGTGCAGCAGGTCGCCCAGGAAGGCGGGGGCCGACAGCACGTACAAAAACATGCCGTTGAAGGGCACGCCGCTGGCAAAGGCCAGCAGCACAAAGCGCGGATCGCTGCACAGCGCCTTGTAGCCCTGCATCAGTGGCTTGAACCGGAAGGGCTGGCGCTGCGCCTGCGGCAGAGACTCGGGCAGAAAGCGCCAGTTGATGCTCCACAGCAGCACGCCCACCAGCGTCAGGAACCAGAATACGGCCGCCCAGCCCAGGTGCACGAACAGCCAGCCGCCCAGCACCGGCGCCAGCGCCGGGGCAATGCCGAAGAAGATGGTGATCTGGGCCATCACGCGCTGGGCCTGGGCAGGCGGAAACAGGTCGCGCACCACGGCGCGCGACACCACGATGCCGGCGCCCGTGGACAGGCCCTGCAGCGCCCGGAACAGCACCAGTTGCGTGATGTTCTGCGACAGCGCGCAGCCTGCCGAGGCCAGCGTGAACACGGCCAGTCCCCATAGCACCACGGGGCGGCGGCCAAAGCTGTCGGCCATGGCGCCATGGAAAAGGTTCATGAAGGCAAAGCCGAACAGATAGGCCGACAGCGTCTGCTGCATCTGCAGCGGCGTGGCGTTCAAGGCCTGGGCGATGCCCGAGAAGGCCGGGATGTAGGTGTCGATCGAGAACGGCCCCAGCATGCCCAGGATGGCAAGCAGGACGGCCAGGGCCCAGCGCGGGCCCTGCCAGAGCGGGGAAACATTTTGTGGCATGCAGGCGAGGCGGTTGTGCGCTGCAGGCGGGCCGCAGGCGCAGAAAAAGGCCGCGCGCCCTTGCGCCTGCGGCAGGGTGACACTGTAGCGGCTTGGCCGGAATCCGGTGTGACGGATGGCTTGGCGAGTGACCTGGGCGATGGAATAGATTGATAGTTTGTATCTAAATGATATAAATATCGATAGAATTTATCTTTTGCGCCAGCATGCACAGGTCCGCCGTGGGGTGGATGGCATGGTTCTGGGCGCTTTCGCCAAGGATCTTTCATGACTGTTTCTCGCCGCACGTTGATATCGGGTCTGGCCCCGGCTGCGTTGCAACTGACCGCAGGCGCTGCCTGGTCCAAGGGCCGCCGACTGCAGCTCTCGGCGGCCTATGGCGATGGCATCTTTCACACGCAGAATCTGCGCAACTTCGCGGCGCGCGTGGGTGCCGATACCCAGCAGGCGCTGGAGATCGATGTGGTGTCCAACTCTGCGCTCAAGCCCATGGCGCAGGTGCTTCCTGCGCTCAAGCGCAATGAAATCCAGTTCGGCGAAGTTCTCATGTCGTCCTATGTGGATATCCATCCGCTGCTGGCCATGGACTCGCTGCCTTTCATCGTGCGTGGCTTTGACGAGGCTGCGCACCTGTGGCAACTGACCCGTCCCGTGCTGCAGGAGTTTTTGCTGGCTCAGCAGGGTGTGCGCCTGCTGTTTGCGGTGCCTTGGCCGGCGCAGGGCCTGTTCTGCCGGCGCCCGGTCAACAGCATCGTGGATCTCAGGGGGCTCAGGCTGCGTGTGCAAAGCGATGCGACCAAGCGGCTGGCTGAACTCTGGGGAGCGCAGCCGGTGGTGCTCGCGGCCGGTGATCTTGGCATGGTGCTGGAGCAGGGAGGTATTGACGCCATGGTTGCATCCAGTGCCACCGGCGTCGACAGCCAGGCTTGGAAGACCATGAAGGTGTTTCTGGACATCAAGGCCTGGATTCCCAAGAACATGTTGTGCGTCAGCGAACTTGCCTGGAAGGGCTTTGCCGAGCCGGAACGCCAGGCCATCAGCCGCGCCGCCGCGCTGGCCGAGAAAGAGGGCTGGGCGCTGGCCCAGCAGGCCGATGAGCTGGGCAAGAAGGTTCTTGTCGACAACAAGATGTCCGTGGCCGCGCCATCGGCGGACCTGCGCCGCATGCTGGATTTGATGGGGGAGCGCTTTGGCCGGGAGTGGGTGGCCAAGGCTGGCAGCAGCAATATGTCTGTGCTGATGGAGTACAACAAGAAAAGGCACTGAGCGCCGGTGCGCTGAGTGCCTTTTCGGGGTGTTGGTGGTGGGCCCTGAGTGATTCGAACACTCGACCAACGGATTAAGAGTCCGCTGCTCTACCAGCTGAGCTAAGAGCCCCACGTATTTCTGCGTGGCTGCCTGAAGAGATCAGGCAAAGGAATTCTTGGTGGGCCCTGAGTGATTCGAACACTCGACCAACGGATTAAGAGTCCGCTGCTCTACCAGCTGAGCTAAGAGCCCCCTCGGGTATTCCGAAGGAATCAGCCTGGATGAATCCAGGCTGAAAAGGAATTTTTGGTGGGCCCTGAGTGATTCGAACACTCGACCAACGGATTAAGAGTCCGCTGCTCTACCAGCTGAGCTAAGAGCCCCAAAAACAAGTCTGCGCTGCAAACGAGACCGCAATTATGCGGCATTTTTGGCGTGCTTGCAGGAAGACACGCCATTTTTTTGGTTCATGGCGCGATCTCGGCGTGCGCGGCCTGCGTGACGTCGGGAACGCAGGCACAAAAAAAGGCGGCCGAAGCCGCCTTGCCTTGGTGTCTGCGCTTACATCAGCAGATGTTCGCCTGCGTTGTCACCGCCCAGGATCACGTAGTTGACCTTGCGGATGTCCATCAGCTTCTTGCCGCCCGAGTAGCTGATGGAGCTTTGCACATCCTGCTCCATCTCGATCAGGGTGTCGGCCAGAAGTCCCTTGACGGGCTCGAGGATGCGCTTGCCTTCGACGTGCTTGTACTCGCCCTTGTTGAAGTCCGAGGCCGAGCCGTAGTACTCCTTGAAGCGCTGGCCGTTTTCCTCGACCGTCTGGCCCGGCGATTCCTCATGGCCCGCGAACAGCGAGCCGATCATCACCATGGTGGCGCCAAAGCGCACGCTCTTGGCGATGTCGCCGTGGCTGCGGATGCCGCCGTCGGCAATGATGGGCTTGGTGGCCACGCGCGCGCACCACTTGAGCGCCGACAGCTGCCAGCCGCCCGTGCCGAAGCCCGTCTTGAGCTTGGTGATGCAGACCTTGCCGGGGCCGATGCCGACCTTGGTCGCGTCGGCGCCCCAGTTCTCCAGGTCGATCACGGCTTCGGGCGTGCCCACGTTGCCGGCGATCACGAAGGACTTGGGCAGCTTTTCCTTGAGGTAGCCGATCATGTTCTTCACGCTGTCGGCATGGCCGTGGGCGATGTCGATGGTGATGTATTCGGGGCACAGGCCTTCGGCGACGAAGCGGTCCACGGTGTCGTAGTCGGGCTTCTTGACGCCCAGCGAGATGGAGGCGAAGCAGCCCTTGCCCTGCATCTCGCGCACGAACTGCACGTTGTCCAGGTCAAAGCGGTGCATCACGTAGAAGTAGCCGTTGCGGGCCAGCCAGGTGCAGATGCTTTCATCCACCACCGTCTTCATGTTGGCCGGCACGGCCGGGATGCGGAAGGACCGACCGCCCAGCTCCACGCTGGCATCACACTCCGAGCGGCTTTCCACGCGGCACTTGCGCGGCAGCAGCAGGATGTTGTCGTAGTCGAAGATTTCCATTTGATTCCAAGCTCCATGAAAGGTCGCGGCAGGAACATCCCTCCGCGATGGGGCGCTTGGCTTGGAGGCCGGTCTTGCGGGCGGCGCGGGCGGGCCGCGTCGCCAGGGCGGCTGTGGCCCGGGCACAAAAAACCGGACCGCAAGAAACTTGGGCCCGGTGATTGATTCTATACGTTGCCGGCGGCGGGCCTGGGCGCCCTGTCGATATAGCGGTTATAGGGATGGCGTTATGAGCCCGCAAGGGCGCGCTGCGCGGGCCTATTGCGGGCAGATCGCGGGCCGATTGCGGGAAATGCGGCATCGGTTTCCCTGGGGAGCGAGGTGCTTTCTACAATGCCAGGATGTTCCCGATCGATCTGCTCGACGGCGCCTCCGGTGCCGCACCCGCCTCCAACTCCCCTTTGCTGGCCAACCTCAACGAGGAGCAGCTCGCTGCCGTCACGCTGCCGGCCGGCCATGCGCTGATCCTGGCCGGCGCCGGCTCGGGCAAGACGCGGGTGCTGACCACGCGCATCGCCTGGCTGCTGCAGACGGGCCAGGCCACGCCGGGCTCCATCCTGGCCGTGACCTTCACCAACAAGGCGGCCAAGGAAATGCTGGCGCGCCTGTCGACCATGCTGCCCTACAACGTGCGCGGCATGTGGATAGGCACCTTCCACGGCCTGTGCAACCGGCTGCTGCGTGCCCACCACCAGGCGGCAGGGCTGTCGTCCACCTTCCAGATCCTGGACATGCAGGACCAGCTGTCGGCCGTCAAGCGCCTGTGCAAGCAGTTCAACGTGGACGACGAGCGCTTCCCGCCCAAGCAGCTGCAGTACTTCATTGCCGGCTGCAAGGAAGAGGGCATGCGCCCCGGCGACGTGGTGGCCAATGACCCGGACACGCGCAAGAAGGTCGAGATCTACCAGCTCTACGAGGAGCAGTGCCAGCGCGAAGGCGTGGTCGATTTCGGCGAGCTGATGCTGCGCTCCTTCGAGCTGCTGCGCGACGACGCCGCGCTGCGCGCCCACTACCAGCGGCGCTTTCGCCACATCATGGTCGACGAGTTCCAGGACACGAACAAGCTGCAGTACCAGTGGCTCAAGCAATTGGCGGGCGACGTGGTGGATGGCCGCCTGCAGGCCCTGGGCAGCGTGATCGCCGTGGGCGACGACGACCAGAGCATCTACGCCTTTCGCGGTGCGCGCGTGGGCAACATGCAGGACTTCGTGCGCGAGTTCGATGTGCGCCAGCAGATCAAGCTGGAGCAGAACTACCGCTCCTACAGCAACATCCTGGACTGCGCCAACGCGCTCATCAGCCACAACAGCCAGCGCCTGGGCAAGAACCTGCGCACCACCCAGGGCCCGGGCGAGCCCGTGCGCATCTACGAGGCGCCCACCGACATGGCCGAGGCGCAGTGGATGGTCGAGGAAATCCAGCAGCTCGTGAAAAAGGACGGCTGGCAGCGCCAGGAAATCGCCGTGCTCTACCGCAGCAATGCGCAAAGCCGGGTGATCGAATCGCAGCTGTTCAATGCCGCCATTCCCTACCGCGTGTACGGCGGGCTGCGCTTTTTCGAGCGCGCCGAAATCAAGCATGCGCTGGCCTACCTGCGCCTGCTGGAGAACCCGCACGACGACACCAGCTTTTTGCGCGTGGTGAACTTCCCACCGCGCGGCATCGGCGCGCGCAGCGTGGAGACGCTGCAGGACGCGGCGCGCAGCGCGGGCTGCTCGCTGCACGATGCCGTCTCGGCGGTGCCGGGCGCGCCGGGCGCCAAGCTCGCAGGCTTTGTCGCCAAGATCGACGTGCTGCGCGAGCAGACCCAGGGCCGCACGCTGCGCGAGATCATCGAGGCCATCGAGGAAGAAAGCGGCCTGCTCGAGCACTACCGCAACGAAAAGGAAGGCGCCGACCGCATCGAGAACCTGCAGGAACTCGTGAACGCGGCCGAGAGCTTTGTCACCCAGGAAGGCTTTGGCCGCGATGCCGTGGCCCTGCCGCTGGACGAGCACGACGGCGCCAGGGCGCTGACGCAAAGCCCCGCCAGCCAGGGCCTGGACCCTGCGCTGCCGTTGCTGGACACGCCGCTCACGCCGCCGGCCGGCACCGTGGCCGGCATGGTCGATGCCGATACCGGCGAGACCCTGTCGCCGCTGGCCGCCTTCCTGACGCACGCGGCGCTGGAGGCTGGCGACAACCAGGCCCAGGCAGGCCAGGACGCCGTGCAGCTGATGACCGTGCATGCCTCCAAGGGCCTGGAGTTCGACGCCGTCTTCATCGGCGGCGTGGAGGAGGGCCTGTTCCCGCACGAGAACGCCATGATGGACCGGGGCGGCCTGGAGGAAGAACGCCGCCTGGCCTATGTGGCCATCACCCGCGCGCGCAAGCGCCTGTACCTGAGCCATTCGCAGACGCGCATGCTGCACGGGCAGACGCGCTACAACGTCAAGAGCCGCTTCTTCGACGAGCTGCCTGAAGAGGCGCTCAAGTGGATCACGCCGAAGCAGGGCGGCTTTGGCAGCTACGCGCCCCGCCCCGGTGGCGGCGGTGGCGGCGGCTATGGCTCACGCGATCGCGGCGGCTTCGGCAGCAAGGCCGAAGGCTGGCGCAGCGAGGTCTTCGCCAGCCCGCCCGTGCCGCCGCAAAAGGCCGACCCGGGCCACGGCCTGCGCGTGGGCCTGAACGTGTTCCACAACAAGTTCGGCGAAGGCAAGGTGCTGGCCCTGGAAGGCACGGGCGACGACGCGCGTGCCCAGGTCAGCTTTGGGCGCCACGGCACGAAGTGGCTGGCGCTGTCCATTGCCAAGCTCACGGTCGTGGAGTGAGGGCCGGGCCGCCGCGCCCGGCGCTCAGGGCTTGACTTCGAAGCTCAGCGTGGTGGTGTGGCGCACGTCGGTGTACTTCTTGCCGTCCAGCGTGACCGAGCCGTTGTCCACGCGCGCCGTCACCTCCAGCACGTACAGGCCCGGGAAGTAGGGCTTGAAGCTCACCGTGCCGTCCTGCGATGGCGTGAGCGTGCGGTACCAGCCCTCGCTGGTCTGCACATTGACCTGGCTGGCCGCGACCTTGCGGCCCTTGAACACCAGCTGGAACGTATCGCCGCCCGCCGTGGTGGGCACCAGCTCCAGGTCGTTCACGGCCTTGGTGTCGTTGCGGCCGAAACGGGCCTGGTAATAGGTCAGCACGCCATTGGCGCCGGGGCGCGTGGCGGCGATGCGCACATCGCCCTGGCCTGCGTCCGCGGTGAAATGATTGGCCTCGGCCTTCAGGGGAAGGCTCTTGCCGTCGGGCAGGACCTGCTTGGCGTCCTCCAGGGCCGGCAGCTGTTGCAGCGGCTTGCGCAGTTCTCCGGCATAGGCCCGGGCCTGTCCTGCGTCCTGCTGCAGCCAGAGATAGTCGGCATGTGCAGCCGGCACCGCCAGGGTGGCAGCGGCCGCCAGCCATGCGGAGGCCGTGCTGCGAAGGATGCGGTAAGCTGGGGTCATGGAGTCTCTCCTGTGGTGTGGCTCTGCGTGCGCCTGCCGGGCCTTGAGGGGCGTGATCCGGCGGGGCTGAAGATGGTGCGATGGCGGGCTAGCGACGCCGCAATGCATCAGAAATTATAGCGACCAGGTGAGAATGACTCTTGTTTTGCACGCTAAGAGTCGGGTTCATGACATCCATGCAGTTGCGGCGCAGGCATGCAAAAAGGCCATGGAAATCCATGGCCTTCTTGTTGTGGCGCCACGCGCCGCAGGGCGGCGGGGCGTTGTGGCGGCGGTCAGGCCGACAGCTTGGGCTGGGAAGCGGTGCCGGTCAGGTAGCCGACGGCGGCGCCGAACTTGCCGCGATAGTTGGTGCTGATCAGCGGGTCCAGCGTGGACTTGACCACGTTGTGGATGCTGCCCCAGTCACCGGCGTGCTGGAAGTTGCTCATGATGTAGGTCCAGCCGTTGATCTCGTCCACGGCGTGCAGGCCCGTGGATTCGCCGCCTGCGGGAATCGACATCAGGCGCGACAGCTGCTTGGTGTCGATGTTGTAGGCCCACAGGAAGTTGTTCACGTGCTGGCCGCTGTCCTCGCCGATGAACAGGGTGCGCATCTTCTCCGAGAACTTGAGGTTGTCGGGGTTGCAGATCTTGTTCGGGTTGCCGGTGTTGCCCAGCGCGTCGGCGCTGATGTCCTCGCCGGCCAGAAGGGCCTTGGTGTCCACGGGCATCCACTCGCTGTTGATGGCGGCGCCGGCCGTGTCCTTCTGGCCACCGCGCAGGTTCAGTGCCATCACGGCGCCGGCCTTGAGCTGCTTGGGGATGGACACGCCATTGCCTGCCACGTTCAGCGCATCACCGGCCACCATGGACTTCTCGCAGTTCTGCAGGGCCGAGTAGGCCACCTTGTCCTTGGCGTTGACGGTCGTGCCTTCCATCTTGGTGAAGCCCATGCTCGCGCCCTTGAAGGCGGCGTAGCGGTGGGTTTCCAGGAAGGCGGCGGCCTTTTCCATGCCGGGGTTGATCTTGATCCACTCCACCTTGCCGTTGGCGGTGATCTTGGTGTAGCTGGCGTCGCCCGGATCGGTCTTGGCCACGGTCATGATGTCCGTGGGCTTGAGCGTGTTGGCCAGCTGCTCGATCTCGGCGCTGGTGGCCGAGCCCAGCTTGATCCAGGTCAGCGCGGCGGCGCTGCCCGATGCGGGGTCGATGGAAAAGCCCGCACCCACCTTGGCCACGTACAGCGAACCCGAGGACAGGTCCTTTTCCTTGTCGGCCACGAAGACGAAGTAGCCGCTGTTGGTGGCGTCGTCGCCCATCAGCGCCGTGCGCTGGTCGGGCATGACCTGGACCAGCTCGTGCGAGATGCGGCCCATGCAGAAATGCTTCTTGATGCTGGCCGTGCCGTCCACGTTGACCGTCACTTCGGGCATGTGGCCGTAGTGGTAGGGGTTGGCCTTGGTCTGGTCGCCATACAGGTTCTGGCTGAAGGCCTGCAACTGCGCATTGCCGGTGGCGAAGGCGTCGGGCTCGTACTCTTCGCTGGACAGATGGGTGCCCCAGGGCGACAGGCTGGCGCCGCAGGTGATCCACAGGCCGTGCACCTTGGAGGTGTCCACGTTGTGGTACTTGACCAGGCTGAGCTTGCCCGTGGTCTGGTCCTGGTCCAGCGTCAGCACGGCGATGGGCGAGGGCAGCTTGCCGTACATGTCGGTCTTGCCATCCTGCGCCCAGGTCGTGTATTCGAACTGCACCACGGCGAACACGGGCTTGCCCTTGACGCCATCCACCTTGGCATTGGGCACGGTCAGCAGCGAGGTGCCGTCGGGCGCATCGGAGAAGAAGTGGCGCTCGCTGCCGGCCACGGTGCGGTCGATGATCTTGTTGTTGTTGATGTCGTAGTAGCCGCCGGCCAGGATCTTGCCGCCCTTGCCGTCCGGCACTTCGTCGCCGGTCACGAAGAAAGGCTGGTAGCCCAGGTCGAAGCTCTGCTCGCTGTTGTCGCTGTACTGCACCTTGAGCTGCGAGGCCACGGTCATCCGGGCCATGGCCTGGGGGTTGGCCAGCGTGGGCGCGGCCATGGAGGTGAAGCTGGCCGCCACATAGTTCTTCGCGGGACCGTCATCGCCACCGCCGCAGGCGGTCAGCAGGCCGGCGGCGGACACGGCGGAGCCGAGCGGCAGCAGGGGGGCGCCGGTCAGGAATTGCAGCGCCTTGCGGCGGGAGAGCATCGTGGATTGGGACATGGGGCTTCCGTTGTGGGGTTGTCTGCATCAGCCCATCGGGGGCGGGATGGGCCGGGATGCCGCTGCGCACTCGCTGGCTATGCATCCGCACGGCATGCTAGGCAGGCACTGTGACAAAGCGATGGCATCCGTATGACACAACAGTGACTGCGTCATGTGGACGCCCGGGTGGCCGCTGGCACGACAGAGAAACGGCAAAGAAAAAGCCCCTCGAAAGGGGCCTGGTGATCTGGTGCCGTGCAGGCGTCAGCCGGACAGTCCGGGCGGCTGCGGCGGTTCGGTGCCGATGGCGTCGCTGCCATCGCTTTCATCGGGCGCCGCAAAGCAGTCACGGAAGGTGAAGACGATGGAGGTGAAGAACATGGCGGCCAGCAGCATAGCCGTGGCAATCATCAGGCCGTTGGCAATGCCGCCCAGCACCTGGGCCAGCACGGCCGAGATCAGTGCCATCACGATGCCGGCCACGATGAACACGCCCATCCAGCTCAGGCCGAAGACCACCAGTGCGCCGATGTTGCGCACGCACGCCACCAGGCTGAAGAACACGGCCTTGACCGGCGGCACGTTGTGCCAGTGCACCAGGCCCGGCGCATGCCAGAACAGCAGCGAAAGCGGCAGGTACAGGCCCATGCTCAGCCACATGGCGGCCTGGAAGTCGGGCGATTCGGCGATCTCGCGCGTCAGCGGCTCGCCGCCCAGGTAGACGTTGGCGAACTGGCCATCGTCCACCAGCATGGACAGGCCCATGATCAGCAAGAAGCCTGCCGCATACATGGCGCCCAGCGTGAGCATGGAATTCAGGCGCTGGCGCCCGGTGCGAAAGGCCACCAGCAGCAGGGCCGGCGTGGGCGCGCGCCCGTGCGAGGCTTCGGCCGCCGCCACCATCATGGCCAGCGATGTGGCCGGCAGCAGGCCCAGCGCGATCACGGGGCCTATCAGCGGCAGCACCGTGACCAGCGACATGGCCGCCATCGACAGAAAGAACAGTGCCGCCAGCGCCAGCGGCTGCTGGCGGAAGGTGCGGATGCCCTGCTGCACCCATTGCAGGCCGGTACGGGCGGGAACGATGAGAAGTTTCATGGGGTGAGGAAGTCGGGGCGCCTGGATGGGGCATGGCCTCTGGCATGGGCCGCGCCGCTGGCGCCCGAACGGGGACTGTACCCGAGGAAGCGCGGCCCGTGGACCGCAAAGCCCTCCGGCAGCCGCGTCGTGGCCGGCCTGGGACGTCAGTCCAGCGCCACGGGGCGGGCCAGGCGCTGGCGCAGCACGCGCTCGAAATGCGTGGGATCGTGGGGAACGAGCATGGAGGCCTCGCGCGGCAGGTGGAAATCCCACAGGCGGGAGATCCAAAAGCGCAGCGCGCCCGCGCGCAGCATGGGGTTGAACAGTTCTCGCTCGGCGGCGGTCAGGGGGCGCACGGACTGGTAGGCATCGATCATGGCCTTGGCCTTGGCCGCGTCATGGGCGCCTGTGGCGTGTTCGATGCACCAGTCGTTGAGGCACACCGCCAGGTCGAACAGCCAGCTGTCCACGCCTGCGAAGTAGAAATCGAAGAAGCCGGTCAGGCGCTCGCCATCGAACATCACGTTGTCGCGGAACAGGTCGGCATGCACGGGGCCGCGCGGCAGCGCCGCATAGGCGGGCGAGGCGGCCACATGGTTCTGGAAGGCCAGTTCGGAGCGCAGCAGGTCGGCGGTGGGTGCGTCGATGTGCGGGATCACCGTGGGCACGGTCTCGTTCCACCAGGGCAGGCCGCGCAGATTGGGCTGCTGGCGATCGTAGTCTCTGCCGGCCAGGTGCATGCGCGCCAGCATCTCGCCCACGGCGGCGCAGTGCGCGGGCTGGGGGGTCAGCTCGCTCCTGCCGGGCAGGCGGTTGACGATGGAGGCGGGCTTGCCGCACACGCGCAGCAGGATGTCGCCGCTGCGCGTCTCGGCCTGCGGGTCGGGCACGGGAATGCCGGCCTGCGCCAGATGCTTCATCAGGTACAGGTAGAAGGGCAGTTGCTCGGCCGTCAGGCGCTCGAACAGCGTCAGCACCCACTCGCCCTGCTCGGTGGTGAGAAAGTAGTTGGTGTTCTCTATGCCGCCCTGGATGCCGCGCAGCTCCTTGAAGGAACCCAGGGACATGCGGCGCAGCAGCTCGCGCGCATCTTGGTCGGAGACTTCGGTGAAAACGGCCATGTTTGCATTGCCGGCCAGCGCGGCTCGGCGGAAATCGTTGTCGTCAGATATGGAAAGAGGGCAGCGCCGTCAGGTGCTGCCCCCTGGGATGCCGCCGGGCCCGGGGCCCGGACAGTCCGGTGAGGATCAGAACTTCTTGAGGTTCCAGACGCGCGTGCCGTTGGTGCCGTCGCCATCGCCGCGGTTGCGGGAGGAGCGGGCGCCGTCGTTGGACTGCACCTCATAGGAGGGCATGTCGCCGACCTTGGGCTGCACGGTGATGCTTCGGGTCTGGCCGCCCACGCGCAGTTCGTCAACGCGGCTGCCTTCGTCTTCCACATGGATGCGTTCCACGCGCTGGTTGCTTCGGTCGCGGGCCTCGGGCCTGGCCGTGTCCGGCGCGGTCTGCCCGGCGGTCGCCGCCGCGGGGGCGGTGGAGGCAGCCGGGGCAGGCGTGGGGTTCTGGGCCAGCACGGGGCTGGCGGCCAGGCTCAGGAGGATGAGAAGTGGAGCGGCGCGCATGGGCTCCATTGTAGGTCTTGCGGCGGGCCCTGTCCCGCCCTGTCCCCCTGCCGGCGCGTGCACAATCGGCGCATGAGCAATTCCAAGACCCTGGTGCTGATCGACGGCTCCAGCTACCTCTACCGCGCCTACCACGCCATGCCGGATCTGCGCGCCGAGCCCGGCAACCCGGAAAGCCCCGCCACAGGCGCCATCCGCGGCATGATCAACATGCTCCAGGCGATCCGCAAGGAAGTGGCGGCCGACTACGCGGTCTGCGTGTTCGACGCCAGCGGCCCCACCTTCCGCGATGCGCTCTATCCCGAATACAAGGCGCACCGCTCGCCCATGCCCGACGATCTGCGCTCGCAGATCGAGCCCATCCACGAAGTGGTCCGCCTGATGGGCTGGCCCGTGCTGGCCATCCAGGGCGTGGAGGCCGACGACGTGATCGGCACCCTGGCCAAGACGGCCGCCGCCCAGGGCGTGAACGTGGTCATCTCCAGTGGAGACAAGGACCTGTCCCAGCTGGTGGATCCCCACATCATGGTGATGGACACCATGAGCGGCAAGCGCCGCGACGTGGCCGGCGTGACTGCCGAGTTCGGCGTGCCGCCTGCGCAGATGATCGACTACCAGGCGCTGGTCGGCGATGCCGTGGACAACGTGCCCGGCGTTGCCAAGGTCGGCCCCAAGACGGCCGTCAAGTGGCTGGCCGAGCACGGCTCGCTCGACGGCCTGATCGCTGCGGCCGACGGCATCAAGGGAGTGGCTGGCCAGAACCTGCGCGATGCCATCGCCTCGGGCCAGCTGGCGCTGAGCCGCCAGCTGGTCACCATGAAGACCGACTGCGACCTGAGCGCCGAAGTGCCCACCCTGCCCGTGCTCGACGCGCTGGCTCCGCGCGAGCCCGATACCGCGCCGCTGCGCGAGTTCTATGAGCGCTACGGCTTCAAGGGGCTGGCACGCATGCTCGGCGGTGCCGCGCCCGAGCCCGATGCGCTGCAAGCCGTCAAGGCCGGCCGCAAGCCCGCGGCCAAGCCGCGTGCCGACCAGTCCACGGGCGACATGTTTGCCCAGGAGCAGGCCGAATCCGACGACGCCACCGCCGAGGCCGAGACCGCCCAGCAGCGTGCGCTGGACTACGACGTGGTGCTGACCTGGGAAGCGTTCGACCAGTGGCTGGCCAAGATCAACGCCGCCGAACTCACGGCCCTGGATACCGAAACCACCTCGCTGGACGAGATGCGTGCCGAGATCGTCGGCATCTCGCTGAGCGTGGAGCCCGGCGCCGCTGCCTACATCCCCCTGCGCCATGCCGGCCCCGACGCGCCCGAGCAACTGCCGGCCGACGAGGTGCTGCAGCGCCTCAAGCCCTGGCTGGAGGATGCCGCCCGGCCCAAGCTGGGCCAGCACGTCAAGTACGACCGCCATGTCTTCGCCAATGCCGGCATCGAGGTGCACGGCTATGTGCACGACACCATGCTGCAAAGCTATGTGCTGGAGGTGCACCGCCCGCACGGCCTGGCCAGCCTGGCGCTGCGCCACACCAACCGCACGGGCATCAGCTACGAAGACCTGTGCGGCAAGGGCGCCCACCAGATCCCGTTCGCCCAGGTGCCCGTGGACAAGGCTGCCGCCTACGCCTGCGAGGATGCGGACCAGACCCTGGACGTGCACCGCGTGCTGTGGCCGCAGCTGCAGGCGCACGACGGCCTGCGCGGCATCTACGAGCTGGAGATCGCCACCAGCGAGGCCCTGTTCCGCATAGAGCGCAACGGCGTGCTCATCGATGCCGCCACGCTGGCCAGGCAGAGCAACGACCTGGGCCAGCGCATCGTGCAGCTGGAGCAGGAGGCCTACGACATCGCGGGCCAGCCCTTCAACCTGGCCAGCCCCAAGCAGCTGGGCGAAATCTTTTTCGACAAGCTGGGCATGCCCGTGGTCAAGAAGACGGCCACCGGCGCACGCAGCACCGACGAAGAGGTGCTGGAGAAGCTGGCCGAGGACTATCCGCTGCCCGCCAAGCTGCTGGAGCACCGCAGCCTGTCCAAGCTCAAGGGCACCTATACCGACAAGCTGGCCCAGCTGGCGCTGCCGCGCACGGGCCGCGTGCACACGCACTACGCCCAGGCCGTGGCCGTGACGGGGCGCCTGTCCAGCAACGACCCCAACCTGCAGAACATCCCCATCCGCACGCCCGAAGGCCGGCGCGTGCGCGAGGCCTTCATTGCCGCGCCCGGCCATGTGATCGCCAGCGCCGACTACTCGCAGATCGAGCTGCGCATCATGGCCCACCTGTCGGGCGACGAGTCGCTGCTGCGCGCCTTCCACGAAGGCCGCGACGTGCACCGGGCCACGGCATCGGAAGTCTTCAACGTGGAGCTGGAGCAGGTCAGCAGCGAGCAGCGCCGCTATGCCAAGGTCATCAACTTCGGGCTGATCTACGGCATGAGCAGCTTTGGCCTGGCCAAGAACCTGGGCATAGAGACCAAGGCTGCCGCCGCCTACATCGACCGCTATTTCCAGCGCTATCCAGGCGTCAAGCGCTACATGGACGAGACGGTGGAATTCGCGCGCGACCACGGCTACGTGGAAACCGTCTTCGGCCGCCGCCTGTACCTGGTGGACATCAACGGCGGCAGCGGCCCGCGCAAGAAGGCGGCCGAACGGCAGGCCATCAACGCGCCCATGCAGGGCACGGCGGCCGACCTGATCAAGAAGGCCATGGTGGCGGTGCAGGCCGAGCTCGATGCCAGGCAGTCCGAGGTCCGCGTCATCATGCAGGTGCACGACGAACTGGTGTTCGAGCTGCCCGAAGGCGAGTCGGACTGGGTGCGCACCGAGATCCCGCGCCTGATGGCCGGCGTGGCGGAACTGAAGGTTCCCTTGCTCGCCGAAGTGGGCGTCGGCCCCAACTGGGACAAGGCACATTGAGCTTCACGCGCGCATCGTAGACTTGGCCGGTTCTCAACCACCACCAAGGAGAGATGCATGCGTGACGATCAGCAGCAAGACCTGAAGGCCCTGGTTCCGGGGCGCAGCAGCGAAGAGGGGCCCACGCGGCGCCTGGCATTGCAGACGGCCCTGGGCCTGGGCTATGCCGCCGCGGCCACGCCGCTGATGGCGCAGACCGCCATCTCCACGCCGGCCGACGGCCTGACGGCCGGCGAGGTGCATTTCACCGTGAACGGCTTCAAGGTGCCGGCCTACCGCGCCGCGCCCGCCGGCAAGAAGAATGTGCCCGTGGTGCTGGTGATCTCCGAGATCTTCGGCGTGCACGAATACATTGCCGACACCTGCCGCCGCCTGGCGCGTGCCGGCTACCTGGCCATCGCCCCCGATCTGTATGCGCGCCAGGGCGATCCCAAGACCTATACCGAGATCGCCAAGCTCATGAGCGAGCTGGTCTCCAAGGTGCCCGACGAACAGGTCATGGCCGACCTGGACGGCGCCGTGCAATGGGCGGGCACGCAGGGCGGCGATACGGCGCGCGTGGCCATCACGGGCTTTTGCTGGGGCGGGCGCATCACCTGGCTGTATGCGGCCCATGGCCCGGTCAAGGCCGGCGTGGCCTGGTACGGCCGGCTGGAAGGCGCCAAGACCGCGCTGCAGCCACGCCATCCGCTGGAGCTGGTCTCCAGCCTCAAGGCGCCGGTGCTGGGCCTGTATGGCGGGCAGGACACGGGCATTCCGCTGGAATCCGTGGAGCGCATGCGCGAGGCGCTCAAGCAGGGCTCGGCAGCGGCCAAGGCCTCGGAGTTCGTGATCTACCCGGAGGCGCCACACGCCTTCCATGCCGACTACCGGACCAGCTACCGCGAGCAGGCTGCGCGCGACGGTTGGCAGAAAATGCTGGCCTGGTTCAATAAGCATGGGGTGACCCCCTGAGCGGCTGCGCCGCTTCCCCCTCTCTCGCTTCGCGGGAGGGGGACGACACCCTCGGTGCGGGGCGGCCCTTCCTCGGTGTCCCTGGTGTGAGGACGCGCCAGTTTTTAAGGTATTGCTGACTAGCTTTCAACTTTATTCGCGCAGGGGGGCTTGACAGCTTCTGTAGGCTGAAACCGAGGGCACCCGACACCGTGGCCTGCTTCCTTCATGGGATCGCAGGCCACGGCTGCGATGGGGCCGGTCTTTCTGCGAGAATTCGCGGGTTTCGCCTGCAAGGGCATACGGTTGAAGCACAAATCGCTATGACATTGGTAGCAATCATTCTGGCCACCCTGGCCGCCGGTATTGGCAGCGTCTGGGTGGCCGCGTTGTTGATGGGGCTGGGAGGCAACCGCTCGCCGGGCATGATGCCGCAGCGGCTGTTGAGCCTGGCGGCGGGCGCGCTGCTGGCCACGGCCTTCATGCACCTCTTGCCCGAAGCCTTCGAGAGCGAGGCCGGCGCGCACGACCTGTTCGTCACGCTGCTGGTGGGCCTGGTGTTCTTTTTCCTGCTGTCCAAGGCCGAGCTGTGGCACCACGGGCATGAGCACGGCGCGCCGCCGGCCCATGAGCACGATCACCACGAGCATCACGATCACCAGGGCCACGCCCATGACCATTCCCATGGCCACCATCATGGCCACCGCCACGGCGGCTGGGCGGTGCTGACCGGCGACAGCGTGCACTGCTTCGGCGATGGCGTGCTGATCGCCTCCGCCTTCATGGCCGACATGCGCCTGGGGCTGATCGCGGCGGTGTCGGTGCTGGCCCACGAGGTGCCGCACCACATGGGCGACATCGTGGTGCTGCGCCAGTCCAGCTCCAACCGGCGCGTGGCCCTGATCAAGGTGTCCATGGCCGGGGCCGTGACCACGCTGGGCGGCATTGGCGGCTATTTCCTGGTCGGCCAGCTGCAGGAGCTGCTGCCGTACTTCCTGGCCGTGGCCTCCAGCAGCTTCATCTACGTGGCGCTGGCCGACCTGATTCCCCAGCTGCAAAAGCGCCTGAGCGCGCGCGAGACCGTGGCCCAGGTGGGCTGGCTGATGCTGGGCATCGTGCTGGTCACCGTGGTCAGCCGCGCGGCGCACGCGCACTGAGCGGGCGGCGTTTCAGGCTATCCCGCACCGGCCTGCACGGGCGTGCTGCCCAGCAGGTCGGCATAGTCCACGGCGTACTTGATGAAGGCCGCATGGCCGTCGATGCGCAGCTTGCGGCGCAGGTGCAGCCGGTGGGTTTCCACGGTACGCACCGAGGTGCCCATCAGTGCCGCAATCTCCTTGTTGGAGCGGCCCTCCGAGATCCACTGCAGCACGCTGGCCTCGCGCGGCGTGAGGGCGCGCCGGGGGCCGGCACCGGCGCCGTCGTCCTCGACCACGGGCTGCAGGCCGGGGCTGAAATACAGGCCGCCGGCGTAGACCCGGTCTATGGCCTCGATGAGCTGCTGCGCAGGCGCGTCCTTGAGCACATAGCCGCGCGCGCCCAGCGCCACGGCGCGGCGCACGTATTCGGGGTCCTCGTGCATGGACAGCACCAGCACGCGCACCAGGGGGAACTGATCGCGGAACAGCGCGGCCAGGTCGATGCCGCTGGCGCCCGGCATGCGGATGTCGGTCACCACCAGGTCGGGCGACAGCTCGCGCGCCAGCGGCAGGGCCTGGTCCATGCTGGCGGCCTCGCCCACGACACGGATATGGTCGGTGGCCTGCAGGCGCATGGACACGCCGTCGCGCACAAGAGGGTGGTCGTCCACCAGGAGGATGCGGATCATGGGGTTCATGCAGCGGCCTGTGGGAGTTCGAATTCCGGTGAGGGAGACAGCGGCATGCCGCCGCTGCGGTAGAGCACGGCGACCAGCCGGGTGCCCCGGGCGCCCGAGCTGATGCTCAGATGGCCGCCCAGGCCCTCGATGCGCTCGCGCATGTTGCGCAGGCCGATGCCGCCCTGGCGGTCGCGCTGCACGCGGCGCATGTCGAAGCCCTGGCCGTCGTCGCTGACCTGCAGCACCACGCGGCGGCGCTGAAAGTGCAGGCTGACGTCGATGCGCGTGGCCTGCGCATGGTTTTGCGCATTCGTCACGGCCTCCTGGGCCACGCGGAACAGGGCCGTGGCGTGGCTGGGCGGCAGAAAGCGGGTCTCGCCCCGGCAGCCGAACTGCATGCGCAGGCCGTCCTCGGCCTGCATCTGCTGGCTCATCAGTGCCAGGGCCGGGGCCAGGCCCAGGTCGTCCAGCAGGGCGGGGCGCAGGCCGTGGGAGACGCGCCGTATCTCCACCAGCGCGTGGTTGAGCTGCTCCAGTCCCTGGTCCACCATGCGCTGGGCCGTGGCCGGGTCCTGTGCGGCCAGACGCCTGAGCTGGGCCTGGGCCGTCTCCAGCAGGAACTTGGACGAGACCAGCACCTGGACCACGCCGTCATGCAGGTCGCGCGCCACGCGCGTGCGTTCTTCCTCCTGCGAATGCACCACGCGCTGGGCCAGGCGCTGCAGCTTGGTGCTGGACACGCGGTGGTCGCTGAGATTGAACGCCAGCCCCGCCACGCCGATGAGCACGATGCACAGCGCCGCAATGCCGAAGATGCGCCAGCGCGTGGCCGCGATATTGGCCTGGGCGCTTTCGTCGATCTGGCGCAGCGCCTGCTCCACATCGTCCAGGTACAGGCCCGTGCCCAGCGACCAGCCCCATTCGGGGACCGTGGCCACGTAGGCGAGCTTGGCCTCGGTACGCAGCGAGGACGGCTTTTGCCACTGGTAGCGCACCAGGCCGCCGCCGCTGCGCGCGGCATCCAGGATGATCCTGGCGGGCCCTGCGCCGCCCGGGCTGTTGGGATCGCACAGGTCCACGCCCGACAGGCCCATCTGCCGCGCATCCAGCAGCACGTTGCCGTGTTCGTCGTAGACAAAGAAGTAGCCGTCCTCGCCGAACTGCATGCGCGCCAGCGTATCCAGCGCCTGGCGCCGCTGCACGGATGGCTCCTCGCCGCTGGACTGGATGCGCGCCAGCGCCGTGGTCGCCAGCTGCACGTAGTGCCGCAGCTCGGTCTCCTTGCTGTGCAGGTAGGCGGTCTCGACCAGCTCTCGTTCCTGGCGGGCCAGCTCCAGTGTCTGGTGTTGCACGGTCACCGCGACCAGGCCCAGGGCCAGCGCGATGGCGGCAATCGACAGAAGCGCAAGTTTCAGCGGAAGTTGCATGGGAGCCTGTGTGGGGTGCACCGACGATCTTTTCCGCCCAGTGCACGGACCTTGTCAACAGGGCTTGCGCGCATGGCGCCGGGGCCCGGCAGCGGACCTTGAATGGCGGGCGTCGTATCTGCCAATGGCCTGTGCGCGCTGCATATCCACGCGCGCAGGAAAAGGAATTTGAATATCCCAAGGAAAATGCCATGGATAATATATTTCGCGCACGAAAGAATATCCCATTGACATAGGGAATCCGATATGCATTTTCTTGGTGCGTTGTCCCCTTTTTGGGGTCTTGAATAATGGTTTTGCCGTATTGTGGTGCGCCGTCCCTCATCTGTCTGACATGCCTGGCTACGGTTGAGCAGGTTCCGTGCCAAGCCGTTGTTTCAGAAGAGAGTTATCCTGCTGCGTAGCACTGCGCAAGCGGTCCTGCGTAGTGGTGCGTAGGGGAAAATTCATTATCGAATGCTCCAGATCCCTGCCTAGAATTTCTCCGTGAAATCACTGATTCGAATCATTTTGTGTCAATGATTCATGTCGCCTTCGATGACCCAATTAAATGGTGACGAAGTGTTTCCGGGGCGCCGTTGCAGTAATACGCGGCACGGCAGTGGCAGTTTGTATTCTTGTTTCAGAAAGGCAATACCATGGATATTCGATCGAACCTGCGGCGCGTGGCGCTGGCATGCGGTGTGGCGGCGGCGGTAGCGACGCTGGCGGGCTGCGCCGCGCCCCACAAGCGCGAGGTGCTGTCCACCACGCAGATCTATCCGGCCATCGGCCCGTATTCGCAGATGGTGGCGCATGGCAACACGATCTACTTCTCGGGCGTGCTGCCGCTGAACGCGCAGGGCACGGCCATCCAGGGCACGACCATCGAGGAGCAGACGCGCGCCGTGCTGGACCACATCGGCGCCAAGCTCAAGTCCCAGGGACTGGGCTATGAGGATGTGCTGTCCACCTCGGTCTTCATGAAGGACCTCAACGAGTTCGCCGCCATGAACAAGGTCTATGGCGAGTACTTCAAGACCGGCGCCCCCGCTCGGGCCACGGTGGAGGTGGCGCGCCTGCCGCGCGATGTGAAGATCGAAATCTCGGCCATCGTCGGCCGCCGCTGACCGCTTGCGCAACGACAGGAGGACCGCATGAACGCACGACACCCCCAGATCGCGGCCGAGCAGGCCACATCCCTGACCGCCACTGCGGCCGCCGGCGAATCCGGCTATCCCGCGCGCTGGACTTCCAAGCGCCGCGACTTCCTGCGCATGCTGGGCTACGGCACCGGCGCAGCCACGCTGGGCCCGCTGCTGGCTGCCTGCGGCAGCGGCAATGCCCAGACCTCGGCCGCTGCGCTGCGCGAGCAGCTCATGCGTGACGAGGCCTTCTGGACCGACGTGCAGAGCATGTTCATCCTCAAGCCCGAGAAGACCTATATGAACATCGGCACGGCGGGCTCCATGCCCAAGCTGGTGCTCGATGTGTTCGATACCGAAAACCGCAAGAAGGCCGCCGACTCGGGCAACGGCTACAGCAACCTGCTGGACCTGCGCAAGCAGGTGGCGCCGGGCTTTGGCGTGGATGCCGACGAGCTGGCCTTCTCGGCCAACACCTCCTCGGGCATGTGCCACGCCATCCTGGGCATCGACTGGCAGCGTGGCGACGTGGTGGTGACCACCAACCACGAGCACGGCGGCGGCGACACGCCGCTGAAGATCGCCCAGGACCGCTACGGCATCGAGGTCTCGCGCATTGCGCTGCCCGTGGGCAACAACCAGACGGCCGCCACCTACGTGAACCTGTTCGACGAGCGCATCCGCGCGCTCAAGGCCCAGGGCAAGCGCGTGCGCGCCATGATGTGGTCCTCTCCCACCTACAAGACCGGCACCATGCTGCCCATTGCCGACCTGATGGGCGTGGTCAAGGCGCACGGCCTGATCAGCATCGTGGACGGCGCCCACCTGCCGGGCATGATGGCCTACAACTATGCGGAGCTGGGCATGGACTTCATGTCGGGCGCGGGCCACAAGTGGCAGTGCGGCCCGGGCTCCACGGGCATCCTCATCATCCGCAACAAGATCCGCGCCTCCAACCCGCTGCCCCTGCCCAAGTGGTACCCGGTGCACACCAGCGCCTATCCGGCGCTGGAGCGCACGACCACGGCCAAGGAGACCTACGACATCGCCGCCTCGGTCACTTCCTGCGGCAGCGTGCACACGCCCATGTTCATGGCGCTGGCCCAGGCCTGCGCGCAGTGGGACAGCATCGGCCGCAAGAAGATCGAGACCTATGACCTGACGCTGTCGTCCTACCTCAAGGAAAAGATCGTCGAGCGCTGGGGCGTGGACTCGCTGTACTCGCCCAAGGACGATCCCAAGCTGCTGTCGGCGCTGACCTGCTTCAACCCGTTCCAGAACAAGGACGACGTGATGAACGGGACCAAGTCCTCGACCTTCGTGGCGCGCATGCTCAGCGACTATCCGCAGGGCTTCGTGATCCGCAACTCCAACTTCCCCGTGATCGGCGCGGCGGCAGACCACTACGGCGTGCGCGTGTCCACGCACCTGTGGCATGACGCGCGGGACATCGATCTGCTGGTGGATGCGATGTGGGATCTGTCTAGAAAAATGTAGCCCCCTGAGGCGCTGCGCGCCTTCCCCCCGAGGGGGACGACACCCTCGCTGCGGGGCGGCCCTTGCTCGGTGTCCCTCGCGTTGGGCCATGCTTGTGTTGCGGGCGTGCTTTCTGACGCGGGGGGCTGTCTTGGGCCGGGCTCCTTGAGCCCTGCGCCTCAGCCGGGCTGTCCTTCGTCGCGGATGGCGGCGCGGACCTGGGGGAGCTGGCGGCGCGAGACCATGAGCAGTTCGGGGATGCCGTGCAGGCGCAGGGCCCAGCCTTCGCCTTCGGTGGGGTCGTCGTGGCGTTCCAGGGCGCGCAGGGCGCTGCGGGCCACCAGCGCGTTGCGGTGCACGCGCAGCAGGTGGTCGGCGTGGCGGGCCTCCAGGTCGGCCAGTGCACCGTCGAGGATGTAGCTGCGGCCCACGGTGCGCACGGTCACGTATTTCTGTTCGGCCTTGAGGTAGAGCACCTCCGACAGGGGCAGGCGCACGGTGGCGCCCCGGTCCTGTATCAGCAGCACGGGGCCGCCGTCGCGTTCGGCCGTCTGGTGCGCGGCCGTGCGCGCGGCCTTGGCCAGGGCTTGCTGCAGGCGTTCGCGGCGCACGGGCTTGGTCAGGTAGTCGGCAGCATCCAGGTCGAAGGCCTCGACCGCGTGGCCGGCATGGGCGGTGACGAAGACCACGGCAGGCGGCAGCGGCAGGCGGCGCAGCATATGGGCCAGGGCCAGGCCGTCCTGGCCGGGCATGTGGATGTCCAGCAGTGCCAGCTCCACGGGGCGCGGGCCCGGTGCCTGCAGCACGGCCATGGCCTGGCGGGCGTCCGCCGCCTCGCTGACCTGGTGCGGGCCGCTGCCCGTGCATGCCTGCACGTCGGCCAGCAGGGTGCGCAGCCGCGCGCGGGCCAGGGCTTCGTCGTCAACGATCAGGATGTGCATGGTGCTTCTTCTTCGATAAAGCCTTCGTGGGTTGGCTGGCAGGCGGTGCCAGCGGCAGGCTGATGCGCACCACGAAATGCCCGTTGAGCGTGCGCGCCGTGAGGTGGGCCTGCAGGTCGTGCAGCAGCGACAGCCGGGCGCGCACATTGGCCAGCGCAATGCCGTTGCCGCGCGTGCCGGCTGCGCTGGCGGAATCGATCTCGGAGGGCAGGGTGTTGGTGATGCGCACCTCCACCAGATCGCCACGGCGCTCGGTGCGCACCTGCAGCTTGCCGCCGCGTGCGCTGGGCTCCACGCCATGGCGTATGGCGTTTTCCACCAGCGGCTGCAGCAGCAGCGGCGGCAGCAGGGCGCCGTGGGCGGCAGGGTCCAGTTGCCAGCGCACCTGCAGCCGTTCGCCAAAGCGCACCTGCTCGATGGCCAGGTAGCGCTGGGCCAGCTCGATCTCCTCGGCCAGCGTGGTCGTGCTGTGCGGCTCGGCCAGCGCATAGCGGAACAGGTCGCTGAGGTCCTCCAGCAGGGCCTCGGCCTTGGCGGGCTCGGCGCGCACCAGGGCGATGGCGCTGTTGAGCGTGTTGAACAGGAAATGCGGGCGTATGCGCGACTGCAGCTCGGCCAGCCGCGCCTGCGTGTCGGCGGGTGCGTGGCCGCGTGCGCGCAGCACCAGGGCTGCGACCAGCAGGGCTGCCAGCAGTCCGCCGGACACGGCGCTGGCCAGCCAGGGGGCGCTGGTGCCGCCGGCCAGGTGCAGCATGGCGCAGGCATACAGCCCGGCCGCCATGCCCAGCAGCACGCCGGCCGCGTACTGGCCGGAGGCGGGCAGCCGCTGCAGCGGGTGCTTGAGCAGGCATGCGGCCACCAGCCAGACCAGCGTGCCGGGCAGGCAGGCGCCGGTCAGCAGGGCCATGCCCTGCAGCCACTGCAGGGGCGAGTCGGCGCCGAACATCGAGGCCGTTGCCACCACGGCCTGCACAAACAGCACGGCGCGCAGCACCACGCCTACGTTGCAGGCGTCAAAGACCAGCGCCGCAGGCAGGGGCGGGGGGGCAGTGGTGGGGGTCGGCTGGGTCGGCAAGGGGCGGCAGGTAGTGTTTCGGCGGGTGGGGTTCGCGCCGCATGCCCGGATTATGGTCATGCCGGGCGGGCCTGCACAGCGGTCACACCGCCCATGTACACCCATGCACGCCCATGCAGGCCCGTGTAGGCCCCTGCACGGGCGTGGCGCCGCCCAGGTCGATAGAATCTTCGCTTCCTGCCTGCGCCGGGGGGCGATGCCGCCCGCCGCCTGCGCTGCCTGCACAGCCCCATCGAAGATCGCGTCCTCACATGTCTGCCAATCAACCAACGTCCGCCTCGCACAACCAGCTCGATACCAAGGCCCAGGCCTGGTCCGCTCTCTTCGAAGAGCCGATGAGCGATCTGGTCAAGCGCTATACCTCCAGCGTGTTCTTCGACAAGCGCCTGTGGCAGGCCGACATCACGGGCAGCCTGGCGCATGCCGAGATGCTGGCGGCCCAGGGCATCATCGCCGCCGCCGACCATGAAGCCATCCGCAAGGGCATGGCGCAGATCACGCAGGAAATCGAGTCCGGCCAGTTCGAGTGGAAGCTCGACCTGGAAGACGTGCACCTGAACATCGAGGCCCGCCTGACCCAGCTGGTGGGCGACGCCGGCAAGCGCCTGCACACGGGCCGCAGCCGCAACGACCAGGTGGCCACCGACGTGCGCCTGTGGCTGCGCGGCGAGATCGACCTGATCGAAGGCCTGCTGGGCGAGCTGCAGCTGTCCCTGGTCGAAGTGGCCGAGAAGAACGTGGACGTGATCCTGCCCGGCTTCACCCACCTGCAGGTGGCCCAGCCCGTGAGCTTTGCCCACCACCTGCTGGCCTATGTGGAAATGTTCAAGCGCGATGCCGAGCGCATGCTGGACCTGCGCCGCCGCGTCAACGTGCTGCCGCTGGGCAGCGCCGCCCTGGCCGGCACCACCTACCCGCTGGACCGCGAGCGCGTGGCCCGCACGCTGGGCATGGAAGGCGTCTGCCAGAACTCGCTGGACGGCGTCAGCGACCGCGACTTCGCCATCGAATTCACCTCGGCCGCCAGCCTGTGCATGGTGCACGTGAGCCGCCTGTCCGAAGAGCTGATCATCTGGATGAGCCAGAACTTCGGCTTCATCCGCATCGCCGACCGCTTCACCACCGGCTCGTCAATCATGCCGCAGAAGAAGAACCCCGACGTGCCCGAACTGGCACGCGGCAAGACCGGCCGCGTGGTCGGCCACCTGATGGGCCTGATCACCCTGATGAAGGGCCAGCCCCTGGCCTACAACAAGGACAACCAGGAAGACAAGGAGCCGCTGTTCGACACGGTGGACACCCTGAAGGACACGCTGCGCATCTTCGCCGAGATGATCGGCGGCCAGGCCGACCCGGCCACGGGCGGCAAGAAGGGCGGCATCACCGTCAACGCCGAAGCCATGCGCGCCGCCGCGCTCAAGGGCTACGCCACGGCCACCGACCTGGCCGACTACCTGGTCAAGAAGGGCCTGCCCTTCCGCGACGCGCACGAGACCGTGGCCCATGCCGTCAAGCTGGCCTCGCAAAAGGGCGTGGACCTGACCGAGCTGCCGCTGGCCGAACTGCAGGCCTTCAATCCCGGCATCGAGGCCGATGTCTTCGAGGCACTCAGCCTGGAAGGCTCGCTCAATGCGCGCAACACCCTGGGCGGCACGGCGCCGGCCCAGGTGCGCAAGCAGCTGGCAGGCCACCAGGCGCGCTTGAACGCACGCCTGGGCTGATCCCCCCGTTCGCCGGAGCCACGCCATGACATCCTCCCGCCGCCAACTGCTGACGGGGGCGCTGCGCGCCGCCGGCGCAGTGACCGCCGTTGCCGCCTCGTCCGCCCTGGCCCCGCTGGCCTGGGCCCAGCCGGGGCAGGCCATTCGCATCCTCGTGGGCTTTCCGCCGGGCGGCGGCACGGATGCCATCGCACGCCTGCTGGCCGACCGGCTCAAGGACGTGCTGGGCACCACGGTGCTGGTGGACAACCGCCCCGGCGCGGGCGGGCAGATCGCGGCGCAGCAGCTCAAGGCGGCTGCGGCCGATGGCCACACGTTGTTCCTCACGCATGACCACACCATCTCCATCCTGCCCCAGGTGGTGAAGAAGCCGGGCTTCGACCCGGCCCATGACTTCGTTCCCGTGGCCGGCTTTGCCACCTTCGTGAACGCGCTGGCGGTCTCCGCCAACACGCCGGCGCGCAACCTTGCCGAGTATGTGGAGTGGGTGCGCCAGGGCGCAAAGCGCGGCAGCATCGGCATTCCCGCGCCCGCGTCCACGCCGGAATTCCTGGTCAGGCTGCTGGGCGAGCACTACAGGCTGGACCTGGTGGCCGCGCCCTACCGGGGCAGCGCGCCCATGCTGGCCGACATGCTGGGCAACCAGATCCCGGCCGGCATCGCCTCGGTGCAGGACTTCATGGAAAACCACAAGGCCGGCAAGCTGCGCGTGATCGGCGTGCTGGGCACGCGCCGCCAGGCCACCATGCCCGAAGTGCCCACGCTGGCCGAGCAGGGCGTCAAGGGCTTCGAGGACACGCCCTACTACGGCATCTACGCGCCGCGCGGCACGCCCCAGGCCTTCATCGACCGCTTCTCCGCCGCCGTGGCCACCGTGCTCAAACAGCCCGATGTGCACGAGCAGCTCACCGCCCTGGGCCTGACCGTGGGCCACATGCCGCCCGCGCAACTGGCCGAGCGCGAGCAGGCCTATACCCAGGTCTGGAAACGCATCATCCAGACCAGCGGCTTCCAGCCGCAGTAAGCGCGCGTCCAGCGGTCCCGCATGTTCTACGCGATTCCGCTGGAGGACCGGCCCCGCTGGAGCAATCCGCCGTGGATGACGCTGCTGATCATCCTCGTGAACGTGCTGGTGTTCTTCGGGCCGCAGCGCTCCGAGGAGCGCGCCCAGCAGGCGGCAGCGCAGTTCTATGCCGCCAGCGCGCTGCCGGGCATCGAGTTGCCGCGCTTCGTGGACTGGCTGCAGCGCACGGATTCGCCCATTGCCAAGCAGGCGAAGGTGCTGCAGAAAAAGGGCCTGGTCGAGCCGCTGCTGCAGCGCATGGAGCAGGAGCCCGCCTTCCTGGCGCTGCTGCGCAGCGGCCAGATCGTTGCGGCCAGCGATCCCCTGCACGGGCAGTGGCAGACGGACCGCAGCCGCTACGAGGCCCTGAAGCCGCCGCCCTTCACCACGCGCTGGGCGCAAGACTATGGCGAGGACGCGCCGCTGCGCCCGGTGACCTGGATCACGTCGGCCTTCCTGCATGCCAGCACGGGCCATCTGGTCGGCAATATGCTGTTTCTTTTCATGTTCGGCTTTTCGGTGGAGCTGGCACTGGGGCGGGCCACCTATCTGCTGTTCTATCTGCTGGGGGCCGTCGGGGCTTCGCTGCTGTCCTCCTGGGTCCATGGGGGTGCGGGCGTCTATGGTCACGGGCTGGGCGCTTCGGGCGCGGTCGCAGCGCTGATGGGCATGTACGCCGTCATGTACCGGCTGCGGCGCATCCGCTTTTTCTACCAGTTGTTCTTCTACTTCAACTACGTCACGGCACCGGCCCTAATCCTGTTGCCGGCCTGGATTGCGAATGAAGTGCTGCAGCACTTCTTCAGCGGCCGGGGCGTGGACTACATGGCCCATCTGGGCGGTCTGCTGACGGGCGCAGCCCTGATGGCCCTGCATCTGCGCCGCAAGCCACGGGCGGCGTTGGCGGGCCGCCATTCGGCGCCGGACGATGGCTTCGACGCACATGTCGCCAACGCGCGACGCCTGGGCCAGGCGCTGGACATGGAGGGCGCCCTGCGCGCCTGGCGCGCCGCAGCCCAGCTGCGGCCTGCCGACACCGAGGTGCTGCGCGCCTGGTTTGCAGCAGCCCGCTATGCGCCTGCCAGCGAGGACTTCCACCGTGCGGCCCGGCGCATCTTCAGGCTGCCGGCCCGTGATGCCGCCACCCTGGCCTGGCAGCACGACAGCTACCGCATTTACCTGGACCTGGCCCGCCCAGGCGCCAGGATCGCGCCCGAGGACATGGCCAGGCTGGTGCGCCGCTTCACGCGTGCCCGTGCGTTCGACGATGCCGAGAAGCTGTGCCACGCGCTGCTGCAGGCAGCACCCGGCCAGCCGGGCCTGGGCGAGACGCTGTGCCTGCTGGTCAACGGCCTGCTGCAGCAGGGGCTGGCACAGCGCGCCCGCGCCTGGCTGCCACAACTGCAGCGCTGGGCGCCCGATGAGGCCGTGACCCGGCTGTTGCTCGACGGGCAGGCCCGGTCCCAGGCCACGGCGTGATCAGTGCGGGGCCGGGCGCGGGTCTGGTCCCTGTTCCGGTTCCGGGTCACGCAGCAGCCACCGCACCTCCTGCGTGGCCTCGCTGTCGGGATGGCGCGCCTGCAGCGTGGCCAGGATGCCCTGGGCCATGTCCCGGCGCCCGAATCCCTGCAGCATCAGGCGCGCCGCCAGTTCATAGGCATGGGGCACGGCGGCATGGCCCTTGAAGCGTTTGTCGAAGCCCGAGATCAGGGTCAGCGTCGCCTGTGCATCGCCCGCGCGCCAGGTGCTGCGCGCCAGGGCCAGTGTCTGGTCGGCATCGTCCAGCGCAAAGCTCGCTTCCTTGGCGCGGCAGGCCTGGAACACCTTGAGCGCCTCGGCGGTCTGGCCCTGGCGCAGCAGCAGGGCGATGAAGCGCCGGCCGTGGTCCAGCAGCGTGGCCGTCTTGTCCGACAGCAGCAGCAAGCGGTGGTAGCGGCGCTGGGCATGCGTATCGTCGGGGTGGGTGCGCTGGTCCTCGTAGGCCAGGCCCAGCGCGGCGGCCAGGTCGCCAGCGGCCACATGCTCGGCCACGTCCTCGTCCAGCTGCTGGCGGGCGATCTGTTCGGGCGTGCGCGCAGGCGCCCCGTCGGGCCCGCTGTCTGCCTGGGGCGCGGCGTCGATGCCCAGAGCCTCATGGTGCTGGTACATCACATAGCCCAGCAGGCTGGCCATGACCCAGCCGAAATAGATCATGGCGAAGTTGAACAGCGGCAGCAGGATCAGCCCGCTGAACAGCGGCAGCAGCAGCGACATGGCGATCTGCGCACCGCTGCTCAACAGGAACAGAAAAAAGCACAGCAGCGCATAGGGCTTGCCGATGATGCGCACCGTGTCCAGGATCAGCAGCGGATTGAGTGCGGAGAAAAAGCCCGTCGTCTGCACCAGCACGATGATGCTGGCCGGCAGCAAAAAGGACAGCAGCAGCAGGGCCAGCTGCGCCATGCCCAGGCTCACCCGCGCACACCATCCGACGATGATGCCGTGCACCACTAAAATGGCGAACAGCTTCCAGGGCAGATGGGTCCAGTCCGGGTCCAGGTGGCGAGGATAGTCCGCAGCGCGCGATATGCCCTGCGAACCCAGCGCTGCCACCTTGAAACCATAGCGGCTGGCGGCCAGCAGGATACCGATCTGCACCAGCCCGATGGCCAGGGGTGCGGGCAGGAAGAACAGCGCCTTGAACAGCAGGCTGCTCAGCGACAGCAGCAGCGCATAGCCCAGCGGCTGTGACTGGAACGGAAAGGCGAAGAACTGGTTGATCCGGTGCCAGAACGGCTGAGGCACGGCAACGTGGTTCGGCTTCATGGACGGACTCTCTCCCTGTGTTGTATCCGCGCAGTATAGGCAGCACGCTGTATGTAGTCTGACGGGCCTGTGGTGGGACGTGAGTCCTGTGATTGCGCGGATATGACGTGTTGATGCGCCGATGTCTTACAGATGGATACACCGCAGACCCGGTTCCGGGCACCCGCAGCAGGGCCTGCAGCGGATGCGGGCCGGTATCATCCCGCGCAGTGGTTTTCAGCCGCAGCGGATGCGGCCCTGCATTCGGCGCATGCGGGCGGCGGGCATCTGCCTCGTTGCAGCCCTTGCCGCCGAGCCCTGCCGCAGCGCAGGGCTTTTCATTTGCAGCCTGTGCACCGTGCACGGCGCGCGCCGCAGCGCTGAAAGCCTGCTCATTCCAAGAAAACACCGGGCCATCTGAGCCCGACAGAAGGGATTGCCATGGGGGTGCTTCGCACGACAGCGATCAAGGGGTTCCAGAGTCCGCCGGCGCACGGCCGGGCCTGGGGCCGGTGGGGTTTGGGCCTGCTGCTGGGATCGGCGGCGCTGGCGGCGCAGGCCCTGGGCGTGCGCCAGTTCAGCCCGCAGGGAGAGGTGGCCAAGGTCGAGCAGGTGGTGGTGCAGTTCGATGGCACGGCCGTGCGCTTTGGCGACCCCAAGGCGGCCGCGCCGGTCACGCTCAGCTGCAGCGATGCGGCGGCCACCCAGGGCACGGGCCGCTGGAACAGCGACCGCGAATGGGTGTTCGACTTCAAGCAGGCCCTGCCGCCCGGCGTGCGCTGCACGGCCCAGCTGGTGGCCGGCTACAAGTCGCCTGCGGGCACGGCCGTGACGGGCGCTGCCAGCTACCAGTTCCAGACCGGCGGCCCGGCCGTGCTGGACATGGCGCCCGACACCTATGAACAGATCGACGAGGAGCAGTACTTCGCGCTGCGCCTGTCGGGCCCGGCCACCGTGCAAAGCCTGCAGCAGCACATGTGGTGCACGGCCGAAGGCGTGGGCGAGCGCATTCCCGTGCGCCTGATCGAAGGCAAGGAGCGCGACGAGCTGCTCAAGCACCGCGGCTGGGACAAGGCCGCTGCCAAGAACCCGCTGCAGTACGCCACGCTGGCCTGCAACCGCCGCCTGACGGCGGGCACGACCATGAAGCTGGTCTTCGGCGCCGGCATTGCCACGCCCAACGGCGTGGCCAGCCGCCAGGACAAGCGCTTCGAGTACCGCGTGCGCGAGCCCTTCGCCGCCGAGTTCAGCTGCGAGCGCGAGAACGCCCAGGCCGCCTGCCTGCCGATCCGTCCCATGCGCCTGCGCTTCAATGCCCCCGTGCCGCGCAAGCTGGCCGAGGGCATTCGCCTGAGCAGCGGCGCCTCCAAGGTGGCGCCCGTGATCGACAGCGAATACGGCGAAAAGCTCAGCGAGGATTCGCTGGTGCAGAACCTGAGCTTCCCGGCCACCATGCAGGCCCAGGCGCGCTACACGGTGGAGCTGCCTCCGCAGTTCAAGGACGCGGCAGGCCGCAGCCTGAGCAATGCCGACATGTTCCCGCTGCAGGTGGCTACAGGCGCGCTGCCGCCGCTGGCCAAGTTCGCGGCCTCGCCCTTCGGCATCGTCGAGCGCTATGCCGAAGGCCCGGACGGCCCGGCCCTGCTGCCCGTGACGCTGCGCAATGTGGAGTCCGAGCTGGCCACCAGGTCCCTGGATGCCAGCCGCGTGAGCACCAAGCAGCCCGGCAGCGATGCCGAGATCATCGCCTGGATGCGCCGCGTGGCCGACTACGAGTCCTCCGACATGGACCGCAAGCGCGCCTCGCGCGACATCAAGGGCCCGCTGCCGCCCGTGATCGACAACGAAAACCGCGACTATGTGCAGACGCGCATGCTGTCGCTGCTGGCCGGCCAGGGCGACGTCAAGACGCTGGAGCTGCCCAAGCCCGTCAAGGGCGATCCGCGCCCCTTCGAGGTGGTGGGCATTCCGCTCACGCCGGGCTTTCACGTGGTCGAGATCGCCTCGCCGCTGCTGGGGCAGTCGCTGCTCGATGAGCGCTACGGCTCGGCGCGCAGCATGTATGTGCGCACCTCGGCCCTGGTGACCAACCTGTCCGTGCACTTCAAGCTCGGCCGCGAGAACGCGGCCGCCTGGGTGACCACGCTGGACAAGGGCCAGGCCGTGGCCAATGCCAGGGTCCAGGTCTCCGACTGCAATGGCAAGGTGCTGACCTCGGCCACCACCGACGCCAGCGGCGTGGCGCGCCTGGACGGCCTGTCGCCCGAGCCGCCCCAGTGCACGGGCGGTGTCGGCTACCGCTCGCCGGCCTACTTCGTCAGCGCACGCGCCCAGGGCAAGGACGGCCAGCAGGAGCTGGCCTTCACCTGGAGCGACTGGCAGCGCGGCATCGAGTCCTGGCGCTTCAACGTGCCCACCAGCCGCAGCGCACAGCGCGACGAGGTGGCCCACACCATCTTCGACCGCACGCTGCTGCGCGCCGGCGAGACCGTGTCCATGAAGCACCTGATGCGCACCCAGACCGGCATCGGCCAGGGGCAGGGCGGCTTTGCGCTGCCCGAGCAGCGGCCCACGCAACTGGTCATCACCCATGAAGGCAGCGGCCAGCAGTACACGCAGCCGCTGCAGTGGCGTTCCACGGGCACGGGCGGCCTGAGTGCGGAAAACAGCTTCTCCGTGCCCAAGGGCGCCAAGCTCGGCTCGTATTCCGTGGAGCTGCGCGGCGATGGCAACGGCTCGCGCGGGCGCAGCAACCGCTTCGGCACGGGCAGCTTCCGTGTCGAGGAATTCCGCCTGCCCGTGCTCGAAGGCCGTGTGGGCCCCGAGGGCAAGCAGGCCCTGGTCGGCGTCTCCAGCCTGCCGGTGCAGGTGCAGGTGAACTACGTCTCCGGCGGCCCGGCCGCCAATTTGCCGGTGCGTGTGTCCGCCCTGGTGCGCTCCACCTGGATGGACCGCAGCGACTGGCAGGGCTTCAGCTTCTCGGCACCGCGCAGCGCCCAGGACACGGGCCAGAGCGATGACGAGGAGGCCACGGCCTCCCAGGACAGCAAGGTGGTGGCCGACAAGCTGCCCGTGACGCTGGACCGTGAAGGACTGGGCAAGCTCAAGATCGAGAACCTGCCCAAGCTGCGCGAGCCGCGCGAGCTGCTGATCGAGGCCACCTATGCCGACCCCAATGGCGAGGTGCAGACCCTGCGCAGCACGCAGATGCTGTGGCCCGCGGCCATCGTGGCCGGCGTGCGTGCCGAAAGCTGGATCACCACGGGCCGCAAGCTGCAGTTCCAGGCGCTGGCGCTGGGGGTGGACGGCAAGCCCCAGGCCGGCGTGCCGGTCAAGGTCGAGGCCATCTCCCGCGTCACCACCAGCAGCCGCAAGCGCCTGGTGGGGGGCTTTTACAGCTACGACAACCAGACCGCGCTCCAATCCATGGGCACGGTGTGCACGGGCAACAGCGATGCCCAGGGCATGGTGCAGTGCGAGGCCCAGCTGTCGCAGCCCGGCGAGGTGGAGCTGATCGTCACCGCCTCCGACAAGGATGGCCGGCCCGCCCAGGCCGCCTCCAGCGTCTGGGTCACGCGCCAGGGCGAGCTGTGGTTCGGCGGCGAGGACCATGACCGCATGGACGTGCTGCCCGAAAAGCGCAGCTACGAGCCCGGCGAGACCGCGCGCTTCCAGGTGCGCATGCCCTTCCGCTATGCGACGGCCCTGGTCGCCGTGGAGCGCGAAGGCATCGTCAGCACCCAGGTCATGCAGCTCAATGGCCAGAACCCCACCGTGGAGCTGAAGGTCCAGCCCGACTGGGGGCCCAACGTCTACGTGAGCGTGCTGGCCCTGCGCGGGCGGCTGCGCGAGGTGCCCTGGTACAGCTTCTTCACCTGGGGCTTCAAGGCGCCGCGCGAGTGGTGGAATGCCTTCTGGCATGAGGGCAAGGAATACATCGCGCCCACGGCCCTGGTCGATCTGTCCAAGCCCGCCTACCGCCTGGGCATGGCCGAGATCCGCGTGGGCACCAAGGCCCACCGCATCGACGTCAAGGTCACGGCCGACCAGGCCAGCTACCAGGTGCGCGGCACCGCCAAGGTCACCATCAGCGCCACGCTGCCCGACGGCAAGCCCGCCGCTGGCGCCGAGGTGGCCCTGGCGGTCGTGGACCAGGCCCTGCTGGAGCTCATGCCCAACACCAGCTGGCAGCTGGCCGACGCCATGCTGCGCCGCCGCGAGTGGGGCGTGCAGACCTCGACCGCGCAGATGGAGGTGATCGGCAGGCGCCACTACGGCCGCAAGGCCGTGGCCGCTGGCGGCGGCGGTGGCCGCAGCCAGACGCGCGAGCTGTTCGAGACGCTGCTGCTGTGGAATCCGAGCGTGGTGCTCGATGCCCAGGGCAAGGCCCAGGTCAGCGTGCCGCTCAACGACTCGCTGACCACCTTCCAGGTGGTGGCGGTGGCCGACCATGGCGTGTCGATGTTCGGCACGGGCCAGGCGCCCATCCGCACGGCCCAGGACCTGCAGATCATCAGCGGCCTGCCGCCGCTGGTGCGCGAGGAGGACCAGTTCCGTGCCATGGTCACGCTGCGCAACACCTCGGCCAAGGCCATGAAGGTGCAGGTCACGCCGCGCGCCACGCTGCTGGAGCTGGCAGCGCAGACCGTGGAGATTCCCGCGGGCGAGGCGCGCGAGGTGGGCTGGAACGTCACCGCCCCGGCCCAGCTGGGCCAGACCCGCGCCGAGGCGCTGATCTGGGAGATCGAGGCCCGCGACACTGCGGGTGGCGACAAGCCCGCCAGCGACAGGCTGAAGGTCAGCCAGCGCATCATCCCGGCCGTGCCGCTGACGGTGCAGCAGGGCACGCTGATGCAGGTCGATGGCAGCATCAACCTGCCCGTGCAGCTGCCGGCCGACGCGCTGGCCGGCCGCGGCGGCCTGCGCATGTCGCTGGCGCCCAAGCTGGCCGAAGGCCTGCCGGGCGTGCGCGACTGGTGGGCGCGCTATCCCTACAGCTGCCTGGAGCAGGTCACCAGCAAGGCCGTGGGCATGAGCGACGCCACGCTGTGGCAGTCCACCATGGGCCAGCTGCCCAGCTACCTGGACAGCGACGGCCTGGCCAGCTACTTCCCGCTGGCCGGCGACGGCTCGGGCCGTGCGGCCCGCGGCAGCGATACGCTGACGGCCCACCTGCTCAACCTCTCGGCACTGGCACAGGGCGTGGACAAGCGCTTCGTGCTGCCGGCGGCCGAGCGCGAGCGCATGGAAAACGGCCTGATCGCCTTCGTCGAAGGCCGCATCCAGCGCAGCTTCTGGAGCCCGCGCAAGGACCTGGACATGCGCAAGCTGGCCGCCATCCAGGCGCTGGCGCTGACGGGCCGCGCCAATCCGCGCATGCTCGACAGCATCACCATCGCGCCCAACGACTGGCCCACGCATGCCGTCATCGACTGGGTGGCCCTGCTCAAGCACATGCGCGAGCTGCCCCAGCGCGAACAGCAGCTGGCCCAGGCCCAGCAGATCCTGCGCGCCCGCCTGAGCTACCAGGGCACGCGCGTGGCCTTCAGCAACGAGCAGGACGACCAGTGGTGGTGGCTGATGCAGGGCCCCGAGGTCAACCTGGCCCGCCTGATGCTGGTCAACATGGACGACCCGACGTGGAAGGAAGAGCTGCCGCGCCTGGCCAACGGCTTCATCTCGCGCCAGAGCAATGGCGCCTGGGGCACGACCACGGCCAACCTGTGGGGGGCGCTGGCACTGCAGCGCTTCTCGCAGCAGTTCGAGGCCACGCCCGTGACGGGCGCCACCCAGGCGGCTTTGGGCGCGTCCCAGGCCCGCGTGGAGTGGAGCCAGGTCACGCGCATGCGCGCCAGCGACACCGAGGGCGCGGCGCACCAGGCGTCCAGCTTCGGCGCGACCACGGTGGTCGGCGGCCTGCGCAACAACACCATGTTCCTGCCCTGGAGCGCGGTGGGCGAGGCCCGCAAGGGCCAGCTGACGGTGACCCAGCAGGGCACGGGCAAGCCCTGGCTCACGCTGCAGTCTGTGGCGGCCGTGCAGTTGAAGGCGCCGTTCAGCGCCGGCTACACCGTCACGCGCACGGTCAAGCCCGTGGAGCAGGCCGACAAGAGCCTGCCCGCAGGCCAGTACTCGCGCGGCGACGTGCTGCGCGTCACGCTGGAGGTGCAGGCCCGCACCGACATGACCTGGGTGGCCATCACCGACCCCGTGCCCACGGGCGCCACCATCCTGGGCGGCGGTCTGGGGCGCGACTCGGAGATCGCCTCGGGCGGCGAGCGCGCAGAAGGCGCGGGCTGGCTGGCCTATGAGGAGCGCAGCTTCGAGGCCTACCGCGCCTACTACCAGTACCTGCCCAAGGGCAATACGCGCGTGGAGTACACCGTGCGGCTGAACAATGCCGGCGACTTCGCGCTGCCGCCCACGCGGGTGGAGGCACTGTATGCGCCCGAGATGTTCGGCGAGGCTCCCAACGCCCGCATCAAGGTGGGCGACAAGCGCTGATGCAGCGTTGATGGCGCCCTGACAAGGGGGCGGCCCTGCGGCCTATGATGGCTGCAGGACCGCCCCCTTTTTTCATCACCCTCCGCTCCATGGCACAAGTCATCCTCTCCCCGGTTCCCGCAGGCAGCGCCCTGCAGGACCGCCTCAAGACCGCCTATTTCCACGACAGCTACCAGCTGCAATTGCCGGACGACGGCAGCAGCCCCATGGCGCTGTACCTGCGCTGCGTGGGCCGCACGCCGGGCTGGATCGACTTTCTGATGCGCCTGCGCAACCGCGTGGTGGCGCCCTTCGGCATCAAGGACCTGGGCACGCTCAGCGGCGTCGATGCGCAGCGCCAGCCATCGAGCTACCGCGTGGGCGACCGCGCCGGCATCTTCCGTGTTCATGCCCTGAGCGACAGCGAAGTGGTGCTGGGCGACAGCGACAGGCACCTGGACGTGCAGGTCTCCCTCATGCGGCTGCCCGGCCCCGAGGGCACGCCGTCCGCCACCTTCACCGCCGCCATGTCCACCGTGGTCCATGTGCACAATGCCTTGGGCCGTATCTACATGCTGGGCGTGGCGCCGGCCCACCGCGTCATCGCCCCGGTCGTGGTGGCCAGGCTGGCCGGCTGACCTGGCCTGAAGGCATCACGTCAGCAAAACGGAAGCCTTCAGGGCCTGCGTCCGACGCGGGCAGACGCGAAGAGTCACGATACTTGCGGCCTTTGCCCGGCGGACATACCCCGAGCAGGGAACGCGGCCCGCCCCACAAGGGCAAGGCCGCCACCATTGCGAATCGGTTCCCGGGCACACCATTGATCACAAGAGAGAGAGGGTCTATGCCAGACATGAACACCGATCCCCGCACGGCGCCACCGGCGGCTCCGCCACCGGATGCGCCGCAGGCGGCCACGCCATCGCCTGCAGAGCCTGCACCGCGCATCACGTTCTCGGGCCCCGTCGTCATTCCTTCCCTGCTGGTGCTGGGCCTGCTGCTGCTGTACTGCGGCTTCATGCCCGACAGCGCCGACCGGCTGTTCTCCAGCGCCCAGGCCTGGGTGGTGGGGCACATGGACTGGTTCTATGCCGTCTCGGTCACGCTGTTCCTGGTCTTTCTGATCTTCGTCGCGTCCAGCCGCTTCGGCGACATCCGCCTGGGTCCCGATGATGCGGAGCCCGAGTTCAGCTTCATCTCCTGGACCGCCATGCTGTTCGCCGCCGGCATGGGCATCGGCCTGATGTACTTCGGCGTGGGCGAGCCGCTGCAGCACTTCCTCAAGCCGCCCACGGCCGTGCCTTCCACGCCGGCCGCCGCACGCGAGGCCCTGCAGTCCACCTTCTTCCACTGGGGCTTCCATGCCTGGGCCGTCTACGGGACCATGGGCCTGGTGCTGGCCTACTTCGGCTTTCGCTACAACCTGCCGCTGACCATGCGCTCGGGCCTGTACCCGCTGCTGGGCAAGCGCATCAACGGCCCCATCGGCCACAGCGTGGATGCCTTCGCGCTGGTGGGCACCATCGCGGGTATCGCCACCACGCTGGGCTACGGCGCGCTGCAGCTGGCCGCCGGCCTGCACACCCTCACGGGCTGGGACACCTCTGCGGCGGCTTTCCGCATCGCGGTCATCGTCATCGTTGTCTGCCTGGCCGGGCTGTCGGCCGTCTCGGGCCTGGACAAAGGGGTGCGGCGTCTGAGCGAGTTCAACCTCATGCTGGCCTTCATCCTGCTGGCCTTCGTCATCGTCGCCGGGCCCACGGTCTTCCTGTTCGAGGCGCTGAGCGAGAACATCGGCAACTACGTGTCTGGCCTGGTGCAGCTGTCGTTCCGCACCTTTGCCTACGAGCCGCCCAGCCAGGAAGGCTGGTTCGGCGGCTGGACCATCCTCTACTGGGCCTGGTGGATCTCCTGGTCGCCCTTCGTGGGCATGTTCATCGCGCGCATCTCGCGCGGGCGCACCATCCGCCAGTTCGTGACCGGCGTGCTGCTGGTGCCCACGGCCTTCAACCTGCTGTGGATGACGGCCTTCGGCAACAGCGCCATCTGGATAGACACCCACGTGGCCATGGGCGCGTTGGGGCAGACGGCCTCGAACGTGGATGCGCTGCTGTTCCGCTTCTTCGAGTACCTGCCCTGGTTCAAGCCCGTGGCCTGGCTCACCATCGTGCTCATCGCGGTGTTCTTCGTCACCTCGGCGGACTCCGGGGCCTTCGTGGTGGACAACATCGCATCGCGCGGCCATGCGCGTTCGCCGGTCTGGCAGCGGCTGTTCTGGGCTGCCGTGCTGGGCGCGACGGCCATGGTGCTGATGCTGGCCGGCGGCCTCAAGGCGCTGCAGGCCATGACCCTGGTGGCGGCCCTGCCGGTGGCCGTCATCATGCTGGCGCTGTGCTACGGGCTGTGGCGCGGCCTGCTGGCCGACCGCGCGCACTTCTCGCCCGACCTGGCTCCGGCCACCAGCTTCTGGAGCGGCCAGCACTGGCGCAAGCGCCTGGAGCAGATCGTGCACCAGCCCTCGCGCGCCGATGTGCGCAGGTTCCTGGCCGGCGTGGTGCTGCCCGCCATGAACGAGGTGGCAGCCGAAATGCACAAGCGCGGCGTCGAGGCGGTGGTCACCGAGGACCTGGACGGCGAGGGCGCCGTGCGCCTGACCGTGCCCGATCCCTCGCTGCGCGACTTCGTCTACGGCGTGCGCGCCACGCGCCGCACGGTGCCCACCTTCCTGGTGAGCGAGGCGGCCAACGAGCAGGAGCGCCGCCATGTCTACGAGCCCATCACGTTCTTCGAGGACGGACGCCTGGGCCACGACATCCAGTACCTGCGCAGCGAGGAAGTCATCGCCGACATCCTGCGCCACTACGAGCGCTACCTGTCGCTGAGCGCCGACCAGCGCACGCATCTGCTGAACCGGGCGCCGGGCCACAGCTGAGCCGTGCTTGGCAGCGCCGCCGTCGCGGCACCCCGGGCCTTTGGGTAAACACCGGGGTGCCAGCCGGCGGCAGCCTGCGGATACTGGGCGCTGCCATGCAGCTCGAATACTCTACCCATTCGCAGGAGCCACGCCATCGTTTCGACTACTGGCACGAGGTGGTCTGCCGCCACTGCATCCCGGCCGACAGCCACCGCGCGCAGGGGGATGGTGCAGGTCCCGGCGGCTTCGGGGCCACGCTGTCCGTGCGGTCCCTGGGACTGCTGGAGATCAGTGCCATGTCGGCGCCCAGCCACCGCTGGGTGCGCAACGCAGCCCACCTGCGCCTGCATGCCCGCGACGAGCTGTGGCTGGGCTATCTGCTCCAGGGCCAGGCCGAGGTGCGCCAGGGCGGGCAAGTGGCCCGGCTGAGTGCGGGCAATCTGGTGCTTTATGACGCTGCGCAGCCCTTCGAATTCTCGGTGGCGCCCCGCGATATCCTGCTGATGCGCATTCCGCGCAGCGAATTGTTGAATCGATTTGCCCGTGCACCCTTGCACGCGGGACGGGCGCTGCATGGCCATGCCCCGGCCGTGGCGCCGCTGCGGGCCATGCTCGGCGAGGCCATGACCATGCCGCCTGCGCCGCACGGTGATGCCTTGGCGCAGCGCTTCGGCATGGCGCTGCTCGACGTGCTGGCCCTGGCGCTGGAGATGCAGGAAATGGCCGTGCAGCCCCGCGCGGAAAGGGACCTGCACGGCCGCATCCAGGCGTTCATCCAGGACAACCTGGGCTCGCCCGAGCTGTCGCTGCAATGGCTGGCGCAGCAGCACAACGTCTCGCCCCGCACCGTGACGCGGGCCTTTGCGCGGCACAACCAGACGCCCATGGGCCTGGTATGGCAGCTGCGATTGCAGGCCAGCCGCCAGGCCCTGATGCAGGGGCGCTGCTCCAGCGTGACCGAGGCGGCCTTCGCGCATGGGTTCTCCGATGCGGCGCACTTCAGCCGAGCCTTTCGCAAGGCGTTCGGCTGCACGCCCCGCAGCCTGCTGGCCGCCTGAGCAAGGTCGCTGACCCTCCCGAACAAGCGTGGGTGCCGCCGGCTCCCTAGCATGGGCCTGTCGTGCGTCCCGTGCGGCTTTTCCAGTGCAACAACGGTGGCGCCCCGGAGCCGGGCGCCGGGAGACATGCCATGAACGACAGCGAACTGCACCATCTCGAACTGCTGGAGGTGGGGCGCGAGATCCAGTCCCGCCGCATTTCCTCGGAAGAGGTGACCCGCCACATGCTGGCGCGCATCGAGGCCGTGGACGCGCGGCTGCACAGCTACGTGACGGTGATGGCGCAGCAGGCGCTGGAGGACGCCCGCCGCGCCGACGCCGAGATCGCGCAGGGCCGCCGCCGCGGTGCGCTGCACGGCGTGCCGCTGGCGCTCAAGGACCTGCTGTGGACCCGGGGCGTCCCCACCACGCATGGAATGACGCTGCACCGCGACCATCGCCCCACGGAAGATGCCACCGTGGTGCGCAGGCTGCGCGAGGCCGGTGCCGTCATCCTGGGCAAGCTGCAGCAGACCGAAGGCGCCTTCGCCGACCACCATCCCGAGATCACTGCCCCCGTCAACCCCTGGGGCGCCCAGCTATGGCCCGGGGCCTCGTCCAGCGGCTCGGGCGTGGCCACGGCGGCGGGGCTGTGCTTCGGATCGCTGGGCACGGACACCGGGGGCTCCATCCGCTTTCCATCGGCCGCCAACGGCATCACGGGGCTCAAGCCCACCTGGGGCAGGGTGAGCCGCCACGGCGCCTTCGAATTGGCGGCGTCCCTGGACCACATAGGCCCGATGGCGCGCAGTGCCGCCGATGCCGCAGCCATGCTCGCGGCCATCGCCGGGGCGGACCCGCTGGACCCTACGGCCAGCCAGTGCAGCGTGCCCGACTATCTGGCCATGATGACGCGCGGATTCTCCGGCCTGCGCCTGGGCATGGACCGGCAATGGGCACTGGACGGCGTGGATGCCCCCTCCCGCCAGGCGGTGGAGCAGGCCCTGGCGGTGGCGCAGCGCCTGGGGGCCAGCGTGCAGGAGGTCCGCTTTCCCGATGCCACCCAGGCGGTGGAGGACTGGCCGGCGCTGTGCGCGGTGGAGACCGCCGTGGCGCACGGCGCCACGTTCCCTGCACGGCGCGAGGCCTATGGCCCCGGGCTCGCCGGGCTGATCGACCTGGGGCTGGGCCTGTCTGCCACCGACTACCAGCGGCTGCTGCTGCGCCGCGCGGACTTCACGGGCCGGGTACGCGCACTCTTCGCGCAGGTGGACCTGCTGCTGGTCCCCGCCACGGCCTTTGCGGCCCCCACGCTGCAACGCATGGCGCATTTCGGCTCCGATGCCGAGCTGTTCTCGGGCATGCTGCGCTACACCTGCCCCTTCGACCTCACGGGCAGCCCCACGATCACGCTGCCCGGCGGACGCACTCCCGAGGGCGCGCCCGTGGCCTTCCAGTTCGTGGCCCCCGACTTCTGCGAAGACCTGCTGGTGCGCGCGGGCTGGGCGTTCCAGCAGGCCACGGACTGGCACAGACGGCACCCTGCTGCCTGAGCTGCCTGAGCTGCCTGAGCTGCGCGGGGCGCCAGTCCGGTGGCGCGACACGGGCCTGTCACACAGCCTTCCTAGACTGGCGTGATGTCCTTGATCGAGATGGAAGGTGTCGCCAAGTCCTGGGGCGGCACCACGGCACTGCAGGCGCTGGATCTGCGCATTGAACCCGGATCCTTTTGCGTGCTGCTCGGTCCCTCGGGCTGCGGCAAGTCCACCACGCTGCGCATCATCGCGGGCCTGGAAAGCGCCACCTCGGGCCGCGTGCGCATCGATGGGCAGGATGTCACCCAACTGCCGCCCGCTCGGCGCGGCATTGCCATGGTGTTCCAGAACTACGCGCTGTTCCCGCACCTGACGGTGGCGCAGAACATCGGCTTCGGCCTGTCCGTGCGCAAGGTCCCGGCGGCCGAGGCGCGCCGGCGCATCGACGAGGCCGCCGCGCTGCTGGGCCTGGACGCGCTGCTGGCGCGCCGGCCCGGCCAGCTGTCGGGCGGCCAGCAGCAGCGCGTGGCGCTGGGCCGCGCCCTGGTGGCCCGCGCCCGGGTCTGCCTGATGGATGAGCCGCTGTCCAACCTCGACGCCCAGCTGCGCCAGGAAATGCGCACCGAGCTGCGCGAGCTGCAGCGGCGCCTGGGGCTGACCGTGGTCTATGTCACGCACGACCAGGCCGAGGCCATGGGCATGGCCGACCAGGTGGTGCTGCTCAGCCAGGGGCGCGTGGAGCAGTGCGCCGCGCCCCAGGAGATCTACCGCCGGCCCGCCACCACCTTTGCCGCGCGCTTCATCGGCACGCCGGCCATGAACATCGCGCGCCTCGACGGCCTGCACATCGCGGGCAGCCATGCCAGCGCCGCGCCCGCCGGCCTGCAGCAGCCGGGCCAGGCGCGCTGGCTGGGCGTCAGGCCCGAGGACATGCGCCTGTCGCTCCATGGCGATGTCGGCAGCGGCCCCGTGGTCGCTGCCGACATCGAAAGCCTCGAATACCTGGGCGCCGACCTGGTGCTGCGCTGCCGCGTGGGCAGCGAACAACTGATGGTGCGCACCGCTGGCAGCCAGCTCGGCGGCCTGCAGCCGGGCCAGCTCGTGGGCCTGCGCTGGGCGCGCGAGGCCACGCATTTCTTTGACGAACAGGGGCGGCGCTGCACGGCCTGAGGCCGTGGCACCGCTCCTATCTTCCTCCGCAGTTCCACCGTTTCAGCCGTTCCGGCTTTCGCACCCGAAGCACCTTCCAGGAGAGTCCGCCATGCAACGCCATGCCTTCCTCAAAACCCTCGCAGCCGCTGCCGCCCTGGCCGCCACGGGCCTGCTGCACACCGCCAGCGCGCAGACGCCGCTGGAGGTGCCGTTCTACTTTCCCGTGGCCGTGGGCGGCCCCATCACCAAGGTGATCGACGGCTATGCGGCCGAGTTCAACAAGGCCCATCCGCAGTACCGGATCACGCCCGTCTATGCGGGCACCTACCAGGAGACCATCGTCAAGGCGCTGACGGCCCACAAGTCGGGCAAGCCGCCGGCCACCTCGGTGCTGCTGTCCACCGACATGTTCACGCTGATCGACGAGGACGCCATCGCCCCCATCGACGACTTCGTGAAGACCGATGCCGACCGGGCCTGGCTCAAGGGCTTCTACCCGGCCTTCATGGCCAACAGCCAGGCGGGCGGCAAGACCTGGGGCGTGCCCTTCCAGCGTTCCACCGTGGTCATGTACTACAACAAGGAAGCCTTCAAGGAAGCCGGCCTGGACCCGAACAAGGCGCCGCAGAACTGGAAGGAACTCAAGGAAGCCGCCCACAGGCTGACGAAGAAGGACGCCGGCGGCAAGGTCGTGCAGTACGGCATACAGATCCCGTCCACGGGCTTTGCCTACTGGATGCTGCAGACCCTGACCACGCCCAACGACGTGCTGCTGGCCAACGAGGCCGGCACCCAGGTCACGCTGGACAGCCCCAAGGTAGTGGAGGCGCTGGACTTCTGGGTGGGCCTGGTCAGGGAAGGCGTGCACCCTGCCGGCGTGGTGGAGTGGGGCACGACGCCCAAGGACTTCATGGAAAAGAAGGCCGCCATCATCGTCACCACCACGGGCAACCTGACCAATATCCGTGCCAATGCCAAATTCGACTTCGGCGTGGGCCAGATCGCAGGCAATGTGCGCAAGGGCTCGCCCACGGGCGGGGGCAACTTCTACCTGTTCAAGAAGGCGCCCAGGGAGCAGCAGGAGGCGGCCTTCCAGTTCATGAAGTGGGTCACCCAGCCCCCGCTGGCCGCGCAGTGGAGCATGGACAGCGGCTACGTGGCCGTCTCGCCCGCCGCCTATGACACGCCCGCGCTCAAGAAGTACGGCCAGGACTTCCCGCAGGCCCTGGTGGCGCGCGACCAGCTGCCCGTGTCGGTGGCCGAGTTCTCCACGCATGAGAACCAGCGCGTGACCAAGGTGCTCAACGACGCCGTGCAGGCCGCCCTCAACGGCAGCAAGACCTCGGCCCAGGCCCTGCAGGATGCGCAAAGGGAGGCCGACCGCATCCTGCGCCGCTACAAGTGATGGCCTCGCGCCGTTGACCGCATGAGCCACGCTTCCTCCTCTTTTGCGAGCGGCCGCCAGGCCGTCCATGCCTGGCTGATGCTGCTGCCGGCGCTGGTGCTGCTGGTGGCCTTCACGCACTGGCCGGCCGTGGCCACGCTGATCGACAGCCTGCATGCCACGCCGCGCGGCGGCCAGCCGGGGCCGTGGGTGGGGCTGGAGAACTACGCCGTGATGGTGGACGACCCGGTGTTCTGGCAGGCCGTGCGCAACAACCTGTGGTTCGCGGCGGCCACGATTCCGCTGTCCATGGCGCTGGCGCTGGCCATGGCGCTGTGGGTCAACGAGAGGCTGGCCGGCCGCGCCTTCGTGCGCATGGCGTACTTCACGCCCACGGTGTTGCCCATGATTGCCGTGGCCAACATCTGGCTGTTCTTCTACACGCCGCAGTACGGGCTGCTGGAGCAGTTGCGAGGCGCAGTGGGCCTTCCCGCGCACAACTGGCTGGGCGACCCGTCCACGGCGCTGGCCTGCGTGACCGTGGTGGCGGTGTGGAAGGAGGCGGGCTTTTTCATGATCTTCTACCTGGCCGCGCTGCAGACGCTCAACCCCAGCCTCAGGGAAGCTGCGGCCATCGAGGGGGCCTCGCGCTGGTACTTCCTGCGCCGCGTGCAGTGGCCGCTGCTGATGCCGACCACGCTGTTCGTGCTGGTCAACGCGGTGATCAATGCCTTTCGCCTGGTGGACCATCTCTTCATCCTCACACGCGGTGGGCCGGACAACGCCTCCACGCTGCTGCTCTACCACCTGTACGAGGTGGGCTTCAAGTTCTGGGACACGGGCTATGCGGCGGCCATCACCGTGGTGCTGGTCGTGGTGCTTGCGGCCGTGGCGCTGCTGCAGTTCTTCGTGCTCGACAAGAAGGTGCACTACCAATGAGCGCCGCACCCGTTGCCCCGCGCCATGCGCCGCCCGCGCTGTACGGCGCCACCTGGCTGGACACGCTGGCCGCCTGGCTGCTGGCCCTGCTGTGGATACTGCCGCTGGCCTATGCGTTCTGGACGGCCTTCCATCCGCCCGAATACTCGGCACGCTTCGACCTGGCCGCGCCCTGGACGCTGGAGAACTTTCGCCGTGCCTGGCAGGCCGCGCCCTTTGCGCGCTATTTCCTGAACACGGCCGTGCTGGTGGCCATGATCCTGGCGGCCCAGCTGGTGCTGGGCACGCTGGCCGCCTATGCCTTTGCACGCTACCGCTTTCGCGGCCAGGGCCTGGCCTTTGCGCTGGTGCTGGTGCAGCTGATGATCATGCCGGACATCCTGCTGGTGGCGAACTACCAGACCGTGTCGCGACTGGGCGCCGTCGATACGCTGCTGGGCATAGGCCTGCCGTACTTCGCATCGGCCTTTGCGATCTTTTTGCTGCGCCAGACCTTCCTGGGCATTCCCCGGGAACTGGACGAGGCCGCGCGGGTGGAGGGTGCCAGCACCCTGCAGATCCTGTGGCGCGTCTACGTGCCGCTGGCGCGGCCCGTGTACCTGGCGTTTGCGCTGGTGTCGGTGAGCTTTCACTGGAACAACTTCCTGTGGCCGCTGATCATCACCAACAGCGTGCAGGCGCGCCCGCTCACTGTGGGCCTGCAGGTGTTCTCCAGCGTGGAGTCTGGCGTGGAGTGGGCCACCATCACGGCCGCCACGCTGATGAGTTCGGGCCCGCTGCTGGTGGCCTTCGTGCTGTTCCAGCGCCAGTTCGTGCAGAGCTTCATGCGTGCGGGGATCAAGTGACGGCGGTGCTAAAGTCACTCTTCCCTGCTTTCAATGCCGAGGTTCACCATGTCCGGACCCGCTAGCGCCGGCCTGTTCATCTACGCCAAGCAGCCCGACAGGCTGGCGCTGTTCTACATGGAGGTGCTGGCCATGCGCATGCTGCACCACACGAGCGAGCTCATGGTGCTGCAGTCGCCGGACCTGCAACTGGTGCTGCACGCCATTCCCGAGGCGATTGCGCGGCACATCACCATCACCGAGCCACCCCAGCCGCGCGAGAACGTGGCCATCAAGTTCTTTGCCACCGTGAAAAGCTTTGCGGCCGTGCGCCCCCTGGTCATCGCCCATGGAGGCCAGCTGTGGGAGCAGTCCTGGCAGGGCCCGGGCTTTCGCGTGTGCAACGCCATGGATCCCGAAGGCAACCTGTTCCAGCTGCGCGAGCCGCTGCCCGCATGATGCAGATCCTCACCTGGAACACCCAATGGTGCCTGGGCCTGGACGGCCGCATGGACCCGCAGCGCATCGTGGCGCATGCGCTGTCCATGGCCGATATCGACGTGCTGTGCCTGCAGGAAATCGCCATCCACTATCCGGGCCTGCAGGGCGCGCCCGGCGACCAGGTGGAGCAGATCCGCCAGGCCCTTCCCGAAGGCTGGAAGGTCTTCTTCGGCGCCGCCGTGGACGAATTCACGGCCGTGGGCCGGCAGCGCTTCGGCAACCTGGTGGCCACGCGCCTGCCTGCTCTGCAGGTGGCCCATCACCGCCTGCCGTATCCGCACGATGGCGGCGTGCGCAGCATGCCGCGCTGCTGCACGGCAGTGACCGTGATGGATGCCGCACTGGGCCCCGTGCGCGTGATGAGCACCCACCTCGAATATTTCTCGCGCCGCCAGCGCATGGCCCAGGCGCTGGCGCTGCGTTCCCTGCAGATCGAGGCCCTGGGCCAGGCCGAGGCGCCGCCCCAGCCCGCCAGCGACGGCTCGCCCCAGCAGACCAAGCCGCACACGACGCATGCCGTGCTCTGCGGCGACTTCAACTTCGAGCCGCACGAGGATGAATACGCCGGCCTGTCCGCCCCCTGGGCGGCCGGCGAGCAGGGCGCCCTGAGCGCAGGCCAATGGCACAACAGCTGGAGCGTGCTGCACCCGGACCAGCCCCAGCCGCCCACCTTCCGGTTGTTCGACCGCCAGTGGGGCCCCGAGCCCGGCGCCTGCGATTTCGCCTGGGTCAGCGACAGCCTGCGCGGCCATGTGCGCGGCTGGGCCGTGGACAGCGACACAAGGCTCTCCGACCACCAGCCCGTGCTGCTGCAGCTGGATTGATCCAGGTCAGGGGCCGCCGCCAAGCCGGCCTTGGCCTACAGACAGTGCCGCAGGCCTGCTCCAAGGTCATGGGGACTGTTTTGAAGGAGCATCCATGAGCCCCAATCCGCTGTCCACGATTCTTCACCGCACCTGGTGGGTGCTGCTGCTGCGCGGCCTGGTCGCCATCGCCTTCGGCGTGCTGACCTGGGCGCAGCCGGCGGTATCGCTGGCGGCGCTGGTGCTGACCTTCGGCGCCTTCACCTTCGTCGATGGCCTGCTGGGCGTGTATTCGGCCATCCAGGGGCGCGACCAGATGCGCCATTGGTGGGTGCTGCTGCTGTGGGGCCTGGCCGGCGTGGTGGTGGGCGTGCTCACCGTGGTCGCGCCCGGCGTCACGGCCCTGGTGATGACGTTGTACATCGGCGCCTGGGCCCTGGTCACGGGCCTGCTGCAGATCGTGGCGGCCGTGCGGCTGCGCAAGGAGATCACGGGCGAGTGGCTGCTGATCCTGGGCGGCGTGCTGTCCGTGCTGTTCGGCGCCTTCGTGCTGGCCCAGCCGGGCGCGGGCATGATGGCCATGCTCTGGGTGCTGGCCACGTATGCGGTGGTCTTCGGCGTGCTCATGGTGCTGCTGTCCTTCAAGCTCAAGAAGGGCATACGCCATTCTTCCTGAGCCGCTGGCCCAAAGGCGGACAATGCCGGCTCCATGATCGAATCCCGGCGACCTTCCCCCTTCATGCGTCTTCCCCGCGCGGCCCTGGCGGCCGCGCTGCTGTTCGCGGCGGCCGGTGCCGCCCAGGCGCTGCCCAGCTTTTCCGAAGTCCGCGAAGGCCACCGCTCCTCCGAGACCGAACTGCTCTCGCGCGAGGGCGAGGTGCTGCAGCGCCAGCGCACAGACGCCAGCGTGCGCCGTGGCGACTGGGTGGCCCTGGCCGACATCTCTCCCGCGCTGCGCACGGCCCTGGTGCTCAGCGAGGACAAGCGCTTCTACGAGCACAGCGGCGTGGACTGGGCGGCCGTGTCCGCCGCCGCCTGGGGCAACCTCTGGAACCAGCGCACGCGCGGCGCCAGCACCATCACCATGCAGTTGGCGGGCCTGCTGGACGGCGACTGGCGCCAGGGCCCGGGCGGGCGCAGCGTGGTGCAGAAACTGGGCCAGACCGTCTCTGCCCAGGTGCTGGACCGGCGCTGGCGCAAGGACCAGATCCTGGAGGCCTACCTGAACCTGGTGCCCTTCCGGGGCGAGATCGTGGGCATCGATGCGCTGTCGCGCACCCTGTTCGGCAAGGCCGCGCACGGGCTGGACGCACGTGAGGCCGCCATTGCCGCCGCCCTGGTGCGTGCCCCCAACGCCTCGCCCGAGCGCGTGGGCCGGCGCGCCTGCGGCGTGCTGCAGTCGCTGGCGCCCGAGGATGCGGCGGCGCGCGACTGCACGGCCATGGAACTGCTCACCGCCAGCGTGCTGCTGCGCCGGCAATGGGCGGCCAGCGAAGGCCAGGCCCCCCACCTGGCGCGCCGCCTGCTGGCCGAGCCGCAGTCCAAAGGCCAGGCCCGCGTGCGCTCCACGCTGAGCGCGCCCGTGCAGCGTTTTGCCGTGCAAAGCCTGCAGCAGCAACTGCGCGAGCTGCAGGGCCGCAACGTGGAGGACGGCGCCATCGTCGTGCTGGACAACGCCACGGGCGAGGTGCTGGCCTGGGTGGGATCGTCGGGCGAATTGAGCCAGGCTGCCGAGGTGGATGGCGTCACGGCCATGCGCCAGCCCGGCTCCACCCTCAAGCCCTTTCTCTATGCCCAGGCGATTGCCGAGCGGCGGCTGACGGCTGCCTCGCTGATCGAGGATTCATCGGCCCACATTCCCACGCAGAACGGGCTCTACATCCCTCAGAACTACGACCGGCGCTTCAAGGGCTGGGTCTCGGCGCGCACTGCGCTGGCGTCGTCGCTCAACGTGCCGGCCGTGCGCACCCTGGTCATGGTCACGCCCGATGCCTTCTTCTCGCAACTGCAGCGCCTGGGCCTGCCGCTGCGCGAAAGCGGCGGCTACCACGGCTTCAGCCTGGCGCTGGGCAGTGCCGAGGTGCCGCTGCTGCAGCTCGCCAACGCCTACCGCGCCCTGGCCAACGGCGGGCAGCTGACGCCCGTGCGCTGGGCGGTGCAGCCCACGGGCGCGGGGTCCGCAGCGCAAAAGCCGGCTGCGCCCGTGCAGGCCATCGACGCACGCGCGGCCTTCATCGTGGGCGACATCCTGTCCGATCCCATGGCGCGCGCGCCCACCTTCGGCACCGACAGCGTGCTGGCCACGCGCTTCTGGACGGCCGTCAAGACCGGCACCAGCAAGGACATGCGCGACAACTGGGCCGTGGGCTGGTCGCAGCGCTACACCGTGGGCGTGTGGGTGGGCAATGCGCGCGGCGAGGCCATGCACTCGGTCAGCGGCACCAGCGGCGCGGCACCTGTCTGGGCCGCCGTGATGGGCTTCCTGCATGCCCGCACGCCCAGCCGCGCGCCCAAGGCGCCGGCGGGCGTGCTGCAGCAGGCCGTGCGCTTCGGTCCCGATGCGTCGGGCCTGCCGCTGGAGAGCGCGCGCAGCGAGTGGTTCGTGGCGGGCACGCAGCAGAGCCTGTTCGCCATGGCGGGCAGCGGCCTGCCTGCCGCATCCGCATCGACACGCGGGACTTCGGCCGCCTCGCCCGTGCGCATTGCGCGCCCGGCCAACGGCACCATCCTCGCGCTGGACCCCGACATTCCGCCAGACCGCCAGCGCGTGCAGCTGTCGGCCCGCCCGGCAGGCACGGCCGCCACGCAGGAATGGCAGGACGCCAGCCTGCGCTGGCGCATGGTCAGTACTGCCGCGCCCGGCGCGGCCGAGCCGCCGCCCAAGGAGATCGGCCGGGGCGCTGCCGCCGCCTGGATGCCCTGGCCCGGTCGCCACCGGCTGGAACTGGTCGATGCCAAGGGGCAGGTGCTGGACAGCGTGCAGGTGGAGGTGCGCGGCGCCGGCGTGGTGGCTTCGCGCGCGGGCGGGCGCTGAACGCCGCAGTGCGGCCCCAGGGCAGCCTCAGGGCAGCATCAGGGCCGAGCCCGCACGAAGCGCTGCTCGGTCACGGTCTCGCCCCATTGCTGGCCCGGCCATTCCTCGGCCAGGGTGAAGCCTGACGATTCGTAGAGCCGGCGTGCCGCATCCAGGCCGCTGAACGTCCACAGCTGGGTGGCCTCGAAGGCCTGCTGGTCGCAGAACGCCAGGGCCTGCTGCAGCAGCTGGCGCCCCGTGCCGGCGCCGCGCAGGCCGTCGTCCAGGATGAACCAGCGCAGGTGCGCCTGGCGGTCCTCGGGGTGCTTGGCCAAGTCTTCGCCATCGATGGCCACGGAGCCCACGACGCGGTCGCCGTCCAGCGCCGTCCACAGCTGGTTGCAGGGTTTGTCCAGCCGGCTAGCGAACTCGGCCAGGCCGCTGGCCACGCGGCTTTCGAAGAAGACGCCGAAACCTGCGTGGCGTGCATAGAAGCGCGCATGCATTTCCACGATGCGGCCGATGCAGCCGGGCCGGTATCCGGGCAGGACCTGTATCTGCGCGGGTGCGGGCAGGGGCTCCTCCTGCCGATGCGCCTGCAGTGCCTGGGCGTAGAGGGCCAGCCCGCGCGAGACCGCCTGTTGCTGCGGCGGCTGCATGCGGTCCAGCGCGGCCGTCACCTGCTGGCGCCCGAAGGCCTCGATGGCGGCCAGCGTGCGCCGGCCCTTGGCGGTGAGGGCCAGCCGCTTGACGCGGCCGTCCTCGCCATCGGCGGCTTCCTTCAGCTCGCCGGCCTCCACCAGCTTGCGCACCATGCGGCTGACGCTGGATTTCTCCAGCCCCAGGACCAGGGCCAGCTGCGAGGCCGCCATGGACCCCTGCGCGCCGATCTCCAGGATGGCGTGCACGGCCGAGGGCGGATAGTCCGTGGCCGCCAGCGTGGCCTGCATGAAGCCCAGCTCGCGCACCATCTGGCGCGAGGCGGCGCGGATGTCGTCCACCAGGGAAAGATCGTGCTGCGGCATGGGTGCTCCTTGGGGCCGTGCAGGGTTTGAATATGGTTGCATGGTACAACCATAGATGCCGCTGCGCATCTGTTGATGCAGCGATGCATACCCCAGGCGCAAAAAAGCCGCCCGGCGCATGCGGGCGGCTGGGGCCTGGCGCAGATGCGCAAGGCTCAATTGACCATCAGGCGGAACGGCCAGACATAGGCCTGCAGCGTCACGAAGATGCCCATCAGGCAGGCCAGGGCGACGGAGTGGAAGAACACGTAGCGCAGGATGTCGCCCTCGTGGTTGAACCAGCGCGTGGCCGTGGAGGCGACGACGATGGACTGCGCATCGATCATCTTGCCCATCACGCCGCCCGAGCTGTTGGCCGCGCCCATGAGGTTGGGCGACAGGCCCAGCTGCTCGGCCGCCACCTTCTGCATGCCGCCGAACAGCACGTTCGATGCCGTGTCCGAACCCGTGAGCGCCACGCCCAGCCAGCCCATCAGCGTGCCGAAGAAGGGGTAGAACACGCCCGTGTTGGCGAAGGCCAGGCCCAGCGTGGTGTCGGTGCCCGAGTAGCGCGTCAGCGTGCCCAGCGCCAGCATCAGCACGATGGTGATGAGCGAATAACGCACCAGCCAGAGGGTGCGCACGAACTGGCTGACCAGTTGCACGGGGTTGTACTTCATGACCAGGCCGCCCACGATGGCCGACAGCAGGATGCCCGTGCCCGTGGCCGACAGCAGGTTCAGCGTGTAGATGGCGCCTTCCTTGGTGGGCTGGCGCACCACGGGCGGCACCTTCTCGACCATGTTGTGCAGGCCTTCCATGGGAAAGGCCGGTGCGAACAGGCCATTGAGCGCTGCCTTGACCGAGGGCAGGCCCCAGATGAAGACGAAGACCGTGAGGATGGCCCAGGGCGTCCAGGCGCGGATCACGTCGGCGCGCGGGTGCTGGGTCACGGCGCGGGGCGCCTGGGCCTCGCCGCCGCTGCTCTCATGGCCCTTGAGCGAGGTCGAGCGCCAGATGGTCCTGGGCTGCCATATGCGCAGGAAGCCGACCGTGCAGACCATGGAGACGATGGCCGCGATGATGTCCACCAGCTCGGGTCCGATGAAGTTGGACACTAGGTACTGCGGAATGGCGAAGGACACGCCGGTCACCAAAATGATGGGCCAGATCTCCATCATGGCCTTGCGCCCAGCAAAGGCCCAGATCAGCCAGAACGGCACCAGCACCGAGAAGAACGGCAGCTGGCGGCCGACCATGGCCGTGACCTCCATCAGGTCGTAGCCATGGACCTTGGCCAGCGTGATCACCGGCGTGCCCAGCGCGCCGAAGGCCACGGGCGCGGTATTGGCGATCAGCGACAGGCCCGAGGCGGCCAGCGGCGAAAAGCCCAGGCCGATGAGGATGGCCGCCGTCACGGCCACGGGCGTGCCGAAGCCGGCCGCGCCCTCGAAGAAGGCGCCGAAGGCGAAGGCGATCAGCAGCAGCTGGATGCGCCTGTCCTCGGTGATGCCGGCAATGGAGTCCTGCAGGATCTTGAAGCTGCCGTTCTTCTCGGTCAGCTGGTGCAGGAAGATGATGTTCAGAACGATCCAGCCGATGGGCAGCAGCCCCGTGAAGCCGCCGAACAGCGCCGCGCGCCCGGCCATGCCGGCCGGCATGTTGTAGACGAAGACCGCGATCACCAGCGCGGCAACCAGCCCGGCGCCGGCCGCCAGATGGGCCTTCATGTGCAAAAAGCCCAGTCCCACCAGCATGACCACGACCGGAATGGCCGCAAGCAGTGTGGACAGCCACATGTTGGAAAGAGGGTCGTAGACCTGTTGCCAAACCATAGGAGCTTCTCCTGAAGAGTTTTTAGGATGTTGTGCGGGGCGGATCGTTACTCCCATGGCGGTTTGGCGCACTAGCGTTAGCCCTGGGTTGGGCTGCGAGAGAGAAAATTTCAATCGGCGCACAAATCACTTCAAACCCGAACGGGTGGCCGGAGCCCGCGCACGGCACTACCATGCTCGGCAGTCCCGCGGCATGCGGGTTCCAGAAAGCCAGAAAACGTGTCCACCGACCTTTCCAAAATCACCTGCATCGAAGACCTGCGCGTCGTGGCCCAGCGCCGCGTGCCGCGCATGTTCTATGACTACGCCGATTCGGGTTCCTACACCCAGGGCACCTACCGCGCCAACGAGGACGACTTCCACCGGATCAAGCTGCGCCAGCGCGTGGCCGTGAACATGGAGGGGCGCAGCACGCGCACCACCATGATCGGCGAGCAGGTCGCCATGCCCGTGGCCATCGCGCCCACGGGCCTGACCGGCATGCAGCATGCCGACGGCGAGATCCTGGGCGCGCGCGCGGCCAAGGCCTTCGGCATTCCGTTCACGCTGTCCACCATGAGCATCTGCTCCATCGAGGACATTGCCGAACACACGGGCCGCCATCCGTTCTGGTTCCAGCTCTATGTGATGCGCGACCGCCGGTTCATGGAGCGCCTGATCGAGCGTGCCCGTGCCGCCAACTGCTCGGCCCTGGTGCTGACGCTGGACCTGCAGATCCTGGGCCAGCGCCACAAGGACATCAAGAACGGCCTGTCCACGCCACCGAAGCCCACGCTGCGCAACCTGGCCAACCTGGCGACCAAGCCGCACTGGTGCCTGGGCATGCTGGGCACCAAGCGCCGCACCTTCGGCAACATCGTCGGACATGTGGATGGCGTGGCCGACATGAGTTCGCTGTCGTCGTGGACCGCCAGCCAGTTCGATCCCAGCCTGAACTGGGGCGACGTGGAGCGCATCAAGAAGCTCTGGGGCGGCAAGCTCATCCTCAAGGGCATCATGGACGCCGAGGACGCGCGCCTGGCGGCCGACAGCGGCGCCGACGCGCTCGTCGTCAGCAACCACGGCGGGCGCCAGCTCGACGGCGCACCCTCGTCCATCGAGGCGCTGCCGGGCATTGCCGAGGCGGCGGGCAAGGACATCGAGGTCTGGATGGACGGCGGCATCCGCAGCGGGCAGGACGTGCTCAAGGCGCGTGCCCTGGGCGCCCGGGGCACCATGATCGGCCGCAGCTTCCTCTACGGCCTGGGTGCCTACGGCGAGCATGGCGTGACGCGCGTCCTGCAGATCATCCAGAAGGAGCTGGAGACCACCATGGCCTTCTGCGGCCACACGCAGATCGATACCGTGGACCGCAGCATCCTGCTGCCCGGAACCTATCCGGGCGCCGTGCGCTGAACCGGCAAAAGCTGCACGAGAAAAGGACCGCCTCGGCGGTCCTTTTTTCCTTTCAGGCTGCGCCTCAGGCTTGGGCAGGTACGCGCCGGTTTTCCGGCTGCGCCGCCACCAGCCGGCCCGCCGCATGCAGCACCGCCAGGATGGACGCGGTCACGATGTTGGCATGGCGCCCCGCACCGAAGCGCGTGCCCGCCACGCCGGGCAGGGCGGCCTCGACGATGGCCAGCGCCGTGGCGCCGGCGCCCTGGCCCAGGCTGCGCTCCTCGTAGTGGTCTATGCGCAGCGCCACGCCCAGGTGCTGGCCGATGGCAGCGGCCACGGCGTCGATGGGACCGCTGCCCTCGCCATGCAGCTGCATTCGAAGCCCGTCCGTCCGCACCACTTCCAGCGCAATGCCCTGGCCCTTGGCGCTGTCGAACAGATGGTGGCTGTGGTAGCGCCAGGGAAGCTGCCGGGGTGCGAGGTAGGTGGACTCGAACAGCTCCCACAGGTCTTCACTGGCCAGCTCGGCCTCGCTGGCGTCGGCCTGGCGCTGCACCACGGCGCTGAATTCCACCTGCATGCGCCGGGGCATGGTCACGCCATGGTCGCGCTGCAGCAGGAAGGCGATGCCGCCCTTGCCCGACTGGCTGTTGACGCGCACGATGCTGTCGTAGGTGCGGCCCAGGTCCTGCGGGTCGATGGGCAGGTAGGGGACGCGCCAGGGCGCATCAGGCCGTTGCGCCGCAAAGCCCTTGGCGATGGCGTCCTGGTGCGAGCCCGAGAACGCCGTGAACACCAGGTCGCCCACATAGGGGTGGCGCGGGTGGATGGGAAGGGCCGTGCATTCCTCCGCAATGCGCGCCACGGCGGCGATGTCCGAGAAGTCCAGTCCCGGCGCGATGCCCTGCGTGTACAGGTTGAGCGCCAGCGTCACCACATCGAGGTTGCCGCTGCGCTCGCCATTGCCGAACAGGCAGCCTTCCACGCGCTGGGCGCCGGCCAGCAGCGCCTGCTCGGCGCAGGCCACGCCCGTGCCCCGGTCGTTGTGCGGGTGCACGGACAGCACGATGTGCTCGCGCCGCTCCAGGCGGCGGTGCATCCACTCGATCTGGTCGGCGAAGACATTGGCCGTGCTCACCTCCACCGTGGTCGGCAGGTTGATGATCATGGGCCGCGCGGGGCCTGCATCCCAGGCGCGGATGGCCGCGTTGCACACGGCCAGCGATACCTCCAGCTCGGCCATGCAGAAGGTCTCGGGCGAGTACTGCAGAACCCATTCGGTCTCGGGGTGGGCATCGGTCAGTTCGCGCAGCAGGGCGATGTGCCGCTCCACCATGGCGATGATCTCGGGCACCTGCATGCCGAAGACGATCTCGCGCCAGGCCGGTGCCACGGCGTTGTAGAAGTGCACGATGGCGCGCCGCGCGCCGGCCACGCTGTCCACCGTGGCGCGGATCAGGTCCTCGCGCAGCTGGGTGATGACCATGGGCGTCACGTCGGCGGGGATCAGCCCTTCGTCGATCAGGTGGCGCACGATGGCGTAGTCGGTCTGCGAGGCAGAGGGAAAGCCCACTTCGATCTCCTTGAAGCCTATGCGCACCAGCTCGTGGAACAGGCGCAGCTTGCGCTCGCGGTTCATGGGCTCGAACAGGGCCTGGTTGCCGTCGCGCAGGTCGGTGGACAGCCACACGGGCGCCTGGCTCAGCTGGCGCGAAGGCCATTGGCGGTCGGGCAGGTCGACGGCGGGGAAGGGAAGGTATCTGGACGCGGGATTCTTCAGCATGCGGGCCTCGCAGGAAACGCTGGGTATGCAGCCACCGGATCGGCCGGCAGCCCCGCTCTCCTGGCTTCCCGGTGTGGGGAAGCTGCGCCAGGCCGGGATCAGGGAGAGTCGGTGCGAAATGCGGCGCCTGCGCAGGCGCCCGGACCCCGGCCATGGGCCAGGGATGGTAGGGAGGGCGAGGGCAGGCGGTGCATGGTGCGATGGCGGTGAATCACAGGGAACGGGTGCCAGTTTGCGGGCAGGGCATTTGTCTGTCTTTATAGAATTTCTCATTTTCTCCATGGATCTGGACAAACATGCGCACTGCCGCCGACCTGCCCGCCGTGCCCTGTGGCCATGCCGGCCTGCCTGAGCTGCAGGCTGCCGCGCCCTTGCCCGTCACGGGCGTGGCCGGTGACTATCCGGCCGGGATGAAAGTGCAGGAGCACTCCCACGAATGCTGCCAACTGCTCTATGCCGTTCAGGGCGTGCTGGAGGTGCGCGCGCGCAGCGGGCGCTGGGTGGTGCCGCCCACGCGCGGCGTCTGGCTGTGCTCGGGCGTGCCGCACAGCCTGCGCATGCGTGGTGCCGTGCAGGTGCGCAGCCTGTTCGTGGATGCCCAGGCGGCGCAGGGGCTGCCGGTGGCGGACTGCGTGATCGAGGTCTCGCCGCTATTGCGCGAGCTGATCAGCGAGGTCGCGCGCTGGCCGGCGGCGCCGCAGCGCGGACAGGATGAAACGAGGAACCGGCTGGTCGTCGAACTGCTGCTGCAGGAATTGCGCCAGCCGCCTGTCGTGCCATTTCACCTGCCCTGGCCGCAGGATGCGCGCATGGCGGCTGTCTGCCGCGCGCTGGCCGAAGAAGGCCAGGCCGTGGGCCAGGGCGGTGAACGGGCTGAAAACCTGGCCGCCACGGCCGCCGACTGGGCCGCACGGCTGGCCATGGGCGAGAAGACTTTCCACCGCCATTTCCTGCAGGCCACCGGCCTGAGTTTCGGCCGCTGGCGGCAGCGCGCGCGGCTGCTGTCGTCCATGCAGGCCCTGCTGGCCGGCCGGCCCATCGTGCAGGTGGCGCTGGAGGCCGGCTATGAAAGTCACAGCGCCTATTCGCTGGCCTTCAGGCGCCAGTTCGGCATGCCGCCCTCGGCCTTCGGGGCAGGGGGCGGGCAGCCGTAGCGGCACCGGTGGCGGCGGATCAGGAAGCCTTCCAGATGATGTAGTCGGCCTGGTACTGCACCACCTGCTTTTGGCCCAGCGTGGAGCTGTTGCAGGCCATGGCCGGCGCCACGCCGCCGCGCGTGGCCACGCGCTGGATATAGGTCACGCCCTGCATGGCGCCCATGCCGGTGGCAGGTTCGGCCTTGACCAGTTGCAGGGGGATGTTGCCTGCGCTGGACGGAGCCACCGCGACCTGGGTGGCCGTGACCTTGGAGCCGTCCTGGTGCGCCCAGGTGGCGGGCGGGCCGAAGTAGCGGCCGATGACGCGGCCCTGGCGGTCCGTCAGGCGGGCATCGGGGCCGACGAAGGCCCACTCCTGCTCCATCGCCTGGTCCTTCTTGGCGCGGCACTCGTAGGTGATCTGGCCGATGCCGACGGTTTCCATGGCGACCTTGTGGCCTGCGGGCACCTGCACGGCGGCCGGCAGGCCGGACTGGGAATAGCTCTTGCTCATGTCCATGGAGGAGCAGGCGCCAAGCGTCAGTGCAGCCATGGTGGCCAGGCCGAGGGGGAGGATGTAGCTCATGAGGTTCTCCAGGTCGAGGGGTTGAGGGATGTCGCCTTGGACCGCTGTCCGGGGCGCGACACACGGAATACGCAGCATGGGTGAGGTTGGATTCACCTGGGTGCAAAAAAATTTATCCGCATCCGGTTCGCAATGTGCTGCGTATTGCCCAGTGAGAGCCGGCGCAGGCCGGCAGACCGGTACCAGACCCCCTGCAGGCCACCGATATGACCCCTGCAGCCGATTGAAGGACACGACAAGCCCCCCGGGGCGGCGACGCAACAGTGCGGGCCACGGGGCCGCCCGCTCGCCCACAATGCGTGCATGGGCACCACACCAACCGACCAAGAGCTGATGGACCTTCTGGACCGCATCGCAGCGCAGGACGAGCCCGCGCTCCGCAGCCTGTACGAGGCCACCTCGTCCCGGCTGTACGGGCTTGCGCTGCGCATCCTGCGGCACAAGGACTGGGCCGAAGACGTGCTGCAGGACAGCTACCTGCACATCTGGCGCAGCGCCTCGGGCTACCGGGGCTCGCTGAGCCCGCCGCTGGCCTGGATGGGCCTGGTGGTGCGCAGCAGGGCGCTGGACTTCCTGCGCCGGCGCCGCGCCGAACGCCTGCACCTGAACGAGGAGTTCGATGAGGCGCAACTGGCGGCCCATGGCGGCGGGAGCGATGAAAGCCAGGGCCCGCTGCAACTGGCCGAGGCCAGCGAGCAGGCGGTGGCGCTGTACCAGTGCCTGGAGCGGCTGGAAGGCCGCCAGCGCGAGGTGGTCAGCCTGGCCTACCTGCGTGACCTCAGCCACGGCGAACTGGCCGGCCAGCTGCAGTTGCCGCTGGGTACGGTCAAAACCTGGATCCGGCGCGGCCTGGAGCAGTTGCGCCGCTGCCTCTCGCGCCATGCGTGATGCAGATGACATGCTCTGAGCGGCCCAAGGATTTGCCATGAATATTTCCCGACACCCCGAACTGCTGGACCGGCTGGCCGCCGCATACGCCCTGGGCACGCTGCGCGGTGCGGCACGCCGCCGCTTCGAGCAACTGGCCCGTGACCAGGCCCCGGTGCGCGCCGCCGCCCTGCTGTGGCAGGGCCGCTGGTCGGCCCTGTCCGAAATGCAGGCTCCCGTGCGCCCCGACGATGCGGTCTGGGTCCGCATCGACAACCTGCTGCAGGCCGAAAAAGCCCGCGCCGCCCAGCCGCACCGGCGGCGCGCCGTTGATGGGCAAGGCCTGGACGAACGCGCGAAATCCGGCGTGGGCCGTGCCCTGGCCTGGTGGCGCGGCGCGGCCCTGCTGGGCGCCTGCGCCACCGTGGCGGCCGTGGCCGTGGGGCTGTGGTCGCACCAGGACCTGCGCCAAAGCGGTGAGCGCCAGCTGGCCGTGCTGCGCAACCAGCTGCAGGCCGCCCAGGTCGCGCTGCAGGCAACGCCCCAGATCCAGTACGTGGCCGTGCTGGCCGACGACAAGGCCGATGCCTCCATGCTCGTGACCTTCGACCCCGGCAAGAACAGCCTGGTGCTGCAGCGCGTGGGCGACTTCCACGAGGCCGCAGACAAATCGCTGCAGCTGTGGGCCCTGCCGCCCCAGGGCGGCCCGCAATCGCTGGGCGTGCTGGGACGCGACAAGCTCGTGAAGCTGACGGCAGCGGCCGCCGAAGTCCAGGGCGTACCTGCCCTGGCCATCAGCCTGGAGCCCAAGGGCGGCGTGCCCAGCCAGACCGGGCCCACGGGACCGGTGCTGTTCAAGGGCGCGCTGATCCGGCGCGACCTGTAGCGCGCCGCGCAGGCCCGCTCGCCATTGGCGACGGCCGTGCTGCTGCACAACGCAGCCTGCTTGCCCTGGCCAGAGCAGGGCGCGCGTGCAGCGTTGGCTGGCCGGCCTCTGTTTCGCTGCCGGGCGCGGCAGCCTTCTCCAAGTGCGTGCGCCTGGTGCCCGACCGGCGGCTATGCTGGCCGGCACTCAGTCGCCCGCGCCATGCCGGCGGTGCCTTCCCTTTTTTGCCGACATGCTTTCTTCCCTCCAAGACCTGACCTGGCTGTGGGTGCCCGTGGTGCTGTTCGCCGCAGCCGCCCAGACTGTGCGCAATACGGCCCAGCGCTCGCTGACCTCCGAACTCGGCACCCTGCCGGCCACCCTGGTGCGCTTTCTCTACGGCCTGCCGTTTGCCGGCATCTACCTGCTGGCGCTGTACCTGGGAGGGGACGGGGCCTGGGCGCTGCCCCGGTTCTCCTGGGCCTACCTGGGCTGGATCGCGCTGGGCGCCTTCTTCCAGGTAGCGGCCACGGCGGCCTTGCTGCTGGCCATGAAGGAGCGCAACTTCGCCGTGGCCGTCACCCTGTCCAAGACCGAGGTGCTGCAGGTCGCCCTGTTCGCAGGCCTCTTCCTGCACGAGCTGCCCACGGCCGTGGCCCTGCTGGCCATGGCGCTGGCCACCTTGGGCGTGCTCATCCTGTCGCTGCCGCCGCGCGGCCAGATGCTGTCGCTGTCGGCCTGGGCCAGCCGCTCGGCGCTCTACGGCCTGGCCTGCGGTGCCTGCTTTGCCATCGCCACCGTGGGCTACCGGGGCGGCGCCGTGGAACTGGCGCGCCTGGGCGAGATATCTCCCTGGCTGTCGGGCGCCTGGGGCGTGCTGATTGCCCAGCTCATGCAGACCCTGGGCCTGGGCGCCTGGATTGCGCGCACCCACGCGCAGGGCCTGCGCCCCATCTTCCGCGCCTGGCGCGTGTCGCTGCTGGCCGGCGGCATGGGCGCGGCCGCCTCGCTGGCCTGGTTCACCGCCTACGCCCTGCAAGGCGCCGCGCCCGTGCGCACGCTGGGCATGGTCGAGGTGGTGTTCAGCTACATCGTCTCGCGCCGCGTGCTCAGCGAAAGCCTGAGCCGCCAGGAGAAGATCGGCATGGCTCTGATGGTGCTGGGACTGGTGCTGATCTGCCTGCAGGGATGAATGGTCCAGGGCCTGTGGGAACAAGCCCTGCAGGCTGTATGAATGCACAGTTGCCGCAATAATGGCGGCGTGCCTGAAACGACACCCACGACACCCGCAAGCCCTGCCGATGCTGCGCCTGCGCGCCGCATCGCCCACCTGGACATGGACGCCTTCTATGCCTCGGTGGAGCTGCTGCGCTATCCGCAGCTCAAGGGGCTGCCCGTGGTCATCGGCGGCGGGCGCCGCGCGCATGACGAGGCGCTGGATGCGCGCTACGCCGGGCGGCTGCACGAGATTCCGGTGGACGAGTTCTCGCGCCTCAAGGACTACGTCGGCCGGGGCGTGATCACCACGGCCACCTACCCGGCGCGCCAGTTCGGCGTGGGGTCGGCCATGGGCATGATGAAGGCCGCGCGCCTGTGCCCCCAGGCCATCATGCTGCCCGTGGACTTTGCCGAGGTGCGGCGCTTCTCGCGCATGTTCAAGGAGATCATCGTCTCCATCGCCCCGCTGATGGAGGACCGCGGCGTGGACGAGGTCTACATCGACTTCACCGACGTGCCTGGCGGCCAGCGCGAAGGCGGGCGCGTGCTGGCTCGGCTGATCCAGAAAACCATCACCGACGCCACGGGCCTGACCTGCTCCATCGGCGTGGCCCCCAACAAGCTGCTGGCCAAGATGGCCAGCGAATTCAACAAGCCCAACGGCATCTCCATCGTCCAGCCCGAGGACCTGCAGACCGTCATCTGGCCGCTGGCCTGCCGCAAGATCAATGGCATAGGCCCCAAGGCCGACGCCAAGCTGCAGGCGCTGGGCATACGGACCATCGGCGAGCTGGCCGCGCAAAGCCTGCCCCAGCTCGTGCAATGGTTTGGCCGCGCCTACGGCAACTGGCTGCATGGTGCCTCCTGGGGCCGTGACGACCGGCCCGTGGTCACGCACAGCGAGCCCGTCTCCATGAGCCGCGAGACCACCTTCGAGCGCGACCTGCATGCCGTGCGCGACCGGGCCGAACTGAGCGCCATCTTCACCGACCTGTGCGAACGCCTGGCCCAGGACCTGCAGCGCAAGGGCTACATGGGCCGCACCGTGGGCATCAAGCTGCGCTACGACGACTTCAAGACCGCCACGCGCGACCACACGCTGGAGCTGCCCATGGCCGATGCCGCCACCCTGCGCCGCGCCGCAGGCCAATGCCTCAAGCGCGTGCCCCTGGCCAAGCGGCTGCGCCTGCTGGGCGTGCGCGTGGGCAACCTCGTTCGCACGGCCGACTGGAACGCCACCGCCCACGACCCGCTGGCGCGCGAGCAACTGCTCAGGGGACCGGCCCAGCCCGCGCCGGACAGCGATCCCTTTACACCTCAACTGTTCTGAATCATCACCACAAATCTGGCGCACACGCTGTAAAACCATGCACCAGTTCCGAGCATGGGACTGGGGTTGCCGTGCTGTGAGATGATTTGGAAATGTGAATTTGTGTTTCCGTTTGATGGATTCCGGTGGCTTCAGAGCGCTTCGCCTTGCCATTTCACAAGAACAAGAGACATCCCAAAGGAGTGGTACCCATGCGCGTGAATTTGCCCGTCAGCCAGCTCAACTACGACTTTCCGGGCGATGAGCTGCTGGTATCCGTCACCAACACCAAGGGCGAGATCACCCATTGCAACCCTGCCTTCGTGCGGGTCAGCGGCTATACCTACGAGGAACTGATCGACCAGCCGCACAACCTCATCCGCCACCCGGACATGCCGGCCGCCGCCTTCAAGGACATGTGGCGCACCATCGCCCACGGCTACCCGTGGACTGCCCTGGTCAAGAACCGGCGCAAGAATGGCGACCACTATTGGGTGCGCGCCAACGTCACGCCCATCATGGAAGGCGGCAGGCCGCGCGGCTACCTGTCGGTGCGAACCAAGCCCCGGCCGGACGAGATCGAGGCCGCCGAAGCCCTCTATGCCCGCATGCGCGCCGAAGCCGATGCCGGCCAGGAAACCCTGCGACTGCGCGGCGGCGAACTGCGCCGCCTGGGCCTGGCAGGCCTGTGGGACCGCCGCAGCGACCTGGGCCTGACAGCCCGCATGGCGCTGATGCTGGGTGGCGTGGGCCTGGCCGCCATGCTGCCCGACCTGCTGGGCTGGCAGGGCGCCGCAGCCTGGGGCACGCGCCTGGCCGTCTTGCTGGCGGGTGGCAGCTTTGTGCTGTGGCGCTTCCAGCAGCGCTGCGTGGCGGGCCTGGAGCAGGCCAGCGGCTTTGCCGCCGACATTGCCAGCTGCCAGCTGGGCACCAACATGCAGCACGACTACAGCGGCCCCATGGGCGCCCTGATGCAGCGGCTGCAGCAGATCCAGATCAACCTGCGCGCCGTGGTCGGCGACGTGCGCACCGAAATGCGCGGCTTTGCCACGACGGCCCACGAGATCGCCCAGGGCAGCTTCGACCTCGCGCAGCGCACAGAATCCCAGGCCACCAGCCTGCAGCAGACGGCGGCCTCGATGGAAGAGATATCGGGCACCGTGGCGCAGACCGCCGACACGGCCCAGCTCATGGCCCATGAAAGCGACCAGAGCCGCCAGGTCGCCGGCAAGAGCGGCGCCGCCATCCAGGAAGTGGGCGCTGCCATGGAGCACATCCGCGGCTCCTCGCGCCGCATGGGCGAGATCATCGGCGTCATCGAAAGCATTGCCTTCCAGACCAACCTGCTGGCCCTGAATGCCGCCGTCGAAGCGGCACGCGCAGGCGAGCAGGGCCGCGGCTTTGCCGTCGTGGCGGGCGAAGTGCGCGCCCTGGCCCAGCGCAGCGCCTCCGCCGCCAAGGAAATCAGCGGCCTCATCAACCGCACCGTGGACGGCATCAACGACGGCAACGCCCGCATGGACGCCGCAGGCCGCACCATCGACGGCATGGTCGACGCCGTGGGCCGCGTCAGCGACCTGGTCCACCAGATCAGCATCGCCACGCGCGAACAATCCGTAGGCATCGCCCAGGTCAACGACGCCGTGGCCCAGCTGGACTCCGTCACCCAGCAAAACGCCGCCCTGGTCGAACAATCGGCCGGCGCAGCCGGTTCACTGCGCGCCAGCGCCCAGTCGCTGGAGCGGTCGCTGGAGGTGTTTACGTTGCGGTGAGGGGAAGGGCCGGCAGGATGACGCCGGCTTGGGGCAGGCCACGGTCAGGTCATGGCCTGTGGCTGCCTTGAAATGCCAGGGCAGTTCAGAAATCCCGGCTTTCAATGAAACAGAATTCGGTGCGATTGGCGCCTGAGTCGGTCTTGAGGCGAGAGTCCGCGCTCACGATATGCAGCTCGTTGCCATAAGCATGCACGTAGTTGAAATCATTGCCGGATGCCACTACACCTGATTCTGTATCTATGCTTGTATGGACTGATTGGTCTTGATGACTGATGCGGTGTACTAGGAGCTTCCTATCATTTACGCCAACCCATGCAATGTCTTTGCCCACCTCTACCATTTTCCCAAAAATGGAAGAGGTATTCTGGCGTTGATGGAGCTTTGTCCTCCATAGAAATCCAAAATTCTCCGATCGTTTTTCTACATAGAGCTGTCCGCCTATCCAGTAGCTGATGGCCAGACCTCCATCATGGAGTGCAACGCCTGTGGTTGCAGTTGAATTCAAAGGAATTTCAACCAACAGATTTCCTGTGGCACCATAGGCTCTCAGTGCCGATTTGATAGATTGCTGAGGGTTTTTCTCTGCGTAATAATTGATGATGCCGATTATGCGCCCATGGCTTTCGAAAAGCGTCGTTGTCTCCCCACGGCGGTTGCCTCGTATTTCAAGTGGTTTGCTTTTCTTCAGGTCATGGCTGAGGTGCTGTAGGGATGGCATGTCTTTTTCTGTGACTCCTCCTATAAAATAGCCTTTGGCGCTTTCGGCGATACTGCGGACAAGTGTCATTTCGCTCAATGGTCTGGTGCGAGATACCATTGACAAGTCCTTATTTAATTGCAGGATTTCCGAATCGCCTTTATGGCCCATGTTGATTAGTAATGGACGGTATTGGGCGGTTTTTGCAAGTGAAGGGAAGATGTAAAGACTGATCGGTGCATTAATTATTTCGGTGGATTCTTCTGAACCACATTTCATCTCTTGAATATATAGAGGTGAGGTGTTTTTAGATGAGTGTATTTTTAATCTTGACTTGATTAGATGCGAGCTGCCATTTGGTGAGATTAGTTGTACATACGGAGGGTGTGCTGGCTTTGTATTTGTACTGGCTAAATTTATCTTTGCGTACGCTTGATTGATGCTGGTTGCGAAATATATGATTAATAATTGAAATATTTTCATGAAATATTCCGAATGGCTTAATGAATGATTTTCTGGCGTACGGCATTTTTCGGAGTGTGTGCTTGATTATTCATGCATAGATATAACGCACAACATGAAAGAACACAGGCGCAGAGAAGACCACGGAGTCCAGGCGATCCAGCATGCCCCCATGGCCTTGAATCATCTCGCCCCAATCTTTCGCCTCCAGGCTGCGCTTGACGGCTGACAGGGCCAGACCTCCCAGAAAACCGCACAGCACGATCAATAGTGAGAGCAGTCCTGATTCAACCGGTGTGAAGGGCGTGATCCACCATAAGCCCATTCCCACCAATGCCGCGCTCAGGCCACCTCCTATCAGGCCTTCCACGGTTTTCGACGGGCTGACCTGGGGGGCGAGCAGATGCTTGCCAAAGAGCTTGCCAAACACATATTGCAGGACATCGCTCAACTGCACGACCAGCAGCAGATAAAGCAGCAGCATCAGGCTCTGGCCTTCGTAACCAGGGATCTGCAAGAGCATCAGCGCCGGAGCATGGCTCAGGCAATACACCGTGAGCATCAGGCCCCATTGGACCTTGGCACTGCGCGCCAGAAAATCCGTGGTATCGCCTGACAGTGCAGACACCGCAGGCAGCAGCAAAAAGGCATAGACAGGAATGCAGATGGAGAACAGGCCATACCAGTCCGTGCCGATCAGCCAATACTGCAACGGGATCGCTACATAAAAGCAAAGACACAAGGCAAGATGGTCTCCGTGCCGCGTCGGCGTCAGTGAGATGAACTCGCGCAGCGCAAAAAACGAGAGCATTCCGTATAGCGCCAGCGTGACTGTCTTGCCCAGCAAGAAGCTGATGACCAGAATCGCGACCATCAGCCACCAAGACCGTATGCGTGCGTTGAGGTTCTGGACCACAAGCCCGGGGCGGTAAAGCGACAAGGCCGCGCCTGTGGCGCTGGCCACGGAAAGAAGCCCCAGCAGGGAAACGAAGATCCACCAGAAGCTGTCGGGCACACGTGCGCTGGCGGCGGCCACCAACGAGGCGGGAAGGTAGTCCTGGAATGGGGTGCTCATGCCATGCTCTCCACTGCTGCGCGGGCGCGCTCCAGAAAATCCTGGCGGCTCTCGCCAGGCTGCAGTTCGACGGGTGGCCCGAACCGTGCGGTGCAGATCAGTGGCAGAGGCACCACGCTGCCTTTGGGCAGGCAGCGGCGCGCATTGTCCAGATAGACGGCAATGAACTCCACCTGAGGAAAACGTTGGGCAAGGTGGTAGAGGCCGGCCTTGAACGGCTGGGGCACGGTTTCCTGATGGCGCGTGCCCTCGGGAAAGAGGATCAGTGAATCACCATGCTCCAGGGCTTCATACAGCGGCTGCAACGGATCTTGCTCGGGTTGGGCGCGGTGGCGGTCTATCAGCACGGCATTGAAGCCGCGCAAGGCCAGCAGGCTGTGCAATCCGCGTCCCCAATAGTCGCGGGCGGCTACCGGTCGGGTACGGGCGCGCAGATGGCTTGGCAGTGCTGCCCATAGCGCCACCGTGTCCAGATGGCTGGCGTGATTGGCAAAGTAGACGCGTTGGCGCGACTGCGGGCTTGAGCCCTGCCAGCGCGGATAGGCGCCAATGAAAATCCGTGCCGAGGCGGCAAGCAGGTGCGGCAGCATCTCAGCCTCCTTTCAACAGCCTGGCAATCGCCAGGGTGCGGGCCACACAGGTCAGGAGGGCCCCGAGTGCGATGGCCCAGGCGGCAGTACCCAGAATCGGGCCAGCAACTTCGTGGCCCAGCAGGCCCAGCCCTGCGGCCAAAAGGCAGGCCGCTGTCAGCACCGCCATACGATGCTGCTTGGCCATGGGACCGCGAAAATCCTGGTCCAGGCCCAGGCTGGCGCCCGTTACCCGCACATAGGCGGTCAATGCAGCCAGCAGGGCGCCCAACCATCCCAGCCAGGACTGCCCAGCCGCAGTGCCCAGGCCCAGCAGCAGCAGCGAATCTGCTATCCGATCGGGAAACTCGTTGTAGAGCGTGCCGGTTGGGGTTTGCTTGCCCCCTTCCACGGCCACCATGCCATCCAGCAGATTGCACAGCAGACGCAATTGCACACAGGCTGCGCAGCCAAGCCACCCCATGGGCGTCGGCATCCACACCAGCATGGCAGCGCCTGCTCCTGCAAACAGAACACTGAACACAGAGATCTGGTTGGGCGTGATCGCACACCGCGCCAGCGCAGAGCTCAATGCCCGCGCCCAGCCATGCTCCCGGGCGGCGATGGGGCGACGATGCATGGTGGGTGGCTCTTCTGCGGTCTCGGGCATACCGTTGTCCGGACTGGCTCTGGCATGGTTGTTGCGCGCCTGTCTTACGGGGTTTGCATCCATCTCGTCATGGATGGGCTGGAGTTTATTTTCCTGCATATGTCCCTTGTTGAATGTCCTGAGTAATTGCTTCTGTTTAGCGCCACTTATAAGGTTCAACGGTGATTTCCACCTTGTCATCTCGAAATATGACAATCATTTTTAACTGAGTGTTCTCCCGGTCTGCTTGGACTTTTGCGATGAGCTCTGGGGTCAGAATGGGAGTCAGGTCTACGCGCTGTACGTAATGGGGATTGGCGGCCCAGAGTTTTCTATAGATTTCACGATTTTCCTTTGAATATCTTTCATTGTCTGGAGTATTTTTTGACCAAGCTAGAAACTCCTCACTATGAAGAACCCATTCTGCCTCTACAGATTTCGGCACTCCGCCTTTAATGTCTCCTGGCATGAAGCTCATATTTGCGCCACCTCCACCAGGGCCAAGATAGCCAGGTATTGGTCCTCGTTTTTCGTCAAAATCAAATCTTCTGGTTACCAGCGGGCGAGAGCCTTTATTGTAAAATTTCAGCGATAAGCCGAAGCCTGGCTTCCGATGCGCACAACCAATCAGAGAGGATGCGATTGTCGAGCAGAAATAGACTATTGCAGTGCGACGGTAAGACCATAGTTTTCTTTGAGCCATTGGGTGTACTCCTTCATGTTGATGTCTCCGGTGATTCGGGAAACTCCATCTGAATCCATTCCCGGTCTGGTTCTGTAAATGATGAATCGTTGACTTTCTTCATGACTCATGCCGCCAGGGCTAAGCTTTTTCCTGGGGATACAGTCTTTTGATCTTCCATTGTTATCTCTTGTGCAAAAGGCGCTGTCATCTGGTGGATCTGAGTAGATGTAGCTTTTATCGTGGAGAACTGGCTCTGTTACCTTTCCCCAAGCCTCATTGCCAATTTCATCCCATTTTTTCATTTTCAAACCGCTTTCCTTTGCCTTCTCAGCGATCCAGTTCAACGCCACATTAGATAAGTCTCCAGTCCCAAAGCTGCCGCCAATATCCGCATGGCTGCCTATGAATCCGAGTTGAGTTCCTCGGTTTATGCCCTCTCCTGGGAACAGGTAGCGATGCTCATTGAGTGCTACTGCGTGGAAAACATGCCGCACTTCAGAAGGAATGGCCAGTTGCCATTGATCATTGTGCAGTCCATTTGCGCCAAATTGCGCCACTGTGTCCCACAATCCCAAAAAATTTAGCTCCATGCACTCGGATTTCTCTTTCCAATGCTGTTCTTTGATGCGGGTGGCAACCCGGTTCGCAAAGTCCCGGCCCATGGCTGCACCACGGCTGAAACCCACGATATCGATGCTGACCTTTTTGCCATCTGCAAACGTATGCTCCTCCAGGAATTCATCCAGATTTTTCAGCATATGGTCCACACGCGCACGTGCGGTAGTTGCCACTTTGTAGTCATTTTTTGGTGCGATGATTTTTCCCTCCTTGTCATCGCGGCCCACTCCGTTCATGTACCATTTCTCCCCGTTTGATTTTTCGTCATACGCCAAATAAAACTTGTAGACGTTGGACAAAGTATCGCCCTCGGGCGGTGGATTGGAATTATTGGTCCCATCAAACGCAAACAGAATCAACCCCTCCGGATCCACATACCGCAGCGGATTGCCCCGCACATAGCTGTAGGGATTGGGCCCATCCGGCGTGCCCAGCGGGTCGGGTGTGAGGTATTGGCCCCGGTCCGGGTCGTAGTAGCGGTGCAGGTTGTAGTGCAGCCCGGTTTCAGCATCGTGGTACTGGCCCGGCAGGCGCAGCGGCATTTCAAAGCCGGGCTCCGATGCCTTGGACAGCACCTGCTGCCGGCCAAACGCCGTGTAGCGTGCACGCCAGATCAACTGGCCTTGCGTGTCGGTGGCCGCTTCCACGGCACCCAGGTGGTTGGTGTGCAGCCAGGCCAGGCGTTCGCCGCCGCCCACCCAACGGCCCGCGATGGTGCCCAGGTCCTGCACGATGCGCCCCAGCGTGCCGGGGCCATCCGCAGGCTTGCGGCCTTGGGGCGTGTCGATGACGGCCAGGGGCCACTGGCCCAGGTGGATGTACTGGCGCGTGATGTGGCCCTGGGCATCGAGTTCGGCGCTGAGTTGGCCGGATTCGTAGAGGTACGCCCGGCTGCCTCCTTGGGCCTTGCCGGTGTGCTTGGCAATGCGCTCGCCCCGGTGGTTGTAGCGGTAGCGGGCCAGCGAGGCGCCCTGTTCGCTGACCTGTTCCAGCCGCCCCAATGCGTCCCAGCGGTAGCTGCGCGGGCCTGCCTGCAGGGGCTGGCCGTTGGCGTTGTACTGGGTGCGTTGCGTGGTTGTGTCTTTCTGGTCCGCTGCACGCTCGGCACTCCAGCGGTGGCTGCCTGGCAGGTAGGCGATGGCCCGCGTGCCCGCCTGCAGATCGCCGGAGGCCACGTTCTGCTGGTCCAGGGTGCGCCTGCCGGCCTCGTCATAGTGGTAGCGGCTGGAGCGCAGTTCCTGGCCAGTGCGCTGGACCTGGACGATCAGGCGGTCGTGCATGTCGTAGGCATGGCTGTCCTGGTGCAAAGTCTGCGGGGCTTGGCTGTAGTGGTCCTGGCGCAGCAGCAGGTTGCCTTGGCTGTCCCACAGGTAGCGCATGTCCAGCAGGGCTTGGGGGTCGGTGGGCTGGCCCAGGGCTCCCGGCTGGTCGGGCGCCGGTTCGGCTGTCGTTTGCGCGGCAGTTGCTGCAGTGGCCTGTGCCTTGGCTTGCATGGGCTCGGCCGCATGGGCCGGGGTCAGGCCTAGCAGTTGCTCTGCAATGTCGGTGGGCCGGGCACCCAGCATCCAGTCATGGGATGTGCCAGAGGCAGTGCGTGTGTTGTTCTTGCCGGTCTGGCGGTAGACGATGCGCGCCAGCAGACCTTCGCGGCTGCGCTGATAGCGGGCCTCGATGCCGTTGCCTGCCTGCCAGCTGCGCAGTCCCACCAGGTCGCGCTCGAATCCGGTGGCAATGGTTTGCGCCGGGCTGAGCCAGCGCAGCCAGGGAGTGCGCACGCGCTGCCGCTGCAGGCCGGTGATCTGGCCATGGCCGTCGCGCAGGTAGTGCAGCCAGCTGCCGTCGGGAAGGCTGGCGGCGGAGAGTCTGCCGTGGCTGTCGTATTCGTAGTGGAGGGTGTGGTGCTGGCTGCTCTCCCCGCTTTCACCGTTTGCACCGCTTTCTTCATGGCGGGTGATGCGCTTGCGCACGCGCAGGCCCCTGTCGTTGTATTCGTAGGCCTCGCTTTGCTCGGGATGCTCCAGCGCCACCAGCCTGGGGCCCTGGTAGCGCCAGCGGGTGGTGGTGGTGCGTGGCCGCGCGCCATCTTGCGGCAGTTGCGTGATGGTTTGGCGCAGGATGCGGCCGCGCAGGTCGTATTCGTAGCGCGCCTGCTGGCCCAGGGCGTCGCGGCCCGAGACCAACCGGTCGGTGGCGTCGTAGCCGCGAATGCTCAGGCCGCTGTCGGGGCTGAGGGTGGCGACGCTGCGGCCGAAGTCGTCGTAGAACTGGCGTGCCTGCGGTGCAGTTTCAGTGCCGGCCTTGTCTGCGGCGGATGGCGGCTGCTCTGGCGCGCCGGGCTGGTAGGTCTGCACCTGGGCCATGAGGCGGCTGCCGTCATCGGCGCGGCCACCGTAGCGACCGGACTGCAGCAGGCGGCTTTCCGTGTCGTAGCGGTGCTGTGTGAAGCTGCCTCGGACATCGGCGCTCCACAGCAGGCGGCCCAGGGCGTCATGGTGCTGGCGGGTCTGGGCCGCATAGGCGGCATTGCCCGTCTTGTCCCCGTTGCCGGGCCAGCCGCCGGTGCCGGTTTCCGTGAGGTGGCCCAGCGCGTCGTAGCGCCAGCTTTGCTCTTGCAGCACGCTGGCGTCGGGGGCCAGGCTGCGCATGGCCACCAGTCGGGCCTGGGCGTCGTGGCGCAGTTCGGTGCGCCAGCCCGTTTCGTCCTCCTTGGCCGAGGGATCCCGGCTGTGCATCTGGATGATGCGCCCGGCCT